>NZ_BCMQ01000004.1 GCF_001485415.1 Myroides odoratimimus
AAACGCTAAGTTTTCTTTTGATGATACAAAAGCAAATTTAGTAATCACAGATTCAAAAGGTGGAGTGGTTTCTATTTCAACCGATGAGTTAGGCGAGACCATTGCTAAGAACAGCGTATTTGTTACTAACCTTACAGAGAACAAAGAGTTTATAACAAAACTTATTGAAAATAAAGAGTTTATAACAGAGATTACAAACAATCAGGAGTTTATAGAAAACGTAATTAATAAACTAGAAGGTCAGTACGGAAACGTAGGATATGACGTTGCTAAGAATGAGTTTTTCTATATTGATACAGACGGAAGTGTTAAGCCAATATCTTGGTCAGATCTAGATACTGTAAACGCTAAGTTTTCTTTTGATGATACAAAAGCAAATTTAGTAATCACAGATTCAAAAGGTGGTGTAGTTTCTATTTCAACTGATGAGCTAGGAGAGACCATTGCTAAGAACAGCGTATTTGTTACTAACCTTACAGAGAATAAGGAGTTTGTAACAAAACTTGTAGAAAACAAAGAGTTTATAACAGAGATTACAAACAACCAGGAGTTTATAGAGAATATCATCAATAAACTAGAAGGTCAGTACGGAAACGTAGTTTATGATGAGATTACTAAAGAGTTTACTTATATAAAACAAGATGGTAGTGTGGGGGTTATTGACTGGTCAGCAGCGGTTAAATCTGTAGAAACAGAAACAACTCTTATAGCAGAGAAAGATGCTAGTGATAAGTTAACAGGGAAGTATACTTATACTAACGAGAAAAACGTAGTTACTCAGATAGATGTAGTACAATCAGTTA
Organism: Myroides odoratimimus; assembly: GCF_001485415.1. Taxonomy (GTDB): domain Bacteria; phylum Bacteroidota; class Bacteroidia; order Flavobacteriales; family Flavobacteriaceae; genus Flavobacterium; species Flavobacterium odoratimimum. The sequence continues at coordinate 804 of NZ_BCMQ01000004.1, forward strand.
TTGATAATAGCAAAACTATCTTTGAGGATAACTCGGTTATAAAAGAGATCATCAACCAAATCGAGAAAGAGGCAGCTCCAGGTACGGTAACAGTTGTTGAAAAAGATGGTGATTTTATCTTTACTTGGAAAGACACCTCTGGTGTAGAGCATACAACAACAATTAAAGAGATTGTATCTAAGTTTGAGACTCTAACTTTATTAACAGGGGCAAATACAGATGATAAAGCTTTACTTGTTTACACAGATGAAGATAAAAAAACTCATGAGTTAGATTTAACGGTTCTACTTCAAAACAGTAGTGTGTTTAATGAGTTTTTGAAAAACTTTGTAAACTCGGTTAGTGTAGATGAGACAATCACGGCAATTGTAGCAGAGCAAAAAGATGGAAAAAACACAGGTAACTATGATTACTATAACGAGGAGCGTGCACTAGCAGGTTATAAACCACTTCGCATTTCTGTTGTTAGCGATGTTGAGAACAATTTCCAAGAGATCATCAATAATAAAAACGTTCAAGAGATCTTAAACAAGTATATCACAGATAACGTAGAAGGAAACGTGACCTATGAAGGAGGTAAGTTCTATGTAACTGTAAAAGAAGGAGATACTTACAAAACAGAACAGATCAATATTGAAGAAATTGTTAAGTTATCAGAAACAGAAACAACTCTTATAGCAGAGAAAGACGCTAGTGATAAGTTAACAGGGAAGTATACTTATACTAACGAGAAAAACGTAGTTACTCAGATAGATGTAGTACAATCAGTTATTGATAATAGCAAAACTATCTTTGAGGATAACTCGGTTATAAAAGAGATCATCAACCAAATCGAGAAAGAGGCAGCTCCAGGTACGGTAACAGTTGTTGAAAACGATGGTGATTTTATCTTTACTTGGAAAGACACCTCTGGTACAGAGCACACAACAACAATTAAAGAGATTGTATCTAAGTTTGAGACTCTAACTTTATTAACAGGTGCAAATACAGATGATAAAGCTTTACTTGTTTACACAGATGAAGACAAGAAGATTCATGAGTTAGACTTAACGGTGTTACTTGAAAACAGTAGTGTGTTTAATGAGTTTTTGAAAAACTTTGTAAGCTCGGTTAGTGTAGATGAGACAATCACAGCAATTGTAGCGGAGCAAAAAGATGGAAAAAACACAGGTAACTACGATTACTTTAACGAGGAGCGTGTACTAGCAGGTTATAAACCACTTCGTATTTCTGTTGTTAGCGATGTTGAGAATAATTTCCAAGAGATCATAAACAATAAAAACGTTCAAGAGATCTTAAACAAGTATATCACAGATAACGTAGAAGGAAACGTGACCTATGAAGGAGGTAAGTTCTATGTAACTGTAAAAGAAGGAGATACTTACAAAACAGAACAAATCAATATTGAAGATATTGTTAGGTTATCAGAAACAGAAACAACTCTTATAGCAGAGAAAGATGCTAGTGATAAGTTAACAGGAAAGTATACCTATACTAACGAGAAAAACGTAGTTACTCAGATAGATGTAGTACAATCAGTTATTGATAATAGCAAAACTATCTTTGAGGATAACTCGGTTATAAAAGAGATCATCAACCAAATCGAGAAAGAGGCAGCTCCAGGTACGGTAACAGTTGTTGAAAAAGATGGTGATTTTATCTTTACTTGGAAAGACACCTCTGGTGCAGAACATAAAAAAGGCCTTGTTGAGCTTATTAAAGAAAACTCTACAGTGGCTAGTTTAGTGTTAAAGGATACTGGAAACACTAATAAAGTTAAAGCTGGGTTTGTTTTTAATAGCGGAGCTAATAATACAGCGGATGTTGTTTTTGCAGAAACTTTAACTGAATTAGAAAAAGGTTATAGAACACATAATGTAAATGGAGAAGATATTGATCTAAAAGAGTATTACTTTATCGATGAGACTAGAAATAGAGATGATGTTATTATTAAAGTCTCTGAAACAATCATAGATGAGTTTGATAAGCTTGTTAAGTTTGATAAGGTGAAAAATACTTTAAATGAGTTCATTTCTAATGTCTCAGGTGATGTATCAGTACTTAAAGTTGGAGAAGATATTGTTATTAAGGATAATAAATCTCAAGTAGAGGTAAACTTAACTAACCAGATTAAAGACAAGGAGACTAAAACTACCCTAGAGGCTGTTAAGTATGATATGTATGTTTACATGGTAGAGGTTAATGGAGAGTATCTAGAGGAGCATACTGATGTTAAACGAGAAGGAGAAACAGCCTTAAGAGAATACCAAGCCACTAAATATGTTTATACAAATGAGTTAGGAATAGAAAAAGAGATAAAAGGTAGCGAACTTTTTGGAGCAACTGGAAGCGGATCAGGTAGTTTAGAGACTCTTACATCTTTGTCTTTCGATGCGAAGTATGGGGAAGATTTAAATGCAGGACAAGCCGGACGACCAGCTCTTATTTATAAAGATGAAGAAAAGAATATTTCTCCAATTTTCATAGATCAAATGTTCCAATCATCAGAAACATTAACTTCTTTAGAGGCAAAAGCCGATACAAGAGAATTAATTTATATTGATGAGCAGAAAAATAAACACTTTATATCATATGATGTTTTAGTTCAAGAGCCTTGGTATACAGGTCAGGATCAACAAGCAACTAAAAATGATCAAGATATCTATACTATGGGATGGGTAGGAATTGGTTATAAGGAAAAATCAGGTGCTCCAAATGAGAAGCTACGTGTTAATGGTAGTATTACTGCTACTAATAGTTACTATGCGGATTATGTATTTGAAAGCTACTTTGATGGATATTCTAGTTTAAAATATGATTATAAGTTTAATGACCTAAACACGGTTGATAGTTATATTAAATCTAATAGACACTTACCTGGTATTACACCAATTAGTGATTTAGAAAAAACTGAGACAGGATACTCATTTAATGTTTCTGAGTTATCAATTCAACTGCTGGAAAAAACAGAGGAGTTATTCCTACATGTAATTGATCAACAAAAAGAACTAAATGCAAAAGATAGTGAGATTAAGGACCTTAAAAAGGATGTTAATGATCTAACTAAGCGTTTAGAGGCTTTAGAGGCATTACTTAAATAATTAAATATTAATCAAATATTATATTGATGAATAGTATAAAAATAAATAAAGTATCTATTAATTCATTTATCTTATTGATTGTAGCTATGTTTTTTAGCATAGCTACATCATTTGCTCAAAATGATTTATATACAACAAAGATAAAAGATGGTAGTGTGGCCAATAGCAGTGCTGCCGCTAGTGAGAATACGGTGCTAGAACTTGAGAGTGTTAGTAAAGGTTTTTTATTACCACGTTTAACCACCTCGCAGCGTAATGCAATTTCAATTGCAGATAAAGAAAGAGGAAATGGACTTACAATCTATAATATTGATACAGATTGTGTTAACTATTGGAGTAAAACAGGAAATAGATGGTTGAGTCTTTGTGGATCATTACCTCCTGCAATTATGGATATATCTAATTGTAATGCTATAAAATTAAGCGCTTCTGGAAGTGATATGTTAACTCAAGGTAAATACTTAAGAGAAACAGATGTATTATATATAACTGTTAAGGTAGAAGAACCAGGATCTTTTAATATCAGCGCGGTAAGTAACAATGGTTATTCTTTTTCTAAATCAGGAACCTTTGATACAACAGGTGTGTATACTATTGCTTTAGATGGTCTAGGAACTCCTTTACAGGCTAATGAACAAAGTGGTGATTTAATATCATTTAGTTTTAATGGTAAACCAGCTCCAACAAATTGTATGTTTAGTATTAAAGTGAAGTCTTCAGCCCTTAGTTTCACACTAGAGCCTCAAGATGTACAAGCTAATTGGGATGCTTATATAGGTGTGCCGTTAAATGCAAATGATAACAGAATAGATCTTACAGTTAATGTAACTGCTTTAGGTTTTTGGAGAATTACAAGTAATAGTGAAAATGGAATGTCCTTTAATGGAACAGGAGAGTTTACCAGTACAGGAAGCCAAACAATCTCTGTTGTAGGACAAGGAATTCCGGTTAAATCAACACCAATAGGCAATCCAAGTATATTTAATTTTACTACAAATTCAAGTGCTAATAACGCACCTACAAATGTTAAGGCTAGAGTTAATGTAAAACCAGTATCTTATAATTATCTATGTGATGACCCAAATAATAAAATAGAGTTTAGAGGTGAGTACAAACAAGATGTTAAACTTGGAAGAAATAATGCTATTTTGTTGCCTGTTACAGTTTTAGCTCCAGGAACTACCACTATTGAGCTTATTGGAACAATGCACGCAAGTAGTGGAAATACGCAGGTTAAATACACAGCTAAAGACGTATATCTTAGTTTTAATAAATCTCGCAACGATGTTCAATACGTAACTTTATATCCAGAAGAAGTATTAGTACCTAGAGGGGTTAGTGCAATAACTTTTGATTCAGCTTTAAATAGTAATATTTGTACTACTTTCCCTGAGATAAAGGTAAAAGAACAAGTGGTTCGCTATAGTGTGGAGTGTAGTAGTGTTGTTGTTAATGGAAATTATTTAGTGGACACAGATATTAGCAAAAATAGTATTTCACTAAAAATAAGTGTTGATTATCCAGGGGATTATTCCATTGTAACAAATCAATTAAATGATGTGAGTTTCTCGGCAAGTGGAACTTTTGATAAACCAGGACAGTATGTGGTGGAGTTAAAACCTTCCGGTAATTATAAACAATCAGGACGTTTAACCTATATGATTACAACAGATAGTCAATCTGGAAGCACAGTATGTTCAACAACTGTTAATGTAATAGATAGAGATATAGTTATATTAACCTTAGGAAACGTAAACTATGGAGCTAGTCCATCAGCAAACACCTATGCGGGAAGTGCTATTTTAAAGAGTATTAAAAACTTCGGACCAAACGGGATTGTTAAGGTAAATAATATAAGAGTGTTAACCACAGGTCTTCAAGGAGAATCTCTACGCAGTTATATTATCAATAATAAAGTAGATATTATCCATAATGTGATTGGGTATAATGCTAATCAAGCTACTTTAAATGTTTTTGATTGGTTTGTGAAAACTGAAAAAGGTGTACTGATTATTAGTGATGAAAACACTGCTCATACCTCTAGTAAACAGTTTATGGAATCTCTAACAGGACAGAGCATTGGTAATGCAAGTGGTAAATTTACAATGATTAATCCTGTTTTAGACTCAGCTCAAGATGAATCTATTGTAAAAGGACCTTTTGGTAGTTTAAAAGACAAGTACATTGGTAATGACGCGTCTAATGGATGGTATTTTGATGGAGTTAGATCAAATACTGAGCTTACCCCACTTATTGTTAGAAATGATGGATCAGGTGATACATGGGGATTAAAACATAAAACTTTAGGTTTTGCTTTCTTCGGAGATGGAGGATGGGTAGTTGGTACTATGACAAACACAAGTACAAATGTTTGGCCATCTAGATACACAGCAGATGGAACACCTATTGGTAAGCCTTACGATAAAGGGTCAACAGTGTATAACAGTGTTCTTTATGCAAATCTAATGGCATGGGCGATAGAATATGTAAAAGAAAATAAATCAGTGAAGTAATTAAGAATTAGGCTAGAGCATTTGTGCTCTAGCTTATTTTTAAAAAAATGCTTATGAGAAAAAATAGAAAATTTAAAGATATAATCCTGTTTTTTTGTTTAGTTATTTTAAGTGTATTTACATCTATAAATGTACAAGGACAAAGAAAAGGAGCTCAGATTTCAGATAGTTCTGTTTTACAGAATACTCTAGATCCATTATCATTTAGTATACTGGATTTAAGTTCTGTAGAACGTGGTTTTCTTCTGCCTCGTATGACAATGGAACAGCGTCAGGCAATACCTGTGAAGAATGTACAACCAGGGCTGATGATTTATAATACAACAAGAGATTGTATGGAGTTTTTTAGCGCAACAAGAAAGCAATGGCTAGGACTTTGTGGAGATGGAGAACCAGCCGAGTTTGTAATTACAGATGCAAGTTGTGGTAAGATTCGAATTGAAGGAAACTATAACGAAGGAGTGTTTTTACAATCACGTGCTAACTTGATTGCTATGGAAGTAAATGTTTCTACCCCTGGAACTTATCAAATAGAGGCAGAGGCATATAATGGAACAGAAAAAAATGGCTATGCTTTTTCCTCAAGCGGTATTTTTCCTTCACCAGGAACATACAATGTTTTTTTAAGAGCAACAGGAACTCCTAAAAAAGGTTATCCAAGAGATAATACAGGTAAGCCTACAAGTGTAGGAGATATAATTAAGTTTAAATTCAACGGTAAAGATATAGATTGTCAAACAAATATTTTTGTAGAGAAAGAATCTTTACAATATCAGATAGATAGAGTTGTACCATCTGGGGAGTTTTACACAGGTGTGAGTTTAAAAGACAAGCGTAGTGGTTTTTTAGATGTACATATTAATCAAATCACAATGGGAGGAATCGTAGAGATTCATACTCCTGAGATTAATGGTATTCGCTTTATAGGAAAACGCGCTTTAACCAGCGCGGAGGTAGCTTCTAAACAGGCTATAATTAGGCTCTATGGTGAAGGAATCCCTTTGCTGCCTCGTACAACACCTATGGACTTTATTAGTAATTCTTATGTTAGGTTAGAACTAGGGGAGTCGCCTAAGGTAAAAGCGGCAAATGTAGATATAGAAAGATTAAACTTTGATGTGCTTTGTGATAATACAGGTCAATACACAATTAGTCATCAGGGAGAGTTTGAGTATAATGAGCCTTTGACAAATGATCATAAATTCAATGTACCAGTTAAGGTATTAGCCCCTGGAAGAGGTAAGCTTGTAGCTACAGTAGATGTTACAGGTAGCGGCTTTGGACAACAAACCCAAAAGATTGAGTTTAGTTCAGAGGTGGTTGATTTTGAGTTTAATTCTCTAAGGGATGATGTACAAAATGTAGTGCTAACTCCAGTTAATGGAACTGGTAAGCCAACTGTATCTAATAAAGATATAACCTTTAAATTTAAGATGCTATCAAAAGGAGCTCATGAGTATGATACTAGTTATCCAATCGAGAACAATGATAGAGATATTGTGGGATGTGAATATAATGTGCCTGTAACAGGAGCTCCTGTGCAGTATGAAATACTATGGAATAATATTCAAATAGGAGGAAAACTCAGACCTTACTCAGTGGCAACTAACGCTAATTATATAGATGTACCAGTTAAGATTATCTTCCCAGGTGAAGCTGTTATAGAATCTGATGTTCAGGTAAATGGAGTAAGTTATAAAGGGTCAAAAGTATTAACAGATAATGATATTAATACAAATGGAGGAGTAACAACTATTCGATTACAAGCCACTGGTAGACCAGAGAAGGCCGATCAATCTGTATTTACTTTAAAAGGAAACAGTATTGGTAATAATCCTCAAATAGGACCTGTTACGGTACCTATTTTGTATAGACCAATGGTTTTATTATCCTCTGGAAATAGTTCAGGATATCGTGTAGATGCAGGAACAAAAGCTGGCTTGTTAAACAATAAGGATTATTTTGGTCCTAATGGACTTGTTAAAATAGAAAGCTTAATTGTTGTTTCAGGAAGTCATACATCAGCTTCAACGTTCTCAACTGCTTTAACAAATAGTAAAGTAGATATAGTTATAGGAACACTAAACTTTGGATTTGATAATACTAAAAATAATGTTCTTTATGATTTCTTAGTTAATCAAAAAGGAGCAGCAATGATTAATAATGAAGCAAATGAATCTTATGCTGCGGCATTTATAAATTTATTAGCAGGAGGAGGAAGTGCAACTATTTCAGGACAAAGTACATTCCATACTTTAGTAAGTATTAATGATCCGCTTCTTGTGGGGCCATTTGGAGACTTAAGAGGCTTAACCCTTGGGGAGGATGTAGCAGGTAGAACAGTTAATAATTTACCGTCTTCTTATATTGCCTACGATGCAGATCCAAACAAACGTTGGGTTATAAGACACAATAAGTATAATTTTGTTTATACAGGAGATAGTGGGTTTATGCAACCAGGTAATGTTTATGGAGTTAGTGGTAATTCTACTAAAGCAACTGTAACAACAGGTAGAGGATCTGCAGGAAATGGTAGTCTTCCAACTTATAATAGTCACTTTACAATGAACTTCTTGGCCTATGCAATTGATCAAATTCAAAGAGATAGACCAAATGAGTAAAAAAATAAAAGAGAGCTGAAAATAGCGCTTTTTAGACAGAAGAGGTAAAATAGGAATAAATGTGTTCTTAGTTTACCTCTTTTTTTTGGTTTATAAAATTTAAATAAGAATCAGTAAAGCAAAATTAATGAGTCTTAGGTTAGTTAAAACTTTATTTTTATAGACTAATTAGAGGGTATAGTAATTAATAAATTAAATGAAGAAAAAGCGTGTATATACTTGTGATGTATCTACTATGTTTTAAGCTAATAAATCAAATAATTCTCCCTTTGATTCTAAGGGTAATTATTTTAAGTATAAAGCTAATTATCACCAGAGAAAGTAAAATAAACACAAAGGAAAGTACCATAAGAAGTATCACAAATACAATCGGATTATTTTGGCTAAATAAGGCCATAGTGTAGGATTACCTGGATTAGAGGTGATCTTTTTTTGTTAAAAGATTCCAAGTTTACGGCTTTTTTTTACCTATAAAATCTTATGTAAAAAGTTGTAATACGACGAAAAACCTCTTGTATTGACAAGAAGCTTAGAATATTTATTAAAAACTGGATAAGAATACTTTAAAAAGTTGTACATAAGGTGAATTTATGCAAATTGTGATATTCGTTTTTTTAAGCAGGTGATTTTTATGTGGATATTGTCTTGTGTGATTAAGTGTTTTTGTATATGTGATTTTTGGTGATTAATTGAAAAAACCTGCAACTAGGGATTGTTTTAAGATTGTTGTAATTTTTTTTTAGTTTTTCTTTTTTTTCGGTATTTAATAGGGTTTTATTCAATAATGATTAGTTAATTGTTTGTTTTACAGGCTTTTTGTTATTTTGTTTTAAGAAATAGTATTGGTAATTAATGAGAACAATAGCAATCCATTTTGTTTTTTAACATTTAAAAATATGGATTGGGTATGTTCTTTGTTAAAGCCTATTTACTAGTAATAAATAACAAAAAAGGTTATGAAAATAAAGGTAGATATTAAAAAGATAGGAGTGAGTTTACTGACTTTAGGATGTTTTACAACTATGCAAGCTCAACAAGACCCTCAATTTACACAATATATGTATAATACCTCAAACATCAACCCTGGGTACTCAGGTACTCGTGGAGTGCTTAATGTTTTTGGTATGTATAGAGCACAATGGGTAGGGCTTGATGGATCTCCTCAAACAGCAAATATATCCATAGATACTCCACTTGGGAAAAATGGACTCTCAGGAGGTATTAACTATACCAATGATAGAATTGGAGCTATGTCAGAGAATAACTTTTCTGTAAACCTAGCCTATGCGGTAGATTTAAATGACCAGTACAAATTATCATTTGGTTTAAAAGCAACAGCAAATCTTTTAAATTTTGATAAAGACAAGCTTGATATATATGATCCAAGTGATGTTTCTTTTGTTGATGTTAATAATAAATTTAGTCCAAATGTAGGAGCAGGATTGTACCTATATTCAGATAAATCTTATCTAGGGGTGTCTGTGCCTAATTTTATGACTACAGATAGAACAGAGAACGAGGGGCAAAAATTAATGCGTCAAAAAATGAACTTTTATCTTATGGGAGGATATGTTTTTGAACTTAATCCAAGTTTAAAATTCAAACCTGCTTTTTTGGCTAAGTCTGTTTCTGGCGCTCCTATGCAGGTTGATTTAACAGCAAACTTCTTGATTATTGATAAATTCACACTAGGGGCATCTTATCGTTGGGATGCTTCTGTAAGCGCTCTGGCTGGATTCCAAATAAATGAAGGATTGTTTATAGGATATTCTTATGATGCTGATACCACTAAATTAGCTAGATACAATTCTGGATCACATGAGGTGTTTCTAAGATTTGATATTTTCAATAAATACAATAGAGTAACCACAGCTCGTTTCTTCTAAAAAAGCTATAAATATAATATAAGAAAAAGAATGAAAAAGATTTACAAAACAGGGTTTATAATGTGTTTAAGCTTGTTTTCTTTGACCAATTTTGCCCAAAACAGTTATGTTAAAAAGGCAAATAAGCAAATACAGAAAATGGCTTATGCCGAGGCAATTACTACTTATGAAAAAGCAATAGCAAAAGGTAAGCAAGCAGATGATATACTTTTTAATTTAGCCAAGGCTTATTATGAGAATGGTATGTACTTGCAGGCAAATCACTGGTATAAAAAATTGTTTGAAAACGTAAGTCAGGCTAGTGATATAAAAGATATAGAGGCTTACTATAGATACATTCAAACAATTAGAACAACAGGTGATTATTTTTTAGCAAACTCAAAGATGGAGCTATTTGCCGAGAAGGCCCCTGGAGATTCTAGAGTAAAAAAGTATTTGAGTAATCCTAACTACTTAGAACAGGTTAATACCAATAGAGATGGGTATAGGGTAAAGCAACTAAATAGCGTAAACACCCCAGGATCTGAGTATGGCTCTGCATTATATAAAGGAGAAATTGTTTATGCATCATCGGCTAAAAAAGGTAAACAAAAAGGTATTCACTCTTGGACCAATGATCCTTATACTAAGCTTTATTCTGCTTCGGTAAGAATTGATGGGTATATTGGCAAGGCGAAACCTTTTGCTAGAAAACTAGAAGGGAATTATAATGAGGCTAATGCTATTTTCTCAGCCGATAGTAGAACCATGTATTTTTCTAGTAATAATCGAGCAGATAAGAACGTGAGATACTCAGATAAAGCTTTACTAGTTAATCTATATAGAGCCTATAGCTTTGGATCAGGAAAATGGGGAGATGTAGAGAAATTAAGTATTAATGTAGAACATGCCAATACAGCTTCTCCTGCTTTATCACCTGATCAAGATTGGATTTATTTCTCATCAGATAGACCCGGAGGATACGGTCAGTCAGATTTATATAGGGCTAAAGTATTTAGAGATGGATCTATTGGAACTCCAGAGAATTTAGGAGATAAAATAAATACAGAAGCTAGAGAGAGTTTTCCTTTTGTGAGTTCTGATAATGTATTATACTTCGCCTCGGATGGTCATCCTGGATTAGGAGGGCTTGATCTTTATGGAGTACAGATTTATCAGGATGGAAGCTTTGGAGAGGTAGTTAATTTAGGTAACTCAATTAATAGCCCTTATGATGATTTTGCTATGTATTTAGATCCTGAGGCTAAATTTGGGTTTATTACCTCTAACAGGCCCAATGGAAGTGGTAAAGATGATTTGTATTATGTGAGAATGAAATTAGGAACTGAGCTTAATATCTCTCAAGATATCACAGGAAAGATCATTGATCAAAAAACTAAGCAACCAATTCTAGATGCTTTTGTGTTTTTATATGACAGTAAACATAGAATGATAGAGCAAATAGAGGTTGACAAGCGTGGTGAATATGTTTTTAAAGACGTAAAAATAAACAGAGATTACTATGTGTCGGTAAAAGCAACTGGCTATGTATCGGAAGAAAAATCAGTAGAAGATGTTACATTAACAGATGTGAAGGTTGTGAATTTTCAGCTTTTAAAAGATCCAACTCTGGATATTGATCACTATAACAATTCTGGTGAAGCACAATTCTATAAAGAGATACAAAAAGGAGAAGATCTAGGTAAACGTTTAGCACTTGCACCAATTTATTTTGATCATGATAGCGCTATAATTAGAATTGATGCTCAGTTTGAGCTTGCTAAAGTAGTTATGATGATGAAAAATAATCCAACTATGAAAATACAGGTTCGTTCACATACAGATAGCAAAGGGTCGGATGCTTATAATATGGGATTATCAGAACGCCGAGCTCAAACAACAGTTGATTGGTTAATCTATCAAGGTATTAATCCTTCTAGGTTAAGCGCTAAAGGTTATGGTGAGACTAATATTATTAATCATTGTCAGAATAATGTTCCTTGTTTAGAAAAAGAACATCAACAAAATAGACGTAGCGAGTTTATTATCATGGAGTTATAATATGTAGTCATTATAAAATAATATGTAGTAAGTAGAGCTACCTTCTTATAAAAAGAAGGTAGCTCTTTTTTTATAGGAGATTTTTCTTTGTCTTTTGAAGTGTTTTTTATAGAAAAGAAGTTGAAAATAGATAGAGATTTTGGATGTACAATTATTCATGATTTTCCGCCTCCATCGGATAAACTGAGACAGCTCCAATAGTGTCTCTACATAAGTTGATTAATAATTCAGATCGGTCACGTGGATTAAGCTTCCAATGTTTTTCTCCGATGTCTAGTAACCAACCTTCAGGAATTAACCCATCGAAAAAAGGAAAAAGTACATTACTATGATAAGTTTCTTCAGATAAGGGTAAACTAATTGGCTTAGGATTAGTTGTTTTTAGATAATCCTTTTCATAGTAAAACGAGTAACCATTATCTGTTTCAAGAAGATAACCAGCTAATTGATCTTGGAAATATATTTTCGCTTGTCTTACCTTTATTCTCTAGTTTTATCAATTACACCTACTTCTTTACCAAATAAAGCTAGCACATCGTTTACTTTGTCTAAACGGAGTGTTTTTTTGCCTTGTTCTAAATCACGTACAAAACGCAGTCCTACACCAGCATTTAGTGCTAAATCCTCTTGTGTAAGCTTTAATTCTTTTCGTTTTTGCTTTACAAATAATTGTATTGAATCCATATTTATACCTGAAAAGGTATAAATATACATAAAAACATTATATAATACCTCTTCGGGTATAGTTTGTACTTAATTTATTTTTTTATACCCGATAGGTGTTATTTTATGAGTTAAATAGAAAGTGTTTTTAGTTGGAAAATTCTTAAAGAATAAGCTTCTATTTATATGTTTTTTCCTCTGATAAGTTTAAGTCAAAGATTCTATTTTTTCATTCTTGATTAGAAAGAGGTCAAAAATAGTATTGGTACAAACAACGCACTACTTCTATAAGTGCTTCTGCTGGTCTATGGAAAAAGAGTCCTTTCTCTGTTGACATACTATTTCAAACAGAGATACGCAACCTAAAAACAGAGGAAGAAACAACGATTAACCTTTATGAATTAACAAGTTATAACTATTTGCCAGAAGTAAAGTTTAATTATGTATTGTCTAGAAAATGGCAAGCTCAATTACAGCTCTCTGCTTAATTGACTACTTTAAAAGAAAAAGAAAATAGATATAGTTATAATAGGGTAAACGATGATTTTTCTGGTGTTTATGATTATGTTAAAAAAGGAGAGATAAAAACCCTATGTACTAGATGAGAATCAATATAGAATTGAGGTGAGTACTACTTATAGACATAGTCAGTTCTGGTTATACAGTTTAGGGGTGAGTTACCAAAGAGACAGCTATGATGAGTATTATAAGCAGACACTTTTTAAATCTCAACTTGATAAACAAACTCCAAAGGCTGAAGCTAAGGTACTTTATCAAAAACAAAAATATCAAGTAGGAGTAGGAGTGAGTTTTGAAGCTCAGAAATCACAAAAAGCTTTTACACAAGAAGATACTACTTTTCAAAGTTTGTATCAAGAGATTTACCTTCCTGCTTTTAGATATCGAGCGATGGATAAAAATTATTTGACACTAGAGCTAGATTATATGTACAGTCTAAAAGAGAGACAGCAGATAGGAGCTAGATTTACTTTAGGTAAACTATGGGCAGATAAAAGTGAGTTAATACTAAATGACCAGGCTTATAAAGTTAGAGTTCATCAAGTTTATATGAGTTTATATTTTCAGTTTTAGTACGTATAACAATAATTAGATTTTTATAAGTATCTTGCTATCAGTCACTTTTTTTCTATAGATATGTAAAGCTGTAAGGACGAGTCATTTATAGGGTATACCTTTGTCGTTTCTAAGGAAACGAAAGAAGTAGTATTAATAAAAAAAATATGAAATGAAAAGAATTGTTCTATTACTAATGATGGCATCTATATCTCTTTCTTGTTCTTCTGATAATAATGAGGTAAATGAGAGTGAAATAGTTGATGGAATTTCTACCTCAACTAAGATTCAAACACCAAAATGGCTTCAAGGAAATTGGAGGATAAGTGGGGGGACTTCACCATTTGTTCCTGGTTTTAGTATTTCTTTAAATGAGTTATGTTTCATTTCTCTAACAACAGAATGTTTTCAAGAGATGATTAATCAGGCTTATCAAGTGAATCCTGATGTAGTCAAAGTAGAACAAGAATATAGAGAAGGATTACAACAAGGGTATAGAGAAGGATATTATCACCTATCTATTTACCTTAATAATACTACAAAAGAATTTATATTTACTGAAAAAAGTAATAGTGAGGTTAGATATAAAATGGAAAATGTAAAAGGTACCTTATTTAAAGTTTATGAATAATATTCCAATAAAAATAGAAAGGCTGTCCACATCGGACAGCCTTTTATTATTTAGCCTATAAGCCTATTTAGTTTCAAATGTGATTTTGTTTTGATTAGCACCACATTTAAGCATTGAAGAACCGTATAATGGGTTAGATAGGTCTTCTACATCACTTAGCCATTGACCACCTTCACCGTTGTTGTACATTGGGCAGTATTGTTCAAATACTACTCTGTCTGTTCCTACCGTATTGATTAGTTTTACTAAATCTTCTGTTAGGTCTTCGAATTCTTCTCTTTGTACTTTGATGTCTGCTACGTCAATCTTAGTAGCTGTTTCTACTAATTCTTTCACTAGTTCTTTTGCCTTAGCATCTTCTGTTACTACTGCATTAAGATTAGTTACTAATGTTTTACTAGCTGTCGCAGCTTCTGCTTGATTGTCTTCTTGAAGTGCTTTTTTAACTAAGAAATAAGCATCAAGAGTAGATTGTAATACAGCAGATTCTTTTACTGTTGTTACTTTTTCAGCAGCGCTAGCTGTAGTGTGATCATCGTGATCATGTCCTGCGTGTTCTTCTGTTGTTGGAGCTGTTGTTTCTTGTTTTTTGTCATTACATGCAGTAAGTGTGAAAGCTAATACTGCAAAACTTAAAATTACTTTTTTCATTTGATTGTTATTTGATATTTGTTCTTTTTATTTCAAGTCACAGATTATAAATCTGCGACAACATCTTTTTTGTCAAGTAAAGTTAGAAAAAAGAAGGTAGAGTAGGTCTACATTCTTTTTTCTGTTTTTTGTGTGTTGTTATAGACATGTATATACATTTTGGACAAACCACATCACATTATCTAAGTATCTAATACCTTAAAAGGCACCCATTCCTAATTCTTAACTCTTAATTTGAGCGAAGCGACTTACTATCTTTCGAATTGGCAACAGCTGTGTAAGGCTTTATAATCTGCATCTGTAGCTTTGTCTAGTTCTGTATCATGTCCTACCTTGGCTACAGCTTTAGATATAGCTGCTTTAGAGGTTAGTTTTTTATCAAAGTTAAGGTGTAGTACCTTTTCTTTTACATCCCAAGAAGCAGTAGATACCCCTTTTACTTTTTTAGCAGCGGTTTCTATTCTCTCTTTACACAGGTCACAGTTTCCTTTTACTTTAAGCATGGCATGTTCTAGATTAGCACTTGCTGTAGTGCTGTGATCATTACCATGATTAGCGTGACCTGTAGCAGCAGGAGCATTATCATTGTTCATCATACTGCGTTTTCCTTCTAACTGCGCACTAGCATCAACGGTAAATACTCCATTAGTTACGATTTCTTCTCCGTTTTCTAATCCTGACATCACTACGTAGTTTTCTCCTAGGGAAGGTCCTAATACGATTTCTCTTAGCTTAAAGGCAGGAGTAGCAGTATTCGGTTGTTTTACATAGATTACAGAGCGTTTACCAGTCCATAGTACAGAAGATTTAGGAATGACCATTTCTTTATTGTACTGTTTTAAAGGAGCTGATATTTTTGCACTCGCGTACATTTCAGGTTTAAGGTTATTATTTCTATTATCTGTTTCAACCCTTACTTTTGCTGTTCTAGAAGTAGCGTCTATAATAGGGTTGATAAAAGCAATTTTTCCTTTAAATACTTCTCCTGGCAAACTCTGCAATGTATATTCTAATATATCTCCTTCTTTGATAAATGGAAGGTCATTTTCATAGGCATCAAATACAGCCCATAGTTTAGATAAATTAGAAATATTATAAAGCACAGTTCCTTGACTGATATAATCACCTTGGTTAACATTTTTTGCCACGACAATACCACTTGTATTTGCATGTACAGATACATAAGGAGAAACATTCCCTGTGCTTAAAACTTTGCTTATTTGAGCTTCAGACATCTTCCAAATGCGCAATTTCTCTTTAGCTGCGTCTAATAATAAGGGCTGTAAGTCTTTTAACTTAGCGGCTTCTAATAACTCTTGTTGAGCGGTTAGTAGATCAGGAGAATAGATAGTAGCGATTAGTTGTCCTTGTTTTACAGCTTCTCCTGTAAAGTTAACATATAATTTCTCAATACGACCATTGACATGTGAAGTTTGAGATTGTTGTAATCGCTCATCTACTTGTATGGTTCCATAGAGTTGAATGTCTTTTACAGCATCTTGATGCCCTACCACAGTAGTCTGTATATTAGCTAGTGCTACTGCTTCTTTAGACATCTGGATTGCCTGATCGTCTATTGCATCATCACCACCATCAGAAGACTTAAGCGGAATTAAGTCCATAGCACATAAAGGACATTTCCCTGGTTTATCCATTTTGATTTGCGGGTGCATAGAACAAGTCCATACCGTATTTCCCTCTTCTGTAGTAGCTGGTTCTCCATTGTGCTGATGCGATCCTGCACCACCAAAGACCATCCATCCTAATAATAACCCTACAAGTAATATTGCACTATAACGTACAATATTGTTTTTGAATATATTTCTTATTTTGTCCATTGCCTAAATATTTTGTGTGTTGTCACGTATTGCTAATAATTTTTTGATAGAAGCTACCATGGTATTGTAGTTAGCAATTGCTTCTGCTTTTTTTAATTGGTAATCTAATAATTGACGTTGTACTTGTATTACATTGGTTAAATCACTTTTACCTGTTACAAATTCTTTGATAATAAGGTTATAGGTCGTCTCAGCTAATGTAGTTTGCTTCTCATACAAGGTGACAATTCGTTCGGCATCATCTAATTGACTTTTGTATCCATAATACTCACTTTTTAAAGTATTGTAAGTGTCTTCGAACTTCTGATCACTAGACTTCCACCATAGTTTACCTTCTTCTTGTTGAGCTTTATACTTTTTGCGGAAGATAGGAAGGCTAACTGTTACCATCGGCATAATCATATCTTTCCCATTCATATCTCCCATAGCCAGCATTTTATCATTAGTCTTTCCGATAATCATATACTGCAATCCAAGCCCTATCATAGGGTAGCTCATTTTCTTGTCCATTTCTGCTTTTGCTTTATAGGCAAGACCTTCTTCTGTGATCATTGAAAGCATAGGATTATTAGCCTCTATGGCAAGAAGAGCATCTTGCTCTCCATAGATAAAGGAAGTTTTCTCTATTTCACCTAATACTACTTCATGGTTTGCTTCTCTGTTTAAAAGAGCATTGAATTTTGCTTTCTCTGCTTTTAATTGAGAGTGTAAGCTTTCAATATTATTCTCTATCTCTATAAGCTCTAATCCGATACGCAATACATCGGACATTCCTGAGGCGCTACTGCTACCCATTTCGCTCATACCTACACCAGATCCCATAGAAGAAGACATTGCTGGTGCGCTACTAGCAGTAGCGCCACCACCCATACTCATTCCCCCCATACCTGCTGATGTAGAAGCGGATGGAGTAGAGGCAGTCTTAGTGCTTACTTGTGGAGTTGCACTTGGTTTTGCTGTATTTGAAGGAGCAGAGAACTTTCTAAGAGCTAATTGTTCTAATTGTTGTAAGAGTTTTTTGTTCTCTTCATTATTTCTTAATTGTTCGTTTAGCTTCTGCATGGCATACCACTGGGTATGTACTTGTAAAGTAATATTATCAACGACTTCTTTGTACTGCTCATTTTGCATATTAGCCATGTGACCAGCTTCTATGCGGGCACTCTTACGGGTACCAAACCAAGGAAGCATCTGCATGATACTTACATTACCAATAGAGCGTCCACCGACAATATCCATAGGCTCTGTATAGAAGTCCATAGATAGTTCTGGATCCTGAAAAGCACCTGCTTGTGGAATCTTTTGTAAAAAGGCTTCATGAGCAAATTTCTGTGCTTTAATCCCTGGGTTATTCTCTATAGCTACATTGAGATAGCTTGATAGAGAGTCTTTAGGCTGCTGCTGCGCTACAGCCGTAGCAGTGAAGCTAGTCACTGCTAAGAAGGCCGAAGCTAAATATATATACGTTTTATTTTTGTTCATTGTTTTTTTTAGTTTACGGTTTACAGTTCACAGTTTATGTCGTCACGGATTGGAAATCCACACCATCATACTTCGTTTAAGTTGCCCAAAGTCGGGAGACTTTGCGCAGCGAGTATAGTCACAGATTGCAAATCCACATAATCATACTTCGTTTAAGTTGCTCAAAGTCGGAAGACTTTGCGCAGCGAGTTATGTCCTGAATGTGACACGCATAATAATGCGTCTCTACCTTAGTGTATTGTGTGCCGACAGTGTGTATATAATGCCCGTAGGGCAACCATTCTTAATTCCTAATTCGTAATTAATTAAGCGGAACGCTTAATTGCCCATTCTCTCCACCAACATTGGAATACGGGTACTACAAACATGGTCATGGACTGTATTAGCATTCCTCCGAACGTAGGGATGGCCATTGGCACCATAATTTCAGCTCCTTTACCCGTAGAGGTCATCACAGGAAGAAGTGCAATTAGAGCAGTAGCAGTAGTCATCGCCGCTGGTCTTACACGTTTTAGCCCTGCGTATACTACTGCTTCTCGAATCTCTTCTTTAGTCTTAGGATCTCTTGCCTCGAAGGTGTCATGTATATACGTTCCCATTAGTACTCCATCATTGGTAGCTAATCCGAATAAGGCGATAAAACCTACCCAGACTGCTATACTCAGATTGATATTGTGCATTTGGAATAAGTCTCTCATATTCATATCTCCGATAGAGAAGTTCATAAACCAAGGCTGTCCGTATAACCAAAGTAAGATAAAACCTCCTGCAAAGGCTACAAACACTCCTGAGAAGTGAATAAGCGATGCCGCAATGGTTTTAAACTGGAAGTACAGAATCAAAAGAATCGCTAATAAACTAAGTGGTACGATATATAGTAATCGCTGAGAAGCTCTTTCTTGTTGCTCATAATTACCAGCGAACTTATAGGTTACTCCTTTTGGCAGGGTAAGCTCACCAGAGGCTAGCTTAGCTTGTAATAGCTTATCTGCCTCGTGTACTACATCTACTTCAGCTTTTCCTTCTATTTTATCAAAGATGACATAACCAAGTAAGAAGGTATTCTCACTCTGAATCATCTGTGAACCTTTAGCATACTCTATATCCGCTACTTCGCTTAAAGGGATTTGAGCTCCTGTAGCAGTAGGGATTAACATTTTTGCTAGTTCTTCTGGGTTATCTCTTAATTCTCGAGGATAACGCAATCTTACTGGGAATCGCTCACGTCCTTCTACAGTAGTGGTCAAGGCCATTCCTCCGATAGCAGCACCGATTACATCTTGCAAGTCAGATACAGTAATTCCGTATCTAGCCATATTATGTCTGTTTAGGTGAATCTCTACATAAGGAGCACCTACGGCGCGATCATAGAACACAGTAGAAGGCATAATAGAAGGGATATCTTTAAGCGCAGTCTCTAATGCTTTTCCACCTGCTTCTATAGATTCTAAATCTGGTCCAGATACTTTTAATCCCATTGGCGCACGCATACCTGTTGATAGCATCACAAGTCTTGCCTCGATAGGCTGAAGTTTAGGAGCCGAGGTTAGTCCAGGCAAGTGAGATACATTGACAATTTCTTGCCAGATATCATCTGCTTTCTTAATCTCAGGGCGCCATTGACGGAAGAACTTACCATCTTTGTCTATAATTAAACTATCTCTAGGGATAAGTCTAAAACCATCTTCTACATTATAAGTCGTTCCATTGATGAGTTCAAACTCTCCTTGTTTATTCACTTTAAATCGTTGTCTATGCCCATTGTCATCTAGGATATACTCTGATCTATAGTTGATCGTATTCTCAAACATCTGAGTAGGAGCAGGGTCTAGAGCAGAGTTTACACGTCCCCATTTACCTACTGTTAATTCTACTTCAGGAATATTGGAAATACGTCTATCTAGTGTACCGATAAACTGAAGGTTCTGTTCAATACCTGTATGAGGCATACTTGTTGGCATCAGTAAGAATGAACCTTCGTTAAGACTAGGCATAAACTCCTGTCCAATACCAGGGAAGGTCTCTGTTGATTTTTGCCAAAAAGCAGTTTCTCTAAATGATTTCCATCCCACAGTCTCAAAGCCTTTGGCTACAAAACCAAAGCTCTTGTCTGCACCTAACCATACTAGCATTCCGAATAATAATGTTAGAATAGGAATACTCATGAACTTCCAGCGGTGGGTAAGTGCCCATCTTAAGATTTGTTCATAGTAAATCACTAATAACCACAATACACCTAATATAGATCCGATAGCTAAGAATACAAAGACAAAGTTTAGTCCTGTACTCTGCTGCGTCCCTAGTGGTAGCCATTCTACTGTAAGGTAGTATAAAGCCACAAATAGGGTAAGGGCTACATTGATATAATTCGCTATTGTATCTCCTTTCCAGCCTGGTGTAAACAGATTATTAATAGCTACTAATGTTAGCGTCACAGCGATAAACTCGCCTGTGTAGATCCACAGTCCTATACCTACTACAGCTAAGATATAATTGGCTATTTTGCGTACTTTTTGTTTGTCTATTTTAATAGAATATACATAGTATGCTATCGTAGGAAGCACGATGATCCCTAAGATAAATGCTGATAATAGAGCGAAGGTCTTGGTATAAGCTAAGGGTTTAAACAGTTTTCCTTCTTGGGCTTCCATTGCGAATACCGGTAAGAAACTGATAATCGTGGTTAGCATAGCTGTTGACAATGCACCTGATACTTCTGATACCGCTTTTGTAATAAGGTTGACAAAGGCCATTCCCTTACTTTGTATTCCTTGGGCTCGTTCTTCTTCCATGTACCTGATGATACTCTCGACAAAGACGACGCCAACATCCACCATAACTCCAATAGCAATAGCAATACCCGATAGGGCAACGATATTGGCTTCTATCCCCATATACTTCATAATGATGAAAGTCGCTAGTACTCCTATGGGTAGAATACTAGAGATAATTACTGACGCGCGCAAGTTTATAACCAATACGATTACTACGATGATACAGATTAATATCTCGTGTGCTAAGGCTGTTTCTAGTGTACCTATTGTTTCTTGTATTAATCCTGATCGGTCATAGAAAGGAACTACGGTTACTTTAGATATGGTACCATCAGCCAGTGTCTTTTGAGGAAGCCCAGCTTCCATCTCTTTTATTTTAGCTTTTACGTTACTAATCACATGCATAGGGTTAGCTCCATAACGAGCTACTACAACACCTCCTACAGCTTCAATGCCCTCTTTATCTAGACCACCACGACGTGTAGCTGGCCCTAAGTTAACGAAGGCGACGTCTTTAATTTTTACAGGAACATTGTTTCGTACTGTCACTACAGCGTCTTCTAGATCCTTGACATTTTTAATGTATCCAAGACCGCGTACTAAGTACTCTGCTTTATTAATTTCGATGGTCTCTGCTCCGATGTCCAAATTACTTTTCTGAATCGCAGACATCACATCCATTACAGATACGTTATAAGCGCGCATCGCATCAGGATTTACTTCTACCTGATACTCTTTTACATATCCCCCGATAGAAGCTACTTCAGAAACTCCTTCTGCAGCAGATAAGTTATATTTAGTGTAGAAGTCTTGTACCGTGCGCAGCTCGTCTGGATCCCATCCACCTGTAGGTTCTCCTGTCTGAGGATTACGCCCTTCTAGGGTGTACCAATAAACTTGTCCAAGTGCAGTAGCATCTGGACCTAATGAAGGGATTACTCCTTCTGGTAATGTACCAGCAGGTAGAGAGTTTAGTTTCTCTAAGATACGCGAGCGGCTCCAGTAAAATTCTACATTCTCTTCAAAAATGATATAGATAAACGACATCCCAAACATAGAGCTACTACGCACTGTTTTTACACCAGGAATACCCAGTAGAGAAGTCGTTAGCGGATAAGTGATTTGCTCCTGAATATCTTTAGGAGAGCGCCCCATCCACTCGGTTGCTACGATCTGTTGGTTTTCACCGATGTCAGGTATAGCATCTACTGGCACAGGATCACTTGGCAACATATTTTGGTGCCAGTTAAATGGAGCTGTTATTAGTCCCCATACAATAACTACTACCAGTAGTAATAGAGTGATTACTCTATTGTGTAAGAAGTACTTAATGATTTTATTAAGCATAAGATATATATTATACTGTATTAATAAATGACATCTGCTAATCCTTTATTTTATGCAACAATAGGTATGCCATATGCTTAGGCATTATTTATAAACCTAAAATCCGATAAAAATAAATTAGCGATGATAACTAAAAAGGTAATTATCATTTGATCCACAGGTAGGTACTATTACTTCTTAAGAAGGGATATTTAAGTATTTACGTTGCTATATACTTACTATGTGTACATAGTAAGGTAAGTACTTTAAATAATACTTTCTTATCTAGTAATAGAGTGAAATGGTGTGGATGAAGTAACTAATATAAAAGTAACCTAAAGGTATAGGTGTGAACTAGTTACTTTTTTTAGAATATCATATACGATAAATACAGATATAAGACAGGGGGTCTATATCTTTATACTTAAATCCAGAAGGAGAAACAGAAAGGGGAGAAACAGATACTAAATCAATAGATTTTAAATCTTCTAAGTAATTAGAGTTAAACCATTTCGATTTAATATTAGCTGTTTTAGCCTTTGTATCTTGAACAACTTTAGGTGTTTGTACTTTTAATTCTGTAGAGGTAACTAATACTCGTGAAGCAACTGTACAACAAGGCATATTCATATCCATACCGCGAGAACCTTGCTCCATATCACCACTACAACAAGACATACTACCTTCACTACTTATCTCCATACCACAAGTCATCACCTCCTCCGTGCAAGACCACTCTATAATAGGGCTAGCCGTCACTAGGAAGGATAAGAATAGGAATAATATGGATAGATATTTCTTCATTTAATGTCTAAATTGTTCAAAACGATGTGACAAAGATACTTGTTTTTTAAACATATAGATAGGCTTTAAGTAATTTTTACAGACGTAAAAGCACTTTTATTTTTATACTTATACAATTATTGTTATTTGTTGTATAATTCTTGTCTATTATTGGTTTTACTTCTTTTTGACACTTGTGAATAGTATCCCTATTAGGGTTAAAATTTTAAAAACTCAATAATGAGTTTTTGATGCTAGACTTAGTTAGATTATTTTATTGAAGCTTTTTACTCTTATTTTTTTTGTTTTTAATGGTGTGTTAATATATTTGATTTATTCTTATTTATAGTGTTAAACCATATTCGCACTATGTGACTATTATTATTTTAGACAGTCTTAATAGTAAACATAATTTAAATTGCTATGAAAAATTATTTTGCTGAGTTCTTCGGAACTTTTTGGTTAGTATTAGGAGGGTGTGGTAGTGCTTTATTTGCTGCAGGGGTACCTGATGTAGGAATCGGATTTGTAGGGGTGTCTTTGGCTTTTGGACTGACGGTTTTGACTATGGCTTATGCGGTAGGGCCTATTTCAGGAGGTCATTTTAATCCTGCTGTATCTATAGGAATGTATATAGGGGGAAGATTTTCAGGAAAAGAAATTCTACCTTATATCGGTTCCCAGCTAGCAGGGGCAATATGTGCTGCAGTTGTATTATACCTAATCTATATGGGGAGTTCAGTTTGTTGTATTGATAATACGTTACCAGGAGCATTTGCTGCCAATGGATATGGGCATTTATCACCTAGTGGTTTTAATCTACTATCTGCTTTTGTTACAGAGTTTGTATTAACAGCTTTCTTTATTCTAATTATTCTAGGTGCTACAGATAAGAAAGCAAGTGGTAAATTCGCAGGGATAGCCATTGGACTAGCGTTAACTTTAATTCATTTAATCTCTATTCCTATTACCAATACTTCTGTGAATCCTGCTCGTTCTATTTCGCAAGCACTTTTTGCAGGAGGTGAGTATATTCCTCAACTTTGGTTATTTATCACAGCACCTATATTAGGAGCTATCGTAGGAGGGGTGATTTATAAGTATCTTTTAGAAGAAAGAAATTAAGAGATCCTGTTTATATATTGGGATTTCATGTTTAGTTAAATGTATCTCCGTTTAATGACATAATTCATTGAAAAGTCGTCTATTAAGCAACGTATAGAAAACAAAATATATCATAATCCAATATGTTTGCTCAATTCATAATGGAATAAAGAGATGAATTAACAACAATTTGTTTGTGGAGTGTTTACCAAATATTTAAAATACTATCTAAACTAGTTTAGGATAAAAGGAATTGATACCTAATTGTTATCAAGAGCTAATTTCAACACAATAATAAATTATAGTCAAAGGATTTTTTAATGTATTGATTTTAATATAATTCAACTTGAAAACGTTTTACAGTTGCGCAGTTAAATTTTAAAAAAAACAAGCTTAGTTATATAACTTTTAGGCTTTTAAAGCATCTAAATTAATTATATGCAGTAAAAAGTACCATTAGTAAGCTTGGTTTCTTTTTAGTACTATGTAGTTGTATTTGTTTTTATTTTGAATATTTGTTAATTAATTAGGTTGCTGTTTGTTTTTAATTCTTTGGTTAATTAAAATTGCTTAATAATGTTAAAAAGTAATTTTAGGTGTAAAAAAATATTTTTTTTATTTAAAAAAATGTACTTTTAAAGAGTAGAACAACAAGCTTGCGTTGTATGAGAAAAAGATGGTTTTTATTTTTTTTAGCCAATTAGTAAAATGTAACTATAATACACAATTTTTTTTCTTTTCAACCTAAAGAGACACACTCTTAACCAAGTCGTCTGTATTAGTAAAAGGCTACCTTAGTTATTTTAAGGTAGCTTTTTATATTTAATGTTTTTTTATATCGAAGTCGTCTTGACTTTTGAAAAATAAAGAAGATGTATAAAAATTTGAGTACCAAAACAAACAAAAACTACAACCCTGTGTACCCAGTACTTCATAAAAATAATATAGAATTAGATATAGTACTATGCTTATCCCTAACCAAAAGAGGCTTTAAATTAAAAACCGACTGTATGAGATAGTTAATGCTCTACTATCTAAACTAAAATAGGTATTTAAGTGGAGTTATTTACCTGTTAAGGCTTTATTTAGGGCTTATGTATAAGCAAAAATATCTCTATCAGAATTGTTTATTAATGCCGATTCAGGTTTTGATTCACAGAAGCTTAGAAAAATATTGACTGATAAAGGTAAAATCTAAATATCTAGTATCTGTCCAAAACGAAATGGAAAATGGACAAGATAATGAAGATGATTATTTTGAAGAACAACTATACAAAGAAAGGTATGCTATTGAAAGAAATAATGCTTTTATTATCATAGGATTAAAGAAATTCTGGAATACTAAAAAGTTAAGATAGTCTTATTTTAAGGTGTCATTGATTGAATGTCTAGACAATTACAAATGTCTTAAAGAGATTAATACTAATACTTATTGGGCATTTTTTAATTGTTTGTTTCTTTTTAGTTTGCTTTTAAAAATACTCTACCAATTCGTAGTATTCTCATTTTTAATAAAGTCAATTATCTCAAAACGTATGTTTTTTAAAGAACCTACAAACTATAGATTATGTAATAAATAATTAATATAACATGTTGAGTTATAATTATTATAATTAATTATTATGTTTAATAAATTATTTAAAATACATGTTAATCGGTTAATTGTGAAGAAAAAAAAATATTTTTAAGTTATGTGTGTATAAAGTTTGGTTAATTTTGTTTTAAATATAACTTATTTTTAACTACTTTAGATTAACTAAATAAATAATAAATTATGATTTCAACAAAATTTGGTAGCTTAACAGCTATCTTTCTCTCAATGTTTAGCATGAGTCTTCATGCGCAAACTGAACAAAAAGAAAACCGATTCAAAGTAGGGGTTGATTTAGGGTATACTAATACTTCATTAAATGCTAATATTTCGAATCTAGTAGACTCTAAGTATAATTCTCGTGGAGGTTTTGGAGTTAATGTTTCTGCAGAGATGGCCGTATGGAAGAATATATTTGTGTCTACAGGAGTTTCTTATCTACAAAGAAATTATGAATTTGAAAGAACAGGGTCTCGCGAGGGGTGGTATTCTAAGTATAGTAATGATTTTATATCTGTACCATTATTAGTTGGTGGATACTTAATTAACAATCCATATAATACTAATGGAGTTTGGGTTAAAGCAGCAGGAGGTATCTACACTGAATATTGGGCAAAAATGAAAACTAAAGGACAGTACCCTGTTTTTTCTGAGTTACAGCCTGATGGTTCGTTTAATTATACGACAGTTTCTGAAAAATATGATTTTAAGAAGAATGAAAATCAGTTACGCAGATTGTCTATGGGGTTACAAGGACAGGTTCAAGTTGGTTATGCCATAGATAAAATAGATGTCTACCTAGGCTATAATTATCTTTATGGTCTTACAGAGACTTATAAATACGATAGTCCAGGAAATAAAAAGAACACTAGAGATTCACACATGATTTCTATAGGAGCTGCTTATAAATTTTAATAAAATTACACACGATGAAAAGAGTAAAACATAAAATAACAATATTTGGTTTATCTATATTATCACTATCTTCACTAACAGTTTTGAACTCTTGTTCTGCTGATGATATCACAATTACTGATTCGAGAAGATTTACTGCAGGGGATGTAAAATCTTATGCCGATTTATTTGAAGTTTTTTGGAAGACAATGGATCAGCAGTATAATTACTTTTATGAGCAGAAAGATCAAGAAGGTTTAGACTGGGATAATGTATATAAGACATATTACCCTAAATTCGCCGCTCTACAAACTTATGGTAGACCTAATGAGGACGATGGTCAAATACATGAAGATTATTTAACTGCTTTTCGCTACTTCAAAGAGATCACACATCCAATAATAGATCGCCATTTTTATGTTGATATTCAGTTTCCTGCAACTAATAAGAATATTATTAGAACAGAAAGACTCTATGGAGGAGTACTTGATACGGTAAGACCTTATGTGTATCCATTTGCTCAGAAGTATAACTATATGAAAGATAGAGTGACTGCTAATGCATATAAGTCTAATGTAGGTAGTTTTGGAATCATTGCAGGAAATTTAAAATCTAATCCAGATATCTGTTATTTTTCTTTTAGTCAATTTGCAGTAACTAATAATTTAAAAATAACATTAGCGAATAATTATTTAAATCCAGGAAAAGGCAATGCACTATTATTGACTAAAAATATTTTAGAGACCTCTGATAAATTAAAGGCTATTGAAGATGTGAATATGCGTAATGCTATTAAAGAGGTAACCTTTAATATACTAGAAGAATACAATGAATATTCTAATTCAAAAGCGTATAAAGAATTTATAGAAGAAGCAGCGAAGTTTAACCAAACTGAAGTGGTTAGTAATGAACTAATGCTTGCTGCCCAAAATGCTCTAATAGCCTATAATGCATTGCCTAAATATAAAACGGTTGCTCCATACGGAAGCTTATATAATGAAGCGACACAATTCTATGTAGGTGAGTTTATAGGTCTTATGGATAATCATGTTAATTTTGGTTATAGATTTCCAGAATTAACAGGTGCTTTAACTCAAGTTTTAACTAGAGGAGAGTTTTATCAGAAGTTCTTAAACCCATTACATACTGGGGAAATTAAGAAAATAATAATAGATCTACGTTCTAATGGTGGTGGAGCTGTTGTAGATGCACGTTTCATTTCAGATCGTTTTATTACTAAAAATGCTGTATTTGCTTACCAAAGAACAAGAGAAGGAAATGGTAGATTCAATTATACTCCATGGGTAGAGGCTAAGACTAAACCGCATAATTTTGGGATTCCAGCTAATATTCCTATTGCTGTTTTAACAGATAAAGGTAGTGCAAGTATGTCTGAAATCACTACATTAATGCTGAAGTCACAAGGAAATCATGTAGTAAGTGTAGGAGACTATAGCGCTGGAGCAACAGCAGGATTAGGTGCTGTAGATGATTTTAATGGAGGTACTAGAGACGAGATTGCGGGAGGTAAATTAAAATTCTATATGCCATTATTAGCTATGAAAGACACTGAGGGTGTTATAGTAGAGGGTGTTGGTATCAAACCAAATATTCAAGTATCTCCACTAACAGATAGTGAAGTAGCGCAAATGAGCTCACCTACTTTTATAGATAGAGTTTTAAATGAAGCAATTAATTATTTAAACTCTAAGTAATTAATTCTTTAAAATTAAAGATATGCCCCAAAAAGTGTTTAACTTTTTGGGGCTTTTTTATGAATAAGAGAGGCTTACTGGTGTAGTATCCTTAAAAAAAGTTTTATAACGAGGTTTTCTAGTGTAACTCTTCTCAATTAATATATTCTATCTACTAGAATATGGTGGTTTCATTTTAAAAGTTCGTTTAGTGTCTTATTGGTTTCATTAATTTAGAATAGAAATAATTATTAAGAACTCACTTTTATTATTGCGTGAATTAAATACTCACACACAATTAATACAATCTTTACCAAACCCAATCAATAAAAGTATTGATAAGTTCTTTTCGCTCATTTGTATTTGAATTACCGCGTTTATCTAACATTTTAAATAGTATTGGAAAACACATGTTCTTATAACTAATACCTAGCATTAAGATGTTTATGTCTTGTTTGCCAAACTTCCAATTGGTGCGATCCATCACAAGAACATAAGATTCCTCAGTAGAAATAAGTGCAAATATTAGTCGAGATATCCATTCCAATTTCAATTCAGCTGAAGATATAAAACGCTAAAATACGTCTATAGTTACTACTAGTTTCGGCACAGTTGTCAAGTCCAGTTGATACTTTAGAAAAATTCACAGACTTTACTTTGCATAGAGAGACGATAAACAAACAAATAAGTCGGATCCTAGCTAACCCTAATTTACCTTTAAAATTAGCTTTTAAAGTTGTTTGAAGTTCTGTATTTTTGTACTCTAGGCTGTTGTTTGTTTTTAAAGGCATTATGTCAGAAGTAAACCTTTAATATACTGAATTTTAGCCTTTTTTACAAATTACCCCGTCCTTTATTTATCTTAAAATCAACTATTTAATACTTTTGTCGTGTACTAAGAATTATATTATATAAAATAATTTTTTAATGTTGCGATATAATATATTTGTAAGTACGTATAATTTGAGCAAATGTCAATAAAAAAGAATAAAATGTATCGCAGAACTCGTTATCTGCTTTATAAAGAAACACTGGTAGACTTTAGTGAGCATTTTTGGGCCTTTATAGGTTCATTTATAGGTTTAGGTATTATTAGTTTTTTGCATTTTAAGGAGTTTTCTAAGCAAGACCTTACATTCTTGGTGGGATCTTTTGGAGCAAGCTGTGTGTTAATTTATGGAGCTATAGGTAGTCCACTTGCTCAACCTAAAAATTTATTTTTTGGTCACATTATTTCTGCAATAATTGGTGTTACTGTATATAAGTTATTTGGACAATATGTATGGGTAGCAGCTCCTTTGGCAGTTTCTCTATCTATTATAGGTATGCAAATGGCTAAATCACTTCATCCACCAGGAGGAGCTACAGCTTTAATTGCTGTTACAGGGGGGAATAGTATAACCAGTTTAGGTTATGAATATGTATTTTCTCCCATAATTACGGGTGTTAGTATTTTGTTTATAGTGGCAATTATTTTTAATAATATTCCACATAAACGACAATATCCTGTAAAATCTTATATTAAAATTTATAAGGTAAGGAGAAGAAAAATTCGGTAAAAAAGAACAAGGAAAAAGTTTTTAGTTTTATTCTTTACCGAATGAAGTATATTAGCCCCTAAATAAGCTGGAGTGAAATTAGTAAATTAATTACATAACTTTGGACTTATGAAATACAAGAAATGGAGCTTATCTGAGAAGCTATCAATTTTACAAGAAGCAGAAGAAAATGGGGCAATAGAAAGTTGTCGTAAACACAGTTTAAGTACAGGTACTTTCTACTCATGGAAGAAGAAATTCGATTCTCAAGGAGAATCAGGATTAAGACCTGCTGTTTCTGACAAATCAAAAGAACTTAAAAAAGCAGAAGAAGAAAATAAGATTCTTCGTAAACTACTAAGTGATAAAGAAATAGAATTAGAAGTTCAACGTGAACTACTAAAAAAAAAGTTTGGGACATCCGATCCAAAAAAGATCTGGTAGAATACTTTTATAGTAAATATCAAAAAAGTAAAGCTAAACTAATACATTGGGTTGGCTTAAGTGAAAGCACGTACTACTTCAAGGGTTCTGGCAAGTCAAAAGGTAATAAAGCTACTTTATTAACCTATCATAAAACCCAAGGTTGGGTTAATGAACAAACTGTTGTAGAGGCAATTAAAGAGCTTTTAAGGGGTGATTTTATGGATTGTGGTTACCGTATGATGAGCGAGTATCTTAAACGCGAAGGGTACACCATTAACCATAAAAAAGTATTTCGTATCATGAAAAGCGCCAAGCTTTTACAAACTCGTATAACTAGAGATCATTCGGATAAGAAGTACGTTAAGCATCGTAAAGTAAAGACTACAAGACCCTTAGAGTGTATTGAAATGGATATTAAGATGGTATGGATACCACAAAAAGGTAAAAATGCTTATTTACTTTCTGTAATTGATGTACACAGTCGTAGAATATTAAAAGACTACTTCAGCTTTAATATTAAGCAGAAGCAGGTAATAGAATTATTGTCAGGGCTTTTTGAAGAGTTAGATTACCCTAAAAATGTGGTTATTAGATCGGATAATGGCAGTCAATTTATTGCCAAGAATGTAAGAGAATATCTTTCCTTAGTAGGTGTATCACAAGAATTTACACACGTCGCAACACCAGAGGAAAATGCTCACATAGAAGCCTATCACGGTACTTTAAAAAGAGAGGTTTTTACTAAATTTGAATACTTTACTTTTGGACAAATAGAACAAATATTAAAGAAGTACGTAGTATTTTATAATAACAAAAGACTACATGGTTTGCTTGGAAAAATCACTCCAATAGAGAAATGGGAAAAGGACAAACACTTGATTTGTAGCAGAGAAAAAGTAGCCTAAAACATTATACTTTAAAAATTTAAAAATACTCTAGGTTTATAGGGGGCAAAACATGAAGTTAGTATAATTTCATACTTTATTTATGGAATGTTGATCCCAATAATTAAAAAAGATAAAGATTAATCGAGGGCACTGAAAAAGTCCTAAAATAGTATGAGGGTTAAAATAAGAATCTAAATGATTCTTATTTTAACCCTTTGTTTTTTTAGATATGCCCCATAAATAGATAATATTAAATGTATCTCCGTTTAATGACATAATGGTATATTTGCATTCTAAAAGAGAGAAATCATATGGCCAATCTATTTACCTTTTCAGCCGAATTTACAAGTGAAGAAGCATGCCGTTTGCACTTTAAAGAACAACGCGACAAATTAGGAGTCACTTGTCAAAGATGTGGTCATGACGCCCACTATTGGATTCAAAGTAGATGGAGTTATAAATGTAAGAAATGTCGTTCTCGTATGACTTTAAAAAGTGGAACAACAATGGAATATTCTAAGTTATCTTTTCTAATATGGTATAAAACAATGTTCTTAATGACAGCGACCAAGAAAGGCTTTTCTACTTTAGAAATTCAGAAGTAATTAGGACTAAAAAGATATGAGTCAGTATGGGCAATGGTACATAAACTTCGCAATGCAATGGGCAATAGAGATAGCAAATATACTTTAGAAGGAATGTTAGAGATGGATCAGGGGTATTTTAAAGTATAAACATCTGAAATAGAGAAGTCTAAAACAAAAAGTGGTCGTGGCTCTACAGGTGTCCAAAATGTTGCAATTATGGCAGAGAGTACAGTTTTTAGAGGACATAAAAACTGGTGAAAAACAAAATCATGTACGCTTTTTTAAAGCTGTTGTTTTAGAAGATCATAAAGCTGAAGGTGTTAATGAAATGATTAAGAAAAATATTCAAGAAAGTAGTATTGTCTTAACTGACAAGAGTACTTCTTATGTAGATATTTCAGATTTTGTTCAGATACATATCACTGAAAAATCATCAGAACAAACAACAAAAGAAACTCTTAAATGGGTACATATAGCTATCAGTAATGCCAAAAGAAATCTACTGGGAAATTACCATAAAATTAAACGAAAATATCTTCAAGCGTACTTAGATGAATTCGTTTATAAACCTTAATAGAAGGTACTTTGGTGATAAGCTCTTTGATAGGCTTATTATTGCCAATATTACTGCTTATGACTAAAAACGGAGATACATATAATATTATGATCGGTCATCAAGAAACAATATCTTTTAGTAAATATTCAGAGTTATATGACATGTTGGTTCCTAAAAACAACACTTTACGTAAGATAAATGATTTAGTTGACTTCAGTTTTATCTATGAGGAATTATCAAGTAAATATAGCTCTACTAAAGGCCGAATGGCTTATTTCCCTATACGCCTTTTTAAATATCTATTATTAAAGACCATATTTGATATATCCGATGTAGATGTAGTAGAACGCTCACGTTATGGCTTGTCATTTAAATATTTCTTAGATATGACAATTGAAGAACCTGTCATAGATGCAAGCACCTTGACTAAGTTTAGAAAATTACGCCTTGAAGATACTGCCCTTTTAGAATTATTGATTAGTAAATCTGTAGCCTTAGCAGTAGCAAAAGGAATAATCAAATCAGATTCTATAATAGTTGATGCAACTCATACTCAAAGTAGATCAAATTCAACATCATCGATAGAGTTCCTAAGATATCGATCAAAGAACTTACGTAAAGTTGTTTATGAGACAGATGCTAATCTGAAAGATCAATTACCCGCTAAAAATACAGATGACATTGTGGAAAATGAAATGACTTATTGTAAAGAACTACTTGATTGCTTAGAGGAAAGACAAACTATTAGTAGTTTACCGAAAGTAAGTGAGAAAATCAATGTTTTAAAAGAAGCTTTAGAAGACAAGACGTGCAAGAGCAACGCGATCTATCTAAAGATCAAGACGATGGAATAGGTTATAAATCTAAAGAAGAATCTTTCTTGGGATACAAAACTCATATAGCTATGAGTAAAGAACGTATTATCACTGCTGCAATAGTAACTTCGGGTGAAAAAGGAGATGGTCCAGTATTACCTACATTAATAGAAGAGTCTATTAAAAATGGAATGACTGTTAAATCTGTCATAGGAGATCGGGCATACTCTGGAAAAGACAATTTAGTATATGCAAAAGAGAATAAAATTAAGGTCATTTCTAAAGTAAACCCAGTTATTAGTCAAGGAGCAAGAAAAAAGAAGACCAATTTGATTTTAACAAAGATGCTGATATGTTTGTCTGTCCTGCTGGTCATTTAGCTATTAGAAAGGCCACTCAAGGCAAAAAAGAGATAACGTTAATCAAGTCAAAACATATTATTTTGATGTAGAGAAATGTAAACAATGCCCTTTAAGAGAGGGGTGTTATAAACCAGGGGCAAAAACTAAATCATATTCTGTTTCTATATCAAGTCAAACACATTTAGATCAAATAGCTTTTGAACAAACACAAGAGTTTAAAGAACAATCGAAACATCGCTACAAAATTGAAGCTAAAAATGCCGAACTAAAGAATGTACATGGATATGATACAGCGATTTCTTATGGCTTAACCTCTATGCAAATGCAAGGTGCCCTGGCTATTTTTACTGTAAACCTAAAAAGAATACTGAAATTACTATAAGGTGATTCTATAGGATCTATTATCATGTATAAAAAAGCCTATTTATGCTTAAATAAGCTCCAAGATATTTAACTCAATTTAATTAAATAAAAAAACGCTTTAAAGAAAGGTTCTATTAAAACTCTTTTAAAGCGTCTTTTTTGTGCCTTTGAAAACGAAAAACTCAGAAATAGCTCACTTTTTCAGTGCCCTCGATTAATCTCTATCTTTTTTAATTATTGGGGCGTGTTCTAAGTAAAAATCGTAGGTATATACATTATAGGGTAAGATTAATTTTGAAAAATAATTTGCAGTAAAACTACACAAGAATAATGGTAAAAATAATAAGTACCCATTAGGTACTAAATTACATACTAAAATTATAGCTGTTAATGGAGCATAAATTGATGCAGATAAGGTAGCAGCTGCTCCAACTAATGCAAAATTTAATAAAATTAACTGTAAATCAAAGTAGGTGTTACAAATTTGAGCAAACAAAAGACCTAAAAATGCGCCAGCAACTATACTTGGTGCAAATACTCCACCATCTCCACCAGCTCCTAGTGTTAAGGATGCAGCCAAAGGTTTTATTAATATTAAGATAGCTAAGGTATATATTGGTATTGAATCAAGGTTATTTAATATACTCTTTAATCCGTGATAACTATCTCCATATAATGTTGGAAGTATAAAAATAAATAAACCAACAGAAATAGCACCAAGATTTACTCGTACAAAATTATTATTAATATTACCAAATATTTTTTTAATTCGTGTAACAAGTAATGTAAAATAAATAGATAAAAGTGCAGCTATTAAACTTAACAATAAAAATAATGGAATTGCATAAACATTCCACTTTTCTATGTGTAATGGGATTAAAGGTTTATAATTAAATAATAGTAAAAATATCCAAGATAATATTGCAGATGTTCCGCAACTTAAAAATAAGGTTTTACTTTTTTTTCGTGCAATTACTTCTATTGCAAACAAAAATCCAGCTAATGGACTTGCAAATAATAGAGCTACTGCCGCAGTTACTCCTGAGCAAATTAGTTCTTTTTTATAGATATTTGCAGAAAAGTGTCTGTTGTGTATTACGTTGCCAACTGTAGCTGTTGCTACTACTGATGATACTTCTATACCAGTTGAACCTCCAGTAGATACGGTTAAAAAACCATTGATTAAATGCGAGGGAATCTTAAATATAGGTAAGTGATTTTTTCGTTGATCAAGTGTTTTATATATTTCTGTAATTCCTTTATTTTTACGACCTTTGAAAAGTAGTTTACGTAAGAAGTAAATTGAAGTTATACCTATCGAAGGGAATATTATAAATAATGCTTTTTGTGTGTTTGATATAGTCTCAAAAAGGAATTCCTCTACATGTTCTGTTAATTTTTGAGTCATAAAAACTAAAACTAAACTACATATACTGATAAAACCGGAAACTAAGATTAATTTGAAAAGGTTGTGATTCGTTATTTTTTTTCTTTTATACATTGTATAATATTGATTGATATAGTGTTGTAATTTATAATTTGTTAATATATCAACTACATAAGTATGTAGTTTTGGTTACAAAAATAAGAAAAATACGTAGTAACTTTATTAGTTTTAATGAGCTAATTTTTATGTTTATTCTCTTTATAAGTTCTTTATTAAAGTTGAGAGAGTTTATAATAGGGAAGGTTAGTTATATCGTGAAATTTAGATTAGTACAATATATTTATTATGGATCAAAAAGAAAAAAAATTATGATATTATGTGATAAAAAAGATTTGGTTTTAAGAAAAACGATTCCAATACTTTTAATTATTTTTAGTTTGTCGTGGTTAGTATATTTTATGGGATATTTTTTTCCTAAAGTAGTATTGCCATTGAATGTTGAAATTTTTTCTTTTGTAGGTATATCTTTAGCTATTTTCTTAGGTTTTTGTAATAATGCTGCATATGATCGTTTTAAAGAAGGTAATAAACAATTAGCTAATTTAATGTCACATAGTAGATCTTTAACTTTTCAAATTCTTAATTTAATAAAGGAAGATTCTAATTTTACAATTCAAGATAAAAGAAATGGAGTTAATATCATTGTTGCTTTTTGTTATACACTTAATATAGAGTTAAAAAATAAGAATAATTGGAATGATTTAACTCCGTTGATCGCAGAAGATATATATAATAATTTGCGTCAAAAAGAATTTAAGTCAGCTTATCTTTTGAATGAATTAACAAATTGGACAAATGAACAGTTTATTAATGGGCGAATTGATTTTATTATACGTGCTAGAATGAATCATAATATTGAAGAATTATCAAAAGTGTTAGGTGCATGTGAACGTATTGTAGATACAAAAATTCCCTTCGTATATTTTGTATTATTGCATAGGACTATTTATATTTTCTGCTTTCTCTTACCTTTTGGCTTATTAGGCTCAATGTCTTGGTTTATGCCTTTTTTTGTTTTTTTTATATCATATACGTTTATTAGTTTAGATGCTGTGGTTGCTGAAATAGCTGAACCTTTTAAAGATAGAAAAAGTGATTTGTTGTTAGATCAAATATGTAATGATATTAGTTCTTCATTAAATGAAATTTCTAAAATTTTACCCCAATAGGTTATTAAGTTTTTTAGTTAAAGTAGTTCTTTTTGGTTTATTCTAATGTCAAATCCTTTTTGTGGTATTTGTACTTAGTCAAAATCTATTAAATAAGTTTCTATTCTCTAATCTTCTAAAAAATAGAGTGAATTAAAATTCCAATAATATTAAGTTTAGCTTTTTTAACTATACGATTAAAATAAAGGGTAGAGTTCAAAAACTAACTAAATTTTAGTAATAACAAAGGTTATTGTATTTATAATATTATAAGTTATAATTGAGAATAAAATCGGATAAATTTGTTTTATTGTAGAAATATTTTTTTGATATGATTTATATGTATTTATTGATATTTTGAAGAGTTTATTCGTATTATTAATATGTTTTAGGGAGAATATGTTGTAAATTTAGAACATATAATATTAAAACTTATTTTTATGATTGATGCTGAAATTTTACTACGTTACAATGGATTTATTAGGGAATTTAATAAGTCAGATGTTATTGTTGTTCAAGGTGAAGAAGCAAAGTATTATCACCAAATAGTAGAGGGCAAAGTAAAGATGAGTAATTTAAACGATGAAGGTAAAGAATTTATTCAGGGAATATTTTCAGATGGAGAAAGTTTTGGTGAACCGCCTTTGTTTATAGGAATTAATTACCCAACTAGTGCAATTGCTCTGACTCATAGTAGTATAATTTTAATTGCAAAAGAAGATTTCTTTAGATTATTAAAGAAAGAGAAGGAATGTTGTTATGAGTTATTGCAATTTTTATGTTATAGGTTGTATTATAAGTCTATTATGGCACCTAAGATATCATGTAATAATTCAGAAAAAAGGGTATTAACATTACTTGGATTTGTAAAAAATAGACAAAGAGGAAAAGGTGAATTACGTATAGAGTTAACACGCCAACAAATAGCTGATATGACAGGATTAAGAGTTGAAACTGTTATCCGAGCAATTAAAGAACTTGAGAAAAAGCACTTGCTTCGTATAGAGAGAGGTAAATTATTTATCTAAAAAAAGATCAACAGAGCCATAGGCTCTGTTGATCCAACATACTCAAAAATAAAAAAAATAACACTAAAAGTTTTTCTTTTTAGAAGTTAAATAAATAGAAAAAACTGGAATAGCTGCCCATAATAAAAGAATAAAAAACGATATAGTACTACCCAAATTGTCTCCAAAGAATTTCTTGAAAACTGCACCGGTATACCCTAGAAGTGCTGATATATCAAGTTTTAATATGATTAAAATACGAGATAAATCTATAGGATTTAGAATAGTACCTATTAGTGATATATTTTCTAAAGGGTAATCTCCGAAGATCATTAATATACTCAAAAATATACCATCGTATATAACAGCTAAAAAAAGCCATAATAAAATAGAGAATCCAAAACCTTTTATCTTATTCTCATTTTTTAATCCAATATTATAGGCTAAAGCACTAAAGATAAATGTCAGAAAGGTACCTGTAGTGAGCAGTAGGATAAAATGAGTAATGATATCTGAGGCGAATAATCCGTAACATATAAATGGAATACCTAATCCAATAAGTAAACTCATAGATAAGGATAAAGCAACTCCTAGATATTGGCCTATAAAAATAGATGATCTTTTAATGGGTAATGCTAGTAATAACTCAGTGAATTCCTTAGAATCATAATAGTACATAATTCCAAATATTGTACTTATCAGAGGGACTAGCACAATAATTATATTCATAAGTGTAATAATTGCTTTCCCTATGTCATTATTTAGGAATAGTAGAACAAATCCTAATGCTAGATAGAATAGTAAGTAGATATAACTCCATCTACTTCTGATCAGATCGTAGAAACTATATTTAAGAATTTTAAGCATAATTAATTGTCAGTTAAAATATTAGCAATGGCATGTTCAAAATTATCTTGTTTAGTTAAATTTTTGAGTTCTTGAATAGTACCATTAAAGTAAATCTTTCCTTCAAGTATAAAAACAATTTTATCAGAGACCTCCTCTACAAAGCTCATAATATGTGAAGTAACAAGTATTATTTTACCTTTTTTCTTCTCTCTAATTATAAGTTCTTTTAAGATAATTAATGCAGCTGGGTCTAAACCTGTAGTAGGTTCATCAAGTATTAGTATAGGATTGTCAAATAAGAATGTAAGTAGGAGGTTTACCTTTTGTTTTGTACCACCAGAGAGTTTGTTTAGTTTTTTGTTTAAGAAAGGAGAAAGCTTAAAAATATCAATGTAATAGCTTTCGTCAATAGATTTTTCATTTCTAAGATCTTTAATCATTTTGATTAACTCTAATACCGTGATATTATTCGGAAAGTTTGCTATCTGAGGTAAGTAGTCAATATCTTTTCTATAGTTCCAATTTTTTGATATTTCTTGGTCATTGATACATATTGTCCCTTTATCAGGGAACACCATACCCAGTATGCATTTATTCAGAGTTGTTTTACCACTTCCATTAGGACCCAAGATTGCTATGACTCCTTCTTCTATGCTTAAGTCAATACCTTTTAAAACTTGTATTTCTCCAAATTTTTTATGTAAATCATTTATTGCTATCATGTTTAATTTGTTTTATAAAAGGTTTAGAATCAATTAGATTGTCAGGTGTGAATACAGGTGCTACTTTTTCAGAGAAATCAATAATATCCACAAATAGACTGCGTAAAAAGATTATAGATTCAGGTGTTTTATTTACCACATAAGAAAATAGTCGAATAGGTCTATACGGGACATCGCCTATACCATCTTTATCAAGATCATAACCTGAATAGTTACTCCAGTAGTTTCCTTCAAAACTATTCTGATTCAATTGACCTTGATATAGTAAATCAAAAGAGTTATTTAGGAAGTTGTTGTTGTTGACTTTATTTTGATAATTAGCTCCCTTAGAATTGATAGCCCATCCGTTGTTGACAAAGTCATTGTGAAGATATTCCACTCTATTAGATCCTTCAATATTTATTGCTGTTGTATTATTTTTAAATAGATTGTAAGAAATACTCGTATCATTAACTTCTTTTAACAGTACTCCGTATGCAGCAGATCCCCAATTATCACTAAAGGTATTATGATACATCTTCATAAATTTAGAAAACATAATAGCAACGCCAGCACCATTCTTTGTAAAAGAGCAGTTAGAGACTGTATCATTATTAGAAAACATAAAGTGGAGTCCATATCTAACATTTTGTTTACTAATGTTATTATCTATTGTACAGTAACTTGAGAATTCTAGATAGATACCGTCCCTAACTTTCTCTACATAATTATTCTTTATTTCTATATAGTTGCTATACCAGAGTTGTATGCCATTTCCAGAATTAAACTCGCTCTTAGCTTTTCCATAGATCTTGTTATTTAAGACTTTTCCATTTTTAGATTTTTCTAAGTAAATACCAAAGAATAAGTCTTCAATGATGTTATTTTTAATTACAAAGTTTTGACTTTCTCGTACTCTAATTGCGGCATAATCTTTAATATAGCTAGTACCCACATTAATGATTTTGAAGTCTTGTATTGTCACATCATTAGCCTTTACTATAAAAATTTCTCCTTTGTTATCACCATCTATAGTTGCGTTGTTTCCTTTTATGGTTAGAGGTTTATTTATTAAAATATCTGTTTCCTTATATGTGTCTGACTCAACATTTATTACATCGTTGTCTTCGGCAAGTTCAATAGCTTTCTTAATGGATGTAATAGTTGAATTTCTACTGACAGTGATAGTCTTAGCAACCCCACAAAACCCTTGTGTAAGTAACAATAAAAACAGAAAATTTTTAAATATTAGATTCATAAGTATGTGAGATTTTGTTTGAATAGGTGACGATTTTTAA
Organism: Myroides odoratimimus; assembly: GCF_001485415.1. Classification (GTDB taxonomy): domain Bacteria; phylum Bacteroidota; class Bacteroidia; order Flavobacteriales; family Flavobacteriaceae; genus Flavobacterium; species Flavobacterium odoratimimum. The sequence goes on from NZ_BCMQ01000004.1 coordinate 41,454, forward strand.
TGTCTTTTTATTTGTTTAACAATATCTGTATAGGTGTATATTTTGCCAGAGTTTTGTTCTATAAGTTTTTGTGCTTCTTGATTTGTCTTGGTCGCAGATAAGAATGCCCCCATTGGGCTTGGGATGTTCTTAGAAATAATAAAAGTAGCTTCTTTAGCAGGGATTAAAGTACCTGGATTTGTAAGATCAGAAACAAGTATATGTAAATAAGGTCCTTGATTTTGTTCGTTTTCCGCTGTATAAGAAATCATGCATTCAATTGCGTCAAACTTATAGTTCTTTCCTTTATCTGTGACTACCTGTGAGGCATGCTTGTTATCTACTATCCCCATTTTACAGAAATCACAATTGTCTACTCCATATTCGATAGGAGAGATTTTAGCTGTACATGAACAAAAAAGAAGTATAATACCAATTAAGTAATAAGTTTTCATATTAATTGTTTTTTATTTTTCGGCCTATTAAGTAAGCAATAAAAGTTAATAACATACCGAATGCCATTAAATATGCCCCTGTATGAGGATAAGAATATGCATCAAAGTTTAAGATTTTTCGATGACCAAATAGGGGAGGTTCATAGGTAAGTGGATTACCAGCTGAATCTACCATTTTCATAATGGCATGTGGATCTAAATCACTTCCATATTCTATTAACCAAAGATTGAAGTCATACATGCCTGCTATTCCTAATACAGCCATTAAAATCAACCAACCTAAGAATAAACTGGGTTTTACTTTATTAAATAATCCAGCTATACCAATAGCAATACCTAAGACAGCCATTGAAGCGATTACAATAGGAAAGACTGTGAATTCCCACATTTGTTCAGGTTTAGGAATTGTTTTCATTCCAATATAGTGATTAAGACCATCTATGTTTTGAAGATCAAATTCTTGAACACCTTTAATCCCATCTATATATATGTCCATACCTAAAGGGATGGGATATTGAGGGGCTCCTAGTTCTATATTCCACAAGGGGAAGTAGAATAACGATAATAGTAAAGATGAACCTATTATCATTAATATGGATGAATTTCTCATTTTACATTTTTTAATAAAGGACAAAGCTTATAAGCTTTGTCCTTTAAAGAATTAAATAAAATAATACGTATAATTTAGAGGATGGCTACTTATTCATCATCTAACGACCATGACAATTCAATTTTAGAATCGGCAGGTGATACTCTAACATAACCTTGCATTTCTTGGTGTAATGCAGAGCAGAAATCTGTACAGTAGAACGGCCAGACTCCGACTTGTTTTGGTTCCCATACAATAGTTTCTGTTTTACCAGGAGTTATAAGTAACTCAGTTGTATTAGCTCCTAACATTGCAAAACCGTGAGGAACGTCAAAATCTTGTTCTAGGTTTGTAATATGGAAGAATACTTTATCTCCAACTTTAACACCTTCAATATTATCAGGAGTAAAGTGACTTCTAATCATAGTCATGTATACATGTACTTCATTCCCTTTTCTAATAACTTTAGTGTCTTTAGGTGACTTAGCTACTGCAGGGTGTTTATTTTCATCCAGTTTGTAGATTTGTCTAGATTTGTTTTTAATTTTATCTGCTTTAATAGCAGCAGCGTAGTGTGGTTCTCCAATAGTTGGGAAATCGAGGATTAACTCCATTTTATCCCCTGAGATATCATACAATTGAGCTGAGTGGTTAAGATCAGGTCCTACAGGTAAATATCTATCCTTAGTTATCTTATTCATTGCTACCATGTATTTGCCATCAGGTTTTCTAGAGTTACCACCAGGGATCATTAAGTGACCTACTGAGTAATAAGTAGGTTTTCTATCAATAATCTCCCAAGTTCCTAATTTCCATTTAACTACTTCTGAAGAAATAAAGAAAGTAGTATAAGCATTTCCTTTTCCATCAAATTCAGTGTGAAGAGGTCCTAATCCAGGTTGTTCTACTACTCCTGCAAGTACATCGTCAAATTTTAGAATAGGCAATCCATAAGCTTCACCATCAAACTTTTTCTTTTCGATTGCATCTAACATTTTAGTAAAAGAGTGAACGGTTAGGTTAGCAGATAATTTTCCATTTCCGATAATGTATTCTCCTGAAGGATCAACGTCACAACCGTGAGGTGATTTAGGAGTAGGAAGTAGGTAAACTAATCCAGGAAGCTCACTAGCATCTAAGACAAGAACTTCTTCTTTCATTGTACTTGTAGCAGTGTGAGTATTATTGTCAAACTTGTTATGAGCATATTTTGCAGGCATTTTTTTACCTTTCCCTGCTTTGATATATTCTTCTGCTTTTTTCCAGTTTACAGCAGCTATAAAGTCTTTGTCATTTTGTGATGAATTGACCTCTAGTAAGCTATGCGCTTCTTCTGTATTATAAGTAGTAAAGAAGAACCATCCATGAGATTTACCTCTACCAGGGTGTGCTAAATCATAGTTAAAACCAGGCATTTGAATTTGGAAGGCTAAGTCCATATCTCCTGAATCTTGATCAACTTTGATAAAAGATAATGACCCTTTAAAGTTACCTTTATAATCTTTAATAGGCATATCTCTTTGTGGAATAGGTACAGAGAATCTAGTACCTGCTACTACGTATTCTGTGTTTTCTGTTACAAAAGAAGAACTGTGGTTACCAGCACTATTCGGAATTTCTATAATTTCTGCTGTACTGAAATCTTCTAAGTCAATTCTAGCAATACGCGGAGTATTATTACCATTGATAAATATCCATCTTCCGTCAAGCTCTCCATTTGTTTGAGAGATATCAGGATGGTGAGAGTCATCCCAAGGTACGAAGCCATGAGAAGTCATTAACATTGGTTTAGTCTCTTCACTATATCCATATCCTTTTTCCGGATCTTGTGAGAATACAGGAATTACTTTAAAAAGCCTTCCTGATGGTAGGCCATAGACAGATAATTGTCCACTAAAACCACCAGAAAAGAAACCATAGTATTCATCATATTCGCCGGGTGCTACATATACTTTTTCAGCAGCATTAGAAGATATTGCTCCCTTGTTACTTTGTTTTGAATTGCTACAACCAATTAAAAATAAAGAAAGAAAACAACTCGTTAATAATATATTAAGGTTTTTTTTCATAATTGATACTTTTTATATATTTCTAAAGTGTTCTGAAGTATTCAAGAACCGCTCGTGCATCTTCTTCTGACAGGTTCTGATTTGCCATTGGAGCTCCGTTAAATTCTTTTAAAAGGTCTTTTGCTAAAGGATCCTTCTCTAACATCTCTTCTGGTTTAAGAATCATATTCATGACCCATTCAGGAGAGCGTCTTTCAAGAATTCCTTTTGGTGCAGGACCAATAAATTTCTTATCAAGTTTGTGGCAAGCAGTACACATATTTTTGTAGATTTCCTGTCCTTTACTTGCCATGGCTTGATCTATATCACCTAATTTTACTTCTTTGATTGGACCAACACCTTTATTGTTTAATTCAACACGTTCTGAAGCTGGTAAATTACTATCATTTGAAGCAGTTGTCTTTGTTGATTGTTCTTCAGTTGTTTCTATCTTTCTTTCATTAGTTATAATATTTTCTTCTGTATTATTTGTTGATTTATTATTACAAGATACTATTGTAATACAACTAGTAGCTAATAGGAATAATGAAAAGGATTTTGAAATCATTACAATTAATTTTTAAATGTTATGTGACCAAAATTATATGGTTTTCGCATCATAATTTATGATTCGAATCACAAAGTGAGAAATAAAAGGACAAAAACATCTTTTTTTAGAAGCTCAAATTCTAAGTATAGATAAAATAGGATCGAATCGTTACTATAAGGGGTGAAAATTGGTGAATATAGAGTAAAAATGGTCTTATTTATTTTAGGTATAAATAAAGAGTTTTAGAACAAATTGAGAAGTATTATTAGAACAGTGTAGGTATATCTGAATTTGTTTTTAGAATATATCATCGTTTAATGTGTAACTATATTCATTTGCTTATCATTTAGATAGCTAATCCAATCCTCTCCAACAAACTCTCTATCTGCTAATACACAATTAATACAATCTTTACCAAACCAATCAATAAAAGTATTGATAAGTTCTTTTCGCTCATTTGTATTTGAGTTACCACGCTTATCTAACATTTTAAATAGTATTGGAAAACACATATTCTTATAACTAATACCTAGCATTAAGATGTTTATGTCTTGTTTGCCAAACTTCCAATTGGTGCGATCCATCACAAGAACATAAGATTCTTCATTAGGTATAAGTGCAAAAATAAGTCTTGAAACCCATTCCAATTTCAAATCAACTGAAGATATAAAGCGCTAAAATACCTCTATAGTTACTACTAGTTTCGGCACAATTGTCAAATCCAGTTGATACTTTAGAAAAATTCACAGACTTTACTTTGCATAGAGAGATGATAAACAAACAAATAAGTCGGATCCTAGCTAACCCCAGTTTCCCTTTAAAATTAGCTTTTAAAGTTGTTAGAAGTTCTGTATTTTTGTACTCTAGGCTGTTGTTCGTTTTTAAAGGCATTATGTCAGAATTAAACCTTTAATATACTGAATGTCAGTCTTTTTTACAAATTATCCCGTCCTTTATTTATCTTAAAATCAACTAATTAATAATTTTGTCGTGTACTAAGAGAAAATATATTTGCTTTATTCTTTTTAGCCAGTGAGTAAAACGTAGTTCTTGCACTTTAATTTTTTTCTTTTCAACTTATAGAGGCGCAGTCTTAATCAAGTCGTCGATATTAGTAAAAGCTACCGTAAAGATTAGGATAGCTTTTCTGTTTAAGAAAAAGGGATAATAAATTATCCTTAATGGAGTAGATAAGTGATTTATTGCTCTAAAAATAAAATTAGGTTCTGTACCTTGCTTGTATTTTAGAAGTATATAGAGATGCAAAACAAACTTATAGATTATATCAAGACCTATACACCACTTACTTTTCAAGAACAGGAATATCTGATATCCCATATTGTTTATAGAAGTTATGCTAAGCAAGAGATCTTATTTCAAGAAGGAAATGTATCTAACGAAATCTATTTTGTGACTAAAGGTTGTGTTAGGCTGTATTATAAGGTTGATGAAATAGATAAGACGGGGTTCTTCTACACCGAAGGACAGTTTATCTGTGCTGGCGAGAGTTTTACCTATAAAGTAGAGGCTAGTGAGAATTATCAAGTATTAGAAGACACAGAGTTATGTGTATTAACTAGAGATAATATAGAATCTCTATTGAAGTTAGCTCCTGTATTTGAGATTATCGCTCGTATTGCAGTAGAGAATGAATTATTAACAGCACAGCGTATTATTCGCTCTTTTGTTACCCAATCTGCCGAAGAGCGTTATAAAGAACTCTTAGCTCATCAGGGAGAACTTTTCTTACGTGTACCCCAGCAGTATATCGCTACCTTTTTAGGGGTATCACCAGAGACGTTGAGTAGAATCAAAGCTAGAGTTTTAACCCAGATTAAGTGATAGAGATATAAACGAAAAGTAATTATACAAAATAGGTTTGAATTAGTGATATAAGTATACTGTAGTATGTTTTTTAGAGTTAATGAAACAGATATGAAGGCAAAATGTTTTGAAGTATTTGGCTAATGCTTAATCTGGGGTTAAAGTAATTTCTTTTCTTGACGATAGTCAAGAGCTTTTTTGGGTTTAGTTATGCAACTTTGTGTAGAGAAATAAAAACAGCAAAGTAAGATGACCAAAAGAGTTTTAGTAGCAGGAGCAACAGGATATTTAGGCGGTGAATTAGTGAAGGAACTAAAAGCAAGAGGATATTGGGTAAGAGCTTTAATCCGCAACTCTTCACAACGCGATAAAGTCGTCCTAGCTGATGAGGTATTTATTGGAGAAATAACAATACCTCAAAGCATAAAAGGAGTTACACATACAATAGACTATGTGTTTTCTACCCTAGGAATCACCCGTCAGAAAGAGGGAATGACATATATGGATGTCGATTATCAAGGAAATTTAAATCTATTACACGAGGCGTGTATCACTGATGTAGAGCGCTTTTTATACGTATCTGCTATCAATGGAGATAAACTACGTCATTTAAAGATATTTGAGGCAAAAGAAGGTTTTGTGGATAAACTTAAAGAATCAGGTCTAGACTATAGAGTAATTCGGCCTAATGGTTTTTTTTCAGATATGCGCGATTTCTTAGAGATGGCTAAGTCGGGTAGAGTTTACTTATTTGGTAAAGGGGATAAGAAGCTCAACCCTATTGATGGACGTGATCTGGCTAAGGTATGCATTGACAAAATGGAAGGTACCGAGAGAGAGTGTAGCGTAGGAGGTCCTGATATAGTAAGTCATAGAGAATTGGCCTTACTAGCTTTAAATGCATGGGGTAGGGAAGAAAAAATCACCTATATTCCTGATTGTATACGAGTATGTATCATTAAGCTATTGCGTCTATTTACCTCTTCTAAGACCTATGGACCTTATGAATTCTTCTTGACAGCGATGGCAGAGGACAATATTGCTCCCTGTTATGGAAATCGTCATTTGAAAGATTTCTTTAATCAAGAAGGTGTAGTTCATAGAAAGAATTAAAAATTAGGAGTTAGAAATTGTTTGCCCCTTGGTTTAAATTAAAAGAACCTCTAGTTCTTTGTTCTTTAAAAGAAGCAGTGTACTAGAGATTCAAAAGTACAAATCTATATATTGTTAGGGAGCTGGTTTTCGATACTCTCTTTATCTTTTTTGCTCATCATAAGATTACCTAGTTTATTGATATACACACGAGTTTTCAGTGTGCGTATTCTACCGTAGTGGTGGAATAATACATATAATAATACACCTATACTCGCGATATTAATATACCCATATACTGTCTTGGTGGCAGCGAGTACCCCGTTTAGTTGGACAAGGGATAGATTAATACCAGACCCTGACCTTAATAACATGGCATCGTCTAGGTATACGGCTAAGTTGTTTAGACTTTGGATTTGGAACTGGTATTGTGTCCAGCTGTATAATGCACTAAAGATCCCTACAGCGATAAATGTACGCCATAGAATAGCAAACCCGATTAGTCCTAACATACTAGCCAAGTCTAATTTATCTAAGGTGTAATACCAAGTGGTAACAAAGATGACTCCCATTCCATATCCTTTAAAGAACATGGGTAGATACCACATCGAATAGCTGAATTCTGTTGCCATAGCAAGGTACATCATCACACTGTACATAAGAAATGCTGAGAATCCTGAGAAGACTAGCATGCGTATAGGGATTTCGTTTTTATACCAATAATAACAGACAACTGCCGCAGTAATAAGCCCCGGAATTAATAAGAGATTTAGAGAGGCATTGGTCATGGGATTATATCCTAATATACCTACGGCAAATATATTCTGTATCGTAGCGGTGGCAAGGTACATCCCTAAACACAATAACATAATCGTTCCGTGTCTTACATTGTTCTTCTTAAAGGCATTTAAGGGCAGGAATGGTCTTCTAATTAACTGCTGGCGAATGACAAAAATAAATAAGAGGATACCAAATAATAATAAGGCATATCTTATGATCTCTGAGTCAAACCAAGCTTGTTGTTTACCAAAGGCTAGGATATAGGCTAAGGTCATGAAGGTTACATTGAATAAAAGGATGCTAATCCAGTCAATGTAAATAAAAGGGACCTTGCGCATAAAGCGTTGATTGTGCTGAAATACAATACAAATCAATGCAGCTCCAAAGCACATAATAGCTAGGTTCATATAGCTAATCTGCCAGCTGAATATAAAACTTACTTTCGCTACAAAGTAACCTGATAATTGGGTGATAACTAGTAGGGCAGAGTAGTAGATACTGTAGAATATTCCTCTGTTACCACCTACGCTTAAAAGCATCATAAGGGGTAATACTACCTCCATCATTCCCATCATTTTAAATACTCCTATTAGATAAGAACAGGCTATAATAATATAGGGTTGATGTGTAGTGGATTGTACCAAATATAATAAACCACACATGGTGAGTGAGGTTACAAGAAGTTCTTTTGTTCTGAATCGCGCTTTGATTCTAACAATAAGAGGCATGACCGTACCTAGACCTATGGCATAGGCATAGTTAGCCCATAGGTAGTACTCTGTCATCGAGCCTGTACTACCCACGATATTGGTGATATTAGTGGTATATATTCCACTAATACTACAGAACACAGCTGCTATGATTACAATGAGTAATAGCATGACTGGTTTTGGTACCCAAGAGTGAAATAATCCTTTGTTATACATGTTTGTTTTTTGTGAAATCGTGAAATCGTTTTTTTTGTGATGTTGTTTGAAAGACAATTTCACTATTAAAGTTGAGTAAAGACTGTTAACTGTCAACTGTCCACCGTTAACTCTTAATTAGCCAGTTGTATATTCATATTCATCCCCGCTTTAAGGTTAGCGATGTTTTCTATATCATTCGTATCTGTAAATTCGATACGCACTGGGATACGCTGTTGTACCTTGACGAAGTTCCCCGTAGAGTTATCCGTAGGCATACTAGAATATCTAGAACCTGTAGCAGCAGAGATAGCCGTTACTTTTCCTTGAAAGCGTATTCCTTTTACAGCATCAGCTGTCATGTCGATAATACTACCTATTTGGATATTGTTCATTTGAGATTCTAAAAAGTTGGCTGTTACCCATTTCTCATTATCTTTTACGATAGTAGTAATTTGCTGGCTAGGCGAGAGTAGTTGTCCTTCACTGATTAGTCTTCGTCCCATCACCCCATCATAAGGAGCTGTAATCACTGTGTATGACAGGTTTAGTTTAGCCATATCTAACATTGCTTTTGTACGTTTGATATCTGCTTCATTCAGGGCAAGACGTGTTTCTATCTCTGATACTGAAAGTTTGGTTGTGTTTTGTTGTTTTATTAAACTTTCATAAGCAGATTTAGCAGCTTGGTACTCCGTTTTTACTTGATCATATTGTTGTTGGGTAACAGCCTCAGCTTGTAATAAATTCTCGTATCTTTTGTTGTTTTGTTCTGCGTTCCACAATCTTGCTTTTGCCCCTTCAATATTAGAGCTAAATACCCCGATATTATTTGATGCTGTATGAATAGAGGAGTTAGTTACTTTCTTAGCAGCTAATGCGCTTAAATAAGCTGCTTCAGCTTGTTCTACTTGCGTTAAGATTTCTCTATTGTCAAGGATAACTAGTGTATCTCCTTTTTTGACTTGCTGATGTTCGATGAATTTGATCTCTTTAATATAAGCAGATACACGGGTATTGATAGGGTTAATGAACTCTTCTACCTGTGCTGATTCTGTGTAATCTCTATCGTTGATGTGAAAGTATTTAGTCAATAACCAGAAGAAAGCGATTCCTATTACCGCAAATGTTAGGGTGTTGACTAAGAGTATCTTTGTTTTCTTCTTTTTTTCTTTTTTAGCTTTATCCTCTACAACTTGCTCTACTGGAGCTTGAACTGGTTGTTCAGTAGTTGTATTTTCTTTATTTTCCATTGCTTATTTTGTTTTTTTGTGAAATCGCGAAGGTGTGAAATCGTTTTTCTATTCCCTTTTTTTCCGTTTCCTGATTCCTTACCAGCGTAGGCACTAATTCTTAATTGCCCGCAGGGCGTTACAGTGTCCCTGTTGACTTTAATAAATTGTAGTATTGGTATAATACGTTTATTTCTGCATTGGCGTACTGAAGTTCGGCTTCTAATTTTGCATTAGTTGCATCTGTCATCTCTGCTTGTATAGCCAATTGGTTTAGGTATTTAGCCTCTATTATCTTATAGTTCTCCTGTGCGAGTTGTTGACTTTTCTTTAATAGATTAGCGTTTTGTATAGCCTCATCGTATTTGGTATAAGCCGCATTGACTCCCATTTCTAATTGTTGTTGTACAAGGGTGAATGTTTCTTCAGCTTTGTCTTTTTGAAGTTTCTCTAGTTTGACCTTTTTGGGTGTTTTATATAAATTGTCAATATTATAAGTTAGTGATACCCCTACTTGCCAAGCGTTAGAATACATATCCATCACAGGATTAGTTGTGGTGATAGGTCTAGTCATATTATACCCACCTACTGCAGCTAGAGTAGGATACTTATCTGTATTGGCAATCTCTATCTTTTTTTGTGCCGCTTCGACTCCTTTTTCTACTCTTTGTATCATCGGATGTTGCGCATAGGCTAGATCTAGATAATAGTTATAATTCCCTTCTAGTGGTCTGTGTACAAGAGCTTCATTAGGCGTTATTTTACTTGAGGTCGGCAGTCCTAGTGCAATCGCCAAATTATAGTTTAGAATCGATAGAGTATTATCTACACTTAACAGGGCTTGGTCCATATTCTGAAGGACTAATTCACCTCTGATTACTTCATTACGTGTCATCATCCCTTCTTTATAATATCTATTGACATTCTCAAGGCGGATTTGGGCTAATCTTTTATTGTTTTGATAAACTTGCTCTTGATGAATAAGCTTATATACATCTAGGTAGTTAGAAATAACTAAGAACTTAATGCTTTGTTGATCTTGTACAAGGTCTAGAGAGGCAAGCTGTTCGCCTATCTTAGCGAGTTCTATATTCTTATTAATCGCTCCCCCTTTAAATAGCAGTTCAGATGCCTGTACTGCATAGCTATTGCCAAAGTGAGGCATGTCTTTAGTCATGACTTTACTGAAATCTCGGTCTAATATAAGGGCATCTCCTATATAAGAAGCATTGGCAGTGAATGCAAGATTAGGTAAGCGCTGTTGTTTAAGTAATTGAGTTTGTTGTTCGCTAATGTTTTTGTTTAATGCAGAGACTTTAAGTTGTTGATGATTTTCCATCGCTAAGTTCACCGCTTGTTCTATACTAAGTGTTTGGTCGCTTACTTGGCTATATATTGAAGTATATGAGAGTAGTAGTAAGCCTAATCCACAAAAGTATTTGTGAATATTTCTTTTCATTTTATTTGTACTTTATGCCGACAAAGTTAGCTCAGTAGTACATGGTATAAAATGATTGAGAATATCAAAAAAGATGTTTAAAAGTATTATTCTATAACTTAAACATCTTTCTATACTGAGTTGGGCTGGTACCTTGATGTTTTTTAAAGAAGTGAGCGAAAGCATACTGATCACTAAATTGAAGTTTAGTAGCTAATTGTTTGATAGGCAAAGTAGTAGTGGATAACTGTGCTTTAGCTTCGTTAAATATAAACTCATTAATGATTTCTAAAGGTGTTTTTCCAGAAGTTTCTTTAACGACTGTACTTAGGTGTCTAATAGAGAGTTGTAGTTTATCTGCGTAGAACTGAACAGACTTAGTCTCTAGGTAATAATCAGAGACTAGCATCACGAATTTATACGTGATCTTTTGCTGTGAGGTCATCTGATTAATAGAATCTTCACTTCTAGGCGTGGCTACGCTTACTAGGTGGTAGAGGATGATATTAAAATAATTTTCTATAATGTATTGACCATACTCAATCTCCTTGAAGTGCTCCAGGTAATAACCCAGTGACTCTACATTGGTCCAGAAGATCTCTAGTTCTTGTTTGCTAATGTGGAAATTGCGTTGTAACTGTGTTTTTAAATCTCTATATACTTTTAATCGGTGAAGCTTAAAAGAAGCAGTTTCTAAGAAATTTCGATCATAGCTAAGTAGTCTCAGTTCTGCATCTGGGCTTATCTCTAAGATTTCGTATACGTATTTGACATCAATAAGGAAGATAGAGTTCTCTATGATTTCGAATTCATTAATCTGTTCTCTTATTCTTAGTCTTCCTTTTTTAACAAATAGAAAGGAAGAACGAGTGGGTCTATAGGGATGCCCAAAGTTGGCATGATCAAAGATGTTTTGTTGATCGTATATCTGTACATGTATAAATGAAGAATTGGCTGTCTCTATATTTCCTTGAAGCATAAGGATGGTTTTATAGGTGCAAGGTAGGGAAAAAATAGGGAGTATAGGCTCTTTATATGTAAGTAGAATACTCGCTGAAAGAAGCGATCTGATTAGAAATATTTTAGGGATACGGAGTTATAGAGGTAGGGGGAAGTTTTCAATTTAGTATCTATATAATATAATTTTTTGTTAATGATTATTTAATTCTTATTAGTTGTGCAAGCTATACTTTAGCATCGATTAATCAGACATAAGATGGCACTATCAAGAGATCAATGGGTTGATATTAACTACTATAAGTATTGGGATATATTGTATTATCTATCTTGTAATATTACGAGAGATAAGGATCTATCAGCTGATATAGTTCAAGATGTTTTTGTGAATATATGGAATAATTACAGCAATTTGATAATCGATAATTCTAAAGCTTATTTAATACAATCTGTTCGTAATAAAAGTTTAAAAGCTATTAGTACAACTAATTTTAATACTGTTCAGTTAGAAGAGGTATATAATGTATTAGTAGATAATGAAATATTAAGTAGAGAAGAAGAAATAATGTTCAAGGAACAATTAGTTAATATGATATATAGTAAGGCTCAAGAAGTACTACCAGAGAAGTGTTATCAAATATTTGTTCTTCGATATAGTAATAAATTGAGTTATAAAGAAATCGCATTAAAACTTGGGATATCAGAAAGTACTGTAGATAATCAAATTAGTAAAGCTTTAAAAAGTATTAAGAGTTCTTTACCTTATTTGGTAGATTATATTATTGTGATAGGTTATTTGATTGGGTAACCCAGAATTAGTACTAATTAAATATAGCAAAGTTATTTTGCTTCATAGCTTTTCTCTTAGTTCTAAAACTATACTAGAGTATGTAGGGGGTATTTATTTAGGTGTGTTTTTTATAATTGTTTTCGTTTATCAGTTTATACTTTGTTCTGAGTTGAAAAGCAATGTTATCTAAGTGTTACTCATATTAAGAATAAGTTAAGCGTTTGTTTTTGCATAGGGAGTTATAATAATAGAGGACTCTTACTTATGTAAGACAATCTTAAATTATGCAAAATAAGTTTAAACATTTTTTAAATAAATATTTACTAGGTACAGCTAACTCTACAGAAAAAAAAGTTGTGGAAGACTTTTCTGATAATTTACAGAAAAGACCATTAATAGAATTAAAGACAATCCAAGAGAATAGTAAACTGAGAAGCTCTATATATAATAGTATAAAGTATAAAACTAGAGAAAGAAAGCGAAGAAAGAATTATAGATTATTATCAATAGGTTTTTCACTCTTATTAGTGGTAGGTTTAACAATTTATCAAAAGAATATTTCTGTTAATAATCAAGAATTAACATATTCTACTTCTAATGAGTTAGCTAAACATATTATTCTACCAGATGGTACTGCTGTAACGCTAAGTAGTAACTCTACATTAATCGTGTCAAATGAGTTTAATCAATCAAACAGAGAGATTAAATTACTAGGTGAGGCTTATTTTAAAGTTGCTAAAGATGCCTCAAAACCTTTTATTATTTCGTCAGATAATTTTGAGACACAAGTTTTAGGAACTTCTTTTTGGGTGAAACCAAATATAGTAGAAGTCTCTACAGGGCGAGTAAAAGTTAGTAATTCGTTAGATATTGAAAACTATGTTATTTTAACTGCTGAGCAAAAGGTTTTGCTAAAAGATCATAGATTATATAAAAACACGCTAGATGCGTTTTCTTGTATTTCCTCCACTTCATCTTATCTCATGATGAATAATATCACCCTTACACAGTGGAAACAAATAATAGAAAAAGAGTTTGATATCCAGATACACTTCCTGGAAGATATTATTTCAACAAAAGAATTTATTCAAGCAGACTTTAGAAACTCTACTCTAGCAGATATCGTTCAGAGTGTCAGTTATATGTATGATTTTGATTATAAATACGAAAATAAAACTATAATTATTAATAACACCAAGAAATGAGATTAAATTACTATTGCCGGTTAAGAGTAGAGACATATCTTTTTTGTCTTTCTTTATTGAGTACAGGCGTTTATGCTACTAATCAGACAGTTTCTGATAAGACAAATGTACATGTCTATGTAAGTAATTCTTCTGAAACAGTGAAGAGTTTATTTGAAAAAATAGAACTACAAACAGCTTATAAAGTAGTCTATTCTCCCTCTACATTAGATACCTCTATTCCTCTTAGATTTACTAGTAAAGAACGTGAACTAGAGAAGTTGTTAGAGGATATTGCCTTAAGAACAGGATCTACATATAAGATATCAGATAAATTCATCACTTTTAAATCACAATATGTTATTTCTAAAGGAGATAAGGTTAATACAGGTCAGCAAAATAATAAGACTGTTGTCAAAGGGGTAGTTAAAGACATTCATGGACTAGCACTTCCTGGAGCGACTGTAAAAATAAAAGAATCTACAGAGGCTGTAGCTACTGATCTAGATGGTAGTTTTATGTTAGAAGTAGTCCAGAATAAACCGATCATATTAGTAATAGAGTATATAGGATATGATACTAAAGAAATTAAGGTAGACAATCCTGAATATACTTCTATAGTCCTAGAAGAAGATGCTCGTAGTTTAGAAGAAATTGTAATCACTGGTTATACAACAGAGAGCAAGCGAAATATTACAGCTGCTATTTCGACTATTAATGTAGATGGTATTAAGGATGTTCCTAAGGCGGATGTAGCCGAGATGTTACAAGGTAGAGCTTCAGGGGTACAAGTCATGAGTGATAATAGTCCAGGTGGAGGGAACTCTATTCGAATAAGGGGGTTCAGCACTATTAATAATAATGAGCCATTAGTAATCGTAGATGGAGTACCTGTAGCTAATGGGTTGAATTCGATTAATAGTAATGATATAGCTTCAATGCAAGTATTAAAAGATGCTGCTTCATCTTCTATCTATGGTTCTAGAGCGGCTAATGGAGTGATTTTAATTACAACAAAGTCAGGAGGGAGAAATGAAAAAATATCTATAGATGTAAGTAGTTTTACAGGTGTTCAAAGTGCTTTTAACCTACCTAAGATGCTAGATGCTCAGCAGTACGGTGATATGTTATGGCAAGCTTATAAAAATGATGGTGTTGCTCCTAAACATGATATTTATGGAAATGACCCTACCAAAGCAACTATTCCGCTTTATTTAAATAAAGATAAAACTATCAAAAGTGGTAATGTAGATTGGGTTAAAGAAATATTTAATCCTGCTACGATTCAGTCTCACAATATATCATTAGCAAAAGGAGGGGAGCACTCTAGTCAACTTTTTTCGTTAGGGTACTTTGATCAACAAGGAATCATAAAAGACACTTATTTTAAAAGATTTTCAGGACGTTTTAATTCAGATTATA
The DNA here is from genome assembly GCF_001485415.1 of Myroides odoratimimus. GTDB lineage: Bacteria > Bacteroidota > Bacteroidia > Flavobacteriales > Flavobacteriaceae > Flavobacterium > Flavobacterium odoratimimum. The sequence continues at coordinate 56,699 of NZ_BCMQ01000004.1, forward strand.
GATTCTTTGATGGGATCTTGACAATAGGGGAGAATCTTAATGCCTCATATACAGAAAATGTTGGTATCGGTACTAATGCAGCATTAGGGTCAATAGTATATAATGCATTTATGTATCCTTCTATAGTGCCTGTTTATAATGAGTTAGGAGAGTTTTCGGGTAATCCATTAAATGATATTCAAAATCCTAGAGGGCGTTTAGATCGAAATAAAAATAATAAAACAAAGGAGCTGAGATTATTAGGTAATTTATTCGGAGAGTTAAAGTTAAATGATTTTACTTTTAGGTCGTCTATAGGGCTAGATTATGTAAATATAAATGGAAGGAACTTTTCACCAAAGTTTAATGAAATACTAGTTATTAATCCAGTTAATTCACTATCTACTAGAAATTCGTTTAATTATCAGTTTACTTTTACTAATACACTGAGTTATAAGAAACAATTAGGCAATCATAATTTTGATGTATTATTAGGACAAGAAGCTGTCGAGTATTACTATGAAGGTTTTTCTGCTTCAAGACAGAACTTTATGTATGAAGATCCTAATTATTGGTTTTTAGATTATGGTACAGCCAATCAACTAAATAGAGGTAATGCTAATGGGTGGTCATTAAATTCCTTCTTTGGTAAAGTTCATTATAATTATGATGGGAAGTATATTGTATCTGCTACAATGCGTAGAGATGGAACTTCACGATTAGCTAATCACAAATGGGATACTTTTCCTGCTGTGTCACTTGGTTGGAGGATAGATAGAGAAGACTTTTTTGATTTAGGAGATACGTTTACTTCATTTTTACTTCGTGGTGGCTGGGGAGTTACAGGAAACCAACAGGTACCCTCTTACTCAACTATAAAAAGTTATTCTAGTAATAGCTATAATTCAAATTATGATATTAATGGAGGACAGTCATCTGTTGAGACAGGTCTGATTCAATCTAGAGTACCTAACCCAGAGCTAAAATGGGAGACTACTACACAGAGCTCTTTAGGAGTTGATTTAGGTTTTTTTAACGATAAACTGAATGTAACAGCAGATATCTATAACAAGAAAACAAAAGATATTTTGGTCTATAAATCGCTGCCTTTGACCTATGGTGGTACTAGTGATGGACAGTGGGTAAATGATGGAGAGATGACCAATAGAGGTTTAGAATTAAATCTATCTTATCAAGATAATATTAAGGATCTTCACTATAATATTAATTTCAATTTTACAACTTATAAAAATGAATTGACAGCATTAAACTCTGTTAATTATCTAGGTATTCCTTCTTCGTCTTTACACAGTGTAAACTTTGGACAAGAAATCTCTAGATCTGCTATAGGCCAACCAATAGGCTCATTCTTTGGTTATGTTAATGATGGGATATTTAAAAGTCAACAGGAGATCGATAAGTATAAATTACAACCTAATGCAAAACCAGGTGATTTAATCTTTAGAGATGTAAATAATGATGGTGTGATAGATGACAATGATAGAACATTTATAGGTTCTCCTCACCCTGATTTTATTCTCGGCTTTAATGTAGATTTAAAATATAAGGGGTTTGATTTAAGTATGTTTTTTAATGGAAGTTTTGGCAATAAGATTTATAACTTAACAAAATATAACTCTCATTTCTTTAATCAATCAGCTTATAATAAGTCTTCTGATGTATTAGGGGCATGGACACCTGACAATCCGAATGCTTCTATACCAAGATTATCCTTAGATGATACTAATAACAATATACGCCCTTCATCTTATTATGTGGAGGATGGCTCATATTTCAAGTTAAATAATTTACAACTAGGTTACTCTTTTGGAGAAAAACTTCATAAACAACTAAAAATGAGAGTTTATCTACAAGCAACAAATGTATTTACGATTACTAACTATAGTGGATTAACTCCAGAAGTGGGACTACAAAGTTATTCTAAGAGTAATAAAAATTTAGATATAGGTATTGATCGTGGGCTTTACCCTCCTGCACGTACTTTCTCTATGGGATTAAGTATTAATTATTAAAATATAAGTAATGAAAAGATATATTTCAAATAAAACATATAAGATACTATTTGCCACAACTATTATGGCAGGAGTAATGAGTTCATGTTCTAAAGACTTTTTAGATGAAACTACTTATGGAGAAGTATCACCAGACAAGATGACAGATCCTAAGAATGTAGAAAGAGTAATTATAGGGGCTTATAAGATGCTGAATGGACAGATGGATAATGCTTCAAATGCAATGAATTCTCCAGCGTCTAATTGGAGTTTTGGAGATGTGACTTCGGATGATGCATATAAAGGAGGTGGAGGTACTGGTGATCAAGGGCAAATCCACAGGATGGAGTTATACCAGACAGATCCTACTGTAATAGATATAGAAAGAAAGTGGAGTGCATTATATGAAGGTATTAAAAGGGTAAATGACGCTCTACGATTATTAAATCAATCAGTAGCATTTGATCCAGAACTAAAGAAGCAGAGACAGGGAGAATTATTCTTTCTTAGAGGACATTACTACTTTGAATTAAAGAAGATTTACAATAGAATTCCCTATATAGATGAAACAATTGTTAACGTAGAGGATTATAATAGATCTAATGTAGAGTTTACTTCTGAGGAGTTATGGCAGAAAATAGTAACAGATTTTGATAATGCATCAAAAGTATTACCTTCTAAGCAAGCACAGATAGGAAGGCCTACTAGCATTGCTGCTAAAGCCTATTTGATGAAGACAATGATATATCAAAAGAAATGGCAAGAGGCTTATACAATCTCAGAAGAGGTGATGTCTAGTCAATATAAGCTTCTGTCTAATTTTGAAGATGTGTTTTTACCAGAAAATGACAATAGCTCAGAAGTAATATTTGCAGTACAACATTCTATTAATGATGGTGATCCTAATAACTATAATGGAAGTATAGGAGATCGTCTTACAGCTCCAGGAGGCCCTTTTTATCCTCAGTATGGTTTTCATAGACCTTCTCAAAATTTAGTTAATGCTTTTAAGACAGATGCTAACGGATTACCTGTAAAAGATAATGTAGATGTAAACAGTCAAGATTTCGTAGATCCAAGATTAGATTATACCATAGGTAGACCAGGTATAACATATAAAGATTTAGGAGTGACGTATGATGCATCTTGGGCAAGGGATGTAGCTACTTATGGAGTATATGCACCAAAGAAACGTATAGTTTCTGCTAAATCATCTTATTATGGCGCGACTTGGCCTTATGTTTCTGCGTTGAACTATTATATTATTCGTTATGCAGAAGTAATGTTATGGAAGGCAGAAGCAGCTGTAGAGTTAGGTAAATTAGAAGAAGCTCGAAGTATCGTAAATGCGATTAGAAAAAGAGCAAAAGAGTCAAAGTATGTGATGGCTTTAGATGGTAAGTCATACGCTGCTAATTATAAAATAGGCTTATATAATGATAGCTGGAGTAATGTAAATAAGGCTAGAGAGGCTGTACAATTAGAGAGTAGATTAGAGTTGGCGATGGAAGGAGAACGATTCTTTAATTTAGTGCGTTGGGGGATAGCAGATAAGGTTATTAATCAAGAGTATCTAGAAGCAGAGAAGCATAAACGTTCATTTTTGACAAATGCTCATTTTACTAAAGGAAAGAATGAATATTTTCCTATTCCACAAAGATATGTAGATGGGGCTACTTCTAAAGTCGAACAAAATCCTAATTATTAATATTAAGTAATATAAAACAAATGAAAAAAATAGTAGTAGGTTTCTTACTCGCTGTATGTACTTTTTCTTTCGGACAAAGTGGTGAGAATAAAAGTGTAACATTGTTAAGAAATAGTAATTTTTATTTTTTAGATCAGCTTTCTAAACAACCTAGTCTTGTTAAGTTGCTCAATGATAATAAGACTTTTACAGAAATAAAACATAATAGACTAGATCTAATCAACAAGTTAGTAAATAGTGAAACTTTCCCTAAGAGTGAAGAATTGGTTCATTCTTATATTTTTACAGACGATCAGATAAAAAGTATCTCTGATGAGTTAGTTGCTTTAAATAATAAAGAGAAGAAAGTAGAAACTTTCTTTGAAGAATTAAAGCAGTCTAAAAAATACATTAATTACAATGAGATGAGTCAGAAAGATTTTATCTCTAATGTAGTGAAGTTAAACTTTAGTGGATTAAATCATACCTTAAAAGTGTATGGATTAGGAGAGAAGCCATTTTATCCAAATATTGATTCAGTATCTTATGATAAGAATTCACGTTATTTTAAAAGAGCTATTTTATTTTGGGCAAAACATTTAGCAAATGAATCAGATTATTCTAAGGCTAGCTTCTTTGAACCAATGTTGGATTATGGACTGTATTTGATGTATATGAACCACAGGGATGAAGGTATTAGATATGAGCCTCTAGCGGCATTGTATAATAAGAGCGCTATAGAATATGCTAAACGCATTGATTTTAAAAAGTATGAATACAATGCATTAATCGTCCTAGGAGATGGACCAGAGAATTATAGAGATCCTTTGGGGGCGTTAGGAAAATTGAATCTAAAATTAGCAGTAGAACAGTATAGACAAGGTAAGGCGCCTTTTATTATTGTTTCAGGTGGACACGTACACCCAAATCGTACAGAGACTTGTGAAGCTATAGAAATGAAAAAAGAATTAATAGGGTTATATAATATTCCGGAAGAGGTAATTATTGTAGAACCTTATGCTAGACATACGACTACTAATCTTAGAAATGCTACTCGTTTAATGATTGAATATGGTTTTGATATTAAACAAAAAAGTATGATTGTCTCTTATGAGTTACATACAAAGTCAATAGCAGATAAGAAGTTTTTAGAACGTTTTATGCGTGAATTAGGTTATTTACCAGGGAAAATAGTTAAGCAGAAAAAAGGGGAGTTATTAGACTTTTACCCATCTGAATTACTACTACAAATAAATCCTTTAGAGCCGTTAGATCCATAAGATGAGGAAGTTTCTTATTTTATTGTTTATAGCAACTCAATGTGGTTATGGACAAAAAAATAAATTAAGTGATAAAGTGAATGTTTTTTTAGGAACTTCAGGGGATTACGGACAGTTGTCTCCTGGAGCTTCTTTTCCATTTAGTATGCTATGTATTTCTCCAGAGACATATCCTTATAATCATACAGGATACGATAATAGAGCAAAACAATTTAAAGGTGTAACTCATACTAGACTTCAGGGAGTGGGATGTAAGGGAAGTGGAGGTAATATTCTGATCAAACCAATTATAGGAAGTAATATTGGAACGGAGTTGATCAAAGAGAAAGAGGAGGGAACACCTGGTTACTATAAGGTGGAATTTACAAATAATATTAAGGCTGACTTTACTGTAGGACATAATTATGGAGCGCATCGATATTCCTTCCCTAATAAAGGGCAACTATTAGTTGATTTGTCAAGTGCTACCGGAGGTGCTTTTGTCAGTGCTGAATATGAAGTGTCTAATCAGACTATTCAGGGAAAGATCAGTTCTAAAACAACTTGTTCTGCTGGGATATATCACTTTTATTTTAATATAGATTTGGGAAATGGAGCCATCTTAAGAAAGGTGGGAGAATATCAATTTATCGTTGATTTCCCTTCTCCTAAAGTCGAATTACAGATTGGTTTTTCATCTGTTTCAGAACACTATGCAAAGAGAAGAATAGCAAAGGGGCAAAGTTTTGATTTAACAAGAACTCTAGTTACAGAGCGATGGAATGAATTATTATCTGTTGCTGAGGTTAGTGATAAGGATGATGAGAGGGTAAAGCTTTTTTATTCTTTGCTTTACAGGACTCTTCAGGCGCCTTATCTAATATCTGAGGCAGATGGGACTTATAGAACCATTAGTGGTGAGGTGAAAAAAGCTGATTTTAATGTATATCATGGTTGGGCGCTATGGGATAATTATAGAGAAGTTATTCCTATGTATTCTATATTATATCCTGAAGTGTATAAAGATGTAGTTCACTCTATTGCTAATATGTATCCATACGGTAAAAAAGACTTCTCTACACTCAATGAACCTGGCCCTACAGTGAGGACAGAGCACGCTTTAGTTGTTTTGGCTGATGCAGTGAATAAAGGATATCAGTTACCTATAGATTCCATTAAGGAGTACCTTGTTAAGGAAGCTGAGCAACTTGATTTTTCTTCTCCTGATAAGGCATTAGAATCATCTTACGATTATTGGGCACTGAGTGAAATATTTAAAAGTGTTCAAGATACTGTATCTGCAAACTATTATTTAGAAAAAGCAAAAGAGTATAAGAAATATTGGCTAAAGGACTTTAAGGATATTCAGATTCACGATGTGGATAAAATGCAAGCAAGAGGATTATATCAAGGAACTATCTGGCAATATAGATGGTTAGTACCTTATGATATAAAAGGCTTAATTAGTCTTATAGGTTCTGAAAAAGAATTTGAAGACCAATTAGATACTTTTTTTGAAGGTCATTATTATAATCACGCCAATCAGCCAGATCTTCAAGCTTCTAGTTTGTATAATGCTACTAGAAGTGCTCATAAGAGTCAGAAATTGATCCATGATTTACTACTAGGAGAGAGTATTCAGTTCTACTTTAATGATAACAGTAAAGGAATTGATCCTTATATCGGAAGGATTTATAAGAATGCGCCTCAAGCTTTTTTACGAACTATGGATGATGATTTAGGGACAATGTCAGCATGGTTTGTTTTAAGGAGTTTAGGATTCAGCGCTGCTAATGTGGGGTCGGATACTTTTTATCTCAATGCTCCTGTTTTTGAAAAGGTTATTATACGAAATAATTTGATTGTTTCTAACAAAGAAGGGAGTTCTTATATACAGGAGGTAGCGTATAATAATAAGGATTATCAGAGGAACTATATTACTTATAAAGAATTTTTGGAGGCATCAAAAATTATATTCAAAACGAGTGATGAACCTAATAAACAATGGCCGTCAGAACCATTGTGGATTTCAAATATAAAAGAAGATGAATAGAAATATAAAGTTAAGTAGTATTCTGTTAGGTATGCTATTACCTATAGTGATGTATGGACAAATAAACACAAAACAAGAAATAAAATTACCTGGTGATTTACGAATTAATCAAATTCAAGTTCTAGGGACACATAATAGCTATGCAGAACCAGTAGACCCTAATCTCCTTGATTATGTATCTAAAATTGTAGATCAGTCAAAAGGGAAGTTATTAGAGGGAATGAGTAAAGAGCAGTTAGACTTTTTTAAAGAGTATCATCCTAATGAAATTAGTTTTAAGGAGAGTTTGTTTTATGAGCACCCAAGCTTTGAGGTTCAGTTAGACAGTGGATTGAGAAGTTTGGAACTGGATGTGTATTATGATTCAACAGGCAATAGATATACAAATCCAGCAGGCTATGAATATTTAGAATCAGTAGGAGTGAATCAGCTAGCAAAGCATAACACAACAGATTTAAATAAGCCTGGATTTAAAGTTTTGCATATGGCAGATGTAGATTTTAGGTCTAAATATCCAACGTTAAAATTAGCATTACAAAGTATCAAGAAATGGTCTGATCAGCATGTAGATCACATCCCTTTATTTATCATGATTGAAGCAAAAGATTCTAATTGGCCTTTGTTTAAGAATCCAACAGAAGTATTGAAATATGATGAATATGCATTTGACCTATTAGATCAAGAGATTGTTGATATTATAGGTAGAGAGAAGTTGATTACACCTGATGATTTAAGAGGAAATTATAAAACGCTTAAAGAGGCTGTGGCTAATCATAACTGGCCACTAGTATCTCAGTCTAAAGGGAAACTGTTGTTTATGTTATTACCTTCTACAGGAGGGGTAAATCAAGGTGAGTCTGCTTATGTACACAATCGTCCAAATTTAGAAGGTAGAATAATGTTTGTACAGTCTAAACCAACGGATACTTATGGTGTGTTTTTACTCTTAGATAATGCTATTGTACGCCAAGAGGATATAAAAGAATACGTCACTAAAGGCTATCTTGTGAGAACTAGATCAGATATAGATACCTATGAAGCGAAAGTCAATGATTATACTCGTGCCAAAGCTGCTTTTTCTAGTGGTGCTCAAGTTATATCAACAGACTTCTTCTCTCAAGATTACAACCCTTATCGATCAGGATATTTTGTAGAGCTGCCAGATAATCTTAAGCAGGTTAGAATTAATCCAGTGAATTATCAAAAAGGTAATTAGTATAATTATTGTTTTAATACAAAAAGCCTTGTAACTTACAGTCACAAGGCTTTTTGTATTAAAATTATATTATTCAGCTTGTTTCTCTTTAATCAGATAACATCCTAGATATAGCAGATGACATGCAAGTAAAGAATAAGCCGTCAAGGTCATGATGTCAGCAGGGATTAAGTTAGTCACGGCTGATATGATAAAGGTAAATAATAGTTGTAAAGTACCTAGTAGAGCTGACGCAGATCCACTATTAGTAGTGAATGGTGCTAAGGCTAATTTAGTAGTTGTAGGGAATAGTACTCCTAGGGTTAGTACAATGAAGAACAACGGAATTAATAAGGCTTCAATAGGTTCTTTTAACACACACATAACTAAGAAGACTACTGTCCAAGCAATACCGAAATACACGGTGTATTTTACGACTTGTTCTACCGTCCACCAGCGAGAGAATACAGAGTTTGCTAGCCATGCACCAAGGATTAAACCGATGGCATTAAAAGCAAATATACCACTAAACATATCTGAAGACATTCCTCCATATTCCATGATAAGGTAAGGAGCATTAGCTAGGTAGATCATTAAAATACTATAGGTTAAACTTCCAATCAATGTATATTTGACAAAAACTTTATTTCGTACTATTTCTTTAAAGTCTGCCATAAGGTTAACATCTTTTTTTTCAGTGACAATGCGCGTTTCTGGCAAGAAAATGATAACAGCTAATAGACAGATGATACCTAATATCACTAAGGTAACGAAAGTAGATTGCCATACAAAGTGACTGATCAGAAAGTTACCAGCGATAGGACCTACGATAGGTGCTACTCCTGCTATGATAGCTAGTAGAGAGAATACATTCATACTCTGGTCAGCAGAGTAGTACTCGTTTACTACAGCACGAGCGATAACTACTCCTGCACATCCTGCAAAAGCTTGAAAGAATCGAGCTGCCCAGAACTGTTCTATGGTTTCTGCATAGATACAAGCTACTGATGCAAGGATAAAGATAATTAAAGAGGCAATAGTCGGAAGTTTACGACCATAGCGATCAGAGATAATTCCCCAAAATAGCTGTCCTGCAGCAAATCCTCCTAAAAAGAAAGAAAGGGATAACTGTACATTTTTTAGATCTGTATTAAAGGTCTGTGAGATTTTTAAAAAACCAGGTAAATACAGATCTATACTAAAAGGTTCGATAGCAGATAGTAATGATAAAATAATCACGACTATAAACTGAGCTTTTGTTAACTTATTCATATTGATATTTTGATGGGGCAAAAGTAAACCTGTTGATTCACTTAGACCTTGGCAAAACAAGTACTCTTATTGGACTTTTTTCACATTTTCTCTAAAAGCTAATGGAGCTAAACCTGTACTTTTTTTAAAGAAGCGATTGAAATAGTTGGCCTCACTAAAACCTAATTCGGCTGAAATCTCTTGGATATTCAAGTCAGAATATCCTATTAGTCTCTTTGCTTCTAGAAGTATTCTGTTGTGAATATGTTGATTAAGTGTGTAGTCAGTAGCCTTTACTACCAGTTCATTCATTCGCTTTACGGATAACGCTATTTTATCAGCATAGAAAGCAGTAGGGTGGTGTACAGTATAGTTTTCTTCCACCAGCTCTAATAATTTTAGTACTCTAGTATCTATAAGTGGATTGTCTTGTGAGAGCTCTTTTAAGCCTTGAATATGGGAAATATAGATATTGAGGTATTTCTCTAGTATATAAGTTCGTTTCTGTGTATCCCATTCTTGTTGGAATAAAAACATGATCGCTTTAAAGACATCTTTTTTATCTTCTGATAATTCAAACCATAAGGGAGGATTAAATCTAAACTTGTGCTCGTTAAATTCTTTGGCGAGAATGCGGTTAAAGAAATCCTTATTGACAGAAATAAAATATCCCTTTACCCCATCGGGATTAATATTGTGCATTTGCCCAGGATAGATGACCCATATCTGATCATCAGAGATAGGGTAGGACTCAAAGTCAACTTTCTGTGTTGTCTCCTTGGTTTGGGTAAACCAGTAGATCTGATAGAAGTTACATTGATAGTGGTAATCAAAGTTGAATAGATGACTATTGTCTTCTAGCATAAAGAATTCAATAGGTACATCTTGATCAAATTGTTTGGCTTTAATTACCTTGTGTGTAGACATTGTAGATTAATTAGGGGGTAAAGGTAGTTTATTTTGCCTAGTTGTAATTTAAAAGTGTTTTAAGAATGTGTTTATATTGTATAAATAGTTGATTGTAAAGAGGCATTCTTTAAAAAATATAATATATACATCTATTTTTTTTGGTAAGTATCTGTTTTATAGGTTAAATTTACATATAAGCGGTGTATTAAGTGTTATAAATAAGGCTAATAAAACGAAATAAATACTGAATGGATATGGAGGTAATTGGCGCTATACAGATTCTCGAGATATTAGAAACGAATAGTATTCCTATTAAAATATTAGGCACTGATGCTGATATCTATTATGCAAAAACTATTTTTAAGATTCATCCTCCATTAGAAGATATTATTAATGAATTGATAGGGAATCAGGTTTATAAGATTTGGGGTATAAAAGTACCAGAAATAAAGATAATAAAAATTGAGAATAGGTTACTTCAAGAATATTTGATCACCAATAATATGATATCTAAATATAGTCAGTTTGATATCGAAGAGCTGTTTGTTATAGGTTCTAAAGAGATTAATAGTCAGACAGAATTAGATTACCACAACTTAGTTCTATCTAATAAGAATGATTTTAATCAATACTTAGATCCTTATAAATTTTTGGATATAGCCTTTTGTGATGTCTGGTTAGCTAATAGAGATCGTAGAATCAATAACCCGAACCTTTTATTAGTTGAGGATCAAGGAAAAATAGACTTTGTTGCTATTGATCATACACAACTTTTTGGTAATCAAACTAACTATAAAGGGTTGAAAATTAATGTAATGGATGTCAGTCTTGTAAATATGTTAATTGCTTCAAAATTCACCAAAAAGATTTGTAATTTTGCTGAGAATGAAGTACTTTCAAAATTCAATAGTAGAATTATTGAAAAAATTAACACAACACTAGTGGTCTTGCCAGAGGTGTTAGATAGCCTTCCGTCAAAAGTAGGACTGAGTAAGGCAGGTAAGCTTAAAATAATAGAGATACTTAGTAATCAAGAACGAAATACTAGAATTTCCAACATATTAAACAAACTATTAAAATGAAATCGTATTACAGTTTAATTAGATACTTTAATAACTCCTTGTCTAGGGAGAATATTGTTATTGGACTAATAGCGGTTTCTTCAACCAATAATGTGTTTTATAAGTTTTCTGAATCAAAGATTAGTTTTATTACTAGATTCTATGACAATAAGAGTAAACTATTAAATTTCAATATAAAGAAGATTAGTGAAGTTTTGGAACTAAATGCTAAGGAAGATTTATTTATTGAAGAGAATACTAATATTTTAAAGAAGTACTTAGATCGTTTAGCAGTTTATAATAACGGAATAATTCAATTTGACAAACCAGTTGAATTAAATATGAATATAGATGCAGCTTTCTTTAGTAAATTCTATGAGAAATATATAGGTGACTTGAGGACAAGTACTAAGAGTAACAAAAAAGATGAGGTGTTTTATAATCGTATTAATAGTCACTTTAGAGAACCTCTAGAAGACATCATAGATATTGATTATAAGATTGAAAAGAAGGTAATTCCTTCCTTGTTTTTTGATTATAAATTAAATGGGATAGGAGGAAATGGATCTATTTATAGTGTAAAGTGTATTGATATTAATTCGAATAGAACAATAGATACTATTCAGAAAGATATATCTGAATTAGAAAGCTTAAACTTTAGATTAAATGATTTTTCTAAGCAATTAGTAGAATATCCTGAACAGAATAAGCATTATCTAGTTATAGATCAGTATAAAGGTATTGATGAGAAGTATCTAGAATTATATGATACATTAAGTAACCAAGAAAATGAACTATATCGATTGATTAATTCAAATCAACTAGAAGAAGTAACTGCTGATATTCTTAGAACAGGAGCATCTAAATTCTCTGAACTGATTTTGCGATAATATTATTAAGAACTAAATAATAAAACAAAGGCTAATACATCGAGATGTATTAGCCTTTGTTATTTATGATAATAAGTCTGTTCCCTGTTCCCAAGCGAAGCGACTCCCTGTTCCCTTTTAACTATTCTATTACACATTGGAAGTTGAGGTCTCCTTCATTAGATTTGATCACAAAGTGGTTGTTATTAGCAACACATTGCTCTATAGAATACTCTTGATTAAAACGAAGTTCTTTATTAAAGTGCATATCAACTACTGAGATGTCATTAGGGGCTGTTTCAGATGCTTTTAAGGCATTAATAACCCATTCTAAGTATTTGATATTAGTCACATGATTAACCATGTCTAGATCAGAGTATCTTACCTTATCTGTGATTAAATGCGTTGTCTCAGGTTTCTTCTGAAAAGTAGTGAACTCACTTTGGATACTTTTCTTGTCCTTGTGTTTAGTAAAGTGGTCGTGAGGGATAGCCATCATCTCAGGACGACGTCTTACTGTATTCATAATCACCCACATCGAGCTAGCACTTGCGACAAGCTCTCCGTTACAGTGTACCTCAAAGTTACGCACAGAACGAATACCATCTAATGTCTCTATCCAAGTAGATACCTCAATGCGGTCTTGCCACTTAGGCATTTTGTCTATTTCTACTCTAAATTTATAGACTACCCATGATTGGTTTGCTTCTTGCAAATCCCAAAAGCTTATCCCTCCTAAGACTGCATGATTAGAAGAAGCCATCTGTATCATCTTACATAAATCTACTGTTTTTAACTGAGCATTGATATCGCAATCAAAGTAATCAATATCAAAGCTCTGTGTAAATATAGATGTAAAGTTGGGTGATATAGGCATGGTTTTTTTGTTTTTTGTGCTGTTGTTTTTTTGTGAAACTGTAAATTTGTGAAACTGTGAATTTGTGAAATCGTTGTTCTCTGTTTTCAGTTCCCCGTTCTCTGTTTCCCGTTCCCCGTTCTCTGTTTCCCGTTCCCCGTTCCCTGTTTTCAGTTCCCCGTTCTCTGTTTTCAGTTCCCCGTTCTCTGTTTCCTGTTTCCAGTTCTCTATTTCCAGTTCCCCGTTCCTCGTTCTCTGTTTTCAGTTCCCTGTTCTCTGTTTTCAGTTCCCCGTTCTCTGTTTCCAGTTCCTCGTTCTCTGTTTCCTGTTTCCAGTTCTCTGTTTCCTGTTTCCAGTTCTCTATTTTCAGTTCCCCGTTCTCTGTCTCCAGTTCCCCGTTCTCTGTTTCCAGTTCCTCGTTCTCTGTTTTCAGTTCCCCGTTCCCTGTTTCCAGTTTTCTGTCTCTTATTCAGCTATAACATTCTCTATAGCCTGAGTAATCTTATCAGCATTCGTAAGGTAGTCAAACCACATAACATCAGGAGTACGTTTAAACCAAGTAATCTGACGCTTAGCAAAGCGGCGTGTATTCTTTTTGATTTCCTCAATAGCAAACTCTAATGTGAATTCGTTGTCAAAGTACGCAAATAATTCTCGATAGCCAACGGTTTGTAACGCATTGTTATCGCGATACGGATATAAATCTTGAGCTTCCTTTAGAAGGCCATTATCTAGCATGATATCCACACGTTTATTAATGCGCTCATACATCTTCTCTCTATCAGCTTCTAGACCTATCACGATAGGAGTGAAGTTGCGAGCGTGTTGTTTTATATTTAAGAAACTAGAGTAGGGTTTACCAGTACCGATACAGATCTCTAATGCTCGAGTTACTCTTTGAGGATTGTCTATCGCTACTTTTTCATAGTGAATAGGATCCAATTCCTTTAGCATATTTTGCAAATAAGGAAGGCCTTTTTCTGCTAAGTCTTGATTTAATTGTTCTCTGACACTTGGTTCTACATCAGGGAAGTCATCAAGCCCGTTGAGGATCGCATTGACAAAGAGTCCTGATCCACCTACCATAACCTGTACAGGATTATCTGTAAAGAGCTCATCTAGTTTAGCCAATGCCTCTCTTTCGAAATCTCCTACAGAGTAAGTATCGTGAATGCTGATATTCTGAATAAAGTGATGTGGAGCAGCAGCTAGTTCTTCCTTAGAAGGTACAGCTGTGCCTATTGCCATTTCCTTATAGAATTGGCGGCTATCACATGATATTATATTGGTATTAAAATGTTGTGCAAGTTTGATTCCTAAAGCTGTTTTTCCAATCGCTGTAGGCCCAATGACAACAATAAGATAATTGTTATTTTTCGTAGACATCTCCTAATTTTTGACCGCAATTATAGCAGTAATTTGCATCATCATCATAGATTGTAGTAGTACATGTAGAGCAGTTTCTTCTTCTCTTCGCATCTAATCTGTTGCGTTTAATATTAGAGAACTCTGCTGTCACGATACCTGTAGGAACGGCGATAATACCGTAACCCATAATCATGATAAAAGATGCTATCATTTGACCTAGTGGGGTCTGTGGAGCGATATCTCCATATCCCACTGTAGTAAGCGTTACGATACACCAATAGATACTTCTAGGTATACTCGTAAAGCCACTTTCTTTACTCTCGATTACATACATTAGCGCACCTAATAAGATCGACATCACAAGCACAAAGTATACGAATACAATAATTTTCGTTCTACTAGACTTAAGAGCTAGCTTTAAGTGTGACTGTTGTCCAATGTATGGAACAAGGTTTAAGATACCAAATAAACGTAGTAAACGCAGTGCTCTTACAACAGTAAGTGCTCTAGAACCAGGAATAAAGAACGATAAATACATCGGTAGGATAGAGATAAGATCTACTATTCCATAAAAACTAAAGATGTACTTAAGCGGTTTTTTATTACAAAGAATCCTAAGGATATACTCTATGGTAAAAAACACAGTGATAATCCACTCACAGACTACTAGACCTGTGTGGTGCTTCATATCATAGCTCTCTATCGATTCAAGCATCACTAGAAGTACACTCATCAGAATAACCGCTAGTAGTGCAATATCAAATAATTTACCTGCAAAAGTATTTGAACCATAAATAATGATGTAAATCTTCTGCTGTAGGATATCCCATTTGTTTTTTAATCTGCGTCTCACAAAAACTGTTTTTAGTAGTGAATTAATTTGTAACCGATCTTCTTATTTAGATAATTAAGAATGATATTTCTGTTGTTTCTATTAAACAAAATTGGCGTTAAATTGGCTGCTATTCGTTCTGGGGCGTTGATTTGGTGGTTTAAGTTATAGAAGCAATATCCGTTTAGCTTCCCTTTTTCTAAAGCGACAGCACTTTTCTCATCTACTTTACGGCCTTTGTCTAAGATTAGAACATGGTCTTTGTCTATATCATAAGGCTTAAATAGTTCAAGTATATTAGCATTGAACTCTTCTCTTGTCGAGGTAAAGTTGATAAAGAAGTTATCAGCTGTTATTTTAGTTGATTTTTTCTCATATATAAACTCTACATAAGGTAACTCTTGTTGACCTTGGAATATCTTATGTAAGAATTTTCTAGCTTCATTAGGCGATGTAAACGCCATTAGATTTCTCTTTCTACCATCTGTCTTTTCGATAGATAGGTATAAGTATTCCTCTAGATTAGTCTTTAAATAAATAGAGTAGGGGAATACACTTTTCTTACTGACCTTGTTGTACTTTGGTTTATTTGTATTGATCTCTTCAGCCTCTTTTAGAAGCGCGATGAGTTCAGTACCTGTTTTTTCGAAAGTGACAGTATAGGTTTCTTGTTGTATTTTCTTGAATATAGTCGAATTACTCGTAAAGTGCTGTAAGACTTTCTTTCTAATATTCTTACTCTTACCGATGAAGATAATATTACCTTCTTTGTCCAAGATATAATAAATACCTACAGTAGAAGGCAAAGTGTCTACGATATCCATAAACTTAGGATTAATCCCAGTCTTGATATCTGACTTAATCATAGAGGTTAAGATAGTCTTTTCTTTATCTTTTGATAGAAGTAATTCGAATAGCTTTTCTGTGGCCATAGCATCTCCATTAGCGCGATGTCTATCTGCGATAGGAATACCAAGTGATCGCACTAGTTTACCTAAGCTATAAGAAGGCATATCAGGAAGTAACTTCTGTGATAATTCTACTGTACACAGTGTATTGCGACTGTATTCATAACCTAGTCTTTTAAACTCGTTGCGCAGTACTCGATAATCAAATTCAGCATTATGAGCTACGATGACGCAGTTGTCCGTTATTTCTATGATGCGCTTAGCTATCTCGTAGAACTTCGGAGCTAGCCGTAGCATAGCATTATTGATTCCCGTAAGTTTCACTACGAAAGGTTGTATTTCCATCTCTGGATTAACTAAACTAATAAACTGATCTACGATCTGATTACCATCAAATCGATATATAGCAATTTCGGTGATTCCTTCTTCATTAAACTGCCCACCAGTTGTTTCTATATCTAAAACTGCGTACAACTTGTCTTTTTAATAAATTAATAATTACGACTACCGAAGATATTACTACCTATTCTAACCATCGTACTTCCACATTCTATCGCTAGTGGATAATCGTTACTCATCCCCATAGAGACAATGTTTAGGTCAAGGTTATCCTTCGTGCCGTATTTCTCTTTACACATTGCAAATATATTACTTAGTTGTGTAAATTCTTTCTTTACTTGCGTTTGATTATCGGTAAAAGTAGCCATACCCATAAGTCCAACTACTTTAATATTCTTAAGTCCAGCAAATTCCTCACTTGAAAGAATTTCTAGTAATTCTGCCTCATCTAAGCCGAACTTTGTATCTTCTTCTGCGATGAACATCTGTAATAAACATTCTATAACACGGTTATTTCGTTTCGCTTGTTTATTTATCTCTTCTAAGAGTCTAAAGCTATCCACTCCGTGAATCAGAGAGACAAAGGGTGCCATATACTTCACTTTATTGCGCTGTACATGTCCAATCATGTGCCACTTAATATCTTTAGGAAGAGCTTCATATTTATCAGTCATTTCCTGAATCTTATTCTCACCGAATACACGTTGTCCTGCCTCATAAGCTTCTACAATATCCTCATTGGGTTTCGTTTTAGAAACAGCAACAAGGGTAACATGAGCAGGTAATGTGTTCTTAACGTGTTTTAAATTCTCTGTAATAGACATAATTTTTATCTTTTTTTAAATTTCGTATATAAAGAGACCATTCATAAACTTAGGCTCTATATATGTGCTTTTTGGAGGCATGATAAGGTCGTTATCTGCCACTTGTTTGATCTCACTTACATTTGTAGGATAAAGCATAAATCCTACTTCGTATTCACCATCATCTACTAGTTCTTTGATTGTAACGATAGATTCATTACCAGGAACATAGTCTATACGAGCATCATTTCTCAAGTCATCTAATCCTAATATAGGATGTAGTACTTCATCGTATAGTATTTGCGCATCTAATTGTTGTAAGATGCAGTCTGTTTGTTTGATGTCTTTTAGCGTTAAGGCATAGAAGTCACCGTCTAAGTACATTCCGAATTCCATCTTCTTAGTAGGTTTCCAAAGTTGTTGTTCTTTATTGACAACGTGAAACTTCTCTTTTAGAAGGTTTAGGAACTCTTCTTTAGTATAATTGTTTAAATCGTGTATAATACGATTAAACTCATAGATTTTAATATTGTTTTCAGCGATTAAATACGTCATCACTGTATTGTTATGAGCAGGAGTTCCGTTAGAATGTTCTGCTTGTAACAGTTCTGCAGAAGCAAAACGGTGATGTCCATCTGCGATATACAGTTCTTTAATATCTGCAAATTGTTCTGTTAACCACTTGATATCGGTATCCTCATCTATCTTCCAGATCGTATGTCTTTCTCTAGTTACAGTACTAAAGTCATACAGGGGTTTCTCATGTTTCTTTGTGATAATCCACTTTTCTATATCCTCCTGATCAGGATACATCATCAGTACAGGTTCAGTATTGAACTTACTGTGATATAAGTATTCCTTAAATAATCTTACGCGAAACTCTAAGGTGTCTTCATGTTTTTTGATCACATTACTTTGGTAGTCATCTATAGAAGTTCCTGCCACTATCCCTGTAAAACTCCAACTTTTTGTGCTGATCTGATACAGATAATAAATCGGTTTATCTTCTGTAATCAGAATACCTTCTTTCTTAAAGTCGTTTAACTTCGCTGCAACCATTTTATAACGTTTATCATACGTTACTTTTGAAGGGTTTACATAAGCAGGGTTTAATACGTGCAAAAAAGAGAAGGGGTTGTAGTCTAAAAGATAAGCAATCTCAACAGCATTGTAGTCTTCGAATGATCTACAGCTTACTAAGCTTACTTTATCTCGGGTAGGGCGCAAGCCTTTAAAAGGAATTATTTTAGCCATTATAAGTATGGTTTCAAAAATATCAAAGACAACCAAAGTTTAGTTTGGTTGTCTTTTATTAGTATTTACTAGTTTACAATAACACTGGAGGGTTAAGCGAACATTTTCGCTACTTTCTCAGCTTTTTTGCTTTCGCTATAGTCGTAGAATCCTTCTCCAGATTTAACTCCTAATTTACCAGCCATTACCATATTTACTAATAGTGGACATGGAGCATATTTAGGGTTTTTAAATCCGTCATACATTACGTTAAGGATAGAAAGACATACATCTAATCCGATAAAGTCAGCTAGTTGTAATGGTCCCATAGGGTGAGCCATACCTAACTTCATCACAGTATCGATTTCTTCTACACCAGCTACACCGTTGTATAATGTTTCGATAGCTTCATTAATCATCGGCATTAAGATACGGTTCGCTACGAATCCAGGGTAGTCATTTACCTCTGTTGGAACTTTATCTAAAGCTTTAGACATATCCATGATTGCTTTAGTCACTTCATCACTCGTGTTGTATCCTCTGATGATTTCTACTAACTTCATGATAGGCACAGGGTTCATAAAGTGCATACCGATTACGCGCTCAGGGTTTTTCACCACAGAAGCGATTTTTGTAATAGAGATAGAAGAAGTATTCGATGCTAAGATTACATTCTCATCACATACTTCGCTCAGTTGTTTAAAGATATTTAGTTTTAACTCTACATTCTCAGTAGCAGCTTCTACTACTAAATCAGCATTCGCTACACCATCTTTAATATCAGTATAGGTAACGATGTTTTCGATAGTTGCTTTTTTGTCCGCTTCAGTGATGCTTCCTTTCGCGATCATACGATCTAAATTCTTAATAATCGTAGTCATTCCTCTTTCGATAGCAGCTTCTGATATATCAATTAAAAGAACTGTAAAACCTTTTTGAGCAAATGTATGTGCAATACCATTTCCCATCGTTCCAGCTCCGATAACAGCAATTTTTTTCATAATGGTTAATTTATATTTTTTGATGTTAATTTATTTTTTCTCCATTGCCTCGATGATTTGGTAAGCTAAGCGCAGTGCTTTAGTACCATCATCTAGCGTCACGATAGGCGTAGTTTTATTCACTATCGCGTCATGGAATGTCTCTAACTCGTCTAAGATAGCATTATTCGCTAATACTTCAGGATTGTCGTAATAAATTTGTTTTTTAACTCCTTCAGCATTTTGAAGGATTAGGTCAAAGTCACCTGGTACTTCAGGAGCTTCTTTCATCTTCACTACTTCACACGTCTTCTCTAAGTAATCCACAGAGATATAAGCATCGCGTTGGAAGAAGCGCGATTTACGCATATTCTTCATAGAGATACGGCTAGCAGTGATATTAGCCACACATCCGTTCTCAAACTCTACACGAGCATTAGAGATATCTGGAGATTCGCTTAGTACAGCTACGCCACTAGCGCTTACATGCTTTACAGGAGATTTAACCACACTTAAGATAGCATCTAGATCGTGGATCATTAAGTCTAATACTACAGGTACATCTGTTCCTCTAGGATTAAACTCAGCTAGGCGGTGAGTCTCGATAAACATAGGGTTTTCTATCTTTGGACGTACTGCGATAAACGCTGGGTTAAAACGCTCTACGTGACCTACTTGTCCTAGTACATTATATTTAGCAGCTAATGCGATGATTGCTTCAGCTTCTTCAATAGTCGTTGTAATCGGTTTTTCTAAGAACACATGCTTACCAGCTTCGATAGCTTGTTTAGCACAGTCAAAGTGAGAAAGGGTAGGAGTAACGATATCTACTACATCTACTGCCTGAATTAATTCCTCTATAGTGTCAAATTTTCTATAGCCAAATTCTGCTGCTACTTTTTCAGCATTCTCTTTAAAAGGATCGTAAAATCCTACTAGTTCATATTTTTCAGATTGGTTAAGCAAGCGTAGGTGAATTTTACCTAGGTGGCCTGCTCCCAATACTCCAACTTTAAGCATAAAACTATATTTTGAAAACAAAAATATAATTTATTTATCTAAACTTTCAATAAACCTGCTTAAAGTTTTGTTCAATTATATTCTCAGGGCTTATACGGATTGCTTTTGTTAGAAAATATTAGTTATTTTGTGGGAAATAATAATTTAATAGTGAAAGATTCTGCAAAACATCAAGGTCTTAGAAACCAGTTGGTTGAAGTACTTAAGCAAAAAGGGATTGTTGATACCAATGTTTTAGATGCTATCAAGAGGGTACCACGTCATTTATTCTTAGATTCAAGTTTCGAGGATTTTGCATACCAAGATAAGGCTTTTCCTATCGGAGCAGGCCAGACTATTTCGCAACCTTATACTGTAGCTTTTCAATCTCAGCTACTTCAAGTCAAAAAAGAAGATAAAATCTTAGAAATCGGTACGGGTAGTGGATATCAGACTGCTGTACTAGTAGCTATGGGAGCTAGAGTGTACAGTATCGAGAGACAAAACGAATTGTATAAGAAGACTTCAGCGTTATTGCCAAAGTTAGGGATCAGACCTAAGCTTACTACTTTTGGTGATGGGTATAAGGGATTACCTAATTATGCTCCTTTTGATTCTATTATTGTGACAGCAGGTGCTCCTTTTATCCCGCAAGCTTTATTAGGACAAATAAAAGTAGGAGGTAGGCTGATCATTCCTATTGGTGAGGAGAAACAAATCATGACAGAGTTGATCCGTATCAACGAAAAACAGTTTGAAAAATACGAACATGGAGACTTTAAGTTCGTACCCATGTTGGAGAATAAGAATTAGGAATTTAGATTGATTTTAGGATACTAACTATATCTTTTATTATGGTAGTTTAATTGTCATATTTTTTTATTATGTTTATATAACCAATTAAAACATAATAAATTATGAAGAAATTATTTTTCGTAGTAATTGCCTTTGCTACATTTTCAGGAAGTGCATTAGCCTCAGATGTTAATGCTTTGTTTACGATAAAGTCTAGTACTCATTTATCGTTAGATCAAGACCCTAATGCAGGACTTGTTTATGCTTATTTAGTTAGACTTGCGGATGGTTGGGAAGTATATGTACAAGGTTATGAATGTGCCGTAGAATTTGCTCAACAACGTGGTGGCACAATTGTAGGAGGAAAATATATGAAGGGGCATCAAGCAATGATGTGTCTTACAGGACCAGAGGAATTATAATTAAAATTAGATAAAAGCTGTTGTCTTTAGATAACAGCTTTTTTTAATAGAAATTAATTCTGGTAAATATCGTTTGTATATAACCAAGACAAAAAATACTTTCTTTTTAATAGTCTCAATTAGAGATTGTTTCACACGAGTTTTAATTGTAAAATAATGTTAATTAGGATTATTTACTTATAGTTAAGTTTTTAACATTTGTAACGTTTTTTACAGTGCTAAATGATATATAAACCCAGTGTTTGTAAGTGTTTACAACGTTTTTTGTTAGCCTTGTTCGGGGATTGTTCGGAGCTTCTTCGGAAAAATAGCGCTTTTTCCGAACAGGTTCCGAACAAATCTAGTCTAAGACCGTATGAATAGAGGGTTTAGATGAAAAAGTATGCGTTAAAATGAATGTTAAAATTTAAAATAAGAATTTTACAGATTGACTTTTTTACTGTAATAATGCTGAAGAGTACAACATTGGATATTGGTTCAATTTGCGAGTTTTAAGAAGATACTCGTAGAACCTATATGGTTGATATAGGCAAATATACATAAAAAAATCTTTACTTTGTTTTTATATAAATCATTCTAGAGACTTTATTAATGGCGTGGTATTGTGGGGATGTTTTGTCAGGATATTCTTCGTAACGTATATACGCAATCTACTAAAGTAAAGATGCAATATTTTGCATGTCACCCAAACCATATCAAGTAATCAAAAGTCAGAAGACTTTGTGGAGGATAAAAAGTAGAATGTAAACAAAAAAGCATCCTTTATAGGATGCTTCGATAAGTGTATGTCTTAATACGATTTTTTAAGTCTATCTAGGTCGCGTTTATTATCGCGATCTTTAATTGTTTCTCTCTTGTCATAGTTCTTTTTACCACGAGCTAGAGCGATATCAAGTTTGGCTCTACCTTTATCGTTTAAGAATAGTCTAAGCGGGATGATAGTCAGACCTTTATTCTGAACATCTTTTAGTAGAGATTTTAATTCTTTTTTGTTTAAAAGAAGTTTTCTCTCTGTTTTTGCTTTGTGATTAAAGTGCTTACTATATGCGTATTCTTCTATCTGACTATTGATAACGAATAATTCGTGTCCTTGAAACTCACAAAAGCTTTCAGCGATATTTGCTTTACCTAAACGTATAGACTTAATTTCAGTTCCAGTTAATACGATACCAGCAGTATACTTATCTAGTATTTCGTATTCGAACTTAGCCCTTTTGTTTAAAATGTTTATTGTCTTTTGCATGGGACAAAAATAACAAATTTTTAAAGTGTTTCTACTTTTATGATATAAAAAAAGAGCTACCTCTAGAGATAGCTCTTAAATAGTATGTTTTATAGACCTACTATAGGAAGAAGTATCCTAATGATACCATCCAAGTATTAGGTCTTGCTCCGATTTCTTTGTTTGTTTTGCTGAAGCTTCCGTCATAAGAAACGTCAACAGTGAATGTCAATACATCAACACCAACACCTAAACGGTATCCGATATTGTTTTTGTCAAAGTTTTTGAATTGTACTGCATCGTTGATTTTGCTTCCTGATAATTTGTCATCAATAGTATTCGTGTACACTCCTCCAGCAAATCCTCTAAGGCTTACCATTGGTAGTTTTAAGAATTTGTGTCCGATAACTACTGGTATTTCAAGTTGTTTAGAAGTACTAGTAGTACTTTCTCCTAAGTTGTTTTCGAACTTAGACTTTTTCTCAGCATATAATAGTTCAGCTTGGATATATGTCTTTTTGATATCAATTCTAGTCATTGCTCCAATACCAAATCCTGTAGATGCTTTACTACTGTAATCTTTTAAGTCAGTAGAAATATTTGTGAAGTTAGCACCAGCTTTAATACCAAAGTGAATTGGAGAAGGTGTTTGTGCAAATGCAGTTGCTCCAACTAACATAAGAGCACAAGTAAGTGATTGCATGATTTTTTTCATTGTCATTTTTTTTATATTGAAAGACAAAATTAAATAAAAAGTTAATTATTTAAAATGTTTTCTTTGTAGATATTGACAGATTTACATAAAGGGCAGTATTTTTATGATAAACGGTTGAGTTGTTTTTCTATAGAAATCAAATTTTCAGTTTATAGCTAATATTATGAGATTGTATTTGCAGTATATTTTTTAATTGATGACTTGATATACAGTTTTTTAAAGATTTTGGTTTTATTTAAGCGGCTAAATGAGCTAGAGTAGTTTATAAGTACCGTATAGGAGGGGGGATGTAATAAATATTTTCTTATTTAGTCTATAAGGGATTGGTTTAGAGGTTTTGAATTTGATTAATAGAGGTTTTATAGTAAATAAACTAGAATAAACGGAATTTTAAAGTCATAAATGTTACATTTGACTATCTTGTAACAATTACTATAAAATGACTATTTCATACAAAAATGCTACAGTAGCAGATTGTGAATTACTAACAGAGACTGCATTAGCTTCCAAGAGATATTGGGGATACAGAGAGGAATATATGTCGATGTGGACAGATGATCTAACAATCACAGATATTAATTTTAGAAAAGGAGAACTTATCAAATGTTTTTATGCAGATGAATATATTGGCTTTTTTGAATTAGAAAATAAAGGTCCTTATTTATGTATAGACCACTTTTGGGTATTGCCTGCACATATTAATAAAGGATATGGGCGAGTGATCATGTCTCAAATTAAAGCGATAGCTAAGTCCAGAGGATATAAGTATATAGAGGTGTATGCAGAGCCTAATGCAAATCTCTTTTATGAGAAAATGGGAGGTGTATGTGTACGTCAGGTGTTAACTAGTGTCCCTGGTCGTATGATGAAGGTGTATCACCTACCTGTTGTGGAAGAGAATTGGATAGATCTAGATACGGCAGGGCTTGTCGTAGTAGAAGAAGGTAAACTATTACTAGCGTATAGCAATAATAAGAAGGCTTGGTATCTACCTGGAGGAAAGATCGATGAAGGAGAGGGGAGTAGAACTGCTCTTATTCGAGAGATAGAAGAGGAGTTAAATCTAGTGCTAGACGTAGATAGGCTGACTTTTTTACATCATATCACTGCTCCTGCCTATGGGGAGAAGCTTAATATCATGATGCAACAAGACTGTTATAGTTATAGCCTAAATGGAGAAACTATAGAAGCTACTAATGAAATAGGAGCTGTGAAGTATTTTAGTTTAGAAGAATATAAGAAAGAAGAAGTACAAGTACCAGGGGTACTGATGGTATTCAATATTTTATCATAAGATAACTAAGACCTAAACAATGCTTAGGTCTTTTTTTGTGGTATTTATAAAAAAATAAGAGGCTCTTATTATCCGATAAGAACCTCCATAGTTATATTAGGTATCTGTATTAGAATTTATATCCTACAGATAGTTGGAATACTCCATTTTTAGAAGCCTCTCCTTCTTTGTTTACTTTAGAAAGACCTACGTTATAACGAGCGTCAAAGAATACTCCCATAGGAAGTTCATATCCAGCTCCGAAGTTTACGCCAAAATCAAAAGATTTAACACTGTCTTTAAAATCTTTATCAATGTCGTCAAACCCTGTTCCTTGTACATTTTGACCAGCAATAATTAAATCATTAATTTTATTCTTAGCCTTAACATTAAATCCAAATTGTGGTCCTACTTGTACGTTTAACCCTTTTACAAGGTAATATTTAGCCATTATAGGAATATTAATGTAACTTAATTGACTTGTTACATCAATTTTATTTTGTACTCCATTGAACGAATCACTTTCCTTTATCTTAAAACCTTGTTCTGAATAAAGTATCTCAGGCTGAATAGAGAATTTTTCATTAATAAAAATCTCTGCTACAGCTCCCACATGAAAGCTCGTACGAGAAGACGCATCAGAATTAGTAAGGTTAGAAACGTTTAAACCAGCTTTAGCTCCGATTTTTACATCTGGAGTCTGTGCATTTGCAGAAAAACCTATTGCTAGGGCTGCAATTAATGATAAAGTAATTTTTCTCATATTTTTAATGTATTGTTAAATTTAACGTAAAACTAGTGCGAATTTTTCATGAAAACAAGGGTTGTGAAGTGGTTATATGACAAAATGAGAATAGGTGATTGTGTAATAGATTGAAAACGAGCGAATTTATTGACTTAAATCAAAGCTTTTTATTTAGAACAATTCTATCTTTGCAACATGAGTTTGATAAAAATACTTAAACAGATAAAGCCTTTTGTAATGCCCTATAAAAGGTTAATCATAGGGACATTGGTATTGACAGCCGTTGGGTCCTTCGCAGTGCAGGTAAATGCACTTATTATTCGCTCCATGGTGGATACGTTAAATGATGTGGTAAGTGGAGTGAAGGATTTGGCTTGGGGGTATAAGATGCTTGTTTTTAGTACTGTTGTTCTTATTGTAAAAGAAATTTTAAATGCTTTTATACAGTTTGGACAGAAGTTTTTTGGAGAGAAACTGCGTATCTATGTTTCTAGAGATATTTCACAGTTAGTGGTTACGAAGATATTAACCTACCGAATGGCTTTCTATACCTCTGATGAGAATGATAGTGGTAAGCTACAGACTCGTATAGATCAGGGAGTAGGGAGTATTACTAGATTGATTCAGAACTTTTTTATCGATATCTTGCCTTTGTTTGCTAATGCTATAGTAGCTTTAGTGTTTATTTATACAGCTAATGTGTATGTAGGTATAGTTAGTACAGCGATGATTCCTTTATACTTCTATGTGAGTCAGCTTCAGGCTAGCAAATTAAAAGGTTTTAGAAGAAAAATGCGTAGCTATAGAGAGAATAAAAACAATGGTATTATCTCTCTGATTAATTCTATTACTGTGATTAAGTCTTTTGTGAGAGAGCCTTTAGAAGCGGAGAAGCATGAAGAGATTCAATATGATATGACAGAGAATCAGTTGCAGACTAGACGTATGAGTTTTGTCTTTGATGCTGTAAAAGGATTTATTGAGCAGTTTGGGCTTGTAGTGATTATTCTGATGACAGCTTACTTTGTTCTCAAAGGAGAGATGACCGTAGGAGCTATTATGTTTCACGTCTTATTATTTAATAATGTTACGGCTCCTATTAGACAGCTTCACCGTATCTATGATGATGTAAATGATGCGATGATATACTCAGAGACTTTCTTTGAGATCATTAATGCTGATCACGAAGTAGAAACAACAGGTACTTATGTTCCTACCGAAATTAAAGGAAAAATAGAGATTAAGGATGTTTCTTTTGATTATCCTAATGGGACAAGCGCTTTAAAAGAAGTGTCTATGACGATAGAACCTAATCAAACTACTGCTCTTGTAGGGCTGAGTGGAGCAGGTAAGAGTACAGTGATTAATTTATTAGATAAGTTCTATGCACCTACTTCTGGGCAAATACTATTAGATGGTGTAGATTTAAGAGAATACGATACTAAAGAACTTCGTAAGCACATAGGCCTTGTACTTCAGAAGAATCACATATTCCAAGGTAGTATAGCAGAGAATATACGTTATGGTAATCCTGATGCAACTATAGAGGAAGTAGAGTTGGCAGCTAAAAAGGCATACATACATGAGCAGATTACAGAGCTTCCTCAAGGATATGAGTCTGATGCTCGCCTGCTATCAGGGGGACAACAACAGCGTATCGCTATAGCGAGGTTGTTCTTAAAAGATCCTGCTATTATTTTCTTAGATGAGCCTACAGCTAGCTTAGATGCTATCGCTACGGAGCAGATCAAGAAGAGTCTTGATGCGATTAAGGAGAATAGAACAGTGATTATCGTATCGCATAGTATCTCTCAGATTATAGATGCTCATGATATCGTAGTGATGGAAAAAGGAAGAGTAGTGGAGAATGGTAAACATGAGGAGCTTTATGAAAATAAGAATACCTATTATGAGATCTTCTCTGCTATGGCAAATAGCTTGAACCTAGAGAAAATATCACAAACGCTACATCAAGATTAAAAGTAAACATTTATAAATTAGGTTGTGTAATAGAGCCATTGCGTCTGCGGTGGCTTTATTTTTAATGGTTTTTATTGACTTATGTCAATGTTTTAGGGTTGTAGACAGTTGATATTTGCTGAACCAAAAGATCAAAAATTATTAGTGTCTCTCAAGAGATAAAGTCGGAAAGGCTAATAATTATAGTTCAAAAAAGATACCGCCAACCTGATATAAGATTATACATATTATGTGATTTAGACTCTCACAAGTATAGGTTGTGTAATAAAGCCACTGCTTAGGCGGTGACTTTATTTTTTTGAGTGTGTACTAAGGTTTTTTGAGTGTGTTTATTTTTTGACTTACGTCAATGTTTTTCGAGGTGAGGAAGAAGAACTTTGTCTTGTCAATAAATAAAAAATAAAAGAATGAAAACGAAGTATTATAAGTATGTAAATACGCTATTTGTGGTTATTCCGATGACCCTTATTATGGCCTTTGTAGGGTTGATTAGAAATTATGGTTTTGGAGATGGGTGGTTCTTTATGTTTTTAAAAGCATGGAGTGTAATGTTGCCAGTGGCTTATGCCTCAGCCTTTCTAATTATTCCTCGAGCGCGCAAATATGCAGAGAGACTAATAAAAGAGTAAAATATGAATACATTAGAAAATGCCCTTAACCAATTTGGTTGGGATAGTCAAGAAAGAGTTAATCAAGCGTTGAGTTTTTTAAAGAGCGGTAAAGGTGTTCTTTTATTAGACGATCAAGATAGAGAGAATGAAGGAGATATCATCTTCTCAGCACATTTAATGTCAGAACAGGATATGGCGATGATGATTCGTTACTGTAGTGGGGTGGTGTGTTTATGTCTAACAAATGATAAAGCAGACGAACTAGAGCTGCCTTATATGGTGACAGAGAATAGTTCTAGATTTCAAACACCTTTCACGGTAACTATAGAAGCTGCAGAAGGGGTAACTACAGGATTATCTGCTGCAGACCGATTAACTACCGTAAGAGCAGCAAGTGATAAGAATGCTAAACCAGCTGATCTAGCACGTCCAGGACATATATTTCCATTAAGAGCAAAAAATGGAGGAGTATTAGAGCGTAATGGACATACTGAAGGAGCGATTGACTTAATGAAGTTAGCTGGTCTACCTCCTCAAGCAGTATTATGTGAATTAATGAATGACGATGGTACAATGGCAAGATTACCAGAGGTAGTGGAGTTTGCAAAAGAGCACAAAATGATGGTGTTAAGTATAGCAGACTTAGTATATTACCGTACTTTTGTCACAGAAAAATAATAAGTAATGAAGCAACTAATAGATTATATACAAGATAGAGTTGAATTAAATGATCAGGAGCTAGATGTAATACTTTCTTTTTTTCACTATGAGAAACTAAAAAAGGGAGAACAGCTTACATCAGCAGGGGCGAGTGCACAGAAGCTTTATTTTGTGTGTAAAGGGTGTTTGCGTATATTTTATATCAATGAGGCAGGGCAAGATGCTACGAGATTCTTTGCTTTTGAAAATCAGTTTGCTACAGCCTTAGTGAGTTTTATCAATAGTTCTACATCATCCGAATATTTACAAGCACTAGAGATAAGCGAAGTATATTCTATTACGCACGCTGATTTTTACAATTTATTAGAGTTAGTCCCGAAGTGGGAGAAGTTCTACAGACAGTATTTAGAATTCGCTTATATTAATAATACCAATAGATTACACGCTATGGTCACCATGGATGCGGCAGAGCGATATAATGAGCTACTCAAATTAAATCCCCTTATCGTACAGCGACTACCCAATAAGATAGTTGCTTCTTACTTAAATATATCTCAGGAAACGCTGAGTAGAATAAAATCTAAATAAGTCGGATTATTTATTTTAACCCAAAATAGGTGATAGACATATAAACAAAAAGTAATTATACAAAATAGGTCTGAATTAGCGATACAAGTATACTGTAGTGTGGTTTTAGAGCTAATGAAAGAGATATAAAGTAGAATTACTTTGTGGTATGTGGCTAACGAATATTTTGGCTTTAACCCTCTTGACAGTGTGTGCTGTTGAGAGGGTTTTTTATTTCATTGATTTAAGCAATATAAGATGAATAAGCTGTATCTTAGTAAGACTGACATAAGCATATAAAACAATGAATATAGATTTAAACGAACAGTTCTTTTGGGAATTAATAGAACAGTCTAATACTAGTGATAGTTGGCAGACTTATGATATAGATGAACATATAGATGAACTAACTGCTCTCTTAACAGAGTTGTCTTCAGATGAGATGATTCTTTTTGAAATGACATTGAGAAAAAAAATTAATGAATTAGATAAAGTAGAGATAGGGGAGTTAGGTATTATTTTAGAAAATAGTTTTCAAGAAGAGGATGGGATTTATAACTTTGATGATTATATCTCTACAGACGGATTTATCTACTTTAGGTGTTGGCTTATTTTACGAGGAAAAGAGTTTTTCTACGATATCATAAAGGATATTAATGCTTTTATTAGCGGCAAGTATTCTTTTGATATAGGAGATACATGGGGCGAAGGCTTATTGTATGTGAGTGATTTAGCCTATGATGCTAAGTATGGGACAGAGGATTCTAGTTTTGTAACAGATGCTGTAAATGAATTGTATCAGGATATAGAACATTATGATGTTATAGACACACAATGGACTCGACCACCTTATACAGGTACAGCGTTACAAACACACTATCCTGCATTAGTGAAAGAAATAGGAGAGCTGAGGAGAGAGGAGTAGTTTGTATAGAGATAAAATATATCATAAAACTAGAATTATAAATTCTAAAACTTATTTTTGTGTATAGAATTACAGGATAGTCTATTTTATTAATAATGAGTTACACAAAATTAACTAAAGAGATAGAGAGGCATTATAAACAACTTGGTCTCCAATATCATTATAATGCTTTAGAGATTACGCTAGAAGAAGAGCATAAAAGATTAACGAGGTATAATGAGGTGCGTGATACTATAATCGCGCAGTGGAAAGAGGCTAAGCGATATAAGGAGCTTATCTCTTGTGCTCATGGAGGCTGGTATAGTTATGAGGAGTTTAATGAACCTCTAGCATTATACTTTGTACAGCAAGAAGAACTTTTAGCGCTTAAGGTATTATGTGAGCGGGGTATTCGTTTCAGAGTGAAGGATGTATTGAGTACGCTAATAAGGGCAGAAGAAGACTTTCCTAATATTACCAAGGAGGAAATGGTCAAGTTTAATCTAGAGCTATATTTAAAGAGTCAGGTATATCATCCTGTAGGAGAAGTAGTAAAATGGCGAAGTAAAGCGCTAACCCTAATTGATCACTTGATTCGATATATAGAACAAACTAGCGAATCAGAATATTTGAGACAATTAAATATACTTAGAGATAAAGTATATTCATTAGAAGTGAAGAAATCAGATTTAAAATATTTTAAGCATAGGTTGTAAGTAATCTATGCTTTTTTATTCATTCTTTAACCCAGAATACGCGATAGACCTATTAACGAGAGTAAATTATACAAAACAGCTCTGAATTTATGAAAAAAGCATACTATAGTATGGTTTTAGAAGAAATGAAAGAGATGTAAAGTAGAATTTATTCGTAGTATTGGGCGAATGCGGAATCTGGGTTTAACTGAGCTAACATTTCGAAGGCATCTACGAATTCTGTTGAATTCTCTATGCGATCAAGTACAATGCTTTGTTGCCATTGAGGGATGTTAGATGATTCTTCTTCTGTTAGATAATCAATAAACAAGTCAACTTCTCTAAGTAAGTTCTCAGGTAAATTCTCAAGTTTATAGTTAACTCTCTTTAGCCTTTCTGATTTGTTATTATTGCCCATTTTGTCAGTTTGTATTTGGTTAACTTGTTGTTAATTAGTGTGGTACTTCAAATTTACACTTTTTTTGTTACCGTTGTATATCTGAATTAAATTTATACAATAGAAGATTTCTTTGTTAAGAACCAATTATAAAATGATTAATACTTAATCCTCTTGTAACATATTCCCATGTAACGTATCTAAACTATAAAACCAATCAAAACACATGAGTAAGTATAAAGAAACATTTGAGTCGCTCTATGAACAATATTGGCAACGAATTTATCGATTGGCTCTAGGGTATGTTAACGATACGGATTGGGCTAAAGATATAGCACAAGAGACTTTCGTTAATGTGTGGAATCAGTTGCCCAAGTTTAGAGCTGATTCAGGCTATGGTACGTGGATATACCGGATCGCTGTAAATATCTGTTTAAGGCAAATAGAACGGAGTAAAAAAGTCATGCCTGATGAAAACAAGATAAGGCAGAGCAAAAGTGTAGAGGAGGAGTACAAAGAAACCAATACTCAAAAACTCTATCAAGCCATTAGTGAACTCACAGAGATTAACAGGATTATTATTTCGCTGACTCTAGAGGGGGTGGATCAAAAACAGATTGCTGATGTGACAGGACTTACACATGCTAATGTACGTACTAGAGTACATCGTATTAAAGAAGAATTATATCAAAAACTCAATAACTATGGAAAGTAATCAAGTAAATTTAGAACAGCTTTGGGCTATTCCGAGAGTAGAACACAGCGATATTAGGGAAGTTTATCAGTCTATAGATACCTATCGTTTAAAGAAAGTAAAGATGAATTGGGCTCTAGCTATAATAGGTGTGTTTACTATAGGATGGATTATCGGGATTAATGTACTATTAAAAGGAACAGTGTTCTATGGATCTATTTGGGTGGTATTAGGAAGTGTAATTTGTGTTATAGCAATCACAATGTTTATGACGAGTTATTATCGCTTAAATGGTTTAATACCAAGCTCTATATTGACACAGACAACAAGTGATTATATTGTGTTGTTGGCAAAAGAAAAGAAACAACAATTACAATTGTCTAAAGTATGGATGAATGTATATATTTTACTTTTTATAGTTGGGATAGCTATATATTCTTATCCATTTATAGACATGGTAGATACTGCAATATCGACAGGATATTATATTGTATTAGCAGGATATTATGCTGTATTAGGGATTTGGGCTGGAGTGAATATGTATTGGAATAAAAAGATAAATTCAAAAAAGATAGTGAAGTTAGAGCAAATGATTAAAGCTCTCCAAGCTATTCAATAAGAAAAGTAAAGCCACCTCATGGGTGGCTTTGTATTTTAAATCGTTTTCAGGTGCAAAAAAAGTAATTAGAATTTGTAACGTACTGCAATACCGAAGTCTGCATAGATACCATCGCGGTAACTGTCATTTAAGTAGATTTCTGGGCGTAAGTCTAAAGCTACTTGTATTGGAAATTCAGGGAAAGTGTATTCTACCCCTACAGTACCTGTGATTAGTCCGAATGCTCCACTGTCAGAGTGTTTTCTTTTTCCTTCGTAGTAGCTAGAGTTCCATGTACCTACTGCAGCACCTACACCAGCATACCAATCAAAGTTTCCTTCAATATTCCAACCCCATTGGTAAATACCTGTAAGTTTTACAGCATCAAAGTCGTTGTTGTTTCTCCAACCAAGATCTAATTCTAAACGGTTGTTTTTAGATAAGTCTCTTTGGTAAGAGATTTCTGTACCTAAACCGTGGTTTCCTCCAAAACGCAAACCTAATGCGTTTTTTGGTCCTTTTTGTGCTTGAGCAGTAAAAGCTACCGCTACAACAAGAGCAGCTGAAAGCAATAATTTTTTCATTGTAATGTTTTGTTTTTTTGCATTTCAAAAGTAGTACAAAATGTGTGTGAATTCAAACTAAATAAGCAGGAGTGCCTTGTTATGGCATTAAATACGGCTACTCAGAAGGCTTAAATGTTTAATAAGAATAAGTTAGTTGTTTTTAAAAAAGAAATAAAAAAATGTAGACTTAACAGATTGTAGTAGAATTATGAGAGGATTAAGCCCTAATTTGTAAAATATTAAAAAAAATGTGATAAGTCTTACAATTGATATTATTCTACGGAGAGAGAGCAAAATTACTTTTCTACAATCAATTATTTGACTTATCTTACGTTAGTACTTTATAATGTCTATTATCTAACTAAATATATTATTATATGACTATACAAGAATTTAAAAATAGCCTAACATTACCGATTGTAGTATCTCCTATGTTTATCGTTTCTGGAACGAAACTAGTAATTGAATGTTGTAAAAATGGTATTGTAGGTACATTCCCTGCTTTGAATGGAAGGAGTTCAGAGGATTTTGAAAAGATGTTAGTTGAGGTAACAACAGAATTAGCAGCCTTTGAGAAAGAAACAGGTATTAAACCTGCTCCATTTGGGGTGAACTTAATCGTGAATAAGACCAACCCAAGAGTGATGCCTGATTTACAATTGTGTGTTAAGTATAAAGTGCCTTTAGTGATTACATCACTGGGAGCAGTGAAGGATCTTGTAGATGCAGTACATAGTTATGGGGGATTAGTATTCCATGATATTGTGAAGAAAAGACATGCTGAGAAAGCAGCAGAAGCGGGTGTAGATGGATTAATATGTGTTGCCGCTGGAGCTGGAGGTCATGCGGGTACTGCGAGCCCTTTTGCCTTATTAGCTGAGGTAAAGAGCTTCTTTAAAGGAGTTGTATTATTAGCAGGAAGTATAGACACAGGAAGTGATGTATTAGCAGCGCAGACTATGGGAGCTGATATGGCCTATATGGGAACTCGTTTTATAGCAACTAATGAATGTTTAGCAGTAGACGAATATAAACAGATGATCGTTGATTCAGGGATAGATGATATTATGTATACAGATGGAGTATCTGGTGTGAATGCTAACTTTTTAAAACCTAGTATAGAAAAGGCTGGAATAGATCTATCTGAGAAGAAAGAAGAGGATTTTTCTAAATTAACAGGAGAGCACGCGAAGGCATGGAAAGATATTTGGTCTGCTGGGCATGGTACAGCGGGTATTGATAGAGTACTCAGCGTTAAAGACCTTGTTAGTCAGTTAAAAGCAGAATATAAAAATGCACTGAATAAGAATGCTGATATTCAGAAGAATATTAAGTTTTAAGACCATATCATTTGATGAATATACAATAAGAACAGCTCCTTTTAGGAGCTGTTCTTATTGTACTAAGTATATAGTTGTATGGCCTTTTTAGAATTTAGTATCTAAATGATAATCCTAGTGTGTAGTATCTACCATTCCCTCTTGCATATTCTGCATCTCTAGCTACTATCATAGAAGAGGATGTATAATACGATTTGTCAAATAGGTTTTCTACTCCTAATGTTAACTGTATAGATTTGTTGTATTGATAGGTAGCATTGAAGTTAAAAAGGTCAATAGGAGATACTTTACCTT
Source organism: Myroides odoratimimus (assembly GCF_001485415.1). Taxonomy (GTDB): domain Bacteria; phylum Bacteroidota; class Bacteroidia; order Flavobacteriales; family Flavobacteriaceae; genus Flavobacterium; species Flavobacterium odoratimimum. The sequence goes on from NZ_BCMQ01000004.1 coordinate 91,770, forward strand.
CTCCTTCATTATAAACTAATACTCCTAACTTATTAGGTTGAGGTTCGAATCTATCTCGTTTAGAGGTATGTGTATAGTATAAGTTTAACCATAAATGATCAATAGGAGTGACTGTTGTAAATAAGCTCAGTTTAGGCGCAGCAATATTTAAACCACTCATATAAGTATCATAACTACTACTGTTGTTAGATTTCATTTTTCCTTCATAACTCGAAAAACTTCCTCCTATAGTTGCCCAGCTGATAGGTTTACCATCTAGGGCGATCTCAATACCATTGATTCTTTGTGGACTTCTTACTACTTCCCAGAAACCTCCTTCACCTGCCTGAAGATCACTACCTAGTTTAGCGATAGACCAGAAATAAGCTATTCTAAAGTTCCAATTATTTGCTATCTGTGAAGTGAATCCTACTTCATAGTTATTCGTTACTACAGGATCTGTTTCTATTTTAGAGACAACATCACTTTTAGCATCTCTAAGTATACGACCTAAATCATAAATTGATAATCCTTGAGAAAATGAAACATAAGGAGTGAATTCTTCTATTACTTTGTATTGTAATGCAGCATTAAATAGTGCTTTATCATAATCTAAGTTTCCTCCCTTTATCGCTAACCACTGTTGCCCTTTTCTTAAAGGAATTGTTTTATAGTCAGGTACTTTTACGTGAATATTATCATATCTCACCCCAGCTTTAAGAGTTAGGTTTTCATAAAATACAGTACGAGTTTGTAAATATCCAGCACTGTTGTATGCTTTTAATTCAGGAACCCATAATCGCCCATCAACAAGGGGCTGGCTAGTTTTGTCAATTAAGAAATCACCTCCTATAATATAGTTTGTTCTGATATTATCAGTGAAGTTTAGTTTAGAGACAATACTTAATCTAGCCCCTATTTTCTCTGCTTTAATAGTTGCTTGCCCACCTGTTTCTTCCCATCGTGGAGATTTAGGATTGTGTTCTCTGTAGTCAAATAAAGTATATAGTTTTTGCCCAAATACCGAAGCCTCTAAATCAACATTCTCCAAGATATTTTTGCTTGAGAACTTTAGATATCCATTGTGATTGTACTTAGTACCTTCATTTTCTGCTAATGGGTTTTTAGTACCGATAACCCCTTGTTGTGGAGATACGAGATATTTTCCTCCCTTTGCGATTAGATCTGTGTCTTGTAATGCACTGTAGTAGTTATACATTGCTTCTAATCGATTGTTATCATTAAAGTCATAACCTATCTTAGCTAATAGATTTTGTGTTGTTACTTCTCCTAATCCATAGCGAGGAGAGATATAATCTCCTTCACCATCTATCGCTCGTCCAGATTTAATGATGTTGCCATTGATTAAGTAATCGATTTGTTTTAGTCTACCAGAGAACTGTTGGTTTAATTCATACCCATGTGTATTGTTGTTTTTAGTAGAAGTAGCATCAGATAAGGCTATAGAAGTGCTTCCACTAAAAGTTTTGTTTTGATTCGCTTTTTTCGTGATAAAGTTCACAATACCTCCAGCACCTCCATTGCCGTAAAGAGAAGTGGCTCCTTCGATTACCTCAATGCGTTCGATTGCATAAGGGCTTATAGTACGAAGATCTCTGTCTGTGTTGCGCAGTGGAGTACTCTGTGGTACACCATCTATTAAGACTAGTATCTGTCTACCACGGATAGTTTGACTTCTATTACTAGTAGTATTAGAGCTCAACCCTATAGAAGGCACGGCAAGACCTAGTATAACTGACATATCAGGATTTAATTGAGCATAACTTTCTATTTCTTTTTGAGTAATGACAATAACAGAACTTGAGCTATTGCGTTTTATCTCTGGTAATCTTGTAGTAGATACGATAATTTCTTCTAGCTGCTCATCGCTTTTTTTTGTTTCTTGTTCTTGCGCTAGTATTGTAGAACTGGTTAGAAGTAGAGTGAGTAGTGTAGTTTTTTTTACATTCATTTTTTTATGTATTAATTAGAATGTAAAGGTATATATATAGTATTGTTTAGAATTAATCTAAATAGTTTTTTGTAAAATATTGAATAGCTAAGAGGTTATATGTGTGATATTTGCGAATAATCTTTTTGTTTTTTTATGGATGTATTTTTTTTATCCATTTGTAGTGCAAAATATTTAATAGACTCAGTTTATATGAATCAAATATTTAATTTTTAAAGGCTGTAATTTTAAATGAATATTATTATAATTGATAAGATGATTGAGTCTGTAATAGCTGCTTTTAGAGTCGAGTATACTTATCTAATTTGCAATTCTTCAAAAAACGATTATCTTTGTCTTTTAATTATCAAGAATTCTACTTAATAAGTAGAATAGCAACCTGCAACAACAAGCAAGGTGCTGCAATCGATAAGCCAGAAATGGAAAAAATGTTGTTTACTTCCTTAGTAAGTTTTATTTCTACCAATCTGGCAAATTATTTGTAATAACATTATTATTAAATGAAAGCTATGTCAGATAACAAGTTTTACACTTTTATTCCTTTTTTTATTTTTATTGCCATCTTTTTAGGCTCAGGTATACTATTAGGTGATTTTTATAAAATACCATCTCCTATAGCAATATCTGTTGGAGTGATATCTGCATTTTTACTATTTTATAAAACACCGATGCAAGAGAAGGTTATCTCTCTTATCCATGGATGTGGAGATAGTAAGATTATCACGATGTGTATTATCTATTTATTGGCTGGTGCTTTTGCGGCAGTGACTAAAGCTATAGGAGGAGTAGATACGATGGTAAATATTGGACTTAGTGTAGTGCCAATAGAATATCTAGCTATTGGAATCTTTGTAATTGCTTGTTTTTTATCTTTAGCGATTGGTACCTCAGTTGGAACTATTGTAGCCTTAGGACCTATTGTAGTGGGGCTGGCTGAGAAGTCAGGTTCGTCTATGGGGCTATTATGTGGAACGCTATTAGGAGGGGCGATGTTTGGGGATAACCTTTCTATTATATCAGATACAACGATTACAGCTACACAAACGGTGGGATGTGAGATGAAAGATAAGTTTAGAGCTAATTTTAAATTAGCATTACCAGCCGCTTTAATTACGATAGTAGGTTTATTGTTTATGAGTGGAGGGGATACAGATGTAGCCTTAGAACTAGGTGATACAAGTAATTTCTGGGTAATTATCCCTTATATATTAATTATCGTACTAGCCTTATTAGGGGTACAAGTATTCGTAGCTTTATTTATCAGTATTTTGGTAGCGGGAATTATTGGGCTTGTTCAAGCGGATTTTGATGTATTAGGTTTTGCTAATTTGACGTATGAAGGCTTTGTTTCTATGAATGAGATATTCTTATTGTCTATGTTGACAGGAGGATTGGCGAAGATGGTAGAAGATCAGGGGGGGATTCAATGGCTGTTAAAACAAATGAAGAAGCTGATGAAATCTCCTAAAGGGGCTGAGTTCGGTATTGCAGGATTAGTGTCATCGATAGGAGTGTGTTTAGCTAATAATACAGTTTCTATCTTGGTAGCAGGTAATCTAGCTAGGGATATTGCTACAGAGTATGAATTAGAAAGACCACGCGTTGCTTCTATATTAGATATTTTCGCTTGTATTATTCAAGGCATCTTACCTTATGGAGCACAGATACTGATCTTATTAAGTTTTACTAATGGACAGATAGATTATCTAGATTTGATGAAATATTCGTATTACTTTGTTGCTCTGTTGATTATCACGCTAACTTATATGATTTTTTTGAGAAAAAGTACACAAACAGCATAAAAGGGGCGTGAGAAAATACAAATTGTTTATATTTGTCCTCGGTTCAAATACAAAAATTGGATTTACACATGAAATTATTAGAAGGTAAAATCGCTATTATCACTGGTGCTACAAGAGGAATCGGTAGAGGAGTAGCTTTAGCATATGCTCAACAAGGAGCAAGTGTTGCATTCACATATAGTTCTTCTGCTCAGGCAGCTGTAGAATTAGAGCAAGAATTAACAGCTTTAGGTGTTAAAGCAAAAGGATATCAATCAAATGCAGCTGAATATACAGCAGCAGAACAATTGATAGAAGAGATTTTAAAAGAATTCGGAAACATTGATATTTTAGTTAATAATGCTGGTATTACTAAAGATAACTTATTAATGAGAATGTCTGAAGCAGATTTTGATGCTGTAATTGAAGTGAACTTGAAGTCTGTATTTAATATGATGAAAGCTGTTCAACGCACAATGCTTAAAAACAGAAAAGGGTCTATTATCAATATGAGTTCTGTAGTAGGAGTAAAAGGAAACGCTGGACAAGCGAACTATGCTGCTTCTAAAGCTGGAGTTATCGGATTCTCTAAATCTATCGCATTAGAGTTAGGTTCTCGTAATATCCGTTGTAACGTTGTTGCTCCTGGATTTATTGAAACAGAGATGACTGGTAAACTTCCTGAAGATGTAGTAAAAGGATGGAGAGATGCTATTCCATTAAAACGTGGTGGTACTCCAGAAGATATCGCAAATACTTGTGTATTCTTAGGTTCTGATATGTCTGCTTATATCACTGGTCAAGTGATTAATGTAGATGGTGGAATGCTTACTTAAGAGTAAACACATAACCATATATAAAGGCTATCTGAGTAATCAGGTAGCCTTTTTTAGTTTGTGAAGAGTTTTATAGTAGTGTTTTAGGGGATTGCTTTTGAATGTGTCCGTTTTGAGTCCGATGTGAGTCCGTAGTGAGTCCGTTAAATGGTATAAAATAACGGACTGAATACGGATTGACGTCTCAATTACTTATTTATTATACCAAATAAATTATACGCTAAGTATTTATATGACTGCATAAAGGGAGAGTGACTGTTCGTTTTCATAAAATAACTGTCCGATAATGAACATAGGTAAGATAACTTTTTTTGTAAATGGTTGTTGTATTGGTGTTTATGGATAATAGGTTATTTGGTATGTAATTGGTGTTATTGTGTTTAGATATAATCTGATCTATATGAATTAGGCTAAACTACAAGATATTTTATATAAATGCATAGCAGGCTAAGGTAGATTGAAGTATACAAAACTATACAAAGGGTGCAGCAACATTCTAATACTTGTAACGTAACAACCAACTAAATAAAATGATATGAAAGTATTCAAGAACATTCTACTTACTCTACTTATTTTGACCAACTGTAGTCTAAGTATGGCTAATAATACAGAGCCTAAAACTAGAAAAATTGTCGGATTAGTAGTCGATAGTGAGACTTTATTACCTCTGGCTAATGTCAAGATTACAAATGAGAATAAAAAAACATTAGCAACTACAAATGACAAGGGGTATTATGAAGTCACTGTCCATTCTACTAGTAAAGAAGGATTTAAGTTTTCGTTGAATTTAAAGAAAGAAGAGTATTCTACTTTTAGGCAAAATGATAATTGGGGAGAGGACAATGAGAAAAGCCCTGTTATGTACTTTGCTTTACAAAAAAGAAAATCATCTAAAGGAGGGAGTTTTTCTGAATTATACCTTCATAAAGGTGAGGTGACTACTGCTGTTGTAGAGAATTATTTTAATGATAAAGTAAAGGCTGGAAGTATCTTAAATAATAAGATCGCAAAGTTAAGAGCCAATAACAACCAGGTGTTTTTTGAGTTAGATGGAGGGTATTATTTAGTGAATAACTATGCATGGATTAAGCTAAACAGTAAGGATGACAAGGTCTCTATTAATCAAGATAAAGTAGTCAATGCTAGTGAAGTGAATAACTATGTACGACGTAATAACGTACAGAATATGTCATCAATAGATTCGCCACAAGCTTCTTTTAGTATAAAGACATTTAAGTAATATAAACAATACATAAAGGCTATCTGTGTAATCAGGTAGCCTTTTTAGTTTCAAGACGAATTATTTTTTGTCTTTTAGGGAATACTCAGTACTTTTAAATAAAAAAATGAAGAAGGTATTAGATAAAGGAGTAGCAGTAGGAAAACAAGGCCTTAAGTCATTTAGAATCGTGTTTATATGTTTGATTCGATGGCTAGGCATGATGGCGGTAGGTGTATTTTTGTCTCTTTGGATTTTTTTCTATTCGATGAGTAAGATTTATCAGTTGAGAAAAGGAAGTGAGGCACGAGGCTTTTGGGATAACCTTACAGCCTTTTTTAGCGATATAAACTATTCTGTGATTATCATTTTTCTTCTACAAGTTGTGATGATTATTGCTTATTTCTATGTAGCTAATAAATATGCTATTCAGAAGGCAATCTCTTTATTATGGGAGAAGCAAGGAAGTGTATTTATTACCAATTACGTGGCTCAGTTGATGGAGTATCTACATCAGAAAAAGCCTACACTGTTTGGAAGCCAACCTGATAAAGAAGCGATACAGAGAGAGTTAATAGCACTTAATGAAGATAATCATGTAGCGGGTATGGTACAACGAAAAACGACAAACTACGTCCTTTCAAATGCTAAATTAGGTAATGGGCCTTCTACCTTGTTACAACAATTGACAACACTTCGTTTTAATCCTTTAGCGTTACTTCCTGGACTATGGATGTTTTATGCCTTAGTAGGGATACAAATCTTGTTTATATTGTATATTTACTATAGATATTAGATGGTTTAAATAATATAGAAATAAATGTTATGAAAATAGGAAATGATACAATAGGTATAAGTAATAGTGATAAGATAACAATACTAGTTTTTTTCTTTACAGTATATGTGTTGATTATGCTTCTTTTCGATTGGTTATTCGATGGAGCTATTAAAAGTTGGGAAAACTATCTTTTAAAAGGGTTGGTATATAGTATTGTACTTTCTGTATTGATGTATTACGCGATTAAGACCTTGACCAAAAGAGTGGAACTAAAGCTGCAAATACCATTAGCAGAAGGAGAAGAGCTAGAAGTATATGGAGTAGCTAATATGTTCTTAGGGAAAGAAGCCTTAGGGGGTAAATTAGGTATGACTGAAGATACTTTAGTATTCCATTCTCATAAGTTTAATATACAGAAGAGTACTGTCCGCATTCCTTTTGAAGATATTAAATCTATTAAACCCTGTAGAGTGATGTGGTTGCTTAACAATGGAATAGAGGTACAGACGGCTACAGACCGGTGTGTGTTTGTGGTCAATGATAGAAAAACGTGGTTAGAGGTTATTCAGAAAAAGATAAAGTAGCACGAGTTAATCTTTAAGTAAATGTGCTGTTGCTGCATGCGTAAGCTTTTCAAAATCAGCAAAACAAGAAGAGAAGTCTACTTGGTTGCCATGATGATCTCTTAGTTTAAGAGAGGTGTATAGTCCTAAGTCAAAATAATTAATCTCTTTTATAGACGCACTATGTGTGGAAATAAACTGATTAATAAATGTTTGATTCTGAGTCTTTTTGTAAATAGAAAAAATACTTAGACTAATGATACTAAATAGAATTGCATAGGTGATAAAGTGTTTATTCATCGTAGTAAGTGATTTAATAAGAGTAAGATACAATAAATATTTTGATAGAGAACGACTATATACATTATAGTCGTTTTTTTATGCCTATATGTGAACTATAATAGAATAGATTAACCCCAAAAGATTAGCTAAAAAAATTAGCAAAGTGATGTTTTTTGTAAGTAGGCTAATGGATTATCATCAAAAAAGACTACCTTAGCTATTATGATTACAATACTTCGATGAATAAATTTACAGCTATAGATTTTGAGACAGCTCAGCCTCAGCGCAATAGTATTTGCCAAGTTGGCTTAGTTGTATTTGAGAACGGAATTATAGTAGATTCCTTAAACATTCTTGTACAACCTCCTCAGAATGTTTATTGGAGTAAATTTATTGACGTACACGGTATCACACCAGAAGATACACAGTATGCGCCTACATTCGAAGAAGTTTGGCATAAGATATTACCCTTTATACAATTTCAGAATGTAGTAGCACATAATGGCTTTGGCTTTGACTTCCCAGTCTTAGAGAAGACATTAGAGTATTATAACTTGGCTGTGCCTGAATACGAGAAGCATTGTACTTATAGATTGTATAAAAAAGGATTAGCTTCTTTGGCTGAGAAGTATAATCTTGCATTAAATCACCACGATGCTCTTAGTGATGCTAAAGTATGCGGAATATTGTTTGATCAATATTTAAAGCAAGGAGGTCTAATTTAATAATAGCAAATTATGACGAAGAGTAAAGAGTATTTAGAACACAATAAGAAGTCTTGGGATAAACAGGCGTTAGCTAATCAGCAATGGTCTATGCCTGTAAGTGCAGAGACAGTAACAAAAGCTAAGGAAGGTGAATGGGAATTATATGTGTTGCCAACTCCAATAGATAAGAAGTGGTTAGGAGAGGTAAAAGGGAAGCGCGTATTATGTCTAGCATCTGCTGGAGGACAGCAAGCACCTATTTTAGCTGCTATAGGAGGTAAGGTAACTGTGTTAGATTTATCTACAGAGCAACTTAATAAGGATAAACAAGTAGCACTTAGAGATAATTTAGATTTGACAACTGTAGAAGGAGATATGACGAATCTAGAGATGTTCGCGGATAATAGTTTTGACATTATTGTTCATCCCATCTCTAATCACTATGTAAGTGATGTAACGAAGATCTGGAGAGAGTGTTATCGCGTATTAGACAAGGGAGGAAGACTAATCAGTAGTTTCTATAATCCAGTGATATTTATACACGATAGAGATCCTAAGTATGCAGCAGAAGGAGTTGTGAAGCCTATGTATAAGATTCCTTATGCAGACTTGACAGATATGACTCCAGATCAGGTAGAAGAAAAAAGAAATAAAGAGGAGGCTTTCGTCTTTGGACATAGTCTTCAAGATTTGATAGGAGGACAGCTACAAGCAGGTTTTTTAATTAAAGAATATGAAGAGGCATTTCAGCCACATCCTCGCTTTGTAGTAGATCATTATTTACCAACTTTTATAGGTACAGTAGCAATTAAACTTCAATAGTATGGAGAAAAATATAGTCTGGACAGGTGTCGATAATTTATCGATTGAAAAATGTGTCCTGATTGATAAAGGAGAAACCATTCACAGTAAAGGTGAGTTAGTAGGGAATAAGAATAATCAGGTGTATGGTGCCGATTATCAAGTAGTAGTAGATCAGAGATGGGAGACTAGATTCTTTGATATTACTTGTAAAGTGGGGCATAAGCACTATACTATACATGGGTATAAACTAAATAATCAGTGGATTATAGATGAACAAGAGCATCCAGAGTTACACGATTGTTTAGATATAGATATTTCTGTGACACCTTTTACTAATGCATTGCCTATTAATAGACTTAACTTAGCGATAGGAGAGTCTAAGGAAATAGCAGTGTTGTATATTAATCCTATAGAAGAGCGTTTTACTAGAGTAGTACAGCGTTATGAGAGACTATCTGAAACCACTTATCACTATAAAAACTTGTGGAGTGATTTCGAGTCTACGATAGAAGTAGGTGCAGATGGCTTAGTGACTAATTATCCGAAGTTATTCAATAGACTATAAAAAATACAAAGCCCCGATAGAGATCGGGGCTTTTTTATATATTGTTCAGAAGAAGATTACTTCTTTTTCTTTTTATTGTTTTCAATCATTTTTAAATCCTCAGCTTGTTCTATTGCGTTTCCTTCTAAGTCAAACTTAGTTTCTTCTTCAGTAGGGACAACAAACTTATCTTTCTTAGATTTGTATAGTGGGAATAAGTAAGAGATGGTATAATTAAATCCTACTCCTATATTACCACTGTGTTTTTTGTTATAGCCAGGAATATATAGGTTTTCAAAATCATCAGGTTGCGTCTGAGACACTAGCCCATTTAGTCTCATGGTGAATCCCATAAAGACATTGCTAAATACTCTTGTTTTAATACCTGCTACAAATTCTACCCAGTGTGCACTAAGTCCACTTTGTTTTCGATCTACTTCTATTCTTTCTTTAGGGAAATATGGATCTGTAGTATAAGATTGGTACCAATTAAGAGTTTGAGAGAAGGTCGCAAAACCATATCTAAAACCTACGTAGATCATATCTTCTCTATCTAGCCAGTTTTCGTATAGGTTATAGTTACCTCCTATGCGAATGTAGTTACCATTGGTTGTAAAGCCATAACTACTTTCGTCTCTATCCATTTTATCATGACCTATCTCTGCTGCTGCATACCAATTTTTAGTAAGACGATAATCCCCAACTACTTCAAAACCTTGATAAGTATTGTCATAGAATGAACGCGTGATTCTAAATAAATCAACCCCTACACGCAGTCCATATCTCTGTGGGTAGTAATGAGGTGATTCTTCTGCAGCATCAGTAAGTGGAGCAGGAGTCTTTAGTTCTGTAGGATTATTCTCTTGTGCAAATGAAGAGAAAGCTAATAGTAGTAAACCACAATTAATAATAAATCTTGAAGTGTGCTTGTTTGCTATCTTGAATTTCATTTGTTTCAGTTGTATAATATTTAATCCAGTTACCACTCGTTTGTTGAGATTCTCCGTTTAACATAGGAAAAGTACCATCTTGATTTAAGGAGAATGTAGATACATATCCACAGGCTTTATTAAGATACTTGGTATTGATTTTATATTTAAAAGTCAATGTATCATAAAGTGTGTCTGTCTGATTCTGAGTTCTTCTTATTGATTTAAGTATCCATTCAGATTCTTGATTATCTAAGCGAAGCGGTATTAGTAATTTGTTTGCTTTGCTTTTGATAACATCTTTTTCTCTACCCGCAACAAAAGCTTCAACTAAGTCATTCTTAGCGATTCCTTGATCCTCAAAATTGTAGAATTCAATTAGAAAGTTAGGCGTAGTAGGCTCATCCGCACCACAAATATCATCTTTCTCACAAGCGCTAAAAATAAAACTTCCTAAGCTTAGAAATACTGCTGCCAATATTAGTTTTTTCATATAGATTTTTTATCTCTGTATATAAGTTGTCAAAAATACTAAAACTAATTCAGAACTCTTTAAAAAAGTTCGAAGTGAACTTCTATACTTTTAGAGTATAAATGTTTTAGAATAAATGTGGAGAAAATGATTCTTTTTTGCTTTAAAGATTCTAAATAGTGGCGTTTGTTGTATTTTTATGACTGTAATTAACATAGTAATTGTAAATGACGCCTTATATTTAAAGTTCTAAGATAAGTAAAGATTAAGTAAAATGTTAGAAACTGTTTCAGGTTTGCAGGTAATATTAGCAGTTACCCCTGTTATATTGTTAATTGTATTATTAGGTTTTTTAAAGTTACCAGGTGAGAAAAGTGCCAGTATTACTTTAGTTGTTACAGCATTAATAGCGTTATTTGGTTTTAATCTCTCTTTGATAGATACTTCTTTATCAGTAGTATATGGGATAGTGAAAGCTATTTTTCCTATCTTGATTATTATCTTAATGGCTATTTATAGTTATAATGTACAAGTAGAGTCTCAGAAAATAGAGATTATTAAACAACAGTTCTCGGCTATTTCAACAGATAAATCTATTCAAGTATTACTATTGACTTGGGGATTTGGGGGACTGTTAGAAGGAATGGCAGGTTTTGGTACAGCAGTAGCTATTCCTGCAGCTATTTTGATTAGTTTAGGTTTTAAGCCCATGTTCTCAGCCGTTGTTAGTTTGATTGCTAATAGTGTGCCTACAGCCTTTGGAGCAGTTGGTATTCCGGTTATTGTTTTGGCTAGAGAAGTAGAGATGGTAGAGCAGATTACTACGATTAGTGCTCATGTAGTTTGGCAGTTAGCAGTATTGATGTTTTTAGTTCCTTTTTTAATTGTAACATTAGCAGATAAATCTGTAAAAGCTATCCCAAAGAACATTATTTTAAGTCTTCTGGTAGGAGGTGTTACCTTAGCTGTTCAGTATTATGCAGCGGTATATATAGGAGCAGAGACTCCTGCTATTTTAGGAAGTATTGCCTCAGTGATTACTATTATCCTATTTGGAAAAATCACGGCAAAGAAAGAAGATAAAATAGAGAAGCAGAGCTTTAGCCTTCTAAGTATCTTTCAGGCATGGAGTGTATATGGACTGATCTTATTACTCGTTTTATTGACTAGTCCTCTGTTTCCTTTTGCAACGATGATGAAATCTAATTTGGAAATATTCCAAACGAATTTTTCCTTTTCTATCGCAGGAGGTATTCGCAGTGTGGGAATATATTGGTTGACAGATACAGGCGTGTTAATTTTTATAAGCTCATTAGTAGGAGGATTGATTCAAGGAGTTTCTCTAAGTGGCTTGTTTGCTTTATTAGGTAAAACTGCAGTACAATTAAAAAAGACGGTTATTACAGTATGTTGCTTAATCGCTTTGTCTACGTTAATGGACTTCTCAGGTATGATTACAGTTCTAGGATTAGCCTTAGCGACGACTACAGGGACGTTCTATCCTTTCTTTGCTCCAGCGATAGGAGCCTTAGGAACATTCTTAACAGGTAGTGATACATCCTCTAATATTTTATTCGGGAAGTTACAAGCTACAGTTGCAGATAAGATTGGAGCAGATAAAGGTTGGTTGGCAGCAGCGAATACAACAGGTGCTACAGGAGGAAAGATTATTTCTCCACAGAGTATTGCTGTAGCTACAACAGCTTGTGGAGAACAAGGTAAAGAAGGTATTATCCTTAAAAAAGCTGTCGGTTTTGCATTGTTATATATTTTAATAGCAGGCTTGATAGTATATATTGGAAGTTAAGAATTAAATAGATAGATATATGAGAGTTGGGTTGTTTATTCCTTGCTATGTGAACGCAGTTTATCCTGAGGCGGCATTAGCAAGTTATAAAATATTGACACATTTTGGGGTAGAAGTAGATTACCCCGTAGATCAGACTTGTTGCGGTCAACCTATGGCTAACGCAGGTTTCGAGAATAAAGCTTTGCCTTTAGCGAAGCAGTTTAATAATTTATTTGAAGAGTTTGACTATATAGTTGCTCCTTCGGGTAGTTGTGTTGGGTTTGTAAAAGATACTTACCCGAGATTAATGGAGAAGGAAGGCTGTACGAGTAAAGTAAGTGGTAAGGTGTATGATATCTGTGAATTCTTACACGATATCCTGAAGATTGACAAATTGCCAGGTAAGTTTCCTCATAAAGTAAGCCTTCACAACAGTTGCCATGGATTAAGAGAATTAAAGCTAGGAGCAGCTAGTGAATTAAATATAAAACCTTATTCTAAGGTAAAAGCCTTGCTTAGTCTTGTAGAAGGTGTAGAAGTAGTAGAACCTACTCGAGTAGATGAGTGTTGTGGCTTTGGAGGGATGTTTTCTATAGAAGAACCAGCTATTTCTATCCGAATGGGGAATGATAAGGTGAGTTGTCATGTGGCTACTGGTGCAGAGTATATAACAGGACCAGATAGTTCATGTCTAATGCATATGGGAGGGATCATAGATAAGAATAAGATGCCTATCAAGATGATTCATGTTGTAGAAATTCTAGCTTCAGGTTTATAATTATGAGTAGTACAAAACATGCACAGAATGCTGACGCGTTTCAGCAGAATAAAGAGAAAGCTACTTGGCATGATAATGCACTGTGGTTTGTAAGAGAGAAAAGAGATAGAATGTCTAAGACGCTTCCTGAGTGGGAAGACCTTAGAGCAATGGGTGAGAAGATAAAACTACATAGCGTTAGTAATCTAGCGATGTACCTTGAGCAGTTTGAAGCAAATGCTATAGCTAATGGAGTGATAGTACACTGGGCTAAAGATGCAGAAGAGCACAATGCTATCATGGCAGAGATCTTAAATAAGCACAATGCAAAAAAAGTAGTAAAAAGCAAGTCTATGCTGACAGAAGAATGTGATCTTAATCATTACTTAGAGACCAAGGGTATTGATGTTGTAGAAAGTGATTTAGGAGAGCGTATCTTACAGTTAAATGGGACTGCGCCTTCACATATCGTACTTCCTGCTATCCACATGAAGAGAGAAGAAGTAGGAGATTTATTTGCCGAAAAACTAAATACAGAGAAAGGCAATAGTGATCCAACTTATCTTACTCGGGCAGCAAGAGCTTCTTTGCGCAATGATTTTCTTACTGCTGATGCAGCAATTACAGGAGTGAACTTCGGTATAGCAGCCACAGGAGAGATTGTTGTTTGTACCAATGAAGGAAATGCCGATATGGGAACTTCATTGTCTAAACTACACATTGCCTCTATGGGGTTAGAGAAACTAATACCAGATTATGAGAGTTTAAGTGTGTTTACTAGATTATTAGCCCGCTCTGCAACAGGACAACCAACTACTACGTATACTTCTCATTTTAGAAAACCAATCGAAGGAGGGGAGTTTCACATCATCTTAGTCGATAATGGAAGAAGTGAAATATTGAGCAATGAAGAACATATCAAATCTCTTAATTGTATTCGCTGTGGAGCATGTATGAATACTTGCCCTGTGTACAGACGTAGTGGAGGATATTCTTATACTTACTTTATCCCTGGGCCAATAGGAATTAACTTAGGAATGCTTAAGGATCCTGTTAAACACAGTGAGAATCTATCTGCTTGTTCTCTATGTTATTCTTGTAATAATGTATGTCCAGTGAAAATAGACTTAGCTGATCAAATCTATAAATGGCGTCAAGATTTAGATTCTTTAGGCAAGGCTAATTCATCTAAAAAACTAATATCAACAGGAATGCAATTTTTATTTACTCATCCTGCTTTGTTTAGAACGAGTTTGAAGTTTAGTTCATTGGCAAAATATGCACCGCGTTCTCTGACTTTTGGGTTAAAAGAATGGGAAGACGGGCGTAACCTACCGAATTTTGCAAAAGAGTCGTTTACAGAAATGTGGAAAAAAGGAAAAGTAAAGAAACAATAGGGGAGTTATGAGTAGTAGAGATCAAATATTAAATAATATAAGACGCAATACAAAACAGGTCTTTGACAAACCGCAAATGAATCTGTCTGCAATTGAGTTTGACGATAAATTAACTCAATTCATAGAAGTGTCTAAAGCAGTTGGAGGTGATGCTATAATCTTAAAAGAGGGTGAAGATATCAATGAAGTGATTCGCGCTCTTTATCCAGAGGCAAAAGAAATTGCTTCAGTGGTAAAAGGTATTCACTTGACAACTTTAGATCCTGATAGTGTAGAAAGCCCTAATGATTTAAATAATGTGGATTTAGCTATTGTAGAAGGAGCCTTTGGGGTATGTGAGAATGGGTGTATATGGCTTCCACAGCAACTTAAGCACAAAGCTCTATACTTCATCACACAGTATTTAGTTATTGTCTTAGATCGTTCTAAATTAGTGAATAATATGCATGAAGGATATAAACTGATTACACCTAGTGAGAAAGGTTTTGGAGTGTATATATCAGGACCTTCTAAGACTGCAGATATTGAACAAGCTTTAGTAGTAGGAGCACATGGGCCAAAAGGTCTGACTGTGATTCTAAAATAGATAAACGATAAGAGAGAGGCTAGCCTCTCTCTTATCGTTTATAAAAGGATTTTAATCCGAAATATGTATTAGCTAGCTAAACGTTACAAAGCAATTCTACTGCTTCGTTCTTTCATTTGTTCTATAATTATGTTATAGTAGCTGTATCAGTAACTCATCTTTAGCTTGTATAAACCTTTTTGTTTATACCTCTATTGTGTGTTTTGGGGTAAGTTAGTTTTCGATTAGTAGTAAATAAAAAATAACTACCTCATGGAGATAGCTATTTCTGTATACATATTGTATAGAAATTAATCTAACACTTCGAACTCATCTGTTCCTTCTACACGACCTAGTTCACTTCCTACAGGCGCGTTTAGATAAGGGATAATAGCTTTGTCATTATGAGCTACAGCATTCACACTATAGATATCTGTATTGTCAGGATTATCTAAGTATGCTTCATCTTCTGTATTGCTTAAGAATCTCCATCCACTATCAGTATCAGAGTTTGGTTCTTCTCGGTACATATAGTCTACTTTCTCGCCTTCGATCATGATTTTAGCAGACACTAGACAGAAGCCGATATCTCCTACAAGATTCTTTAAAGCTTCGGCAGGAATATTATTATCTTGGTTCATCGTTATCGTTTTATAAGATAAAAGGCAACCAAGATGATTGCCTTTTGTTGTTAGTTTATTATTTGTTATCTCAGTTCTAATAGAACTACGTTTTCTACGTGATGCGTCTGAGGGAACATATCCACAGGACGTACTTTGATCACTTTATATTTGTGATCCATAAGAGCTAAGTCACGTGCTTGTGTAGCAGAGTTACAGCTTACGTATACGATGCGTTTTGCACCTACTTTTAATAGCATTTCTACTACATCTTTATGCATTCCATCACGAGGAGGATCAGTAATGATAACGTCTGGATGTCCATGTGTCGCTATGAACTCATCGTTAAATACATTCTTCATATCTCCTACAAAGAAGTCACAGTTCGTAATATTATTGCGTTCAGCATTCAGTTTAGCATCTTCTATTGCTTCTGGTACAGCTTCAACACCGACTACTTTACCTGCCTTTTTAGAAACGAACTGAGCGATAGTACCTGTACCTGTGTATAAGTCATATACTAATTCGTTACCTGTAAGACCTGCATAGTCTCTTGTGATTTTGTATAGTTCGTATGCTTGCTCAGAATTAGTTTGGTAGAATGACTTAGCATTAATGCTAAATTTAAGTCCTTCCATTTCTTCTAAGATATAATCACGTCCTTTATAAAGCACTACATCTTGATCATAGATAGTATCATTCGCTTTACCATTGACTACATACTGTAATGATGTAATCATAGGGAAGCGCTCTGCTAAGAAGTCTAATAATAACTCGCGCTCTTCTTTGTTGTCATAGAAGAATTGAATCATCACCATTACTTCACCTGTAGAAGCAGTTCTGATCATCAATGTACGCAATAAACCTTCTTGCTCACGTGGGTTAAAGAAAGCTAAATTATGCTCATTAGCGAATCTTCTGATTTCATTTCTGATTTCATTAGAAGGATCTTGTTGTAAGTGACATTTTTTGATGTCTAAGATCTTGTCCCACATTTTAGGGATGTGGAATCCTAATGCATTTTCTTTACCCATTTCTTCTCCACTTGCTACTTCTTCTGGTGTTAACCAGCGAGCATTAGAGAAAGAGAACTCCATCTTGTTTCTGTAGAACAATGTTTCTTCAGACCCTAAGATAGGTTCGAACTCAGGTAATTCAATTTTACCTATGCGCTTTAAGTTATTAAAAACCTCCTGATTTTTATAGAATAACTGTTGTGCATAGTTCATGTTTTGCCATTTACATCCACCACAAGCTCCGAAGTGTTCACATACTGGCTCTATTCTATGTTCAGAAAATTTGTGGAATTTCACAGCTTTCCCTTCATAATACGCTTTGCGTTTTTTGAAAGTCTGCACATCTACCACATCTCCCGGAACTACGTTAGGAATAAAGATTACTTTCCCATCTGGAGCTTTAGCTACCGAAACGCCTTTTGCACCTGCATCAAGGACTTCTACGTTTTCGAATACGATTCTTTCTGTTCTTTTTCTACTCATGCCGCAAAAATAAGTTTAATTTCATTTGATAAGTATAGTTGATGCTTATTCATAATGAGTTTATATAAGATATATTGGTTGTGTAAGTGTTTGAATAAAAGGAAGATGTGTGTGTTGGCGAAATTAGGGTATTGTAGTCATTAGTTTAATTAGGTCAATAGACATCTTAAGGAATAGGAAACTTTTGTGAGTTGTATTTGTATCTAGTTAGCTTTGTTTGTTAAAAAGCATACGCATTAATCATAATTATCGAAAAGGAATTGATAAAATATCTAACTTAGGGTATTAATCAATTTATATTATATGAAAGCTTTAAAACTGATTTTATTCTTCTTTTTAGTGTCTATAGTGGGCTATGCACAGACTATTCGTTTGCCTTATGACGATGAGTCTGGTTGGATGCTCGTAGATTTAAAGGTTAATGATAAGCCGATGAAGTTCTTATTTGACACAGGGTGGGATGGATTGTCTATTAGAAGCAGTTTGCTTTCAGAATTCTATCATGGAGAACATGTAGCAGCAGTCGATGTTAATAATGTTGTACAAGCAGTTCAGACCATATATGTAGATAGTCTAAAGGTAGGAAATCATACTTTTTACCATTTGCCATTTACTGACTTTGAAAGCTTTCCGATGGTTAATGATCCTATCTTTAGTTGTTATAAAATCGATGGTATCCTAGGGAATGTTATCTATAAGGATAAAATATTAGAAATAGATCCTATTAAAAAGGAAATTGTATTACATGATTTGTCACCAGAGCTAGTGAATACTATATTGACTAATGATTTTATTCCTGTTGATGCTTATCCTACGGAGCAAAAAAGTAGAATTATGGTTCCAGTAGAAATGGGTGGTAGTGTGAAAAGACTGTTCTTATTGGATACAGGAGATAATGGATACCTAACTATGACAGCAGATAGAGGTGTGATCGCTTACTTGAGAACCTTAAAGTTTAATTCGTACATCAGTGTAGGGAGTATAGGAGCCTTCGGTATGAATGAAATAGTGAATCGTACACTGATCACGCAAGAAGCTAAGATTAAATTGGGAAAAATAGCCTTAAATAATGAAGAGGTTACATTTAATATGAATGACAATACCTATCAGATGGGAGTGGAGTTTATAAAACAGTTTCATTTGTATTATTTACCTTCTTTAAATCTAGTTTATCTTAAAAAGGTAAAGGAAAGTAATGTAGTCTCTAATTTAGAGAAGATAGGATACGGTATTGCTTATATAGATGGGCAATATATGGTGGCTGCTATTCATGAGCGTGAGAATGTAGTGCGATTAGGAGACGTAGTGCTATCGATAGATGGTATTCCTATGGAGAAGTTATGTCACTATAGAAAGTATCTTCAACAGCACAAAGGGCAACCGAAGTTAGAAGTAATGAGAGAAGGTAAGAAGATTACTTTATAGGTAATTATAGTATAAACAAAAGCGATAATAGGTTGTGTCTCTATTATCGCTTTTTTTATGCCTATAGATTAGAGAATATAGAAAGTGTAATGGGTGTCTCCTATTTAATTATGGAGTGTATAAATAAGATGCTAGAGGAATGCTAGGGGTGTTCTAGCACATTCCTTCGAGAAAACACCTTTCTAGGCTAGGAAACTCCAAGGAAAGTGCAAGTAATCTGCAAGAATCAGCAAGGTACACGATAAAGGAATAAATAGAGTAGGGAAGGTATATAAACAAAAAAAGCGACCTACTGGTCGCTTTTTTAACTAGTGGGGAGAGCAGGATTCGAACCTGCGAAGGTTTCCCAACGGATTTACAGTCCGTCCTCGTTGGCCGCTTGAGTATCTCCCCTCCTAAGAGGTAACCTAGATAATGTATTGTATAAAAAGTCTTCGTGGGGAGAGCAGGATTCGAACCTGCGAAGGTTTCCCAACGGATTTACAGTCCGTCCTCGTTGGCCGCTTGAGTATCTCCCCTCCTAAAAGGTTTGTTAGACTATATTTTTATACAATAGATAAGACTTTTTGTGGGGAGAGCAGGATTCGAACCTGCGAAGGTTTCCCAACGGATTTACAGTCCGTCCTCGTTGGCCGCTTGAGTATCTCCCCTCCTAAAAGGTTTGTTTATCTAGGTAATATTTTTTTGTTAATGAACGTTTGGTGGGGAGAGCAGGATTCGAACCTGCGAAGGTTTCCCAACGGATTTACAGTCCGTCCTCGTTGGCCGCTTGAGTATCTCCCCTAAGCTTTTGCTTATCTTGTTTGTTTAGAACGGTGCAAATATAGGGCTGTTTTCTTAATCTGCAAGACTTGCAAGGCTTTTTTTTCTTCTTTTTTTTACCGAAATTATCTAACTGATTGGTTATAAAAAAAGTAGTGTTGAAAATATTTTTTAAAATTTATTGATTGTTTGTTTAATGTCAACCAATTTCTTCATCAAATCTTCAAAGTAATCTAAGTGTAGCATGTTCGCTCCATCACTTTTTGCATTCGCTGGATCGAAGTGTGTTTCTAAGAATAGTCCATCTACACCTACAGCGATACCTGCTTTAGCAATAGTTCCGATTAGATCAGGACGTCCTCCTGTCACTCCAGACGATTGGTTTGGCTGTTGTAGCGAGTGCGTGATGTCTAATACTGTAGTAGCATACTGTTGCATTGTAGGGATTCCTCTATAATCTACAATCATATCTTGGTATCCGAACATCGTACCTCTATCTGTCACCATTACGCTTTCGTTATTACAGTCTAATACTTTCTGTACAGCGTGCTTCATACTCTCAGGACTCATAAACTGTCCTTTCTTCAGGTTTACCACCTTACCTGTATTCGCGGCAGCTACTACTAGATCTGTCTGTCTTACTAAGAAAGCTGGGATCTGTAAGATGTCTACGTACTCAGCAGCCATAGCAGCGTCAGAGTTCTCATGAATATCTGTTACAGTAGGTACGCCAAACTCTTTTCCTACTTTTTGTAAGATTTTAAGTGCTTTTTCATCACCTATACCTGTGAAGCTATCTATACGTGATCTGTTTGCTTTCTTAAAAGAACCTTTAAATACATAAGGAATCTTTAGTTTGTCAGTTACTGTTACGATATGCTCTGCGATACGCATAGCCATTTCTTCACCTTCGATAGCACAAGGCCCAGCTAATAAAAAGAAGTTATCAGCCTCAAGGTTTTTAATTAGGGGGATATTATTTAAATTCATAAAATTCGATTATTTATTATTTTTTCGTTTGTTGTTCTTCTTTTGCTTGTTATTTTTATTCTCTGTTATCACAGGCTTTGCTATGTTTTTAGACTGTATAAAGTACGAAATAATCGCGATAAATACAACTCCAAAAGACAGATTATTTGTTACACCATTTCTTAAGAAAATATCGAAAGTAGCATTCTTAGTTGCTTCTTCTAAAGACATGCTAGTCTGTGTAGCTAGTGCCTCCTGTAAGGTAGCCATAAAGTTAGGGCTAACTTGGTTAAACGTAATGTACTGTATAATCGGGAAGAAGAATGTAATCATGATACAGATTACTAGTCCAGATAAGAAAGCACGTTGCCAAGAAACAACACCGTTATAGAATTCGCGTTTCTTCTGTCTTATTCCCAACCAATAAAAGATAATCAACACAAGGTTAAAAAGTAGTTCAAAACCGACCTCATATCTAATCTTTTCTAAGTCGTGAAAACCAAGAGATTTGACAATAAACATCCAAAGTAAAGCTGCTAACGTAGCATAAGAAGCCCATTTAAATTCTATAGAGAAATTTCTCATTATTCTATTTTATAATTAAAGAATCAAAAGTAAAGTTTTTATTTTATAGCTTAAAATTTATTTTATATTGATATTTTTTATTAGATTTAGATATGTTTGTATAATTCTTGGCAAGGATTGTGACGCATAAATTTAAAAAATACAATAAACCACCCGTAAATAAAACTATTATGAAAAAACTAATCCTTATTAGACATGCAAAATCATGCTGGAACGCTATAACAGATGATTTGTCACGCCCAATATCGACCAAAGGAGTTGC
Organism: Myroides odoratimimus; assembly: GCF_001485415.1. Lineage (GTDB taxonomy): Bacteria > Bacteroidota > Bacteroidia > Flavobacteriales > Flavobacteriaceae > Flavobacterium > Flavobacterium odoratimimum. Next base: position 113,266 of record NZ_BCMQ01000004.1, read on the forward strand.
TGATGCTCACTTAGTATCGCATACTTTAATGGGGCATTTACCTGCTAAAGTTATTGTATGGAGTAGCCCTGCAAAAAGAGCTAGTGAGACGGCTAAAATATTCTGTCAGAATATGGATATTAACTTAGACTATATTATTTATAATCCCGAAGTATATACTTTCGAACGGTCAGGATTAATAAAAGCGATAAAAAAATGTAAAAATGAGCATGATACCCTAATTCTTTTCGGGCATAATGAGGCAATAACAAAATTTGTTAATAAATTTGGTAGCGAAACCTATGAAAATGTACCCACATCAGGCGTTGTAATCATTAACTTTGATACCAATGACTGGGGAGAGATAGAAAAGGGGACAACTGAATTAACTATTTTCCCAAGAGACTTAAAGAAATAATGAATAATAATAACACAACAAAATACAAGTATATCGACCGCGAGAAAAGCTGGTTGTCATTTAATGAAAGAGTACTTCAAGAAGCTGGTGATGAAACAGTCCCTTTATTAGAAAGACTGAGATTCATCGGTATATTCTCAAATAATTTGGATGAGTTTTTCAGAGTTCGTTATGCCACTATACGTAGAATGACATTGACAGGGGAGAGTAATCGAAGACTGGGAAGTGGAGTTATTGTAAAAGATCTATTGGCTCAAATTACAGAGAGAGTTATTCAACTTCAAAAAGAAAGTGTACGTATCTTACATGATGTAGAGCGCAAACTAGAAGATGAAGGAATCTTTATGGTCAATGAGAAAGAGATCAGTGAGAAACAACAAGCCTTTGTCAAAGACTTTTTCTTGCATCAAGTATCTCCTGACTTAGTGACTATTATCCTAAGTGATTTGGCTGAGTTCCCTCTTCTAAGGGATACGCATGGGTACTTAGTTGTGAAGTTAGAAGTAGACGAAAAGCTGGTAGAGAAGCACTGTACTAATAAACAAAGACGTGATAATAGCTCGGTTCGCTATGCTATTATCGAGATTCCGAATATTATTAATCGATTCGTAGAAGTACCTTCTGAGGATCCAGGCAAGAAATATATCATGATGTTAGACGATATCATCAGATATAACCTAGATTCTATCTTTAATATCTTTGATCTAAAAGCAGAATCTGCTTATATGATTAAAGTAACACGTGATGCGGAGCTAGATTTCGATACAGATTTACACAAATCTTTTGTAGAGAAGATTTCCAGTGGAGTACGCGATAGAAAGCAAGGGGCTATTGTGCGTTTCGTTTACGATCAGGAGATGGATGATGAGCTGTTAGATTTCTTATTAGAGAACGTAGAGATTGAGCTTAACGATAGTATTATTCCCTCTGGAAGATATCATAATAGACGTGATTATATGGGCTTCCCGACTACAGGGAGAGTGGATCTTACCTATCCAAAACAGATACCAGTAGCTGTTAAGGGATTAAGCCTTGAGGATAGTATTATTCAGCAGATACAGAAGCGTGATTATATGATCTACACTCCTTATCAGTCTTATTCATATTTAGTTAAGTTCTTGCGTGAAGCGGCTTTAGATCCACAAGTATTGTCTATTAAGATAACTCTGTATCGACTAGCTAAAAATTCACAGATTATTAGCTCTCTTATTAATGCTGTAAAGAATGGTAAGAAGGTAATCGCTCAAGTGGAATTGCAAGCGCGTTTCGACGAAGCGAGTAATATTTATTACTCTGAATTAATGCAGGCAGAAGGAGTTCAGTTAATATTCGGAGTGAAAGGACTGAAAGTACACAGCAAAATCTGTGTAGTAGAGCGTCTGGAAAATAAAAAGGTAAAACGTTACGGATTTGTCTCAACAGGTAACTTTAATGAGAGTACAGCTAAGGTATATACAGATGTGACTGTATTTACTAGCCATAATTCGCTAATGAAGGATGTGTCTAAGGTATTTGAGTTTCTTCAAGTGAACTATCGTGTACATCGTTACAAGCATTTATTAGTATCTCCACACTATACGCGTAAAGGGTTTTATAAGTTGATAGAAAGAGAGATTAAGAATGCTAAGAATGGATTGCCTGCTTATATTCGCTTAAAGATGAATAGCTTATCAGATCTGAAGATGATCGATAAACTATATGAAGCGAGTAATGCAGGAGTTAAAATACAGTTGATCATTAGAGGAATCTGTTCGCTTATACCTGGAGTACCTGGTATGAGTGAGAATATAGAAGCGATCAGTATTGTAGACCGTTTCTTAGAGCACTCTAGAGTTTATATTTTTGGGAATAATGACAACCCTGAGGTGTTTATCTCTTCAGCGGACTTTATGACTCGAAATTTAGATGAAAGGGTAGAGGTGACTTGTCCTATCTATGATGATTTAGTAAAACAAGAGTTGATCGATACATTCGATATCGGGTGGAAAGGAAACTATAAGACGAGATATCAGACAGCAGACTTGTCTAATAAGTATAGAGGATATACGGCTGAAAATATGTTTCATGCTCAGCAAGAAATGTATAAGTATTATCAAAATAAGTTAAAGTAAAAGAAGAAATTATATATGCTAAAAATAAAGAAGTATGCTGCTATAGATATAGGTTCTAACGCCATGAGACTGTTGATTATGAATATCATCGAGGAGGAGGAGGGAAGAGAGACTATATTTAGTAAGAGTTCATTAATACGTGTGCCTATTCGATTAGGACAAGATGTTTTCACTACAGGAAAGGTATCTCCTGAGGCGGAAGACCGTATGGTGGATGCAATGAAGGCGTTCTTTTTATTAATGAAGGTAAATAAGGTAGATCGATTTATGGCATGTGCTACTAGTGCCATGCGAGAAGCTACTAATGCTACATCTATCGTGGATAGAGTGTATAAAGAATCTGGAATAAAGATCAGTATCATAGATGGTAAAAAAGAGGCTATGATTATCGCTTCTTCTGATCTAAAACATTTTATTAATAGCAGTAATAGTATTCTGTATATAGATGTGGGGGGAGGTAGTACAGAGTTTACGTTGTTCTCTAACGGAAAACAATTGAACTCTAGATCGTTTAAAAATGGTACTGTACGTCTATTAAACAATATGGTAGAACCTCAGGTATGGACAGATATAGAGCAGTGGATCAAGGAAGAGACTAAGGAGTTAAAAGACTTAATCGTCATCGGTAGTGGTGGGAATATCAATAAGATCTTTAAAATGTCTGGTAAGACGCAAGATAAGCCTCTTACTTACTTCTATCTACACAAACAATTACTACGACTAAGTAAGATGTCTTATGAGGATAGAATCTCTTTGTTAGGATTGAACCCAGATCGTGCTGACGTTATTATACCTGCTATAAACATCTATAATAACGCCATGAAATGGAGTGGTGCTAAATACATCTATGTTCCTAAAATAGGGGTGTCTGATGGTATCGTAAAAGCACTTTATTACAATAAAGTAAAACTTGATTATCAAGTCATAGAGTATTAAAACTTCTCAATTGCTCCTAGTCCAAATAGGGCAAAGTCATATTTGACAGGGTCTATAGGATCGAAACGACGCAAAGCCACATCTAGTTCAGCTAGTGCCTTTGCGTCATTTTGTTTTCGCTTTAGGATACCTAGCTTTCTAGCCATATTACCAGAGTGTACGTCTAATGGACAAGATAAATCAGCTGTACTGATTTGTTTCCATATTCCTAGATCTACTCCTTTATGATCATCCCTGACCATCCAGCGCAGGTACATATTGATTCGTTTCGCAGCAGATCCTTTGAGCGGGTCAGAGATATGCTTCTGTGTACGCGACTGATGTTCTGTCTCGAAGAATAGTTTTTTGAAGTTAGAAATTCTCTCTTGCATATTCATTTGTTGATTTGCAAAGACATTTTCTAGTCCATTGTGGTTGCTATAAATATGTTTAAGCCCTTTTATAAAAGTTGCAAAATCTACACCATTGAAAGTTCTGTGCACAAAGCTGTCTAAACTCTCTAAGTGGTCATCATGATGCTCCATCACGAAGTCATAAGGAGAATTTCCCATGAGCTCCATCATGCGATGTGCATTCTTAATAATCATCTTTCTATTTCCCCATGCAATAGTAGCACTTAAGAACCCTGCTATTTCTATATCTTCTTTTAGTGTATATAGATGAGGGATTTGTATAGGATCGTCCTGAATAAAAGTAGGGTTGTTATAAAGAATTACCTTTTCATCAAGGAACTCCTTAAGTTCTGCTTTAGTCATGTAAGTTTTGTTTTTGTTTAATTTGACCATCTACCATGGTTAATTTGCGATCAGCCATATTCGCTAGTTCTTCATTATGCGTAACAATGACGAATGTCTGTCCTAATTCATCTCTTAGTTTAAAGAATAACTTATGTAAGTTTTCTGCCGAGTGTGTGTCTAGGTTACCTGATGGCTCATCAGCAAAAATAACAAGAGGTTTATTGATTAGCGCTCTAGCTACAGCTACACGTTGCTGTTCTCCTCCTGATAGTTCAGATGGGAAGTGATGTATACGGTGAGATAGTCCTAAGTATTCTAATAAACGAATAGCTTCCTTCTCTGTCTCCTGTTTGTTTTTATTAGCAATAAAAGCTGGGATACACACATTCTCTAAAGCCGTAAACTCAGGTAGTAACTGGTGAAACTGAAAGATAAAGCCAAGGTGTAAGTTTCTAAATTTAGATATTTCTTTGTCTTTAAGACCTAGAATATCTTGACCGTTTATAGAAAGAGTGGTTTGACTTTCTATAGAGGGCTTGTCTAATGTTCCTAGTATCTGAAGTAAGGTTGTCTTACCAGCTCCAGATGCTCCTACAATAGAAACAATCTCTCCTTTTTTTATATGTAGATCTACTCCTTTTAAAACCTCAAGTTTATCGTAGTATTTATGAATATTAGTCGCTCTGATCATTTACTTAATTTTAGAAATACAAAGTAACGCTTTTTACCTATTTTAAAAACCTAAAAATGATTAAAAGACGAGTAATATATTTTTAAAATAAAAAAGTATCTTTATACAGACGATGTATATAAGTCTAATATGACTTATGACTAGCTAGATAAAACAATTAACGAATAGAAAATAGAAAGTAAGACAATGGAAAATAATAAATTAGAAACGGCAATATTCGGAGCAGGATGTTTTTGGTGTATTGAAGCTATCTATAAAAGCTTAAAAGGGGTAGAAGAGGTGCTTCCAGGATATATCGGAGGAAAAAAAGAAAACCCTACCTATGAAGAGGTGTGTACAGGAGAAACTGGCCATGCAGAGGTAGTAAAGCTAGTGTATAATCCCGCAGCGATTAATTATAACGAATTATTAGAGGTGTTCTTTACGAGTCATAATCCAACTACTTTAAATAGACAAGGAGAAGATGTAGGGACACAGTATAGAAGTGAGATATTCTACACGACAGAAGCTCAGAAAGCTGCCGCTAAAGAGTATTTAGATATCTTGAATAGTGAAAAAGTATATGATGATCCTATCGTAACTAAAATATCAGAAGCGACGAAATTCTATGTGGCAGAGGATTATCACAAGAATTATTTTGAGAAGAGTGGAGATAAGAACCCTTATTGTCAGTTAGTGGTAAAGCCTAAATTAGACAAGTTTAAAGCAAAGTACAATACGAAGCTTAAATAATATAAATGATTACGAATAATAAAATTAAATATAGACAGCTTTTTATAGGGATATTTATGGACCTTATAGGGTACTTATCCTATGCTATACCTGGAATAGGAGAGATAGCTGATCTGGTGTGGGCACCAGTGTCAGCCTACATTCTAGCTAAGATGTATCCTGGTAAAGTAGGTAAGGTAGCAGCTGTGGTTAACTTCATCGAAGAGCTGTCTCCTGGACTTGATTTTATACCCACATATACTATAACTTGGTTTTATACATATTTTGGTAAAAAACAAGAATAGTTAATTCTTTGCAGGTAATTTGTGTAAATCATTATTATTTATTAAATTTATGTAAAATAAAAAGATCAGGAGAGTTTTAGAATTTAACAATTAATTAAAAGTATTTCTTATGAGAAAAGTTTTTACACTATTATTCGCAGCGTTAGTTTTTATGTCTTGTACCAATGCAAAAAAAAGTAGAGAATTGGGGGATCAACAAGCTGGTGAGAAAGTTATAGGATGGTATTATTACAACGTTAAACAAGGGTTATACGATTCTATTCCCAACTTAGTAGATGATGACTTCTTCAATAGCGACCAAAAAGCAAAACTTGTAGAAGACTTAAAAGCTAAAAAAGAGAAGTTTGGTAAGTTAGATAGCTTTACAATGGATAAATGGGAGATGACTGATAGAGATAAAAAAGCGAAGACTAAAGATTTCTATTTTGAGTACAAAGTAAAATATGAAAATGAACCACAAACAATTACAGAGAAGATTTACCTAAGTCAAGAAGGTAATGATCTTAAGATTTCAAAGTTCGAATTCAGTAAATAATACAAAAAGAAAGCTCCTCACATTGAGGAGCTTTTTTATGCTTACTATTCTGAATCTGAATCAAGAAAGTCTGTAATAATGCTTTGCATTTCTTCTAAGCTTACAACTTTTAGATCAGGGTGTGTTTTTAGCCACGAAGAGTTAAGTGCTCTTAAATCTTCTGTAATTTCTTTAAACGAGTTGTCTTCTAGTAGAGAAGTTGTTTCTTTCTCTTTACCTAATTCTGAGTCAAAGAATTTCTTTAGCTTGATATTGCTAAATGCTTTTACTCTTCGCATTTGTTTTTCGAAGTAGTCTAAGTGTTCTTTTGCTTCCATAGCGGTAAGCCCAGCATGGATAATCTCTACTAGGTCTAGATCCCATTTACTTTTCCAAATAAAAGCAGCTAGTCCTTCTGTCTCTAATATGTTTAGATAATAATCTACACAGTAACTAGCAAAAGCATCAGGATGCAATTCGTCATCACCTACTTCGGAGTTACGTAAGTAATTTACTACAGAGATATTAGAGTTGATAATGTCTAACGGATTCTCACTGCTAAATGTGTTCTCTGATATTAAGATATAGTTGAATTCTCTCATATTATAAGGTATTAGGTATAAAAAAAAGCGATTCCAAATCAGTGTGGAATCGCCTTAATTATCTTTAATTAAGATTTTTGCTCTTTGTTAAAGTAAACTAAGTAGTAATACATTTGTTTCTCCTCGTCCCATCCTTTTTCTACGAATTTATCAGCGCTATCAGGGTTGATAAAATCAAGTTTAATCTGGATGTTAGTATCAAGGTTGATTACATTCTTCAGTTTCTTTCTAGCATCAGACACTGCATTATTTGCAATAGGGAAAGATGTAGTATCCTCTATACTGTATTTTTCTCCTTTGTCCACTTTGTAGTTTTTAAACTCAGCAGCTAAATCAGGATTGTCTATTACTTCGTTTAAGAAATTCGTTTCTTCAAATTCGTCATTTTTAGCAAAGTAATTCACAGAGCGGTTCATGAACATCACCTCTTCTTTTTTATCTTCAGCAGGAAGCACTACATCTTTAGCGAAGTCTTGACAGAACTTAAGGTATTTCTTCGTCATAAATGCTTCATCTTGGAAGATATCTACATTTAAGAAATGCTCTAACCAATAGCGTGCATCATATTTATTACTGTCAATCGTTAAGATTTTATACCCTTCTTCTTTTTTATAGTTGAAGATAATACATCCTTTATCTAATTTGTTTAAGTTGATTCCTTGTAGAAGAAGCATTTCTAGATTAGAATCTTTTTCTTGTAATTGTAAGAAATCAGTTTTAAGCTCACTCTTAAAGATACCAATCGCATCTACAACATTATTATCAATAGATAAGTTTGTTAAGTAAGTAACATAAACTTCTCCATTCTTAATATGTGGATGGTTAGATTGCTCATATAGGTGACGTGTGATTTTTTTAGCAACTTCTTGTACGTTATCTGCTGAAGGAGCATTAAAAATCTCATTGGCAAAGTTGTACATTTCGTTGAATTCTAAATCAACATCATGAGCGAATTGGTAATAACTTTCTTCTTTTTCGCGGAACGGTTTAAAGAAATACTCTTTTAATAAAGGAGCTATTTCATCGTTTAAATTATAAGGTTCTGCAGATAAGAAGATAGCTTCATTTCTACTTTTATTCCCAACTCTATGGATAGATAGAGTTTCAATGTGCGTATTAAATAAGTTGATCATAATGGCAATAATATATTAAGCAGTAGTATACCACTTAAATTATAAATTAAAAAATGAAATTAATAGTTATTAGTTCCAAGTGTCTTCGTAGCCGAAGTCTTCAAAACTATCATCTCCGTCGAACATATCGTAGTCTTCGTCATCGAAGTCATCGTCAAATTCTCCGAAAATATCTTCATTCGATACAGGGTTGGCTGTGAATGATTTGCCCGGCATACTATCTGGTAAGATACCATGAGAGAAAAGTAATTCTGGGTAGGCTGCACCAGGCTCTTCTTCTTCGATAGCTCCTAATTCAACGAAGAAAGTCCACATATTTAAAAAGTCATATACATATATGATTTTTGTGTTTTCTTCATCTAAGATAGAACTGATAGTAGTAGAGCTCATTGTTTTGTGTTCTCCAGGGGTATCTCCCATATCGAACAACGAAATTTCCTCTTCTAGTTGAGTCCATTGGTCATCACACGCATAAAAAGAAGCTGCCTCCATTCCGTCAAAACCAAAAGCATTAACGATAGCATTGTGTAAATCTTCTAATGAGTCATCTTCTAAAATAGCAATGTCTCTAAATATATCTTCCTCAGTATCAAGGATTACTCTGAACTTATAAACCATAACTTTTTTGTGGATTAGAAACGCAAATTTAAACTTATTATTCATTATTGAGGAATAAAACCCAGTCTTTTTACCTACATTTTAACGAAATAGCTACACCTAGTTGAGAGCCAGTTTTTTACTGTAAAACCAGGCTTTTTACAGTTCATCCCTTAAACTTGACAATTCGGTAGTCTTCTTTTTTTTAGTTGTAGGTTCTATTACATCTTTGCTTCAACAAAAAACACCAGAGATATGAAAATTATTATTGCCATTACCTTATTTTTGATAACATTCTTCTTATCTATGTTTGGAATAAACAGAACAGGAGATTCAAAAAGTGTTTTTCAAGAAAAACAACAGTTAATAAATGTAAAGACTAATCTTGTTTTAAAAGATGAAGCAAAAAAATAATATTGTAAAGATAGGAGCTGTATTACTGATAACATTTTTAATGTTTAGAAGGGTACTTAATCTTCATTACTTGGATATCTATTTATTTATATTCTACTTCAGTATACTTGTTTCGGCAGTACTGGGAGTTAATTATTATTTAAAGAAGAGCTATTTTGGTAGACTGAATATGTATCTAAGAGAGAATGAACGAAACATCGGATGGGCTACAGCGATTACTACGGCTATCAACTTTGTAGTAATACTCTGTGTTGCTATTCTTCTAAAGATGATTAATAGTTTCTTTGTAGAGGGAGGGCATATCGCTACTGTGTTTATGCATGGGGGCTTTAGGTCTGTTTTAAACTTCACTGTGTTTTATTCTATTCTATTAGCGATCTATTTTCATATTACTTTTTCTTCTTTAGTTAAAGACCAACAAATAGAAGAACAGAAAGTAATAACGGGTAATGTATCTGCTCAATTTGAAAGCCTTAAGAACCAGTTAGACCCTCACTTTTTGTTTAATAGCTTAAATGTATTAGGGGCATTAATAGAAGAGGATCAGGAGAAAGCAGTAGAGTTTAACCATTCCCTATCTAAGACCTACCGCTATATCTTAGATCAGAAGAATAAAGAATTAGTTCCTTTAGAAGAAGAGTTAGCCTTTGCGAAGACTTATATTGAGCTGTTACAGATGCGATTTGAAGATAGTCTAATATTTGAATTGCCTGAAAGGGTAAAACAAGAAGGTGCTAAAGTAGTTCCGTTGTCTTTACAGTTGTTATTAGAAAACGTGATTAAACACAATAAATCTTCTTCACAAAAGCCAATACATATTCTAATCAAAGAAAGTCCTGATGGGTATTTAATAATTCAAAATACATTGAATAAAAAACAGACTTTCGAAAGTAGAAAAGGAATCGGGTTAGAAAATATAGCCAGTAGATATGCGCTACTAACTTCTAAACCAGTATTTATAGAAGAATCAGAAGAATATTTTACAGTAAGAATACCAATACTAACTAAAATTATAGAACAGATGAGAATCATAGATGTACCTGAGAACGAACAAGAAATCTTAGTAGAAGCTAAGAAAAATGTAGAAAAAATAAAGAAGTTTTATGCTCATTTAACTACATTCATCATGGTCAATATTTTTTTAATGGTGATCAATATGATTACTAATCCAACTTTCCCATGGGCATTGATTCCTTTATTTGGATGGGGAATAGGCTTAGCTGCTGATGCGATGAGAACATTTAATTACAGTCTGTTTTTAGGTAGAGATTGGGAGGATAAGAAGATTAGGGAGTATATGGATAAGCATAATAATGGAGGTACACAAAAATGGAACTAACAGTATATGAAAGAGTCAACCATATCACCAGAAGCTTTAAGGAGCTATCAAAGACTTCAGAGAAAGCGTTATAACAGTTTAGTTTGTATTGGGATAGAGATTATTGTTTATATGGCAATTATTGCCTTTGTATTCTTTGCTAATTATTATCATTTTAGACGTGTACGAATACAAGTAGGGAATGATAACCCAATGAATGCATATTTACTTTTTTCTCTATTAATTCTATGCGCATTGGTCAGAGTTATTATTCTATACCTAGATAAGATACCTGTGTTATCTAAGCTGCAAGAGAGAATGGAGAAGAGAGAATTCGAAAGATTAAAAAAAACATATCAATACCAAGTAAGATTAAATCATCATGATTAGTATAGTTATTATTGAAGATGAAAAGCCTGCAGCGCGCTCGCTAGAGAGGAAGTTAGATAAGTTAGGTTATAGTTCTATGATAAACCTTTCTAGTGTCGAGGAGGCAGTACTGTGGTTTGGTTCTAATAAAGAGCCAGACCTCATCTTTTTAGATATTCAGTTGTCTGATGGTCTGTCTTTCGAGATATTCGAACAGGTAAAGATTAATAGTTCTATTATTTTTACAACGGCCTATGATGAGTATGCTTTAAGGGCATTTAAGTTGAATAGTATAGATTATTTACTTAAACCGATTGAAGAGAAAGAATTAAAACAAGCCATTGAAAAGTTTGAGAATAATCGATCTGTATTCTTTGGGTTTAATCAACAGTTAGATCTCTTTAAGCAATTTATGAATTCTAGTAATACAGTGGAGTATAAAGAGCGCTTTGTTGTAAAAGTTGGAACACAGATAAAAATAGTGATGCGCTCTGAGGTTGTCTGTTTCTATAGTGAGAATAAAGCCTCTTATGTACAGACGACAGAAGGACGTAATTATATTATCGATTACAGCCTTGAGGAATTAGAAAAGATGGTAGACCCAACAGATTTCTTTAGAATGAATAGGAAGTTTATTGTATCTATTAACAGTATTAAAGATATCTATGCCTATTCTAATTCTAGGTTAAAGCTAAATCTAATTAATCTAGAATCAGAAGAGTTAATCGTGAGTAGAGAGAAGGTAAATGATTTCAAAAAATGGATTGAGAAGTAAGAGTAACTTTTAAAAAACAAAGAAGACTAATAATAATCAAATTATAATTAGTAGATATAATATAATAATTATTACTTTAGTTTTAATTAAAAAATTAATTATGAAGAAGTTAAGTGTTTTGTTCGCGTTGGTTTTATTGATGGTCTCTTGCCAGAAGAAGAATACAATCGAAATAATAACAGAGAATCTACCAGATAACACTAAAGTAGAAGTCTATATAAGAAGCTTAGATTTTAATGAACCAGAAGTTGTAGCTACTGGAGATATAGTAGGAGGTAAGGTAGTATTAGATAATCCATTTACAGAGGGAGAATGGGCTTATCTTTCGATAAAAGAGTCAGAAGATGTGAATCATATCGTTCTTTTTATTGGTGAACCAGGTGCAATTACCATTCGATTTGATAAGAATAATCCTGATAAAAGTACTGTTGAAGGAACGGCCAATAATAAGAAAGTACAGCAGTTTATGGAAGATACGCGCCCTATATCAAAAAAATTGAATGTTTTCGTCGAAAAGAATATGGCAAGAATGCAAGAATTAGCTGATTCAACAATAAGTGATGATGGTCAAGAAGAATTAAAGAGGTTAAAAGAAGAGTACTCTGGTTTTGCAAATGAGTTCGATTCAACAATCAAGAAGTATGAAGCAGCAAATAGAGATAACGTATTTGGATTGATCATGTTTGTAGAATTGATGAATATGCAAGAGAAATCATTAGTGGAGTATAAAGCTGATTTTGACAAATATCCAGAAGCATTGAGAACATCTAAATTCGGTAAGCGAGTAGAAGCACGTATCAATGATTTAGTAGAAAATGAAGGGAAAGAGGTTATTACATTTAAAATAGGGGATAAATTACCAGAGTTTAAAGGATTTACTCCTGAGGATAAAGAATTAACGCTATCCTCTTTTTTAGAAGGGAAGAAACTAGTGCTTGTAGATGTGTGGGCTTCATGGTGTGGTCCTTGTCGTCAAGAGAACCCAAATGTTGTCAAAACGTATGAAGACTATCATAAGCTTGGTTTTGACATTATAGGATATTCTTTAGATAAGGATAAAGTAGCTTGGGTTAAGGCTATTGCAGCAGATAAGTTAACTTGGGCACAAGTTTCTAATCTACAGTTCTGGAAAGACCCGATTGTTGCAGATTATGGTATACAAGGGATTCCTGCGAATTACTTAATTGATGGTAATGGTGTTATTGTAGCAATGGATTTGAGAGGAAATGAATTAGGAGAAAAAATAAAAGAGCTGTTAGTAAAATAATTGATACAGTAAGTATATCTTAGAACTGCTATGACTTTAGGTTATAGCAGTTTTTTTTTGAAACTAGAATATGCTCTTTAACCCAAATTACGCATTAGCCAAATACTACAAAGCAATTCTACTTCATAGTTCTTTCATTAGCTCTAAAACCATACTATAGTATGCTTTAATCACTAATTCAGACCTATTTTGTTTAATTACTTTTCGTTTATATGTCTATTGCATAATTCGGGTTTTAGACACTTATTGCTAAGGTAGAAGGTGGAATAGATTTGTTGTGATTCAAGTTTTTAGCAGAATAATACAAGTTTTTAGCCAAATTTGTTAATATACTGATGCGAAAGGTTAATTGTGATTAAAAGTCAACAAAAGTATGGGGATTACTCCTTTATAATATCTATTTTTAACCTGTAAATAAAAAATATCCAAATGAAGAAGTTAAGTATATTGCTTTTTGGCGCATTGGTATTTGTATCGTGCCAAGATAAAAATGTAATTGAAATTACGACGAAGAATATTCCAGATAATGCAAAAGTAGAAATACTGTCTAAAGAGATTGGTCAAGATACGCCGTTTGCGGTAGCAGAAGGAGTTATTGTGGATGGTAAGGTGAGCCTTAAGAATCCGTTTACAGAAATAGATGAAGCTTTTCTTTCTATCCAAGAGGAGGGACAGGTAGGGCATAGCATTTTCTTTATGGGAGAACCTGGTAAAATTACCATTGAATATGACCAACATCATCCTGATCGCCCTATCATTGGTGGAACTGAGAATAATATAAAGTTACAACAGTTCTTAAATGAGATGAAGCCTTATTCTGATAAACTGACACAGTTTCTAACTGAGAATGGGGCGGTACTTAATAATGCATCTGGTGATAACGATCCCGCAGTCATAGAAAAACTGAAACAACAATATAATGTATTGACAGAAGAGACTTCTAAATTAGTAGATAAATTTGAGATAGAGAACAATAGAACTGCTTTAGGGCTATTAATGATTTCTCAAAAGATAGGCTCGAAAGAGAAGTCATTAGACGAACTAAAAGAAGAGTTTAGTAAATACCCTGCACAGTTAAAAAAGACAAAATTAGGTAAGAAGGTACAGTCGCTATTAACAGGAGCAGAAGGAGACTTAGCTATTGGAGGTAAGTTACCTGACTTTAAGGGACTGACACCAGAAGGCGAAGAATTAACCCTAACGGATTTCTTAAAAGGTAAAAAGTTAGTCTTAGTAGATCTATGGGCTTCGTGGTGTGGACCATGCCGTCAAGAGAATCCTAATCTAGTGAAAGCGTATGAAGCATATCACGATAAAGGTTTTGATATTATAGGGTATTCACTAGATAAAGAAGAAGTAGCTTGGAAAAAAGCTATTCAAGTAGATAAGTTAACTTGGACTCAGGTTTCTAATTTGATGTATTGGGATGATCCTATTGTACCGATTTATGGAATAGAGGGAATTCCTGCAAGTTACTTAATAGATGGGAATGGTACTATTCTAGCAATGAACTTGAGAGGAGAAGAACTTAGTAAGAAGATAGAAGAAATCTTAGCTAAGTAATTAGAAAATATAAAGCTATCATGAGTATGTTCATGCTAGCTTTTTTTATTACAATTATAGAACTGTATAAGGCATTTATAGGGTAAGCATAATAGTATTTAGTTAATCATTTTAAAAAGTATGTAAAAATAAGGGGGTTCGTTTAAAATAATGTCTATTTTTAAGGATTAAAATAAAAAACATATTTAAATGAAAAAATTAGGAGTTTTTCTTATCGCCGCATTAGTATTTGCATCGTGTGAGAAAAAAAGTGTTATTGAAGTGACTGCTAGTAACTTCCCTGATAATACTGAAGTAGAAATATTAGCTGTAGAGGTAGGTAAAGATGTGCCTACAGAGGTAGCTAAAGGAACTATCGTAGGTGGGAAGGTATCTATCGAACATAAGTTTACAGAGTTAGACGAAGCTTTTTTAAGTATTAAAAGTGAAGGAGAGCAAGGGTTTAATGCCTTTTTCTTAGGTGAACCAGGAACGATTACAATCAAGATTGATAAAGAAACACCAGAGAAGACTGTTGTTGGTGGAACTGAGAACAATGAGAAACTTCAGAAGTTTCAAAATGAAATCAATCCTTATGCAGAGAAGATTATGAAGTTCTCTGATGAGAATGGAATGCAAATGATGATGATGGCTCAGAGTGGTCAAACAGATTCTGAAGAGTTTAAAAAATTACAAGCTCAGTACGAAGAATTGTTAGTAGCTCCTAAAACTATTTTAGACAAATACGCTAAAGAGAATGAGGGGAATGCTTTCGGAATGTTTTTACTAAATCAAATGATTCCTGCGGGAGAAAAAACGCCAGCAGAATTTAAAGCAGAGTACGATAAATATTCTAAAGGACTAAAAGAATCTAAGATAGGTAAGAGAGTGGCTGAGCGTTTAAGTCAATTAGTAGACGAAGGTGAAGAAGCAGAAGGATTATCAGTAGGAGAAAAATTACCAGAGTTTAAAGCACTTACTCCAGAAGGAAAAGAATTAACTCTATCCTCTTTTTTACAAGGAAAGAAGCTAGTGTTGGTAGATGTTTGGGCAGCATGGTGTGGACCTTGCCGTCAAGAGAATCCTAATGTTGTAAAAGCTTATGAAGCTTATCACGCAAAAGGGTTTGATATTATCGGATACTCTATCGATAAAGAAGACGCTGCATGGAAGAAAGCGATTGCAACAGATAAATTAACTTGGACTCAAGTGTCTAACTTAAAGTTCTGGGAAGATCCTATCGTTGCAGATTATGGTATCGAAGGGATCCCTGCTAACTATCTTGTAGATGGTAACGGAACTATCCTTGCGATGAACTTAAGAGGTGAGGAGCTAAGTAAAAAAGTAGAAGAATTATTAGCTAAATAATCTTCAGTTAAAATATACAAAAAGGGCTGTTATGACAATGTCGTAACAGCCCTTTTTGTGAATTAAAAATGGCTGCCCTTCGGGGAATTACGAATTAAAAATTACGAATTAGGAATGTTTGCCTACGGCAGTAGGATAACCAGCCCGCCTTTCAGGCACCCCTCCACAGGCTACTCTTTATACACATCTCTAAGCAATTCAAAAACCTGATATTTTGCATTAAAACATTGTATTCCATCTCTAATAGTAATGTAGCCTGGAGGACCTTGACTTTTATAGCCTGACCACCCAGCTAATCGAGCAATAATCCATGATGTCCATGCAAGAGTATCTTTATCAAAAGGATTCTTTTGTTTTTCAGTTTTTCCTTCAACTGTTTTTAAAAGAATCTGTAGAAATTCTATTTGTGGATCCGTAAAAACCCGTTTTGCAGGAACAGAAATATCGCTCTTATCATAAGAAAGTTTAACCATCATGATTTACCAAGCTCCTAACAATGCGAATATTATAAGTTTTTTTAGAGCCGCTCCTGATTCTAACTGAGTACTTTCGATTTTTAAACCTTCACTTTTGATTAAGCGAAAGACTTCTTCTATATACCACCTTTGTTTATACCATTCTACGCAAAGCATAGCTATTTCATTACTTTCTACTTCATGAGTAGTTAATAAACGCCATTCAATTGGTGATTCACCTTTTGGAACAGTTTCAGAATTTTCAACAACATAAACACATGAAACAGTTAGTGATTTCGGCTGATCTGCTTTTAAATTATGAGGACATTTAATTTCTACAGAGTCATAACGCAACTCCATTTTAGCTTCCCTATTCTTGCGTTTATGATTCCCTTGTACCTTGATATTATAAATATGTTTAATCGGCAATGAACACATTTTTTCATGTAGACGCATTTCCTCTGTTTCTAAAATTCTATTTGCTGATGAACGAATCAATACATCACATCTATCATTAGGAACTGTTGCTAAAAACTCATAAATATCAGATTCTCTATCTGCTATCACTGTAATTTTTGTGCTTTCAGTTATGTTTTGTTTACTTAGTTCAGCAGACTCTATCCATCGATAAGAATCTTTAAAATCTTATAATTGCGTTCGTTTTTATCCTCCTTATCTCTTTGTCGATTCCACAATTTAATCGATGAGAAACCTAATGGAATACCACTGTGAGCATCTACAACAAGGGTTGGGTGGCAAAAAACACCTGTATCTTTATTGTTTCCAACTATTCCCCATTCAGAATCATCTGTATTAATTCGCCCTTCTTTACCTGAATAATTAATCTCTGAAGTATCTTCAATACACAGAACATGATCTGTACTAATTTGTTCAGCACATTTTTTATAAACTTGATCTTTTATATCAGTCTCGTTTGCTCGTTCGTTATTTAACATTCTATATCCTCCTATTTTTTCGCTAAAAGTACTACATGCTTTGTTAATAACTACACTACTGTTTTCAACAATACTACTAAGTAATTTATTTGCTCGTTTATCTATCCTTTTATCTTTAAATGCTCCTTTAAAAAAGGAATCTATCTCACTAATATTCATGTATAAAGATACAAAAAACAAACAAATAACAAAATTAATCAACTGGCAATCAATATATTAGTTTTATTAAATCACACTTTTCAACAACATACTCTGCTTAATAATTTATGTATAAAGAGTAGCTCCTTAGGAGGGGTGCCCGTAGGGCGGGGTGGTTCCTTCGTTTAATTACGAATTTCAAATTAGGAATTACGAATGTTTGCCTACGGCATTAGGTACGTACATCACGTCCAACCAGTTCGCGCGGATTTACATACAAAAAAAGACCGTTATATCACTATAACAGTCTTTTCTATCAGGATCTAAAACACTTTTTAGAAATTTGGTTTCAAATTGTATTTTTTGTAGAAAGCATCAATTACTTCTACAACTTCGTCAGCTGAATCGACGATCTTGATTAAGTTCATATCTTCAGGAGAGATATTGTGATATTTATCTAAAAGAACATCTTTTACCCAATCAATTAATCCACCCCAGAAAGCGCTACCTACTAATACAATAGGGAATTTAGCAATCTTTTTTGTTTGGATCAATGTGATCGCTTCGAATAATTCATCTAGCGTACCGAATCCTCCAGGCATAACTACAAACCCTTGAGAATATTTAACGAACATTACCTTACGTACGAAGAAATAATCGAACTGTAAGTTCTTATCGCTATCAATATATGGGTTGAAGTGTTGCTCGAAAGGTAGCTCTATGTTTAGACCTACAGATACTCCCTTACCTAAGTGAGCTCCTTTATTACCAGCTTCCATGATACCAGGACCACCACCAGTAATAATACCGTAACCTGCTTTACTTACTTTAAAAGCAATTTCTTCTGCTAATTTATAGTAAGGATCATCTGTCTTCGTTCTAGCAGAACCAAAGATAGACACACATGGCCCGATACGACCTATTTTCTCATACCCATTAACGAATTCAGACATGATTTTAAAGATTCCCCATGAATCATTAGTCTTAATCTCATTCCAAGATCTTTGTTTGAACTTGTCTTGGATCTTAGCCTCTTCGCTTTCAAATGCTTCTTTCATATTCTTAATTTTTTAATTCCATTTTTAAAAACTTAGCTGTATAGCTTTTCTCATTTTTACATATTTCTTCAGGTGTTCCTTTAGCAACTATCTGACCACCTTGACTACCTCCTTCATAACCTACATCGATGATATAATCTGCTGTTTTGATAACATCTAGATTGTGTTCGATAATTAAGATAGAATTCCCTTTATCCACTAATCTATTGATTACCTCCATCAGCACTCGTATATCTTCGAAGTGCAGACCTGTTGTAGGTTCGTCTAAGATATAAAACGTATTACCTGTGTCTTTCTTAGATAACTCACTCGCTAGTTTGATACGTTGAGCCTCTCCTCCAGATAGAGTAGTACTCTGTTGACCTAGGGTGATGTATCCAAGTCCTACTTCGTTTATCGTTTTAATCTTTCTATATATCTTCGGAATATTCTCAAAGAATCCTACAGCTTCTGCTACAGTCATATCTAGTATATCTGATATAGACTTTCCTTTATAGCGAATCTCTAGTGTTTCTCTATTGAATCGTTTTCCTTGACATGTTTCACATTCTACATAGACATCAGGTAAGAACCCCATCTCTATGGTACGCACTCCAGACCCCTCACACGTATCACATCGCCCTCCTTTTACATTAAAGCTAAAACGACCAGGTTTATACCCTCGTATAGCCGCTTCTGGTACTTGTGCAAATAAGTTTCTTATATCAGAGAATACATCTGTATAAGTAGCAGGGTTAGATCTAGGTGTACGTCCTATCGGACTTTGATCGATAGAAATCACCTTGTCAATATGTTCTAAACCTACTATTTTTTTATAAGGTTGTGGTTTTGCTACTGCATGGAAGAAGTGTGTGTTTAAGATCGGGTATAATGTACCGTTGATTAACGTAGATTTACCAGACCCAGATACTCCTGTCACACAAGTAAGTGCCCCTAGAGGAATCTCTATGGTCACATCCTTTAAATTATTTCCTGTTGCGCCTTCTAACTTTAATGTTTTACCATTTCCTTTTCTGCGTTTTTTAGGAACTTCTATTTTAAGCTTACCATTTAGGTAATTAGCTGTTAATGTATCTTCTTTTAATAATTGAGCAGGTGTACCTTCACTTATTATCTTTCCTCCATTCTTACCTGCTTTAGGACCGATATCGATAACGTAATCTGCGCGTTCGATCATATCCTTATCATGTTCTACTACTAAGACAGAGTTACCGATGTCTCTTAGTGACTCTAGTGACTTGATCAACCTTTCATTGTCTCGTTGATGTAATCCGATACTTGGTTCATCCAAGATATATAATACACCTACTAACTGAGAACCTATCTGAGTCGCTAATCTGATTCGCTGCGCTTCTCCACCTGATAAAGTACGAGAGCTTCTATTCAAAGATAAGTAAGTTAATCCAACATCTTGCAAGAAAGATAGACGAGTAGTGATTTCTTTTAATACTTCAGACCCAATACTCTTTTGTTTCTCTGATAATTTGTTTGGTAATTCTTTAAACCAATTGATTAGTGTCTCCACATCCATCTGTATAAGCTCACCGATATTCTGATCGCCTATTTTGAAATAGAGTGCTTCTTTTTTAAGACGAGTACCATTACATTCAGGACAGTCGATTTCATCCATAAACTCTTTCGCCCATCTTTTAATAGTCGCACTATCACTTTCTTCAAATTGGTTTTTGATGAAATTGACGATACCTTCGAAGTCTATCTTATAGTTCTTAGTGATACCCGCTACTTTAGATACTACAGCGAAACTCTCTTGTCCACCATTTAGAATAATATCCATGGCTTCTGCTGGAATCTTTTCTATAGGATCATTTAGAGAGAAATTGTATTTCTCAGCGATAATCTCTAATTGTTTGAACATCCAAGATTTCTTCTCCGTTCCTAGAGGAATAAGTCCTCCACCTTTAATAGAAATCTTAGGGTCTGGGATGATCTTGAGTTGATTTATCTCATTGATCGTACCTAATCCGTTACAGCATGGACACGCTCCCTTAGGAGAGTTAAAAGAGAAATTATTAGGTTCTGGTTTAGAATAAGAGATACCTGTGGTAGGACACATCAGGTGACGGCTAAAGAAACGAGCTGTCTCTCCTTCATGCTCTAATACCATGATGATATCATCTCCATAGTGCATGGCTACTTTGATACTTTCTGTAAGGCGTTGCTTAGTCTGTTCTGTATCGTCTATAGCTATTCTATCGATTACTGTTTCGATATCATGCGTCTTATATCTATCCACACGCATACCTGAAGTGATGTCTTTAATCTCTCCATCTATGCGCACTTTTAAGAATCCTTGTTTCGCTATTTGTTCAAATAGCTCTCTATAATGTCCCTTTCTAGCGCGTACTACAGGGGCTAGTATATTGATGCGTTTACCTTGATATTCACTGATGATCAGGTCTAGAATCTGCTCGTCAGAGTAACTCACCATTTTCTCGCCCGTATTATAACTATACGCTTCACCCGCTCTAGCGTATAGCAAACGCATAAAGTCATATATCTCAGTGATCGTACCTACAGTAGATCTTGGGCTTTTATTGGTTGTCTTCTGCTCGATAGCAATCACAGGAGACAGACCGTCTATCTTATCCACATCAGGTCTTTCTAGTCCTCCTAAGAATTGTCTAGCATAAGCAGAGAAAGTCTCTATATATCGGCGTTGGCCTTCTGCATAAATAGTATCAAAGGCTAGAGATGATTTTCCCGAACCGGATAAACCTGTGATAACCACCAGTTTTTCGCGAGGGATAGACACATCTATATTTTTAAGATTGTGAACTCTAGCTCCTAGTACTTCTATTGTTTCTTCTGTTTTAGACATATTTTTTGGCAAAGGAACAAATATACAATTTTATCTCACCAATGAGAAGGACATCTGTCATTCTGCGATAGAGATTAGCAATTTTTTATTTCGTTGTTTTGTGAGTTTGTTGTTTTGTGAGTTTGTTATTTTGTGAGTTTGCTTTCTTACCTCTTCACAAATAGCATCTTCACAAAAAAACACCTTCACACCTTCACCTCTTCACAAATAGCACCTCCACAAAATAGCACCTTCACGATTCACCAATTTTTTTGCTTAAAGCATATATCTGATTAGTAATATGTCCTATTTTCTCGCGTGTGTAGTTGTATTCCTCTATAGTTAAGAACTCAAGATCTAAACTAAGTATTAAGAAATTAATAACTTCCATAG
Organism: Myroides odoratimimus; assembly: GCF_001485415.1. Lineage (GTDB taxonomy): Bacteria > Bacteroidota > Bacteroidia > Flavobacteriales > Flavobacteriaceae > Flavobacterium > Flavobacterium odoratimimum. Next base: position 134,871 of record NZ_BCMQ01000004.1, read on the forward strand.
CGGAAGAATAGGCGATATTTAAGAACCTTAACTTTTCTTTATTGCTGTTTCTTGACATTCCTTCTGCTATATTAGCTGGTATACTATAAGTTGCACGTCTTAATTGAGATACTAAACCAAATAATTCTTCTTTTGGAAATCTATTAGTAAGAATATGTATGTCCTTGCTTAAACTTCTGGCGTTCTTCCATACTTCTAAGCGTTCAAAGTAGTATATAAACATGAATGTCTTTTTTGTGTTCAATAAATGATTAATCAATAAATATTCCATGATCATGGATTGTTTATTATGAAATTGTTATTTCGTTGTTTTGTGAGTTTGTGATTTTGTGAGTTTGTGATTTTGTGAGTTTGTGATTTTGTGAGTTTGTTGTTTCGTTGTTTTGTGAGTTTGTGAGTTTGTGATTTTGTGATTTTGTGATTTTGTGATTTTGTGATTTTGTGATTTTGCGAGTTTGTTATTTTGTGAGTTTGTTGTTTTGTTATTTTGCTTTCTCACACCTCTACACAAAAACACCCTCACATCTTCACAAATAACACCTTCACACCTTCACAAATAACACCCTCACATCTTCACAAATAACACCTTCACACCTTCACAAATAACACCTTCACATCTTCACAAAAAAACACCTTCACAAAAAAAGACAAAAAAAATAAGTACTTTTAGAGCTAAATTATAACACACAACAATGAAAGCGGCAATATTATATAAATCGGGTAGCACACCCAAATGTGGAGAGATAGACTCCATACTCACTGTGGAAGAGGGGCATAGGATCATTAAGGTCAAAGCTTCTGCGGTAAAGAATCTAGATAAATCTAGAGTAAGCGGAAAACACTATGCAAGTTATAAAGAGTTCCCTACTGTAGTGGGGACAGATGGAGTAGGAGAATTAGAAGATGGGACTAGAGTTTATGGTTTTGGTATCACAGGGATGTTAGCAGAGCAAGCCATAATCGGAGATAATTATACCCCTATTCCTCATACATTAGATAATGTGACAGCTGCAGCATTACCTAATGCCGTACTAGGATCAGCTATGCCACTGCTGATTAGAGCGAAGTTAGAAGCAGGACAGACAGTCTTGTTTAATGGAGCTACGGGATTCACAGGTCAAGTAGCAGTACAGATAGCAAAACACTATGGCGCTAAACATATCATAGTCACAGGGAGAAATGAAAAACTCCTAGAAGAATTAAAATCTTATGGAGCTAGTCATACGATCAATCTAAAAGATACAGACGAAAATATAAAACAACAATTAAGTGCGATTCACAAAGAGACTCCTATCGATATTGTAATTGACTATTTATGGGGCAAACCTATTTCGCTTATCATGGAGGTATTAAAGGGAGAGTCTATGACTCACCTTGCCCATACTACTAAGATCGTTACAGCAGGTGATATGGCAGGTAAAGAAATTGCGCTATCATCAGCCATACTTAGAAGCTCGGCTATTGAGATTTTAGGTTCTGGTTTTGGAAGTCTTTCACCAGAAGAGCTCATTGTATTTAATAAAGTTATACTACCAGAGATGTTTTTATTAGCATCGAATAATAAACTGCACATCCAGACCGAAGCACATGCGATAGAAGATATCGAGCATGTATGGAATAAGCAAGTCCCTTCGGGTACTAGATTGGTGATCACTATTTGATATATAAAACCTAAAAATTTAAAGAGCTACTTTATCCGAAGTAGCTCTTTTTTTGTGTTTTCACTCGTTAGTATGATTAGTTATAACTGTATCGTTATAGTAGGACGAGACACTTTTTCTTTTGAATGAGTCCGTAGTGAGTCCGTTATGAGTCCGTAGTAAGTCCGTTAATTAGCACAAAATAACGGAGGGAGTAGGGACTTACTTCTCAAGTATAAAAGTATTGTCTGAAAGAATAGCAATACGAACTATGAACTAGGCTAGAAACAACTTCTGTTAATGTTTATTTAAGAAAAATAAATCCTTAAAATAATAAATGTGTATTATTTTCGTTTATAATTTGTATATTAGTCATATACTTTAGTTTAATATTAATTTTTTAATACAGTATGAGAGCAGCTGTAGATTGATTTAGCTGTTGGTATTCGAATAATCCAACAGCCTATTGTTTAACATTTAAAATAAATAATTATGGCAAAGAATGATTTGTTTAGAAAAGATTGGTTGGATATCGTCTTTGAGCACCGCAATAAGGCGTATGGAGCGTATAATTTGCGCAAAAACAGTTCGCGTACCACCGTTTTATCCTTAGTAGCAGGAATGTTTCTCTTTAGTGCCGTATTTATTGTTCCTACAGTGATCTCTAATTTATTTGCAAGTAATGATCCAGGTTCGGTTGTAGTGATTATTGATGAAGTTATTAAACCTACAGCAGTAGAAGAAGAAATCTTTACGCCTAAGGAGGAGCCAATCGTAGAACTCCCTGCCAACAAGGTAGAAACAGTATTAAGCAAGACTAAAGAAGTAGAGTTTCGCGAGTTCGAGGCAGCAGATGCGAATGAGGTTACTACAGTAGCCCCTACAGTAGATGAGTTTATAGATGCTAATCCAGGCGCACATAATCTAGATGCAGATCCAGATGGGGTAATTGCTATTGATGAAGCTAGAACAGATAATCCGGATGAAGTGGTGGATTCTAGTGACGCTACAGCAGGAGAAGCGCTAGAAGATACGACAGTGTATATAGGAGTATCTACTAAAGCAGAACCTTATGAGACAATGGCTAAATTTAGCAGCCGATTTGTGGGTTCATTTAGAACACCAGATTTGGATGCTAGTGTGAAGGAAGTAAAAGTTATTATGTCTTTTATAGTAGAGAAAGACGGTAGTCTAACAGATATCAAAGTGATGAGAGATCCTGGATATGGAGTAGGACAAGAGGCTATTAGAGTCTTAAAGAGAATGCCAAAATGGAAACCTGCCCTGAATAAAGGAAAGGCAGTTCGTTCTCAGTTTACGCTACCTGTTACGATTAGAGTTCAGTAAATTGTTTAGACTTTTCTATATTAAGCAGTATTCAGAGATGGATGCTGCTTTTTTTATTAAATTTAGTTTTTACTTAGTTGATTATGAAGACAAACATTGTGCAGTACTTATTTTTAGTAACCCTAGTGCTTATTGGAGGGATTATGACAGGCTGTTTAGATAAGAACAGGAATATTAAATCTTCTGTTGCAGAAGCCAAACAAATTGTGTTTGTATTTGAGCCTCAAGAGATAGACTGGAGTAGTAATCGTTTAAAGAGTAATGCAATTATATATTTTGATAAAGATAGCTTGCAAGTAAAGAACTATGCGGTAAACAACTATTTAAAAGGAGATACGATTGTGATTACTGTTAAGGATCAAGAAGTGTATTTTAACTATTACCTATCTAATGGTAAGGGTATTAAACAGAATTTATTTTATAATTTTCAACGAGGGGATACTATAGATGTCAGATATGTTGATAATCTACCTTTAGTTGATATTCGACATAGAAAAGAAAATCTTGAGGAGATAAATATTCAGCAATACTTATATAGTAAACAACCTTTAGAACAAATCTTGTTTAGAAATAGATATGGCAGGAATCGCTCTACTGAGGATGAAAAGAGATATCTAGTAGAAGAAGATAACTATTATCATGATGTATATTCAACTCTAGATTCTCTTAAACAAGTAAATCAGTTATCACAACGAATGTATGATGTACTATTTTATAGTAATTACTATTATAGAATCAATACTTATAAAGATACCTATGATTTTAATAGCATAGGTACAGAGGATTTGAGACGTGATGATTTATTAGTGTCAGGAGCTTATCGCTTTTTCTTAGAGAACTATGTACAATATTATTACGATATAAAAGTTCCTGATCCTCAGGTTCCTTTTGTAATTGATTACGAAGATGCTTTTAATAAAATAATAATAAGTACTGAGTTTAGCAAAGTGGTCAAGGAGTATCTACTTCTGTATTATTTCGAACAAATAGTAAATAATGGAATTTTAAAGAAAGAATTAGAACTTCTATATGAGAAGCTGAAGGTTAATGTAAAAAATGACAAAGCATTGTCTGTAATACAGCAGAAGTATGGTGGTAGGTTGAATAGTGTATCGGATGATAAAAGTGTTCTGCTGCTGGATTCTAATAACAATACAATTTCATTAACAGACATAGTAAAAGAGAGTAAAGGTCAAGTTATTGTAATTGATTTTTGGGCTTCGTGGTGTGGTCCTTGTCTTCAGATGATGCCCTATTCCAAAGTTTTAAAAGAGGTGTTAGAACAAGAACCAGTGGTATTTGTTTACATTTCGATTGATAGTGATAAGAGAGCTTGGGCTACTGCTTATAATAAAATAGGATTACCTATTGGTAGGCATAATGTTTTGGCTATGAACTACCCTGAGCATTCTTTCTATGAAGAATTAAATTTGACAGAAATACCACGTTATATCCTATATAATAAGGAAGGAAAATTAGTGAATTCTAAAGCTGCATATCCTAATAGTGATGTGCTTAGAGAAGAGATTTTATCTTTGGTGAAAGAGTAATACGGTTTTATTTTACTGTCTAGAGCATTATTACAGAAGTTAGAGCAATTGCCAAAATAAATCATTTCAGTGTATACAATTTTTGCTTTTTAAAAAAGTGAATGCTAGTAATAGATTAAAGGTACCTTTAACTACTTATTTTAATAGTTAATTTAGTATTTGATTAAAAAGATGTTTAGAAGCAATTATGTTTTTATAAAATCTTTTTTTTGTTAAAATATTATTGATTATCCTAATATATTGTGTTTTTTAAAATTTATTTCTCTATATGTTTATTTGACGTGTTTTGTATTTGTTTTTTTGTTAAATTTGTATTTAATATTTGTTTTTTAACATAATTACAAAGTACTGCTATGAGAATATTATTAATTACTTTTTTATTAATCAGCACATCTGTATTCAGTCAATCGAGTATAGGTGTTAAATTACCTAATCAAAATACAGATTTAACATTAGGGTCAGAGAATAAGGGGATGCTTCCTAATAGGGTGCAATTACAAGATGTATTATCTGCGGCTCCTCTAAAAAAGGAAAACATGGTTGCAGGTACATTAGTGTATAACACTACTGTAGACCCAACTAAAAACCTAGTAGAGGGATACTATTTTTGGCACTCTAGTAACGGCTGGTCTCGTTTATACATTAAGTATGTTCCTACGCGAGATATGAACTTCCTTGCGTTTAAGAAAACAACTAAGGAATATCTCTTACCAGATTACGAGATTAAGGTACCAATAGACGAGTTGAATTATGTATATAAGGCTGAAGAGAATGGTACACTTTTTTTAGATCTAAGTATATATAGTACTATGGCAGGAGGATCTGTAGTTATTGCGGGTAATACCTATTTGTTTACTAATATAGTAGATGAGACAGGGGCTGAGGTCTTTAACGGTGTTACTACAATGTCTCCTTTTGTTGCTACTGTAAATGAACCAGGCAAAATAACTGTAGGGATTTCTAACTTTTCTATCCCTGTAGTGAAAGGAAAAACATATAATATAAGTCATATAGGCGAAGAGTATTGGGCTGGGAATTTTTACAATGTTGCAAAACCTACGTTAGGCACACTTAGTATTGGAGGTAAAAAAGTATATTCATCTATGAAGGTTACTTTCTTATCAGAATTAAGTTTATAATATAAAAAGAGAATTGATATGAGATTTTATAAATATATATTGTTTTATTGTTTTATGAGTGTTTCTCTCTTTGCACAGCAGGGGATAAACACTACTTTACCTAACCCTAATGCGGAGTTAACTTTAGGCTCTACAGATAAAGGGATGTTGTTTAATCGAGTGAAACTAGTTAGTTTGAATTCGCCTAAACCGTTATCAGATACTAGTCTAGATGTAGGTGTAACGGTGTATAATACTAATGTGACAGGTGATCTTACAGAAGGGGTTTATTTTTGGTCTAGTGAAAAAAAGTGGACTAAAATTTATTCTAAAAAGACACCTACACGTCTTACTAACTTAGTAGGATACTTTAGGACAAAATCAAGTATAGAAGTTCCATATCAGCAAAGTGTGCAAATGAAGGATCTAGATTTTGAATATACTGCTTTAGAAGATGGAGTTTTGTTTTTAGAATATTTAATGGTAGCCTATGTTACTTATCAACCAGGTAATGCTACTTTACAAGGGGCTACAGATGCACTCTTCGAGACTATAATCACTGACTCTACTAAAAAAGAGATTTCTAGAGAGTATTGTGCTATTTCTCCTTATATGGTTGTGCCTGGTGATGGAAACAAAGCTGTGACTGCCGTAGGTATATATTATGTTAATGTAAAGAGAGGGGAGAAATATACGGTTAATACTTTTGCTAGTAATGTTTATGCTGGACCAAATGCTAATAAATTTAAGAATATGGTAGGTAACCTTGTTGGTCCAAATAGTAATTATCAATCGTCTTTAAAGGTTACGTTTTTGTCAGAACTTACGAATTAAAATTATGAAAAAGGAAATAGTAAAAAGGATTTGTCATGTCCTAACAGTAATGATTACATTATTCAATGTTTGTATGACTAATGCACAAGTAGGGTTGGGTAATGCTGTACTACCTATTAAAGAGGCGGATCTGACCTTAGAGTCTGACAATAAAGGATTATTAATAAATAGAGTGAAGCTAGTAAGTATGACCTCTGCTGCACCATTAGATCCTGCACATATGGAGGCTGGGATGATAGTTTATAATACAGTTGATACAGGAGATTTAAGAGAGGGGTTTCACTACTGGACAAGTGAGAATAGATGGATGCGTATGTATGTAAAAACCTCACCTAGTAGAGATATGCAATTTGTAACTTTTAAACTGACTAATAAGCAATATGATTTACAAAGTAAAACTACCACTCCTACAGTAGTGAATATGACAGAATTTGATTATGACTATGTAGCAGATAGAGATGGATTGTTATTTTTAGAGTTCGTTATTTATGGTGATATGAGTAGTAGTGAGAGAGCAGCTGCAAATATAATATGTACAACTGAAGTTACTGATAATACTGGAACTGTTGTTTTTACGGGTAATACTGTGCACTCACCATTATTAGTTACAGATTCGGGATTTAACTCTAGTGTAGGTATTTCTAATTTTAGTATAGAGGTTAAAAAAGGCAAAACATATAAGATTCGAACGAAAGCTACGGAGACGAATTATCCTGGTAAACAATATCATTATACTCTGAATAATGATGATAAATGGCTCTACTTTGAACCTAGGGTAGGAGATTTTGATTGGGCTCCGATTATGGCTCACTCTTCTATGAAGGTCACCTTTATGACTGAACCAATTTTGTAAGTATTGGTTTCTTATTAACTAATATAATTGTTTTGTATATTAATAGAGAAACGTCTAAATAAAAACTAAACCGAGTCTGTAGAGTCTCGGTTTTTTTGTGACTTTAGTCTTTAGGAGGTAAAATCTTAGATGTTTTCTTAATGAAGCCATCTTGACTTCATGTCTTATAGCTTGGTATGCTTTAATTTGTAACTGGTTGATATTTAACCATTTTTTTATTGTGTTTATTTGGGGTTTTGATAGAGGGAGAGAGCCACTAAATGTAGAAGAAGTTAGCTACGAAAAAGTTAGCTACGAAAAAGTTAGCTACGAAAAAGTAGAAGCTATAGTTGAAGAGGAAGAAGTAATTAGCGAAGATAATGTAGAAGAATTGGTATTAGAAGAAGAGGATAATGGTGATGGAAAAAGGGGATATGTTTATCGCAAACTAGTTAAAGAAAGAAGCTATTTTTTATTAGATATGTTTAGGATAAAGAGTTCTTATGGTTTATATACAATACCTTTTGATTTGAAGAAGCATTGCAGATAGTTTTGATTTTGGTGCTTAGTTTTAATAAATATTATTTATAGTTTAAATTATATTGCATTATTCTTTGTATATTCGGGTTGAAAAAAGAAAAAGAAAAGTTGTAAATGGCAAAGAAGAAGAAAACCCTACCCAAGGACTTTCAAGAATTAGTAGATGCTAAGGATATGAAAGCGTTAAAGAAAGTATTTGACACTTGTGAGATAGATGCACGCGGTGGTTATAGTAAGCATACTGCCTTGAGTTTTTATCATGTCAAGGATGAGTTTGTCCGTTGGATGGTGGAGAATGGAGCTGATCTGGAAGCTGTAGATACATATAAGCGAACAGCGCTACATGAACACGCTAGTAGACGCAATGGAAGTATAGCTGTTTTCTTAGAATTAGGAGCTAATATACATGCTGTGGATACCTATGGCACTACGCCATTACACTTTGCTGCAGGGTATGGACTTAATAAGGACGCTGTAAAGAGATTGATAGAAGTAGGAGCTAATATTCATGTTTTAGACTCTTATAAAGAAACACCTTTAAAATGCGCATTGAGACGTGCTAGTAATATTGACTTACCTGCTTTAGTAGAAATCACTAAGTTACTTTTACCATTTACAAAAGAGATTACGTTAGGATTAAAAGATGATGTTACTCGTATAGGAGAACGCTTTGAATTTCATAGAGAAAATTTTAATAAAGAGTTTGTAGTAGATAGCGATAAAGCTTTGACTGCTTTATATGAACTATTCGATGTCACGCCTGTTAAAAGACGTATTATGCACGATGGAGTATCTAAAATAGAAGTAGCAGGTACTACGTGGGAAGAACAGTTTGAGGAACTTTGGGACTACTTAATTCCTTCTAAGGGTAAAGCCAAGACTGTGCAAGGAGAAGTAGTGCGTATAGCAGGGAAGGTTCGCGATGAAATTTATAGAAATGGAGGGGGCAATTGGGATGCTGATTTTAAAAAGATGTTAGATGCTTTCTTAGTGTATGTATCTTCTTCGAATGCATTGTCTCAAAAGGAGCTAGAAGACATCACTGCGTTAGTAAAGGAAATTCGAAAAAGTGGTGATGGTGAAACGAGAGAGCTTAATTATCTATGTGAATCGGCGAATAATTGGGTACTTAAGAATAGCAATCCAATAAAATTAGGTGAAGTGAAGTATAAGAGATAATCTTTAATGATAATTGATATGAAGTATTTGTATTTATTACTGTTTTCTAGTTGTATTCTATCTGCTCAAGAGTTTAAGGAAGTAGAAGTGATGAGATATTATTATGAAAGCAAGGTCTTAACTGATAAATCTGTAGGTAAAATTAAGGATGGGACAGCTGTTGTTGATGTGCTAGAGGATCAATCTCGATTTATGGATTATGCATCTTATGAGAGAGAGAGATGGCGACTAACCAAATCAGAGAATACTTCTAAAGAAGAGATTATGCAAAAAGTAGTGTCTTATGTACCTGTTTTTAATTGGTTTGTAATGACAGATAAGGATACCAATACCTTTTATGATAAGATAGGGCGATTACATAACTACTATAAAGAAGATAGAAATGAAATCAAGTGGGATATCAAAGCAAGTAAACTAAAGTGGTATGATTATGACGTGCAAGAGGCAACTGCTACGTATGGAGGAAGGGAGTGGACAGTATGGTTTACACAAGGTATTGCAGGGCAAGTAGGTCCTTATAAGTTCAATAATTTACCAGGATTCGTAGTAAAGGCTTGGGATACCGAAGGACAGTATTCTTTTGAATTTTTAAATAGTCAAAAGATTAAAGTGATTTGGGATGTAAATGAAATAGGGACTTATACAGAATCTTCTAAAGAGAAGACAAAGAAGGCCATGAGTATCAATGCTAATAAGACCTTTTTAAGTGATTTAGAGGGAACTGGTATAACTATAGGTGAAAAAGGGCAAGAGAGTTTAAATGTAAAGAAGGCAAATTATATAAATCCTATAGAACGCGATTATTAGATATAAAGGCCGATATAATTCTTTATTTTAATTAGAATTGGTTAAATCTTCTTATTTTTGTATGCTTTAAAAAGCAACAACACAACACAATGAAGAATTTTCTTGAGCGCTACTTTCAGTTGAGTAGCAATGGTACTACTATTAAACGAGAGTTTATAGCAGGTATCATCACGTTTCTGACCATGTCTTATATCTTGGTTGTGAATCCAAATATCTTAGCAGATGCAGGGATGGATAGAGAAGCGTTATTTACCACAACTGCCTTAGCTACAATCGTAGCAACCTTATTAATGGGTTTTTATGCAAAGTTACCCATAGCGCAGGCACCAGGAATGGGACTGAATAGTTTCTTTGCTTATTCAGTAGTTTTGACCTTGGGATATACTTGGCAGTTCGCTTTAACGGCTGTATTTATAGAAGGAATTATTTTCTTGTTATTGACGTTTTTTAATGTACGAGAACTTATTGTTAGAAGTATACCGAAAGTTTTAAAAGAAGCAATACCCGCAGGTATTGGGTTATTCATTACTCTTATAGGACTGAAGAGCGCAGGTGTAGTTGTATCTGATCCTAATACCTTAGTGAGATTAGGAGATTTTGGTCAGCATACTGTATGGATGACTTTCATTGGACTTATCGTGACGAGTATTTTATTAATCCGAAATGTGAATGGAGCTATTCTATTTGGTATTTTGAGTGCTACTGTTTTTGGGTTGATATTAGGGGATGTAGCATTGCCGACTAGTATTGTCGCGTTGCCACCTTCTATAGAGCCTATCTTTGGAGAGGCGATTAAACCTATGTTTACAGCAGAGGGATGGAATCAGATACTGTCTATTGATATGGTGGTAGTGGTGTTTACATTCTTATTCGTAAATCTATTCGATACTGTAGGGACGTTAATCGGAGTTATTTCTAAGACTAATTTGGCCGATAAGAATGGTAACTTTCCGCAGATGAAAAAAGCCTTATTTACTGATGCGATGGGGACTACAGTAGGATCTATCTTAGGAACGAGTTCTGTTACTTCTTATGTAGAGAGTGCATCAGGAGTAGCTTCTGGTGGGCGTACAGGATTAACTGCAGTAAGTGTGGCTGTTATGTTTGCGTTAGCTTTATTCTTAGGGCCTATCTTTTTGATTATTCCAGCTGCTGCAACAGCTCCGGCTTTAATCATAGTGGGGTTATTCATGATTTCGTCTGTGACTAGAATCAACTTTGAGAAACTATCAGACGGATTGCCTGCATTCTTAACGATCGTTTTTATGCCTTTTACTTACAGTATTGCTGAAGGGATTGTATTCGGTATGTTGAGTTATACCATACTAAAAATAGGAGCAAAAGAGCACAAGGATATTACGCCAACTGTCTATGTATTATCGATACTTTTCTTAGTAAAGATTGTGTTGGATGTGGTGACAAAATAAGTTTTTTTGTGATGTTGTTTTTCTGTTTTTTCGTTTAAGAGAACTATCTTTTACAAGTAAATAGAATTACAGCATAACATATCTGTTTACGGTTTGCGGTGAACAGTTTACAGTATTGCCCTACGGGCATAATGTACTTAGATGACAGAATAGGCTAATAGTTGGTATGATAAACTTAACTAGATCACGATTTCACGACATCACAAAAAAACGATTTCACAAAAAAACAAAAAACAAAATAATGAAAGATAAAAAGAGAATAACAATAGTAGGACTTGGTGGTGTAGGAGGGTTTTATGGAGGATTATTAGCTCATCAATATCAAGATAGTACAGATGTAGAGATATGCTTTATCGCAAGAGGGAAGCACCTTGAAGTAATAAAGGAAAAGGGATTAACTATTTTGTCAAAAGATAGTGAAGTGGTGGGGTACCCTAGTATCGCTACTTCTCAGTGGAGTGATATTGAGCATACAGATTATATTATCCTTGCGACTAAGGGATATGATTTGTCTCAAACGATAGAGGATATGAAATCAGCAGTAGGTGAACATACTGTGATTATTCCGTTGTTAAATGGAGTAGAGGCTTATGAGCAACTGAGAGCTGTATTTGGCGCTTCTAGAGTATGGCAAGGGTGTACGTATATGGTTTCTCGTCTAAAAGAAGCAGGGGTAATTGATAATCCGAGTGGTAGACAACGCATTCTGTTTGGCCTAGATGGTCAAATATCTCAAGAGATGAAAGACTTGGAAACAATTCTAAAAACTGCTGGTGTACATGCTGAAGCGACTTCTTCTATATCTAAGGAGGTGTGGGAGAAGTATATTTTAGTCTCTTCTTCTGCTATGGCTACTGCTTATTATGATAGTAGTTTTGGTGGTGTGATGGAGCATCATCCAGAAGAAATGAGACAATTAATCACAGAGGCTTCTGCTATCGGTAAGAAGAAAGGAGTTGCTCTTGGTGAAGATGTAGTTGAGGTTATTATAGAGCGTTTAAAGGCAATTCCGTATGAGTCAACAACATCTATGCACAGTGATTTTGCTGCTTTTAAAGAGCACAATGAACTTGGTATAATGGGAGGTTATATGGTGAAGCAAGGTGTTGCACAGGGAGTGGAGACCCCAATGTATAAGAAGATGTGTAACTATCTAGTAGTGCACTCTGGAGAGAAATATGTAGGAATAGGAAACTAAATAGTAAGATAAAATAAGTACTAGAGTTAGGTTATAAATTAAGAGAGGGTATGAGAAAAATTGGGGTATTGTTAATTTTGTGTTTAGCAAGTAATATCTATGCACAAGAAAAAGGAAGAAAAGAAAGAGTATCTATAAAATTAGACGTGGAAGATGCGACAATGTTAAATAAAGAGAATGCAATTGACTTACAGGAGTATATCGAAAGTGTTTATTTGAGCTCTACAAAGTTCTTTAATCAAGGGGCATTACCATTAGTAGAAAAAGGTGAATATGCTGTTGTATTAGTAGATTCTGAAGGGAATAATGAACTAAAAAAATCTTCTGATTTTAAAGGTATAGCTGTAGATAAGATAGAGAGTTTTGAATACAAAAAGGTTCCTGGGAAAGATTTTATCAATGGAACTTTTGCTACAAGCTTCGGAATAATAAGTATTAAAATTAAGAGTTAATGCATTACTTTATAATTACTAAAAAAAGCGTGAGTTAGATAATAACTCACGCTTTTTTATTTTGATTGTTGTTTCCTGTTATTCGTTTTCAGTAAATATTATCTATCTAAATCCACTTCTTTAAGAGGAATAAGCTTTGTTTTGAATTTTAGCTTATGGTATAAGTAGAAGGCTAAGAAGAATGGAATCCCCATATAAGTGATTAGCATTCCTCTCCAGTCAAATATTCCCTCCATAATTAGTTTAGAATCTTGTCCTATGATTACTAATATACATAAGAATAAGGCAAATAATGGACCAAAAGGGAACCATTTTGCTTTATAGACTAGTTGGTCTAGACTTTTGTTTTGAGCGTGGAATGCTCTTCTAAATCTATAATGACTAATCGCTATTCCTAACCAAGCTATAAAACCTGTCAGTCCTGATGCAGCTAGAATAAAGTCTACAGCATTAGGATGTGTAGATTGTACTGTGAATATTAATAGTACTACAACTCCAGTAGCAATTAGGGCGATCATCGGTACACCGTGTTTGTTCGTTCCACCAAAAGCCTTGTGTGCCATTCCATCTTTCCCCATCGCATATAGCATACGAGTAGAGGCATAAAGGCCAGAATTACCTGCTGATAGAATAGAAGTAAGAATAACAGCATTCATCACAGCTGCTGCAAAGGCTAAATGTGCTTTTTCGAATACTAATGTGAAAGGTGATTTTGCAATCTCAGAAATATCTGCTCCTAATAGAGAAGGACTTGTATAAGGGATGATTAATCCAATAACGAATATGGCTAAGATATAGAATACTAAGATTCTCCAGAATACTTGTTTAATGGCTTTAGGTATATTCTTTTCAGGGTTTTCTGATTCACCTGCAGTAATACCGATTAACTCAGTTCCTTGAAATGAGAAACCTGCAATTAGGAATACGCCTAATACACTTAAGAATTTACCTGAGAATCCGCCTCCTAAAATAGGAGCATCACCTAACGTAAAGTTTTTGAACCCGATGTATTCACCACCTAGTATTCCGAAAATAGTCAATAATCCAATTCCTAAGAATAAAACAACAGTCACTACTTTAATAATAGCAAACCAATATTCTGATTCTCCATAAGCTTTAACAGATAACATATTTAATCCAAAGATGACTAAGAAGAAGAGCAGGCTCCAACCCCAAGTAGGTAAGAATCCTAGAGGCTCCCAATACGAAATAACCACTGCTGCAATAGAGACATCTACTGCTACTGTAATAACCCAATTAAACCAATAGTTCCAACCTAAAGCAAAACCTAGTGAAGGATCAACAAATCTAGCGGCATAAGTACTAAACGAACCTGATACGGGTAAGTAAGTAGCCATCTCTCCTAATGAGGTCATTAAGAAATACACCATAAGACCAATCATGGCATAGGCTAATAGAGCACCACCTGGACCTGCCTGATGTATGGCTTCTCCACTTGCCATAAATAAACCTGTTCCGATACATCCTCCAATTGCAATCATGGAAAGGTGTCTAGCCTTTAATCCACGAACTACTTCTTGATTTTTATTTTGATTTTCCATTGTTACTATTTGTTGCAAAAGTATAAAACACATTAGGTTAATTCTAATGAAATTGCTTATTAATTTGAATTAAAGATAATAAAATAAGCGAAATATTGTGTCTTAAATATAATTTTAAGCTAAATAAAATGTAATAATCAGAATATAATTTATGTCAAAACAAAGGCGAGCAAATATTATTCTATGAAAAAGGGATTGCTTCGAATATTATTAGATTGATAAAAAAGGGTTATTTTTTTAAGAATTCACTGCGAATTCTACTCAAACTTACTTGAGTTACTCCTAAAAATGAAGCAATATACTTCAGCGGAACTCTATTTAAGAGTGAAGCATCTCGTTCTAAAAGGTCAATATAACGTTCTTTAGCTGATTTAATTTGTCTCAGAATAGAACGTTCTTCTGTCTTTAGAAGTTCTATCTCAGCAAACTTTCTTCCCCAGTTCGCAATCTCAATATCTGTTGAGTAGAGCTGTTCTAATTGACTTATTTTAGTGAAATAGAATGTACTATCTTCTATTAAGTCAATCGTTTCATAACTAGGTTTGTTTAGAATATAATTATACATCGATAGGGCTGGATCTCCATCTTTTCCAAACCAAAAGGTCAATTCTCTATCTTCTTGAATAGCATAAGCTCTAACTAATCCATTTTTGATAAAATAGAAATAGTTTTCATGTTTTTCATATTCAGATAATAGGTAATTTTTAGGGAAAGAGATTTCTGTAAAAACAGCAGTTAATTTCTCTTTAGCAGATTTTGAAAGAGGATATATATTATCGATAATTTGTTCTATGATCATTTAGCTTGATTTATTGTTTTCTATTGTTTTTGAGTTTATCTCAAAAAAATATTTACTATATCGTTTTTTGTTGTATTACTTCCTTTTTAGGAATGCATAAGTGTTAAAATTCTTATAATACAATGGTGATGAAATAATCTGTTTTAAAATTTAACAATTGAGTCTTCTGTCATTAGAATAGGCAATGTTGTATTTATAAGCAATTAATATACAAAAGTATATACTAATGAGATATAATGCATGATTTTTTTATGCAGTTGTGAATAATCTTGTTAGAAGTATAATATTGATGATTTGGAGAGGATAAGTTAGTTGTTGATATTTTTTTAGCTAATCTAAAATTAGAAGAATAGCTCGGAATGTTGTATTTTTGCCAAGTTTTATTGTTAACAACACAGCTAATACACACACTAAATGAAACAAACTAAGTATATTTTCGTTACAGGAGGAGTTACATCTTCTTTAGGAAAAGGAATCATAGCAGCTTCTTTGGCTAAGCTATTACAAGCGCGCGGATATTCAGCCACTATCCAGAAATTTGATCCGTATATTAATGTGGATCCAGGAACACTTAACCCTTATGAACACGGGGAGTGTTTTGTAACAAATGATGGCGCAGAGACTGATCTTGATTTAGGTCACTATGAGAGATTCTTAAATGTACCTACTTCTCAAGCGAATAATGTTACTACAGGACGCGTTTATCTTTCTGTAATAGAGAAAGAGAGAAGAGGAGAGTTTTTAGGAAAGACGGTACAGGTAGTTCCTCATATCACGAATGAGATTAAAGAACGTATGCAGCTTCTAGGTAAATCAGGTGACTATGACATCGTGATTACTGAGATAGGTGGTACAGTAGGGGATATTGAGTCTTTACCTTATATTGAGTCTGTACGTCAGTTATTATGGGAGTTAGGAGATAATAACGCTATCGTAGTCCACTTGACTTTAGTACCTTATCTAGCAGCAGCAGGAGAGCTTAAAACTAAGCCAACTCAACACTCTGTGAAAACTTTAATGGAGAGCGGTATTAAGGCAGATATTTTGGTTTGTCGTACAGAGCATAACTTAAGTACTGAGATACGTCAGAAGTTAGCACAGTTCTGTAATGTAAAACCAGAAGCTGTTATTCAGTCTATCGATGCTGATACTATCTATGATGTGCCAAACTTAATGCTACAAGAAGGTTTAGATAGAGTAGCTCTTAAGAAATTAGATTTACCAGAGAAGACATCTCCAGATTTAGTGAAATGGAATGAGTTTATCCATAAACTTAAAAATCCATTGCATGTAGTAAATGTAGGGCTAGTAGGTAAATATGTAGAATTACAAGATTCTTATAAATCTATTTTAGAAGCATTAGTACACGGTGGTGCTGAAAATCAAATAAAAGTAAATATCGTTTCTATTCAATCTGATAATATCAATGCTAATAATGTAGCAGAGAAATTAAAGAACTTAGATGCTGTGTTAGTAGCACCAGGTTTTGGCTCTCGTGGTATTGAAGGAAAAATAGAGACTGTAAAATATGTAAGAGAGAACAAGATACCATTCTTAGGTATTTGTTTAGGTATGCAGATGGCTGTAATCGAATACGCAAGAAATGTATTGGGGTATGCTTCTGCTAATACTACTGAGGTGAATGAAAGTACTCAATATCCTGTAATTACTTTTATGGAAGATCAAAAGAATATTACAGATAAAGGAGGTACAATGCGTCTAGGTGGATGGGATTGTAAATTAAAAGAAGGTTCTAAAGCTTTTGAAATTTATGGAGAAAGTCTAATCAATGAGCGTCACCGTCATAGATATGAATTTAATAATCAATATTTAGAAGATTTTGAAAAAGCTGGTTTAATAGCTTCTGGATGGAATCCTGATACAGGACTAGTAGAAGTGGTAGAGTTAGATACTCATCCATTCTTCGTAGCTGTGCAGTTCCACCCTGAATATAAAAGTACAGTGGCAAAACCACATCCACTTTTTGTAAGCTTGGTTAAGGCAGCAATTGATAATAGAACAAAATAAGTTCTAAAGGTAATAAGCAAGTATTATTACAGCGAAAAATTTGATAAACTACAAATTAAGTAATGGAAGGAAAAAAATTAGATCGTAACAGTATTGTCGGCTTTGTTATTATAGCCGGGTTGCTAATTTGGATGATGTTGAATAATATCAACAAAGAAAAAGAAGCTATCGCTCAGGACAAAGAGGTAGCCAAAAAAGAGATAGTTAAAGAAGCTGAGTCTGAGAAAATTTCAAGTGCTATAAGTAATCATGTAGAGGTGGATTCTGTTCAGAATACTGCTTTACAAGCTGCTTTAGGCCCATTTGCTTATAGTGCAACATTACCATCTGCTCAAGGAGGTAAAACAGAACTTAAGAATGAATTACTGACTTTAGTTGTTGAAAATAAAGGAGGTAGTTTATCAAATGTTGTAATCAATAACAATGCTCGTTTTAATAAAAACTCTAAAGAACTAGTAGAGTTAATTAAAGATAATAACGCTGAGTTTAATTTAGAGTTATATACGAAGGACAACAAAAAGTTTAATACAAGAGACTTGTTCTTTGAACCTGAATTAACAAAAGAAGGGGAGAATCAAGTGTTATCTATGCGTTTAAAAGTATCAGCTACTGAGTTTTTAGAGTATAGATATGTATTAAAGCCAGATGACTATATGTTAGACTTTACTATTCGTACACAAGGATTAAGTAGAGTTATTAATACAGCAGAGACACCAGCATTAGACTGGAGCTTAAAAGCATATAGTAATGAGAAGAGTATTACTTATGAGAACCAATATACTCGTGTATACTATGAGTATGAAGGAGGAAAAGATAACAGTCTAAGTAATACAAGTAAAGATGACAGTACTGAAGCTAAAAATGTAAGTTTCGTTGCATTTAAACAACACTTCTTCGCTTCTGTTTTAATTACAGATAAAGCTTTTGATACAGCTAGTTTAAAATCAGCTAACTTGGTTCATGATGAGGCAGTAGATACTGTTTACACTAAACAGTTTAATGCAAAAATGCCTTTAGCTTATACAGGTGGAGAGTTAAACTATGATATGAAGTGGTTCTTCGGACCAGCTGATTATAAATTATTAAAGTCTTATGATCAAGGACTAGATAAGATTGTTCCTTTAGGATGGGGGATCTTTGGATGGTTAAACCGTTTCTTATTTATTCCAGTATTCGGAGTATTGAGTTCATTCTTACCTTATGGTATTGCTATTATTGCATTAACTGTACTTGTGAGATTATTAATTTCTCCATTGACTTATAAGTCTTATGTTTCTCAAGCAAAAATGAAAGCAATTCGTCCAGAAGTGAATGAGTTGAACGAAAAATATAAGAATGATCCAATGAAGAAGCAACAAGAGACAATGAATTTGTACTCTAAAGCAGGAGTTAACCCAATGGCAGGATGTATTCCAGCATTGTTACAGATTCCTATCTTCTATTCATTGTTCCAATTCTTCCCATCAGCATTTGATTTGAGACAAAAATCATTCTTATGGGCAGATGACTTATCATCTTATGACCAGATTTTAGAATTGCCTTTCCGTATTCCATTCTATGGTAACCACGTGAGTTTATTCCCTATTTTAGCTTCTGTTGCAATCTTTATATATATGAAGATGACTACAGGAGACCAACAAATGGCGGCACCAGCTCAAGAAGGAATGCCTGATATGAGTAAAATCATGAAGGTGATGATCTATATCTCTCCATTGATGATGTTATTCTTCTTTAATAACTACGCATCAGGATTGAGTTTGTACTACTTTATTTCTAACTTGATTACAATTGGTATTATGTATGTTATTAAAAACCATATTGTAAAAGAAGATAAGATTAAAGCTATCATTGAAGACAATAAAACGAAAGAACGTCCTAAAGGTAAGTTCCAACGTAAAATGCAAGAAATGATGCAACAAGCACAAGAGCAACAAAAATTACAAGAAGAAAGAAAGAAGAAAAATAAATAATTCTTTTATATTTAACACCTCTGATCAAATTCAGAGGTGTTTTTTTTTTATGAAGATTGCAATTATAGGAATGGGAAACATGGGGAGCACGTTTGCCAATGGGTTTATTAACTCTAGGTTTATTAACCCATCAGATGTATTGATATACACGCGTTCACAGAAGGCTACAGAAGATAGTCGTAATATTCATCAGTTGTCTTATCGCTATCAATTAGATGGTGATATAGGATCATGTGACATTGTTATCGTTGCAGTGAAACCCCAGGACTTTTCTATACTAGTTGCAGATCTAAAGAAATATGTAAATAAAGATCAGATAGTCGTTTCTGTGATGGCAGGTATCTCTATAGATCGTTTAAAAGAAGATTTAGGAATCGAAAAAATAGTTCGTTCCATGCCTAATCTG
The DNA here is from genome assembly GCF_001485415.1 of Myroides odoratimimus. Lineage (GTDB taxonomy): Bacteria > Bacteroidota > Bacteroidia > Flavobacteriales > Flavobacteriaceae > Flavobacterium > Flavobacterium odoratimimum. The sequence goes on from NZ_BCMQ01000004.1 coordinate 154,560, forward strand.
CCTACTCAGATAGGTAGAGGTATGACTGTTTTTACTGCTTCAGAAGAATTAGATCGAAAAGAGTTGTTCATTATTCAGAACTTAATTAATACCACAGGTAAGTCTGTATATGTGTCTGAAGAGAATAAAATAGATGCAGCTACTGCGGTATCAGGTAGTGGACCTGCTTATGTGTTTTATTTTATGGAAGCCATGATACAGGCAGCAATATCTTATGGCTTTGAACCGTCACAAGCAGAATTGTTAGTGAAGCAAACCATATCAGGTGCTCTTGGCCTATACGAAGCTAATTCGTTATCTACACAAGATTGGATAGCGAAAGTTTCTTCTAAGGGTGGTACTACTGAGCAAGCGATTAAGTATTTCAATGAAGAAGAAGTATTACAAAAATTAGTGGAAGGAATTCATAGAGCAAAAGCCCAATCTGAGTTACTGGGTAAGAAATTAGGGTAGGATGCTATTGAGTTAGATTATAGATAATATTTTGGTTTCTGAATAAAAAAAGCCTCTATGTTTAAATATATTTAAACATAGAGGCTTTTTTAGGTAAGGAAAAAGTAAGTTCTTTTTAGAATAGTTGTTATTCTAGAAAGAAAACAATAGTGCTTACTACTCTCGCTTTTTGAGTATAAGGTTCTTTATTTGCATTATTCATTTCTTCTTCATCAAAATAATATCTTCCAGCAATAGTGATTTGTCCTTGTGAGGCTGTTTTTATTTTGCCTAATTTTGCTTGTGAATCGTTAGCAAACTGCTCACCAGCGATGCGTGCATTCTTTGTGCTTTCAGCTATTAGTTGTGGTTTAATCGAATTTAATTCAGGGAAAGAATAAATAGAATTTATATTTGAAGTCAAATCTTTACTAATTAAATCTAACTTAATTTGTGAAGCTTTGTTTTCTGTCTCTTTTATATCAGTCATTTCAAGGTTTAGTTGCTGCGTAATAGAATATCTATCTATTTTTACTGACACTTGTCGTCCATTTTCCCGACGGAATTCGTAATATTTTTCTTTATCATTTACTTCTATATTATCGATTTTAATATTTTCTTTTTGATAACCAAGATTAGTTAGATGAGTAATAATTGCCTCTTTTTTCTGTTCTGTTTGTTTCATTATTTGTTGTAAATCATCACCAGAAATAGAAAAATCAATAATAATGGTAGCAGAGGTTGCCATCACATTCATTTCTGCTAATCCTTTTACAGTGACTATACGATCTTTATCACTAAATGTTTTTAACCCTTTGAAAATAAAAAGGCCTAATAAAGTAAAGCTCAATAATAGAGAAGAGCCTAAGACAAGTGATTTAGCTAAAGTTTTGTTTTGCATGATAATTGAATATTACTGTGTCTTTATAATAAATTTATTTTATGTGATTCAAATTACATAAAAAATACCAATAATGTAGTGTTATTAAATATGAATTAACTTAATTTTTTTACATATAATGTGTTTTTGTGTTATTTGTTTAATCTAGTGTAGAGGAAGGTACTTTAGAAAGGGATAGTATTAAGAAGAATTAGAGTATTAAATTCTAAAGCATTACCTCAGATAGTATAGTTTTTATCTATGCTAAAGTCATAATTAAAAGATAAGATAAATTCAAAAGCTTTTTGTATTGCGGCATTTCTCGTAAATTTGCCACAATATTTTTTATTATGAAGAAAAGAGTAGTAGTAGGTCTTTCGGGAGGTGTAGACTCAAGTGTCGCAGCTTATTTACTGAAAGAACAAGGGTATGAAGTTATTGGACTCTTCATGAAAAACTGGCACGATGATTCTGTGACAATTTCTAATGAATGTCCATGGCTAGAAGATAGCAACGATGCTTTAATGGTCGCTGAGAAGCTTGGGATTCCATTCCAAACAGTTGACTTAAGTGAACAATATAAAGAGAAGATTGTAGACTATATGTTTAAGGAGTATGAGAATGGTCGTACCCCTAATCCAGACGTATTGTGTAATCGCGAGATTAAGTTTGATGTATTTATGAAAATAGCATTGACTTTAGGAGCAGATTATGTCGCTACAGGGCATTATTGTCGCAAAGATGAAGAGGTCATTACCAAAGAAGATGGAACACAGGAGACAGTATATAGACTGTTGGCTGGTGTAGATCCTAATAAAGATCAGTCTTACTTCTTATGTCAGTTATCTCAAGAGCAATTAGCGAAGGCACTATTTCCAGTTGGAGAGTTGTTGAAACCACAAGTACGTGAGATAGCAGCTAAGATGAACTTAATCACAGCAGACAAAAAAGATTCTCAAGGATTGTGTTTTATTGGTAAGGTGAGATTGCCAGAATTCTTACAACAGCAGTTGAAAAGAAAAGATGGGCTTATCTACGAAATACCAAAAGATTCGTCTATCTATACGAAAGAGGAAGAGACATTCTCTACATTAGAGGATGCTTTATACAGTGAAGCTAAATCAATTGTATATACACCTGAAATGGGTAAAAAGGTAGGTGAGCACTTTGGAGCACACTTCTTTACTATTGGTCAACGCAAGGGACTAAATGTGGGAGGTACTGCTGAGCCATTGTTTATTATAGGTACTGATGTAAAGGAGAATATTATTTACACAGGTCAAGGAAGTGATCACCCAGGATTGTTTCACAAAGCATTATTTGTAAAAGAATCAGAAATTCATTGGATTAGAGAAGATTTAGCATTGCAAGAAGGAGAAACAATGTCTATATTAGCACGTATAAGATATCGCCAACCTTTGCAAAAAGCTACTTTACACAAGATGAAAGAAGGTATGTACGTTCGTTTTGACGAACCGCAATCCGCTATCACAGAAGGACAATTTGTATCTTGGCATATCGAAGACGAACTAATTGGTTCGGGTGTTATTTCGAAACTATAAACAACCAAAATACAATGAAAAATAAGTTAGTAGATCTTTTTAAAATTCAGTATCCTATCGTACAAGGAGGAATGATTTGGAACAGTGGTTATAAGTTAGCTAGTGCAGTGAGTAATGCTGGTGGATTAGGGCTTATTGGGGCTGGTTCAATGTATCCTGAGGTACTAAGAGAACATATCCAGAAGTGTAAGAAAGCAACTGACAAACCATTTGGAGTAAATGTCCCTATGTTATATCCTAATATAGAGGAGATCATGAATATCATTGTAGAAGAAGGAGTGAAAATTGTCTTTACTTCTGCAGGTAATCCTAAAACATGGACTCCATTTTTAAAACAACATGGGATAACAGTAGTGCATGTAGTTAGTTCTTCTAAATTTGCATTAAAAGCCGAAGAAGCAGGTGTTGATGCGATAGTAGCAGAAGGGTTTGAAGCTGGAGGACATAATGGAAGAGAAGAAACTACTACGCTTACTTTGATTCCTATGGTTCGTGAGAAGATCACGGTTCCTTTAATTGCGGCTGGAGGTATCGCTACAGGAAGAGGAATGCTTGCGGCTATGGTACTTGGTGCAGATGGAGTACAAATGGGAACGCGATTTATCGCTTCTAAAGAGAGTTCTGCTCATGATAACTTTAAGAATCTTCTATTAGATGTACAAGAAGGGGATACTGTTCTTACTTTAAAAGAACTTGCGCCCGTACGTTTAATTAAGAATGAGTTTTACACAGGACTTCAAGCCTTGTATGCTAAGAATCCATCAGTAGAAGAATTAAAAGAATATTTGGGTAGGGCTCGAGCTAAAAAAGGAATGTTTGAAGGAGATTTAGTAGAAGGTGAACTAGAAGTAGGGCAAATATCAGGTCTGATACATAAAATAGAACCAGTAGGAGATATTATTAAAAATATCATTGCAGAGTTTGATCAAGCAAAGAGAGATATAGCTCAGTTATAGGGTTTATTTAAATAACGAAAGTCATACAATATTTTTTAATCTTAAAAATATTGTATGACTTTTTGCTATTTATTACTAAAATCATATATTTAAGAGCTAAAAAAAATATTACATAAAAAAAATCACAACTAAAATATGAGTTATTATAAAATAGAAAATCTAGAACAATACTTTAAACACTATAAAAAATCCGTTAGAGAGCCTCGTAAGTTCTGGGGAAAGATAGCAGAGGAAAACTTCGTTTGGTATCAAGTGTGGGATAAAGTATTCGAGTTTGATATGGAGGAATCTAAATTCCAGTGGTTTGTTAATGCTAAATTGAATATCGTAAAGAACTGTATTGATCGTCATCTTGCAAAAAGAGGAGAGAAAGCAGCTATTATATTTGAACCTAATAATCCAGAAGAGCAAGCAGAAACTATTACCTATAATGACTTATACAATAGAGTGTGTAAGATGGCTAATGTGCTAAAAGAGCAAGGGGTTAAAAAAGGAGATCGAGTATGTATCTACCTCCCTATGATACCTGAGTTAGCGGTTAGTATGTTGGCATGTGCTAGATTAGGAGCGATACACAGTGTTATATTCGCTGGTTTTTCTTCATCTGCTGTGACGAAGCGTATTAATGATTCTGAATGTAAATTTGTTATAACATCCGATGGGAGCTTTAGAGGAAATAAGACTATTCCATTAAAACCAATTATCGATGAAGCATTAGACTCTTGTCCTGGCGTAGAGAAAGTACTTGTAGTGAAGAGAACAGGTGCTGAAGTCGCTTTTAAAGAAGGAAGAGATATGTGGTTAGCACCTTTATTAGAAGAAGCGTCTAATAATCATGTAGCTCAAGTAATGGATGCAGAAGATCCTTTATTTATTTTGTATACTTCTGGTTCTACAGGTGCTCCAAAAGGAATGGTGCATACTACAGCAGGGTATATGGTGCAAACGGCTTATTCTTTTAAAAACATTTTTGACTATAAAGAAGAGGATATCTTCTGGTGTACTGCTGATTGTGGTTGGATTACGGGGCATTCATATATTATTTATGGACCTCTATTAAATGGTGCGACTACAGTGATGTTTGAAGGAGTACCATCTTATCCAACGCCTAGTAGATTCTGGGATATCATTGATAAGTATAAAGTAACTCAATTCTATACAGCTCCTACAGCTATTCGTTCGTTGATGACAGAAGATTACAGTTATGTGAATTCACATGATTTGTCTAGTTTAAGAGTTATTGGTTCGGTAGGAGAGCCTATTAATGAGGAAGCTTGGCACTGGTATAATGACCATGTAGGAAAGAAGAGATGTCCTATAGTGGATACTTGGTGGCAGACAGAAACAGGAAGTATCTTAGTTTCTCCACTGCCATTTATTACACCTACTAAGCCTACTTATGCGACTTTACCATTACCTGGTATACAAGCCGTATTAATGGATGAGAAGAGAAATGAGATAGAAGATAATCAGGTAGACGGATCATTGTGTATTAAATTCCCTTGGCCTTCCATGGCTCGTACTATTTGGGGAGATCATGAGCGTTATAAAGAGACTTACTTTGGTCAGTTTCCAGGTAAATACTTTACAGGAGATGGAGCTTTAAGAGATGAAGTAGGATATTATAGAATTACAGGACGTGCAGATGATGTTGTTATTGTCTCAGGACATAATCTAGGAACTGCACCTATAGAAGATGCGATTAATGAGCATCCAGCTGTAGCAGAAAGTGCTGTAGTAGGATATAAACACGATATCAAAGGAAACGCTTTGTATGGATTTATTACCTTGAAAGTGGAAGGGGAGACTCGTGATAGAGAAAATCTTAAACGCGAGATTAACCAGTATATATCAAGTCATATTGGGCCAATCGCTAAGTTAGATAAGATTCAGTTTGTGGATAGTTTGCCTAAAACAAGATCTGGTAAAATTATGAGAAGAATACTTCGTTCTATTTCTAATGGAGAAACAAAAGAGTTCGGTGATGTATCAACACTTATTAACCCAGAGGTGATAGAAGTGATTATGAACAATAAAGTTGAGTAATCAATAGCCTATAAATAATAAAAAGTCCTTAATCGTAAGATTAAGGACTTTTTTTATACTATCGTTTACCTGAGAGTAAACAATAAACAAATGACAATTCGAATGATGGTTACAGGTTCTTTTGATCCTGTATTTTAGCTGCTTTTTTTACAGAGTAAACTAAATAAGCTATAAAAATAATAAAACCTATATAAGACAGCCAGTTGTGTTGGATAGACCATAAGTTATCCATATCTAGATTATATATTCCAGAAACTAATCCTAGTAATACCAGGAAGGTAATTATCTTCTCAATATTTTTATTCATTTTACTTATTTTATTAGATAGTCATTGAGAACAACTGCCTTTGAGGTTTATTCTTTTGTAATCTTAAATCAAAAGCCATACATACATTTCTAACAAATGCACGCCCTTTAGTTGTTATCTTAATGTTATATCCTTTAATTTCAATTAATTCATCTCTTTCTAGTTCCTTAAGTTCTTCTAATATAGGATTGAAATCAATGCTATCAATATCCATAGTTAGATCTGTATTTAAAGAACACATTAAATTTAAGATATGTTTTCTAATAATCAAATCTTCTTTGTTTAATATATGCCCTTTTGTAACAGGAATAATATGTTGATCTAATAGTTGATAATAAGTATCAATGTCTTTTTCATTTTGAGCAAAAGCATACCAGCTGTCACTGATAGAAGATACACCTAAGCCTATCATTACTTGAGTTTTAGAAGAGGTGTACCCCATAAAGTTTCTATGGATATGCCCTGTATTCATAGATTTATAAAGAGAATCTGATTTTAAAGAAAAATGATCCATTCCTATTTCAACATACCCGTTTTTAAGAAGAAGCTCTTTTCCTTTTTCATACAGTTGACGCTTCTCAGTATCCTTAGGCACATCTTCATCATTAAATCCACGTTGACCATTTCCTTTTATCCATGGCACATGTGCATAACTATAAAATGCTAAACGATCTGGAGAAAGAGACTTTGTCTTCTCAATAGTGTCGATCACATGCTCTAATTTTTGGAAAGGAAGTCCATAAATAATATCATGTGAAATAGAAGTATAACCAAGCTCCTTAGCCCATAGTGTTACTTTTGCAACATTGTGAAAGCTTTGTTCTCTATGAATTGCTTTCTGAACTTCAGGATTGTAATCTTGTACACCAAAACTCACTCTTCTAAAACCTAGATTGTATAGAGTAGATAAGTGTTCTTTAGTTGTATTATTTGGATGTCCTTCAAAACTAAATTCATATTCTTTAGCAATATTAGCTTTCGCTTTAATACCTTCAATTAGCTTAGTCAAATGTTGTGGCGAAAAGAATGTAGGAGTCCCTCCCCCTAAGTGGATTTCTTTGATAATAGGTTTTTCATCAAATAATGCACAATATAAATCCCATTCCTTAAGAAGAGCATCTATATATGGACTTTCTACTTCATGTCTTTTGGTAATTCTCTTGTGGCAGCCACAAAACGTACATAAGCTTTCGCAAAATGGCAGATGGATATAGATACTTATTCCTTCTTTTTGATTGGACTCAATGAATGATCTCTTTAAAGAATCAATCCATTTATCTGCAGAAAAAGAGGTCTCATCCCAGTAAGGAACAGTGGGATAACTAGTGTATCTAGGACCAGGTACATTATACTTTTGTATAAGAGAAACTGACATATTTATTTTATATTTGTAACAAATGTATAGTAATGTTAAATCGCATACTATGATATTTGTCATTTTTGTTAAACTATAAACTAACCTATATTATGAAAAAATATAACGCTTTTTGGCTTTCATTTATTGCTACTATTTTAATTACAGTAAGTGGTTATAGCCAAGAAAAGGCAGCTCATTTATTGAGCAATGAGAATTTTAAAAAAGCGATTGAAGCGACAGAAGTTCAGTTACTTGATGTTAGAACGGATAAAGAGTTCAGCGAAGGAACTATAGAGTATGCAAAAAATATCAATGTGCTAGAGGAGGACTTTATTGATAAAACTAAAACGCTATCTAAAGAAGAACCAGTATATATTTTCTGTAAATCAGGAAAGAGAAGTGAGAAGGCTAGAAATATTCTTTTAGAACAAGGTTTTAAAACAGTATATGAGTTAGACGGAGGATATACTAAGTGGGAAGAAGCAAAGAAATAATACAGATTCCCATATAATAGGGAGATCAATATAAGCAGATGAAGTCATTGATTTACTTGTTTATAATGAAATCAATAAAGTAGGGTTACAAATAAAATAAAGGAAGGAGTAAGGATATTTATCAATAATTTAAGAATCATCATTGCTATTATGCGGTTATAATTACTATTTTTGGTAAAAAGAAGGAAATTATGGGATTTATTAAAACACTTATTATTATTGTTCTGATATACTACGCATTTAAAATAGCGATGCGTTATTTGTTTCCTGTATTAATATACAAGGCTGCAAAAAAAGCAGAACAGAATTTTCAACAGAGACAACAACAGTACAATCCATATAACAACAATCAAGAAACAGAAACGTATACTAATACTGCAAGTCAGCATAATAAAGTACCACGTTCGACAAAAGTTGTTGGAGAGTATGTAGACTTCGAAGAAGTAGATTCGAAGTAATTCATAGATATAGTATAAAGCCCTCAAGAGCAGTGCCTCTTGAGGGCTTTTTTATATATATAATAAAACTATAGGCTTCCCTTTAAAGCCATTTGAAATTTACTTATTTTAGCATACTTAAATAGTAGTATAAATGTCATCAGAAACAACGAATACGTTTAAAAGAATTTATCCACATCTATTAGTGGTTTTAGGTTTTATAGTAGTAGCACTACTTTATTTTTCACCTGTTTTATCTAATAAGGTAATTTACCAATCCGATATTGTACAATATACTGGAATGGCAAAAGAGCAAATAGATTTTAGAGAACAAGTTAAAGAAGAGCCTTATTGGACAAATAGTGCTTTTGGAGGAATGCCAACCTATCAATTAGGAGCTAAATTTCCTCATAATTATGTGAAAGATTTAGATAGCATAATTCGTTTTTTACCTAGACCTGCAGATTATTTATTTATCTATTTTATCGGATTCTATATTCTATTGGCTTCTCTAGGAATGAAGCCTTTGAGATCATTTATAGGAGCACTAGCTTTTGGTTTTTCTACCTATCTGATTATTATTTTAGGAGTAGGGCATAATGCTAAAGCTCACGCTATTGCTTATATGCCGATGGTATTGGCAGGAGTGCTTTTAGTGTTTAGGAAGCATTATATAAAAGGGGGATTGCTAACTCTATTTGCAGCCGCTTTAGAAATTAGTGCAAACCACTTCCAGATGACCTATTATTTACTATTATTACTTATCGTAGTGGGAGTATTTTATATGGTCAAATATATAAGAGAAAAAGATTATAAAGCGATAGGTACATCAATAGCTGTATTAGTAGGAGCCGCTATTCTAAGTATAGGAGCGAATGCTACTAATCTGATGGCTACTTCAGAATATACTAAGTTTAGTACGCGTAGTAATAGTGAGCTAACGTATCAACCTGATGGTTCTGTAAAGGAATCGTCTAATGCGATGAGCTATGATTATATCACGGAGTATAGCTACGGTATTTTTGAAAGTTTAAACTTGATAGCACCTCGTTTGACAGGAGGGGCGAATAATGAGCATTTAGACATAGATTCTAATGTATATAAATTGTTTAAGTCAGTAGGCGCTAGTGATCAACAAGCAAAAGAAATGGCAAGTAGTTCACCTACTTATTGGGGAGATCAACCTATTGTTGCAGCACCAGCTTATATAGGAGCTGTTGTATTCTTTTTGTTCTTAATCGGAATTTTTGCAGAGAAGAGAAGTATTAAGTATGTTTTCATAATAGGGGCAGTCTTTTCTTTATTGTTATCATGGGGTAAGAACTTCTCTATTCTGACAGACTTCTTTATTAACTATTTCCCATTGTATAATAAGTTTAGAGCAGTGTCTTCTATTCAAGTAATACTTGAATTATGTGTACCTGCCTTAGCTATTATTGGGCTATATGCTTATAGTAAGTTAGCAAAAGAAGAGCAGTTGTCGGTTTTAAAGAAATCAGGTATCGTAGCTGGATCTATCCTAATATTGTTGTTTTTAGTAAAAGGGTCTTTAAGCTTTGCAGGCTTAAATGACGGTTATTATAGAGGAGCTTATGGTGAGATAGGACCAGGATTTATTAGTGCTTTAATAGAAGATAGAAAAGCAATGTATACGGCAGACCTTATTAGAAGTTTTGTTTTAATTGCTTTAGCTGCAGGGGCTTTGTTCTTATCAACTAAAGAAAAGATTAAGCCAGTTGTTGCAGTAATTATTATTGGTGTATTGATGGTAGGAGATTTAGTATTAGTGGATCGTAAGTATGTAAATGACTCAAACTTTGTACTAGCTTCTCAAATGTCTCAACCTTTCCAGGCGACACCGGCTGATAAGGTGATACTAAATGATACAGAGCATTTTAGAGTGTATGAGTTAAATGGAGGCTTTAATAGTGCGAGAAGTTCATTCTTCCATCATTCTTTAGGTGGATATCATGCGGCGAAACCTCGTAGAATGCAAGAGCTAGCAGATTATCAATTGAATCAACATTCTAATATGGAAGTGTTGAATATGATGAATGTGAAGTATATCATTCAGAAGGATGAAGAGGGACGTGATGTTCCATTATTAAATGATAATGCGAATGGGAATGCGTGGTTTGTATCTAGTATTCAAAAAGTGCAAGATGCAAATGAAGAAATGAAAGCATTGGATAAGTTGAAAACAAAAAATCAGGCTGTATTGAATACAACGATGTTTAAAGATGTACAGTTAAAAGATACATATGCTGTGGATTCTTTAGCTCGTATTGAGTTAAAAAGTTATGCTCCGAATAAGATAGTTTATGAGTCAACTAACAGTGCTGATGGAGTAGCAGTATTCTCTGAAATCTATTACCCACAAGGTTGGATTGCTAAAGTAGATAATACAGAGGTGCCAATCTTTGCTGTAGATTATGTATTAAGAGGAATAGAGTTATCAAAGGGGAAACACACTATCGAATTTACTTTTGAACCACAAGTAATCAAAACAGGTAGTAGAATAGCCCTAGGATCGAGTATTCTTATTTTCTTGATTACAGTAGGAGGAGCATATCTTTTAGTTAAGAAGAAGGAATAGATTTACAGTTGACGGTTTACAGTTTACGGTTTACGGTTTACAGTTTACAGTTTCACGATTTCACAGAAAAGCGGTTTCACAAAAAAACGATTTCACGGTTTCACAGAAAAACGATTTCAAAAAAACAAAATGTAGTATGAATATGCCAAAGAAAAAAGTTTTAATCATAAGTTATTATTGGCCTCCAGCAGGAGGACCAGGAGTACAACGTTGGTTAAAGTTTGTCAAATATTTACCAAGCTTTGATATTGAACCTATAGTATATATACCTGAGAATCCAAGTTATCCATTATTAGATTCTAGTAATGAGCAGGAGGTAAGCTCTGAAATAACGATTCTTAGACAGCCTATTAGTGAACCTTATAGCAAGGCTAAATTAGTAAGTGGTAAGAATACAGATACTTTAAGTGCGGGAATTATTCCAGATAAGAAGAAACAATCATTCACGGATAAACTATTGCTTTGGGTGAGAGGGAACTTTTTTATTCCTGATGCTAGAGTGAGCTGGGTGAAACCTTCTGTGGCTTATTTATCTAAGTATTTAAAGGAAAACAAGGATATAGAGACCATTATTACGACAGGGCCTCCTCATAGTATGCATTTGATAGGAATGGCTCTTAAAGAGCAATTAAACATCCAATGGATAGCTGATTTTAGAGATCCATGGACGACTATAGGGTATCATAAAGAATTAAAACTAAATCAGTCTAGTGCAGCTAAGCATTTAGAATTAGAGAAAGAAGTTCTAAATAAAGCAGATCAAATTATCGTCACTAGTAAAACAACTAAAAAGGAGTTCCAGACTAAAACGGATAAACCTATAACAGTGATTACAAACGGTTATGATATTACGAACCTTGGAAAAGTACCTCTAGATGAGAAATTTACTTTAGCACATATTGGCTCGTTTTTATCTGATAGAAATCCTAGAATTTTATGGAAAGCTATCTCAGAATTGCGAAAAGAGAACAAGGCATTTAAAGATGCTTTTCAACTAAAACTAGTAGGGAAAGTAAGTAGTGAAGTATTAGATACCATAAAAGAGTTTAGACTAGAGGATTGTGTTGTTAATCACGGTTATGTAGATAATGTAGAGGCATTGAGACAAATGCGTGCTTCACAAGTACTGTTATTAGTAGAAATAGATTCAGAAGATACTAAAGCGATTATTCCTGGTAAGTTATTTGAGTATATGGCGTCAGAACGCCCAATATTAGGGATAGGGCCTGAGGATTCTGATTTCTTCGATATTATCAAAGAAACGAATACTGGAAAAGTAGTGTTGTATTCTGAAAAAGATAAGGTGAGAGATATTCTATTAGAATACTTCGAACAATATCAACAGAATCAATTAAAAGTATTCGCTATGGGACTGCAGTATTTCAGTAGAAAAAGATTGACTGAGAAACTAGTTAAAGTAATTAAGAATTAAAAAATAGGAGTGATTAACCTTCAATATGAGGGGCTTATATCACATGATATTATAATTATGACAAAGGTAATCTTGAAACTCAAGATTACCTTTTTTATTGCACTTTGTTAGCGGAACCTGAGCTGAAACAATTAAAAAAGGCTGTATCATTATTTGATACAGCCTTTTTCTTATGAGGTATATAGTCGTAATTCGTAATTATCCAATGGATTACTTAAGTTTTTCTTTTAGGTACTTTCCTGTTAGTGAAGCTTTGTTTTTTACAATTTCTTCAGGTGTTCCAAAAGCAACTAATTGCCCTCCATTTTCTCCTCCTTCAGGCCCGATATCTATGATGTAATCAGCACATTTGATTAAATCAAGGTTGTGCTCAATCACAATAATAGAATGCCCTTTTTCAATTAAAGCTTCAAATGACTTTAGTAACTTTTGAATATCGTGGAAGTGCAATCCTGTTGTAGGCTCATCAAAAACAAATAATACCTTATCTCTAGTTGTACCAGCTAATAAGAAAGAAGCAAGCTTGATTCGCTGTGCTTCTCCACCTGATAGAGTAGAAGAAGATTGTCCTAACTGCACATAGCCTAGTCCTACATCGTGTAGAGGTTGTAGTTTTTGTGCTATCTTAGTTTGCTTATGTTGATCGAAGAACATTAAGGCATCATCTATCGTCATGGTCAGTAAGTCATCGATATTCTTCCCTTCAAAATTAACTTCCAGTATTTCTTTTTTAAAGCGCTTGCCATGACAAGTTTCACATTCTAAGTGAACGTCTGCCATAAACTGCATCTCTACTGTTACAGTTCCTTCTCCTTTACAAGTTTCACATCGACCACCATCTACGTTAAACGAGAAATGCTTAGGTTGATAACCTCTTAGCTTTGATAACTGTTGTTTAGAGTATAAATCTCTAATATCATCGTAGGCTTTGATATAGGTCACAGGGTTAGATCTAGAACTTCTTCCGATCGGATTCTGATCTACATATTCTATTGATTTAATACCACCAAATTCCCCTTTCATCTCTGTAAACTGACCAGGTTTATCACTAAGTCCTGTTAGTTTTTTCTGTAGTGCAGGGAATAATATTTTTTTGACTAAGGTACTCTTACCACTACCAGATACTCCTGTGATCACTGTTAGACAGTCTAGTGGAAATGTAACGTCTATATTTTTTAGATTGTTTTCTCTAGCGCCTACTATTTCGATAAAGTGTTTGTACCCTCTGCGTTTTTTAGGAACAGCTATTTCAAGAGCACCACTAAGGTATTTCCCTGTTAGAGAGTTTGCTTTTAAAATAGTATTGTAATCTCCTTGAGCTACCAGTTGTCCTCCATAGCTACCAGCCTCAGGACCGATGTCTATAATCTGATCAGCTGATTTCATGATGTCTTCATCGTGTTCTACCACGATAACTGTATTCCCTAGTTGTTTTAGGTTATTCAGTACATCGATTAACTTTTCTGTATCCTTAGGGTGTAATCCTATACTTGGTTCGTCTAAGATATACATTGACCCCACTAAACTACTTCCTAATGAAGTGGCTAAGTTAATACGCTGAGATTCTCCTCCAGATAGCGTAGCAGAATTTCTATTTAATGTTAGGTAGTCAAGCCCTACATTACTTAGAAAGCCAAGTCTGTTATTGATCTCGATTAATAAGCGTTGTGCTACTTTGGCTTCGTATTCATTTAGTTTTAAATCTTTAAAGAAGGTAATCAAATGCTTGATAGGTAAGTCTACCAGCTCGCTTACTGTTCTGTTACCTACTTTTACATAGCTCGCTTCTTTGCGCAGTCTTTTTCCTTTACATGTAGGACATTTTGTTTTTCCTCTATAACGAGATAAAAGGACGCGATTCTGGATTTTATAGTTTTTTTCTTCTAATTCTTTAAAGAAGTCATTTAGTCCTGTAAAGAACGAGTTTCCTTCCCATACCAATGCTTTTTGCTCTTCTGTTAGCTCAAAGTAAGGTTTGTGAATAGGGAAGTCAAATTTATAAGCATTGTTAACCAGTTGATCTCTATACCAGCTCATCGACTCTCCTCTCCAAGGGAAGACCGCATTCTCATATATAGAAAGCCCTGTATTAGGAATGACTAGTTCTTCGTCAATACCGATGATATTACCATATCCATCACAGGATGGACAAGCTCCATAAGGATTGTTAAAACTAAATAAGTGTACATTAGGTTCAAGAAAAACTTCCCCATCTAAGGCAAAGTTGTTGCTGAATTCTTTGCGTTTTTTATCTTTAAGATCCTCTATATAGCAGTATCCTTTTCCTTCGAAGAAAGCTGTTTCTACAGAGTCTCCTAGGCGGTTAAAGAAATCTTCATCATCACTGACTACGATACGGTCTACAACTAGATAAACCTGAGTGGCATCTACTTGATTAACGATATCTTCTGTATTGTCATTTATATATTGATCTAAACGCAAAGTCTCTCCATGCACTAATATTCTAGCATATCCCTGCTGAAGAAGGACATTAAGGTGCTCATAAAGCTCTCTGTCTTCTCCTAAATCAATAGGGGCTAGCAATAATAATTTGGCTCCAATAGCTAAGCTCTTAACATAGTCTAATACATCACTTACAGTATCCTTCTTTACTTCCTCTCCTGAGATAGGCGAGAAGGTCTTTCCGATACGTGCGTACAGTAATTTGATGTAATCATATACCTCAGTAGAGGTACCTACTGTAGAACGAGCATTGCTAGTGTTTACTTTTTGTTCAATCGCAATCGCAGGAGCAATTCCTTTTATGTATTCTACTTTAGGTTTGTTAATACGTCCTAAGAATTGTCTAGCATAAGAAGATAAGCTCTCTACATAACGTCTTTGTCCTTCTGCATATAAGGTGTCAAAAGCTAAACTGGACTTACCAGAACCAGACAATCCTGTTATAACAACAAGATTATTACGAGGGATGACAACGTCTAAATCTTTTAGATTGTGTAGCTGAGCGCCCTTGATGATAATATTCTTTTTTGGATCTATATTGGAGAAATCTATTTTTTTCATGTAGCCTATAAAGGTTTAATAAACAAAGATAATGCTTTCTTTAATTCCACTAAAACTCTGCAAGGTATAATCTTGTGCAAAATGCTGAATCTGCTATAATATTTCGCATTATCACCTTGTATAAAGAGTAGGATGGAAGAACGATATGAGGTTTAAATATAGAAAGAACTAGAAAGTGGATGTAATAGAAAGTCAAAAAGTGGAGTAAATAGGAGTAATTGGGGGTAGAAGGGAGTAGTTGTTTTAAAGAGAAAGCTAGTGTTGATCTAGGCTGTATCTTGATTGGACGCTGTGGTTATCCTATTTTGTTTTCGAGTTGTTCCCAAAAAGTCGCTTCTAGGGTATCTCTTGGGAACACGATACAAACGAGATTAAGAGCTGACAGGAATAAGGATGAAATACCACATGGGAGCAAAAGGGAGACCGTATTATAAAAATGTAAAGGTTCGGTACATAAATATAATTGTGTTTTCTACATCTATTCCAGCCTAATATTGTGATTATTTCATTTAGATAAATTTAAGAGATGTGAATTTTATTGTTTTCCGGCTAAATGATGAGATATGATAACGTTTGTTGATTGAGGTTCTAAAAAAAACTTTTATTTTTTATTTATTTTAACAAATATAATTTTATATATTTGTCTCGTTAAACGATAAAAATCAAAGCCTATAATACAAAATTACTTTATAAAAATCTATTTACAGTTTTAAAAAAGAAATTTGGTATGGTATATATAAATATGCCTGATGCAACCCTTGTAACATTATATATTGCAGGTGGTGAAGAGGCGTTAGAGGTTTTGATCAAAAGACACCAGTCTAAGATCTATGGTTTTATCTTTTCTAAAGTATCAGATGCTGAGTTAGCAAATGACATTTTCCAAGATACATTCATAAAAGTAATTAATACCCTTAAATCGGGTCGATATAATGAAGAAGGTAAGTTTCTACCTTGGGTTATCCGTATTGCTCATAATTTAGTAATGGATCATTACCGAAGAGAGAAGCGTGTACAGTTTCAATATGATTCTGAGGAATTGCCTATCTTTTCATTTCTAAAAGATGATTCTAATACAGTAGAAGGAGATATCATCCAACAACAGATAGAGTCAGATCTACATTTATTGTTAAAAGAATTACCAGAAGATCAACGTCAAGTGATCACGATGCGTATGTATCAAGACTTGAGCTTCAAGGAGATAGCAGAGTTGACAGATGTAAGTATTAATACTGCTCTGGGAAGAATGCGATATGCACTGCTTAATTTAAGAAAATTAATTGACGAAAAAAATATTATTTTGACAGAGATATAATATGTAAAGCGTTTTGTCGTTATTATTGTATAAACAACAAAACGCGCCACATATGAAGAAAAATTACACAACGAAAACTAGTTCATTTAGTTTACCCAAAGAAGAAACCATTAAATTCCTTTTGAGTTACTCTAAAGGATTGAGCCTAGTTAGGCTAAACGGGTTAATCAATAATCTATCGCTTTACTCGAAAGAGAATTAAAAAAAAGAGGTTAAGTCATTATACTTAACCTCTTTTTTTGCTTTTTGATACCTCTCTATACTATCTTACACTGATGTGCTAGGATAAGAAGTGTTATTTCTTTTCTTTTTTTTCTTTCTTTTTATAGTATTCATTGATAACCGTTTTTCTACCTATCACACTCGTTATAATATCTAGTTCTAGATTCCAGCCACGTGCAGGAGAGTATTGTCTTCCATACCATACGAGTTGTAAATGAAGTAGATTCCATTTGTCCTCTGGAAATAAACGTTTAGCATCTCTTTCTGTTTGTTCTACACTTTTTCCATTAGAGAAATTCCAACGATACATTAATCTATGAATATGGGTATCTACTGGAAAAGCAGGTACTCCAAATGCCTGAGACATGACAACACTAGCCGTCTTATGACCGACAGCAGGCAATTCTTCTAATGCAGCCATATCTTGAGGAACTTCTCCATTATACTTATCAATTAAGATATGTGATAGTCCATAAATACCTTTAGACTTCATAGGAGATAATCCACAAGGCCTGATGATATCTTGTATTTCT
Source organism: Myroides odoratimimus (assembly GCF_001485415.1). GTDB lineage: Bacteria > Bacteroidota > Bacteroidia > Flavobacteriales > Flavobacteriaceae > Flavobacterium > Flavobacterium odoratimimum. The sequence continues at coordinate 172,153 of NZ_BCMQ01000004.1, forward strand.
TCTACCGTCATTTTGACCATATCATACGGATTATCAGCCTTAGCAAATAGTAGAGGAGTAATCTTATTTACGCGTTCGTCTGTACACTGTGCTGATAGAAGTACAGCGATCAGTAGAGTATATGGGTCTTTATGATCTAATGGAATAGGAACTTCTGGATAAAGAGCGTCTAAGGTCTCCATAGCGAATTTTACTTTTTCACTTTTGGTCATAGTCTTTCTGTTTTTATTTAGGGCGAATATACTTAAAAAAAAGATAGGCTATTTTCTATTCAGATAGAGTTTCTTTATCTGAGAATAGGTAATTAGGGGTATTGTATTTTTTGAAGGAGGGCTGTGATTTGATGCTTTATATTGAGGTTGTTATCTTATACTTAAAAGAAGTAAGAAATTCTTTATTTTTCTTTTATTCTTGTTAAAGGGAGATATTTATCGGATAATAACTGATATATTTATCCTTGCAAAATAAAATTAAGAAATGAAGAGATTAAGTATTTCCATAGCGATGTGTTTATTGATGAGTTTTGGTTCTTTCGCTCAAGAGAAAGAGTTTAAACCCTTAATAGATACTTTTGTAAAGGATTACAACACCAATGATTACGATGATATTTACAGTCACTTCGCACCATCTTTAAAAGAAGAGTTGCCTAGTGCTAAGGCTAAGTTATTCTTTGTAGAGATGAAAGAGAAACTTGGTAATATTATGAGTATGGAGTTCTACGGCTTAGACAATAATCAATTAGCGTTGTTTAAAACTGAGTTTGAGAATAATGAAGTTGCTTTACTTAATCTAGCGATGAATGATACTGGGGAGGTAGTAGGATTTAGATTATTAGACATGCCTAAGCCTGTAGATGATTCATTCAAGAAGTTTAGTGTAGAAGAAATTATCGCAAACGAAACGGTTAACCTACCTGATAAAGGACAGTATGCTATTGCTATTATTGATGATGATAAGGTAGAATATCACGGCTTTAAGAAAGTAGGGGATGGAGTGAAAGTAGAGAACAATACAGATAGTAAGTTTTCTATGGCTAATGTAATGACGATATTTACTTCTACTGTATTAGCGGATGCTGTACTAGAGCAAGGTGTGGATATGACTACGGATATAAATAAGTATTATGATTTTAGCTTTAACAAGAATATTAAGCTTCCCTTCATTGCTTTAGCTAATCATTCTTCGTTAGTACCTATGCTACCTGAGATAAAGTCTAATGATCCAAAGGTAGAAGATGATTATTTGACTAATCTGACGAGTGCACAGCTAGAAGACTATTTGCAACATAATCTAGAGACAGATACGATAAGCCCAGATAAGAGACAGAGTTTTTCTTTCTTAGGATATGCTATACTAGGTAATACCTTGAGTAAGGTGTATAACAAGCCCTTTCATCAATTAATCGAAGAGAAAATATTCGCAAGATATGGTATGCATAACTCTACTGTATACATGCCTAAAAAGAAGCGTGAGGTAGTAAAAGGGATTAATGTCAATCTAAAGGAAGTATATCCAGTCAAAGTAGGTGCTTTATTACCATCTAGTGGGGGGATCTCTACAGCTGCAGATTTGACGAAGTTCATTCAAGCGCAATTTAATAGTGAAGATAAGGTACTACAGCTAACACAGAAGCCTACTCTTATTGTAAGTCCTAATTACTGGGTTAGTTTAGGATGGAAGATAGGGTATCCTTTTGGTTCTGGAGAGCCTCTTTACTTCACAAGAGGTATAGATGCTGGATATTCTAACTATGTGGCTTTTGACCCAGTAAGAAAGAAAGGTCTAATCGTTCTTTCTAATAGCTCTTCTGAAGGAGCTCTTAATGGATTAGATTCTTTAAGTTATAAATTAGTCGTTAAGCTTTTTGAAGATAAATAATACTAAAACTCCTTATTAGGAGTTTTTTTTGTTTTTAGAAGACAACGAATCGGTTAGGGGAGTATAAGTCTGATACTTAGTTTTTTATTCTACAGCTATGCTATGAAGTAGGAGCTTCACTGAAAAAACTTTCAATTATTTTATCTCGAAAGTTTGGAGGTTTGGATATTTGTGTTATATTTGCACTCGCAATACGGAAGTAATGCAGACCACTGGAGAAATGGCAGAGTGGTCGAATGCGGCGGTCTTGAAAACCGTTGACTGTAACAGGTCCGGGGGTTCGAATCCCTCTTTCTCCGCAATAAACGCTGACTATCAATCAGTTAAAGCATAAACACCCAATTTTACACCCAAAAATGTAAAGTTGGGTTTTTTTATATCTTTTATTTAAGTATTTTAGCTAAATATTAACTAAAGAAATTTATATAGATGTTTTTTGTATGAAACTTACATGCTTTATGAAAAACAGATATATGACTATGAATATTTAAAAAAAAATGGATGTAAAAATTTATAAAGCATTTATTGCTTCACCAAGTGATACTAATTCAGAAAGAGAAATTTGTGACAAAATTTTTGAAGAGATTAATGCAGGTCTCGGTAATATCTTCAATTTTAGGATTGAATCTTTGAAATGGGAAAAAGATGTAAGACCAACAATTAAAGATACTGATGGTCAAACTGAAATATTTAATCAAATTGGTGATGACTTTGAAATATTCATAGGTATTATGAATAAAAAATTTGGTTCACCAACACCAAGAGCTGGTTCGGGAACAGAAGAAGAATTTAACGCTGCATTTAATCGATATCAAATAAAGCAAGATATAGAAGTTATATTTTATTTCAATGATGAACCTCCCATATCTATGTCAGATTTAAATCTAACTGAATTAGGTAAAATAGCTGAATTTAAGAAAAAAATACAACCAATAGGTATTTATGGAATATATAATGGGGTTTCAGATTTTGAAGAAAAATTAAGAAAAAATCTCTCTAAGTTTTTCTCAGAACAGTATAAAAAAAAAAGTAATGAGTCTTTTAATGCAGAACAAATAATTAATAAAGAAGCCTTAAAAAAAGTCTTTAAAAAACGTTTTAATGATTCTTTAAGAGGTTTTGATGATCAACCTCAAGTTTGGATAGAACCAGTATTAAGTAGAAGTAATGCTATCTCTCAGAATCCTGATGAAAATTTTAGTCAAAGAGTTTTAATAGAAGAAATATTGTTATCTGAAAAATCTTATATTATTAATGCTCCTTCACAATTTGGACTAACTACATTAGCACATCATTTGGTTTTAGAAGCTTGGGATAACGATGAACTTTGGATTTATATTGATAATTCATCTTGTAAGCCTCATCATATTCCCAATGCTGTGAAGAATGAAGTTAGTTCACTTGAACAAAATATTGAAGATGTAAAGTGTGTTATTTTTGACTCCTTTAATTCGAAAGATAGAGTTTCTTTTAAAAAATTAAAAAGACTTATTGAAGTTCATCCTGACTACAAATTTATAGTACTTAATACTGCAGATGAAAGTTTATATTTGGTTCAAGAAGATGACGAGTTAAGTGATGATGAGAATTTAGATATTGACAAAGTATTTGAACAATTGCATTTAATTGCACTTCCACGCACACAAATAAGAAAACTTGTTTGTCAATATAATAGTGAAAAAAAAATCACAGATAATGATAAACTTTTAAATAAAGTCACAACTGATTTAGAATGTCTGAATTTACACAGAACCCCCTACAACGTAATAACACTTTTAAAAGTTTCAGAAAAATATTTTGATGATAGTCCGATTAATAGAACGAGGGTAATTGAAATGATATTATTCGTACTATTTGATTTAGGAGAAATACCAAAATATAAAACTAAACCTGATTTAAAAGACACAGAATATGTTTTAGGTAAATACTGTGAAATTATGCTAAAAAAACAACAATATAATTTCAGAAAAGATGACTTTATAAGTAATTTAAAAGTATTCTGTGAGGAAAAATTAATTGAATTAGATATTGAGGTTGTATTTGAAATCTTAACTAATAACAATATAATTGTTCCTTTCTTTGATAAATATAGATTCAAGTCATCTTTTTGGATTTATTATTTTGGTGCGAAAAGGATGCATGTTGATAAATCATTTAGGGACTATATATTTGAATCAAAGAAATACTCAGCATTTCCTGAAATTATTGAATTTTATACAGGTATCGATAGAAATAGAGATGATGCTTTAGAAATACTATTAAGAGACATCAGAGAAACTAAGACTCAAGTTGAAGAAAAACTGGGGATAAAGGGAGAGATAAATCCTTTAAATAATGCAAAGTGGAAACCTAAAGAAAATGAAATAGAAAAACTTCAAGAAGAAATTGGAGAAAATGTTTTAACATCTAAGCTTCCAGATACAATTAAAGACCAATATATAGACAAAGAATACAATCAAATAAGACCATATAACCAATCTATTCAAAAATTTTTCGAAGAATATTCTTTACATAATCTTATTCAACAAATTAGAGCTGCTTCAACGGCTTTGAGAAATAGTGATTATGCCGATTCTCAATTAAAGAAAGATTTGATAGATGAAATTTATGGTTCTTGGAATCAACTTGCGAAAGTGTTGTTTGCAATTTCTCCTATAATGGCAACAAATGGACATGCTTCATTTGAAGGAGCAGGGTTTCAGCTCTCAGGAGACTTTGGAAATACATTTGAAGAAAAATTGACTTCGATTTTACAAGTATTACCAACTAATGTAGTCGGTTATTTTCAAGATGAGTTGTATTCTCCGAAAATAGCCCCTTTGTTGTATGATTCATTTAATAAAGAGTCTAACGAATTGTTAAAGCATCAACAAGCTTTATTGTTAATATTTAAAAGACCAAATGGATGGAAATCTCATATAGAAAAATATATTACATCTATACATAAAAATTCTTATTATTTATTTGATACTGTTAATTCCTTAAGAACGAAGTATAGATATGATTTTGCTTCAAAAGAAGAACTACAAGATATAAAATATTTAATAAAATTAGGGTTAGCAAAACACGAATTTGGAGGAAGTAAACCAGGGTTGCATCAAATAATTAAAATCACAGATAGTTGTATACCGAAACGAGAGTTTGAAGAGTAATTTAATTATCAAAGCTATTACTATAAAAATTTATCGTAATAGCTTTGATTTGCTTTCGTTTTTTTAATCTATAAAAAATCTAGCAAATTTTGGATTTTCATTAAAAACTGATTTACTAACTCAATTTAATTTAGCAACTAATTTTTTATTCATTAATTGCTCATATTTCGATTTATCAATAGTATTCTTAACAGCTATATACATAGAAAACCCTGTTGTTAAAAGTAGAAAAGTGTTCAGCACTATCAAGTACAACAACCTTTTAGTACTAACTGCCTTATGAACCTTTAAAAGCTCCTCATTATTTTTTGTTATCTCTCGATGAAACTCTTCAAAGTCATTTTGGAATCGTTGTCGTTGTTCTTTTTCTATCTTTCGGAGTTCAGAAACGTTTATTGTTACTTTGATATTTATTTGGATACATCTATACCTAGACATATATTATATCAAGTTGTAGATTCATATTTATATAAGTACTTTAAAAAATTGTAAAACTGTAACAGCACATTTACAGTTTTACATCTTAAAAAACAAAGGCACCTTATAGGGTGCCTTCATCTGCAAAAGAGTAGTAACTCTCTGCTGTTATAATTAAATGATCTAAAAGAGTAATATCAAGTATCTTACTTGCTTCTTTAATCTTTCTTGTAATTTGTCTATCAGCATCACTTGGAGCTAATTTTCCTGACGGATGATTGTGTATAATCAAAAATGCTGTCGCATGCGCTTTTAAAAGAGCGGAGAAAATGATTCTTAAATCTACTATTGTACCTGTTATTCCTCCTGAGGAAACTTCTAATACTCCAAGTACTTTATTGTTGTTTGAAAGCATAAGTACTTTAAACTGTTCTAATAATTCAATCTTGTTATTATCCCAAGCTTTTAATGCTATTTGATAGGCACTGTAAGAAGATGTAATCTGAGGTCTCTGTGAAGCCTTTACTTTTGATTTGTAAATCAATTCTACTTCCGAAGCGATGAGCCATTCTGTGTTTAAAACTGTAGTTTCCATAATATTAAATTTTTTAAATTAATTATGGAGCCACAATTGGTAATGGCTTAGCGAGCGCAAGAAGCAACGCAATAAAGCGAAGACTTTAGTCAAGCATTTATGGGGGAATTTCTTGTTAGCGAACCGCAAGGCATTACCTAACTTTGTGCAATTTTTAATAAAAATAAAACTATATTAAATGTGTCTTAATCTTTAGTCTGATAACACTCTTTAGCAAATTCATAAAGCTTACTAATGAAATAATAAACTCTGTTCCACTGTTCTTCTGTGTATTTAACCGTAGGATATTTGATATTAGGATAATTTCTAAGACATGTATAATTCTCAAATAACATTTCTTTTATCTCCTTATTACAGTCAATTACAAGACCTAATTCAGGAGCATACCATTGAATTAAACGCCATAAATAACTTGTAGTGTGAACTTGTGGCATATAATCCATTTTAGCAAAGAGTATAGCCATTGAAAGTTGTTGTAAGGTATACTTATAGAAAATTACATCTGCATCGCTCTGACAGCCTTCTATTTGATAACTGAGTCTTTTCACAATAGGTTTAAGCATTGATTTGCACTCTGCCCAAAACTTTAATTTAAGTTCACTTAGTGGAAACGTTTCTAAATCTGGATTCTCAGCTATTAATGGCTTTCCAATCCAAAGTTTCTCCTTTGTGAGATTTTGTTTAAAGAAGGTATCATAAACAGGTATATGCAAATACCAATTTGATTTTTTAATCAGGATTACGGTTACATCAACTAAATCCTCAGTATGAAAAGAAACGTATTGTCTTATATTACCCTCTTCATTAATGTGCAACGTCTCAATACTTGCTAGTAATAGTAAATGTAGCTTATGAGAAGTAGAATCATCAGAGTTTAAGAGTACCTGATTGTTAGTTCGTCTTTTTATTAGATAAAATGACTCTACTTTCTTATACTTCAAAAGTATTTTTCTTGTCCGCTCTTCAAGTTCCTCTTGTATTTCTGTTATCTGTTTGGGATTATTTAAAGAGAGTAGCTTTTGCTTGTTTACCATGAGCTTATATTTAGTGAGGATTCTATGTGGTATTTCTACGTACATCGCTTCTAAAAAATCCTGAGCTATGATAAATAAATATCCAACTAATGGTTGTTTTTTAGATTCTATCTGCTCAGCAATTTTCTTTGGTTTTAACTCTTCTCTAAATAATGAAACCATATCTCTTGTATAAAAGTCAAAGTCTTGTTTAAAAACATCTTGAACAGTAGAGCAATGGTTAAATACGAAATTTAGAAAAGAAGCAGTGCTACACTGAATGCTCCCTGATAATATAGGTTGAACTCTTTCTTTAGTATCTTGTATTACTTGCTTTATACCAAGCATAGCAGATTGTTCATCTATGTGATTAGCTTTCAGCTCCTTTTTTAAAGACTTTAAAAACTTAGTGTTTCTTTTGTAATGCTTAGCAAACCATTTAGAAACAAAGCTTTCAAAATCATTTTCTTTCTGTTTAGATTGGTGCAAACTAAATAATGGTTCACTATCGTGTAAAGAACCATAAACGAGATTTTCTTTTTGGCAATTTAATGTTGAATACATTATATTCTGAAAAGAGTCAGATTGATAAAAGTCCTTGATACATAAACAGTAAATATTTACTTGGTAGTGATTAATCCCCTTAGTGATCCATTTGCTTCTACGTATATTATTTAGTTCATCAGCATCATAAAAACAAAGAGTAATAATAGGATGATTGAGCAAGTTCTTCTGCGAATAAAAAATAAACCCTACTAATTTTTTTTCGATTAACTCTTCAAGTTCGTGTCTTAGTTCGCTTGATATTTTCAAGTTTGAAAGGTTGTTAATGATTGATTTCATAATTACAGTATTTAAGGTTAACTACTGCAAGTTCTTACCTTGATTTACGGTAATCTATTCGAATAAAGGATATTATAGTTCCTAAACGAATAGTTTATCCTCTGTAAAGAGATCAAATTTATGAACCTAAAAATTATATTATTATGACTAATAAAGAGAAAATTAAAAGACTTATAATCAATCGAGAGCAAGTGGTTAATGTGCTGACTATTATAAGTGAAGATGAAATGGTTTTATTGCAAATGATAGATAATATCTTACTTGCATTAAATAATCCAATCGTAATGGAGCATTACAATAACTACCCAAAATATATTGAAGAATATGGGATTGAAAAACTTTTTAAACGAGAAGTTGAATTCGAAGATACAGGTAAGTTTGAGTTTGAAGTTGCAAATACATTAATGGCTTTACAATTACTTATATGTTGTGCTTTTGAACTAATCAAAGAGGGTAAGTTAATTGATTATAAAAAACATGAAAAAGAGGTATTGGAGAAAAATAGTTTTAGAATATATGCCATAGAAAAGATTATAAACATAATGGGCTTCGAGTATTTTATGGCTCACATTTACAATCTTGTTATTCTTGTAGTAGGCAAAGAGAATTACAAGACAATAACTGACTTGTTTTCCAGTCAAGATATATCTGTGTTAGAAAAGGAGAATGTACTTGACGATAATCCTATTATACAATATAATAAAGAAGTTATTATTTGGTTTGGGATGATACGCATATTTATTGATTTAATGACTTGTATCGTTGAATTAAATAGTGACCAAGATTATACTCAGGTTGATTAAATGCATATTTTATCCCTGATATAGAATAGTTTACCAATACAAGGGAAGGTACTTTTATATAAACCTTAAAAGACCTGAATTATGAATGCAAACCAAATTCCTTTAGAATCACATTTATGGACAAGAGAGGGGATTCTCTGTCCATATAGAATTATTAAAGAAATGTTTTCTGTCTATCGCTTAGAAGACTACAAGAATTCATTAAACGAATATTCATACTATGTATTAGAAATAAAAAAACGGTATGAGGGAACTGCTGGAGATATGGTATATAGATTTTTCATTCTCCATTCTGTATTTAGAGCATGTCATACTATTTTCAAAAATCCTAAAGAGTTTGAAAAACGGAATCTAACTATCAAGAAAACTGATAATATTGATGATTTCTACTTAGGTTCTCTCACATTAGAAGAATACTTAAATCCGTATATGACCTTCATGAATATCTTTACAATGGTTACTGTAGAAGACTTAGATTATCTATCAGCTGATTATGTACAAGATGCTTTAAAGGAAAAACAAATTTTTGAAGTGCACTACCAAATTCCTCCAATCTATTTATATAAGCTACTAGATGCTTGTTGGTTAATTTATAAAAGACTACAATAATTATGAAAACATACGATTTTACTTTAGAATCTCACTTATGGACAAAAGAAGATATCGAGTGTCCTTATGAGCTATTAGCGTGGTTAACTGATCTTGCACACATAGATTATTTTCAAGAACAGATTCGCAATTACTGTTGGTATCTACTTAGTGATAAAATGTATGATAAGGCTAAGGCATCAGAAGTTATTTTTGATTTAACCGTTTTACAATCCTTGTTTAAAGCGAGCTACCGAATCTTTTTAAACCCCAATGATTTTAAAGCCAAAAAGCTTACTGCTTTAGATGTGTCCGAAGAAGACTTACAAGAAATGAAATACATAAATGAACAAGAGTTTAAAAATCCATACTTAGTATTCAAAAGCATCTATGAGCAATTCGCATTAGATAGTATAACTAACTCTTTTTTCAATTTAGTTTTAGCTACAATGGCTAATACTGCATCCAACAAGGAATACGACAGCAATGTATCAATGCTTGTCTATCATAGATTATTAGAAGCTTGTCTGTTGATACAAATACGTGATACAGCTAATTACCGATAAATCTTTATCTAAAACGAAAAAGGTAGAATACCCTTCATAGTAGTTCTACCTTTTTTATTATATACGATATAATCTAATATCTATTTACTTTGAATAAGCTTTTCTAAACGATTCATCATTTCTTCTTTCTCTTTAAGCATACGCTCATACAAAGCAATCTTTTCTTCGTGAAGCTTCACAATTGCATCAATAGGACTATTATTGAAAATAGGATTTTGATTAACTGCAACAGAACCATTATCAAACGTATTTGAAATAATATTAATCGCCTGCTGTTCATCAAAATTTTCAATTGCTTCAACAGGTATCTTAAGTACCTTAGAAATCTGTTGTAACAGTGAATTATCAATTACTTCTTTTTGTTCTAAAACAGAGATTTTCTTTTGATTCCAATCTTCACCCAAATCAAAGGCAAGAACTTCTTGTTTGATTCCAAGCATTTCTCTAAAACGCTTTACATTTCTTCCTTGATGTATTTTATGTTCCATAATTAATAGCTTAGTTTAAGACGGCTCAAAAGAAAGCCAATGATAAAAAAAGATTGAAAGGTAAAGTTACACAAAAAACTAATATTTGAAATACTTCAATCAACAATGTTACTTCCATATTTTATACATACAAAAGCAAGTAACCAAGAAAAAGAAGATATTAAGTAATACTAGGTATAGAATCTTTTTTGAGTTGATAGACTTATTTACCTTGTAATGCTGTTCATTAATAGCTTGTAATCTAACGCAAAAATGATTCAGATAAGAATGAATTCGTTCTGTTTGTTCTTCTTCTACTTTTCTAAGCTCAGACACGTTTACTTTCACTTCAATATTCTTTATCTTTTTAGAAAGCTCCGTTTGTTGAGCGATATTTCGTTTCATTGTTTCTTGCAAGTAAACTACTTGTTGAAAGAGTAGCTCAGTGAGCTCTGTAAGTGTTGGTTGTTGCTTTGCCATAATTATCGTCTTATCGTTCGTCTTTTCTTTTTAGTGATATCAGGAGCATAGTCCTCATAGTAATTTCCGTAGGAGTTTAGAAAACTAAACATACTTACAGTATTTGTATTCCAATCCTCAAATGAAATTTGTTTGTCTTGATCTTTGAACAGAACAGTGTGAAATAAATCATCACTACGTTTGGGCGTGTTATTCTCAAACAGTTCATTTAGTTTTAGATTACGGTCAACTTCACTTGCTTTTAGATTTGTGTTAGTGGGTAAGTGAATAAACCGATACCCTTGAATATTTCCTTGTTTGTTTACACTTGGTTTCACTTCTATTTGATGCATACTCATCATATCAATATACTGTTGTAAACTTTTAGGGAGCTCCTTTAAAACAAGGTAGTGTGCTTTTTTAATCTCTTGTGCTACTTGATTTTGATTAGCTTTTACTTGTTCTTTTTTGTTTTCGTTCTCTTGTCTTATAGATATCCAACCATATTTTAAAGCTATTTCATGAGCGATGCTTTGTGCTTGAAATCCGATGTAATTATCCTTTAATGCTTTTCCTTTCTCATCAATGCGGTTAGCCAATATGTGAATGTGCTTGTGCTCTTTTTCAGTATGAACAAAAGCAATGTATTGCGCATGTTTAGGGTCTAACTTTAAACCAATTAAAAAATCATGGACAAGATTGTTTAAATCTTGATCTGTCATCTTCTTACTATCTTCAATAGTAGGTGAGATAACAACGGAGATTGTATTGTTCTTACAGCGTGAGTTTTGATTTTGCAATATCTGCATAGTTTGAAACATATCTTTCGGAGTTTCCCCCGAAAGATTGTTTCTAACAAGTTCATAGCCTTTGTTTGGATTAATCACATAATTAAAAAGAGCTGTTCCTCCAATACACGTTTTTGCTTTAGCTATCATATTACTTTAGTTTTTGAAGATGATCTCTAAGTAAGTTTGCAGTTTCAATGGTAGCTTCTTTTACACCTGTTGTATCACCAAGTTTAAACAGGTTACCAATTCTTCTAAAGTTATCAGCAAACTTGTTTAGGAGTTTGTAAATCTCAATTTCATCTTGTGTTAATTTATAGCTAAGTGCGTACCCAAGTGCAGTACTACGCAGGTACTCAGAAACGCTACAACCAATTTTATCAGCTTTGTTTTTTATAAGCAGAGATTCTGTTAGGGTAACTCTAAATTCTATCTTGTGTTCTCTTTTCATCGTCTTACCAATTTTGCGACCTTCGGGAGAAAAACGAGTGGTCTTTGTTCCGATTCAAATTTTCAATTTGTAAGGACAAAGACACATCTCGATAATTCTAACGTTAAATCATAGTGGTTAATAATTCATTTATATAAGAAGTTTACTTCTTTGAAAAGAGTTCTAATGCTAGTTCAGCATCTACAATTATCTTTCTACCATACTGCAATATTGCGTTTTTGATTTTACCTTCTTTTTTGATTTTGTTGGCAGTAGATATACTGCAACCAAATAATTCGGCTATACCTCGTATTCCATAAACGTAACGTTTACTAAGAGTGTCTTTTGATAGATTAGTAAAAGAATTAGGTGATTCATTTACAGTTATTTCTTTTAATAAGTTTAATAGCTCTTGTCCAGTCATTTGCCAAACAGGCTTCTCTTTTAATTCATTTAAATACATGTCATAAAGTTTTTTAGGTTGTACAATTGTTGTGTTCGAACATTGTAAAACTACCTATCAAACTCTGTGATAGTATGTGATATTTTATAATAAAATAAAATATAATTAATTGTAATTCAAATAATTATACTTATATATGGATTTTAATGTATGATATAAAATTTGTTCAAATTTCTTATTTAACAGGGAGGAACTATATTCTAATGAAAGTAGAACTGCTGTTAATTAATTACCTAAAATGATCTACTCTATAAACGATTATTCTTAAAAAATAAAAAATCTTAAGTTAAGGTTCTCCTTAACTTAAGATTTTTAATACTTATTACAATTGTATTAATTTATTAATTTATTAATTGTCCGACTTTATTTACTACCTTATACTCTAAATCTTCAAATTCTTCAAAATGCGCTTTTCCGCATTTAATTTTCATTTGTTCGTCTTCGCTTAGTTTTGACAAGTCAACTTGTGTTGTTCCTGTATCTTTTGTTTCCGCTACAAAATAAATTTTTTGCTCGTCTTCAAATATCAATGCCCAATCAGGATTGTAGTTCCCTATGGGGGTTGGTATTTTAAACCAATTTGGTAATTTAAAATAGAATTTTATTTGCTCACTCGTTTCACAATCTTTGGCAAATTTGCTTTCTATTCCTGAGTCTAAAGGCACGAATTCTTCATAAATAGTTTTGGATGAATCTGAAACTTTAAACGAAAAGTCATTCAAATATACTTCCAACTCTTGGGCTTCAAACAAAGTCATTTCATACTCTTTGCCACCTATCTTTTGATATTTGATTCCGTCAATCATTAAATCATATAACGTTCTCTTTATAGCTTGCGTAGCCAAGTCTAAAAAGAGTTGAGGGTTGATAATAACATCTTCAATTCTTCCTGATTGACTTAATATTGCTTCAATTGTAGAACGTGTTAATTCTGTTTTACTTTGAATATAGCCTAACACGTCAGGGATTTTCCAAGAATAACCTCCGTAAGATTCTATCTTCTCTCCAACATAATTTGTACCTACACCTTCAGTCGTCATAGTGATTCCAATTTTTGTGGAGCGAATAGAAGGTGATTTAATTTCAGGCAAATCTTTAATTGCTTTTGCAGTCAAGGTTATTAATTCGTCTGTTTTGTAATCTACTCTATAAGTAGTTTTCTTTTTCAGTTTCCCCCAAATTTCTAAGAATTTAGGGTCAGCTTCAAAACCTTTGCGGTATTTAATTGCAGTTCTTGTTTGTTTATTTTTGATTCTACCTTTAAATGATAATCCGCAATCTTCTTCTATTTCATTTTGAAGTGCTTTTGCAAAATCATCATAAGCTTCATTAGCTATAATAGTCAAACGGTTTATGTTTTGATCGTATGTTCGTTTACCATTTTGGTCAACAGCTAGACGTAAACCTCTACCAATCTCCTGACGTTTTTTAACATCTGATTTAGTTTCATTCAAGGTACAAATTTGAAATACATTTGGATTGTCCCAACCTTCACGAAGGGCAGAATGAGTGAAGATGAAACGCAAAGAGTTGCTTAATCCCAACAACTTTTCTTTGTCTTTCATTATCAAACTATAGGTGTCATCATCTGCTTTTGTTTCGCCGGAAGTGTCTTTAAAAGCCCCTTTTTTGTCTTGCGAAAAATAGCCGTTATGGGTTTCATCAACGGAGAATTTATCCAACTCTTTAAAAGCTGGTTTTGAGATATATTCTTGATAAATTTCTTCAAACCATTTTGCAAATTTTCCTTTTACAGGGTTTCCGTTAGTATCATAACTACGGTAATTTGCAACTTTGTCAATAAAGAATAATGATAAAACTTTAATACCTAATTTGTTCAGCCTTTTTTCTTTCTTTAAATGCTCTTCAATCGTTTTTCGGATTTGAAACTTCATTACTTCATCCGTTAAATCACCTTGACTATCACCTTTGTATAACAAACTTCCATTGGAAACTGAAATACATTGGTTTACGGCATCAATTTCTTCAATAATATAACCATCTGCATAAATTTCTCTTTCATTAGAAAGCTTGTATAAATCATCCCCGACTTTAACAGTAATTGTTTTCTTTCGTACACCATTTTTTTCGTTACTGTTTATGGTAATTCTTGCTGTTACTTTGGTTTTTGTAGCAGTTATGGATTCCACAAAAACAAAAGCATCATTGTATGCATTTTCTTCAACGATAGAATCAACCTCAATTTGTTTGACTAATCCTAAATCATAGGCTTTTATAGGATTTAAACTGTATGTTTTATTGTACTCATTTTTATGAGTTGCCGAATAACGAAGTGAACACAAAGCTTTTAAGTTATCTATGGCTTTAATACGCTTTTCTGTTTCCATATTTTGCGGTTCATCCACAATTACAATAGGATTTGTTGCTTGAATAAACTCAACTGGCTTCTGTCCGTTTAACTTGTCATTAGGTTTATTTATGATATTTTCATCTTTGGCAAAAGAATCAATATTGATTACCAAAATTTCAATGTTGTTGGTAGTTGTAAATCCTCTTAAAGTAGAAACTTTTGTGCTGTCATAAACCTGAAAGTTTACGGGAACATTATCATAAAGTGTTTGAAAATGTTCATGTGTAATTTCTAGATTCTTCAAAATGCCCTCACGAATAGCTATCGAAGGAACAACAATGACAAATTTTTTGAAATTGTACAATTTATTAAGCTCATAAATGGTACGCAAATAAACATAAGTTTTTCCAGTTCCTGTTTCCATTTCAATAGAAAAGTGCATACCATCTAACTTATCCGAAACCTCTATTTCATTACTTTCCTGTATACCTTGTAAATTTGAAAGAATTTGGTTTTCTGATAAAATCAGATTATTGCTGATACCATTTATCAAGTTTAAAACACCTTTCTCTTTTAGATCAAATTCCAAAATAGAATCTTCTAAGGGTTGCCCTTCAAATAAATCTGTGATTGATTTTATAGCTTCTCGCTGATAAGCTAAATTGGATTCAAAACTTAACTTCATTGAATTTCTGTTGAAAAATTAAACATTAAGTGATACAAGGTTACTTCATTTTGGGTACTGAGTTTATGCTTAGATTTATAACTATAGTCAAATTCATTACTTAGTTTAATCGATATCATTTCTTGGCTCAGCTTTGCATTTACAGTTTCTTTTCTATCATTAATTAAATCTTGAATTAATAATGAGTTTAAATTGTATATATTTTTATCAATACACATATCATCGACAACAAATCCAATCATTCCATTTGTACTAAAATATGAGGAATAATAGTCTGTTACAAATCGACAAACTCCATTTTTTACATATTCTGCATTTAGTCCAGTTGTTCCATTTAAATTTTGATTGCGCAGTCTTTTACATTCAATTATGTAATAAGCATGATCGTCTAAATAAGGATTTATTGGTAAGATACGAATATCAGCTCTACCTTTATTCTCAATAGTTTCATAGTCAAAATGGTAATTTGATAAATTAAAATTAGCTTTTTTGAATGAATTGTTTTTAAGATAATTTCTCAATATCACATTTCGAATCTCATTTTCATCATTAGGTAATGTAATATTAGATGAACAAATATTATTATAGCATACAATAATTCCTCTCAAAATATCTTCAAATTCATTTTGATAGAAGGTAATATTATGTTCATAACCAGCGGCATTTAGTTCTGTAAATATCATATCCTTGTCTTTCCTGATTTAAGAATGGCATCAGCAAATTCATTTACATCTAAATGACCAATAGCTTTGTGCCAAAGTCGCTTTTCATTCGGTTTAAAAATATAGAAATAGTCCTTTTCAAATCCTCTTATATCTTTCTGTACAAAGAGTTTATCTGTAACTTTTTCAGAACTAATCTTTGTTAGGAGCGATATCATTTCCCAATCATTATCTTGTTTATTTATCCAAACTATATCCTTTTTAAAAGAAGTAGAAGGAACAAGCTTAAAAAACATACCTACTATTTGATTAGTATGCCAAATTTCTACAACAAATTTTTTGTCTTCTTTTTCTAATTTCGATTTAAAACGATTGAGGAATAATTGAGCATAGCTTTCTAAGGCTTCATCTTTTTCCTTAATAGAAAAAAACATTTTCTCATAATTTTCATGTCTCATTATCATAGGAATGATCACTTGATTTGTATATTCAAGTAAATCGACTTCTTCATTAATTATTGAAAATGAGTCAAAAATACATTTATTTAACTCAATTTTTTTATTTCTAATTGATTTTTCTAAATCTAGATTCACTAGTACTTTTTCATTGTTGTATTGATCTAATAAAAGCTTTTCTAAAGATTCTACAGCAAGTGATATTTTTTCATCTTCTATTAATGGAATGTTGAGTTTTTCTTCATCATGTGATTCTTCTCGTTCTATCCCCGAAGAACTGAATGTCATTAGATTAAAATATGAAAAGAAAGTCGAATTTAGAATACCCGCTATTTGCTTTAATATTTTTATTGTATTTTCAGTTTCCCCTTTAATCCCTGTTAAAGAACTTTTATAGACCGAATCATGATAACAAATTGCAGAAACAGAATTCAAATAATTATTTACACCTCCTGATATTAACAAAATGGGACTTTTATAAAGCTCTTTATTTCTTATTCTATGAACAATATCAAATTCCCATTTTTTTGTATTATCTGGATTAATCCAATATTGTCTAATATCTGTTCTTGTATCTATAAATGACTTACCAACTAACTCAGAAGCATCATTTTTATCTCCGCCACCAACCATAATACCTTGTCCAATAATCAAGTCATTATTGTTTTCTATTCTCTCTTTTAACGTTACAAAATCAGTCTTTAACCTCTTAATTAAATTAAAATCAAGGTACGAACCATAAACTAATACTTTCCAAAGCCAATCAAATTCTTTCAATTTTTTTTGCTGAACTTTTTTGAAGTCTGATCGGTTAATTGTAAATATTTTGAAGAGTGAAAAAAATCTACTTGGCTTTAATGCAATATGCTCAATGATATTATCATCAGTTGCTTTATTATTTGCATAATTAAAAAACAAGACACAAGCTGGAGCAATAGCTTTATCATTAGATTTATCAAAAACTTCACGTCGAACTGGGGCTAATTCAAAAACCCTTTCTATGAAATAGTTATGTAAAAAGTATTCTCTAAAAGACTTACTTTGTAAATTATACAGAACCTTACTAGTAACGATTAATGCACATTTAGTTATTGATTTTGAAAAATCGCTACTCCTTAATAAAAATGCTTGTGCAATTTCTTTATTACCTATTTTAATTTTTGGAGTATCAAACCCAACTTCTTTCTTTTGTCTTTTTTCAATATATTCAATATACAAAGGTTTTTGTTTTTCTCCTTTACCTCTCATCCAAGGAGGGTTTCCTAAAATAAAATCAAACTCAATATTTTTTAATTCACTGTTAAATATAGCATTTATATCAAAAAAATCTGCTTCAAAGAAATTTGTATTAAAAAGAAGCGGAAACTTAAAAGTTTCTATTGCAGGAGGCTCTAAATAATCTAATAAAGTAAGGTAAATCGAAAATACAGCAACTTGAACTGCACTTAAATCCTTATCAATACCATAGATATTTTCTTTTGCTAATTTTTTTATAGCAGTTTTGAATTTTTCATCCTTAACCTTTATATCAGTATCCTCAATATACTTTTCAATAATTTTTCTAAGTGTTTCCACAAGGAAAATTCCAGATCCACAAGCCGGATCAAGCACTTTGCAATAAGAATAATTGCTAGATTCATTGGATAAAATGGCATTAATTCTAACATCTAACTTACTAGTGCTTGACAAATGTTTTTCTACAGTTTCCTTCAGAATGTAATCTACCAAAAAAAGCGGTGTATAGTATGCTCCTTCTTCTTTTTGATTATCCTTGCCTATAAACATTTCATAGACATTACTAATAAACTCAATAGGTATGATTGAAAAATCATACAGTTCAAAAAGTGACGGTTGGTTTTTAGTAATATTCTCTCCGAGTAATAATCTTTTTAATACTTGATAATCACTTGTATCAACTTGCATATACTCACTTGATGATAAAGGAAATAAATCACCATTAAATCCCTTGTCTTTATCTTCTATGTATTCAAAAAAAGCTTGGATTCTTTCAGGATTATCTAATAATTCACAAAACTCTATATTAGACCAAGTACGTGATTTACCATCAAATTTCATTTTAACTTTTCGATCAATTAAATATCGAACGAAAATGATTTTCCCTAAGAGGGAATTAACAAGTTTAGCTCTATTTTCATTACCTTCAACAAGAATCTCACGAGTAGCTTTGATATTTTGAAGCAAATGATAATCTACACGATTTTTATAGTCTAAGTTTTTTTTATACTGCTCCCAAACTCTTCCTGTTACTAATTCAAAGTAAGTAAAGTTCGTAAGGTTGTTAGTACTTCCAAGCTTTTCTAATGATTTATTCTCTTTTAAATAATTGAATCCATTGAAAATACTGACAGTTCCATTCTCTATAAAAATAGCAATTGGACATTCATTGAAATTCCAAATAGCTTCGTGAAGGTCAGACTTATTTTCCTTGTTTTCAAAAAACAATATCATAGGTTTATTATCAAATACGAAAATAGCATCTGGTTCAATTTTGCGTTCAATTAATCTTTTCACCCTATTAGGAAACGAGGTTTCAGTTTTCCATTTATTCTCTTTTGTAAGGAAAAGACCGTTTTCCTTACTTAAACCAAGCTTCGAAAATATTTCATTTAATTTTTCCATTTGCTTTTTGTTATATTGTTTTAAACTCAATTCCGGCATCTTTCATTTGAAGTACAGTATTGGTTTTCAATTGATCATTACCTTTAAAAAGTTTATCTAAGGCTATGACTTTAATCGGTTTTTCTACAATGACAGAATCAATAATTTCTTGGGTAGCTTTTTCTAATAGTAAAACCAATTCATTGTCGTTGATTTTGTGAAAATTATTCTTCTTTTCAATATAGCTATTGAGGTCTTTTCCACTTTTTAATAAAAGCTCATACACCATATTTTCAATGGTGGCAGATTCAGAAATGGGGTCAATAAACAGCTTTATTTGCTCGGCAAGAGCTTGTGTATCTTTACCTTCAATTTGTTGCCATTGTTTAAAATTGCTATCTTCTAATTGTAACACTTTGAATCCTAAATCTTGAGCTTTTGATTGTTCTATTTTGGCTTTTAGATTTTCAATTTCTGTTTTGTTTTCATTTGTTGGTAATTCACCTTGCAATTTTTTGATTTGAGTATTTAACTTGTCAATTTCAACTTTAATCTCTGTTTGGATTTTCTTCCCTACTCTACGAAGACGTTCTTTTGAAATGTCTGCTATGGTTTTATATCCTACTTTAAAGGCTTCACTTTTTTCATCGCATAATTCAGCAAGTTGAACACAAATATATTTTCTGTTGCCTCCATCTTCCTTGTTTAAATCCATAATTGCTTCTGAAAGTGGAGATGTACCACTGAAAAAATCTAAGCACAATTGATCTTTTGTTTGGGATAATTGAAGTATTCGTTTAATAAGTGAGGCAGGCTTTGGGGTTTCAAAAACTGCAATTCCATCAAATAATTTAGTTAGCTCTCTTTTGGCAGTATCATTTGTTCCCACATCTTTCGCCCACCAAATTGTTTCAGGTGTGAGCCCTTGTTGTCCTTCATTTAAAAACTTTTTTATCCGAGGAACGCCATTGCCATCATTACCAAACCATATTCTATTATCAGAAATAGCTTCATTCATCTTGGACTGAGTATATCGCCAACATGAACCAGAAGGAGGGTCAACTTCTCGACCAGATGGAGTTTTTAAAGTATAGAATTGTGATTTTGTACCATGTCCAGCTTGTGCAATTGCAGGAACAGAAGTCCAGTCGCCTCTGGGGTCGTTATCTGGATTTTTATACCTTGAAATAGCCTCATCATCCATTGGTAATAATCCTAATATTCTTTCTGCATCAATCGTACTTTTGGAATAACATATTATATAGTCGTGTCTTGTTGAAACAACCTTTCTGTTCTCCCTAGTAATTCTTTTTTCCCAAATAAACTGTGTTACAAAATTCTCTTCTCCAAAAATCTCATTCATCAATAGCCTTAAATTATGTACCTCATTATCATCAATAGAAACAAAAATCACTCCATCTTTTTTTAATAAGTTTTTAGCCAAATATAATCTTGGCATCATCATATTAAGCCAATTACTGTGGTATTGACCATTTTCTTTGCTGTTCTTTTTGAACATACCATCTTTGGTCATATAGCCTTCTTCATCTTTGTCACCCACACGCTTTTCATAGTCGGCTTTAGTTTCAGAGAATTTATCAGGATATATAAAAGAATCACTTCCAGTGTTGTATGGTGGGTCAATATAAATCATTTTCACCATACCAAAGTAACTTTTTTGTAGTACTTTCAGCACTTCTAAGTTCTCACCTTCAATAAAAATATTTTTAGTTTTATCAAAATCTACACTTTGTTCTTTGGCAGGGATTAAGGTTTTGGTTGTTGGAGTCTGTAGTATTTTAAAAGCATTACCTTTTCCTGCCCAATTCAAAACATATCGTTCATTAGAGAAATTGATATTTTCTCCAAGCGTGATCTTTAATTTTTCCCAATCGATTTTTCCTTCGGTAAATATTTCAGGTAGCACCTGTCTCAATGAGTTTATTTTTTCTTGTTCTGGTGTAAGACTTTTTCCGTCCATATTTTAGTATGCTTTACTTTCAATTAATAATGTTGCTACTTCAACGTCAAGGATTTTAGCAATTTTGTATAGGTCTTCTATACTTGGTTGTCGCCTATTTTGAGCATATGAGTTTACCATATTATAGCTCTTACCCAATTGCTCAGCCAACCATTTTTGTTTAATCCCTTTTTGTTCTAAAACATCTTTTATTCGATTCATTATTGAACTTGTTTTATCGTTTTCAAAAATATGAATAAACATTTAATATCTCACAAAATAGGGATTTAAATTATCATCTTGTTGTGTATGAAAGCATAGAATCTAACTTTCTTTACTTATTGACTTATTAGTTAATATAATACAATAGGTATTTTATAATCTTTGTATGTCTACAAGATGGAGTACTTCAAATTTAGTTCAAGTTTTAAGTAATAAGATAATAGAAGCTGTACCTTAAATATGACTTATTTATAGTGGTTTTCTACAAAATAAATAATAGAATTTAATAGATTACAATCACTTTAATTCTAATCTTCTTTCGTTTTATGTCCATAAGACTTAATCGTATTCAGATTTAAACTAAGCTCAGTACAGACAAATTCTCTCCATTGATCTTTAATTTGTTTATCAACCTTATCTGTATATGGCTTTAACTCTTTAGCAAACTTGGTCACTTGCTTGAAAGATTGCGTAAAGGGAACTTTAGGTTTTCTTCTATTTAAAATTAGATAGAAATCTTCAAAACTCAAATCATTAGTCGTAAAGCATTGCATCAAGATACACTCTTCATAAAGAAGGTTAACTTGCATACTTGTAAAAATATCATCATCTAAGTTTAGTCGTTCCTCTGGAAAGTATGTTATAATCCAACCTTTAGCTTTACTGATATGACTTTTAAACAAACTATAATAGTCAGTTAGCAGATGAATATTCTCTTTTTTAAATAGAAGCTTTTCATTTCTAATTTTCTCTAGTTCATTTTTAAAGTATTCAATATCTACTTCGTTAAGATTCTTAGGCGCTTCTAAAGGAATTTCCCTCTCTTGTACATGTCTTAAATCTTCAATAGCGAGTTTAATCTTGTCATCAAAGAGATGTGATATATAAACCTTGTAATATAGTTTATATAAGTCTAAGCTTTGTATTTGAGTATTATATTCTTCGAACAATAAATTAAGCTTATCTATAATTGAAACGATGTTATATAAAGTTTCTTTTGAGAAGTTGTTATTTCTAAGCTCAATAAGTAAAACTTCAAAATCTATTGAATCAAGATCTTTATAAACGATAGTATAAGATTCTTGCTTATAACATTGCCAAATATCATTAGTGAACTTATCTGTTTCTAGCTCATTTAAAAGCCTATCTAATGATTTAGAGTACTTGCTTAGCTTAATAGAAGTTGTATCGCTCATATCGTATCAAATTTAGTCATTGCATTAGCTTTGATTGTATCGGCTACATCAATATACGGTTTCATAGATTTATAATCAGAATGTCCTGTCCATTTCATTACTACTTGTACAGGTATTCCCAAAGATAAAGCAGTACATATAAAGGTTCTTCTTCCTACGTGAGTACTAAGATGCTCATGTTTAGGTTTTACTTCATCAATTCGTTTATTTCCCTGATAATATGTTTCTCTAATAGGTTCATCTATCCCAACTTCTTGACCAAGTGTCTTAACATAGTCGTTCATCTTTTGATTAGAGATCACAGGTAGTGCTTTATCATCTTCAAAAGGTACATCTTTATATTTATCTAAAATAGCTCGACTGTGTTTATTTAGTTCCACTCGTAGAAGATCGTTTGTTTTCTTGGTTACAAACTCAATCACATCATTGTTGATGTCTTGTTTGGTAAGATTATAAGCATCTGAATATCTAAGCCCTGTATAACAACAAAAGAGAAGGACATCACGCACCCTGTCTAAATAAGGTTTGTCAGTTAAATCTTTTGCCTTGATTTTCTCTAGTTCTTCTTGAGTCAAGAAAATGATACGCTTAGAGGTTTCCTTAAGCTTGGGTTTAAAGCTTTCAAAGTTATAAGCGATAGTATAGTTGTTACTTCTACACCATTTTAAAAACCACTTTAAAAAGCTAATCTGCTTGTCAATGGTGCTGTTTCTCATTAGCTTCTTTTCTCTAAGAAAAGTAACATAATCAAGGAGTACTTTCTCATTGATATCAGAGAACTGAAAATTACTCTTAAAGTTACCTAGATGTGAACGAACGGTGTTAAACTTAGTATAGGTAGCATCAGTCCAATCGTTGCGCTTACCACTACTTTTTACAAACTCATCAAAAGCAGTAAAGAGATTCTTTTCTGTAGCAGATATTGTTTGTTTATCTGAGTATCGTTTTACTTCATCTTTAAAGATTTCAAAAGAAGGCATCTCATTCTTTAGCTCAAACTCTTTAAAGATTCTATCAATGATTGTAGATAGTTCACTAATTGCTGTGTTGATTTCTGATGAACTTTGTTTAAGTTTGTTGGTACAACCATTACGGACTCTTTCTTTATGTTCATCCCATTTGGATGCATCAATTCGATAGCCCGTAAAGAGCTCAACTCGTCCGCCGTTATACACAACACGAGCTCTGATAGGAACATTCTCAACTACAAGAATATTGTCCTTTTTTCTTTTTTCAATAGCGAAAGTTACTTTTCTTTTTATAGTCATGATGATAGGTGTTAACACCCAAATATACACCCAATTTTTATACTATCATATACTATTCAATCACATTTTATAAAACATGCTTTATTTTAACTTATTGATTTTTAGTTAAATAACGCCTTAAAAAACTCTATGATTATATAGGTTATAATCCCTCTTTCTCCGCTGAAAAGCCCGATAACACTCGTTATCGGGCTTTTTTTATGTGCTTGTGCACCGAAAGTGCACCTTCCATAAATAGGTTACCTGATAACTTTGTGCAAGACAATACTAACACATAGATATGGATATGTATTAAATAATCCGTTACTTTATGCAGGTCCAAATGGAGAGGTTATTTCTGTTTTAATTGGTATAAGTGTTGGAGTTGTAATCAATGGAATTATGAATTCTATTAATAGATTTCCATTCTCTTATGGTGCTGAAAAGCTTTACCATGAAAGATTATATCTGAGTATAGTTATTCTGCAGAAGTGGCAGTAGGACTTATAAAATATCATTATAAAAACCTTTAAATATGAATATGAAATTTGAAACTAAGTATAACCGTATACTATTATTGATAATCTATACTATTTTGTTTTTTGTTATAGCTATTTATGGTGCAGGTTTTGTTTTTAAAGTTATAGATGTTTTTACAATTAGTATTCTTACTCTATTTATATTTAAGTATAAGGATTATAATAGCTTTTTAAAAATAAGGTGCTCTTTATTGAATTGTACTTTACTTATAGTAACGGCAATCTCTTTGGCTTTTTTAGGTAATGCTATTTATGCTAGAGGAGATGAATTTAATTATGTAATGCAACAACGTTATGAATATTCTGCATTTAGTTTGTTTGGTTTATTTGTACTAAGTCCCGTTATTGAAGAACTTTTGTATAGAAAATATTGGTTTAGATTTTTGACAGAGAAACATAAGAGAGTTGTTTCTATTATTCTCATTTCTCTTGTGTTTAGTTTAACACATATTTTTGGTGAAATACCTTTAATTATACCATTTATCTCAAGTATATTTTTATTCTGGATATATAATAAAACTCAAAACATAAGTTTATGTGTTTTATGGCACATGGTTTTTAATATTACATCATTTTATTCACCTGCTTTCTTTACAATAGATAATATAGGAAATCTGAAAATGCTTAGTTTAGTAGTTAGTTTATTATCTTTATTACTACTTTTCTTCTCTTTTAAAAGAAATGAATAATACTCCATACAGAAGTGGTTTTTAGTATATTATTATTTCTCGTAGGTATAGAAAAATTAGAAGAACTCTTTCTAAGCTGTACGCAGCACACCATTGAAATAGCTCTAAATACAACAAGCTCATTACAACTTTATAAATAGGTAAACGAAGTACAAGTTTTGAATTTAGAAGAACCCTCGCTACTTTGTAAAGCTCTTGTTACTGGCTCGCGTTCTTGTCAGTTCGTTTATTCTGTTCATTTTTTCGCAGTGTTGGGTTCTACGCTTGTCACTAGCGTGTCTGGGCTTTGCTCTAATTGAATAAAATTAAGAATAAAAGTCAATATAGTTAGCTTTAGAGGAATAGAAAAAGTTAACCTTAATTCACCATTAGATCAATCCCATGTTAATACCAGGTGTTTTGTGATTTGATTTCATTTTTTGTTTTTATTAATGTTGTCATAAAAGCACTAAACTGATGTAATAAATCTACATCTGTATCTTGAAGATTATTGCTTTCTCCTAAATAAACAGCTTTAGCATTAAGGAGTAAAGGTTTAAACTCATCAGGTGCAATAGGCAGTAAATAATCTATTGCTTTGTCTTTTGAGATTACTTCCCCAGTTTGAACAGAATAATACATTCTACAAAGTGTAAGAATCACATTTATTTCATCATCTTCTATTTCTTTTATTAAATTAGGTAATGAGGATAAAATAGCCTTATTAAATACCGTATCGGAGATAGTAGGTATTACTTCGGTGGCTTCTTTTCCATATAGAGTTAAGCTATTTAGTCTTACTTTTCTAAGTAAGATAGTAAGGTCTTCATCCTTTACAGTCTCAGGAATGTATCCTTTTGTGTATTCTTCTCTTAGCCACTCACCATACTGAAATTCCCTATATAGAGGAAATTCTAAACTACTTAGTTCTGATTGGTTTATAATGGTTACTTCTAAATATCGTTTACCTTGGTTATTGTCAATTTCTCCTGATAGTACAAGTAATTGTTCTATGAGTACTTTCTTTATTTCTAGAGATAAAGTTTGATTAACAAGGACAAAAAGATCAATATCACTTTTATGCTGTAATCCTCCCATTACATAAGAACCATAAAGGTAAATCCCTTGAAGAGTTTCCCCTAAAGTATCGATAAGAAACTCTGTGGCTTGGGTAACTTGAAGAGGTAAAGATGGGGTATTCATTTTTAGATTAAAAAATTCTTGAGATAATGTATTTACTTAACAACAGACTTGTCATTAAGTAAAAGTAAGAAAAAATGTAATAAGTCCTTTTAATCAATTGTTTATTGCATAAAAGCCATCTACAACTCCAAACTTCTACAGCACCTCATTCAGTCTATTTTCCAAAGACATTTACCAAAGTATCGGCAATTATCTTCATAAACATAAGAGAGAGTGATAAAGACAGACAAAAAGCAGCCTGTCAATATAGTGAAATGTAATGATGGAACAAGGATAGTAGTTTGATAGCATACTGTTCGCATCAAAAAGGCGCAAAATTATGCGACCAGTATGCGACCAGTATGCGATAATTATGCGACCACTGCTAATAACGTTTGATAATCAATAGATTAATTAGTTGTGTCATAGCAATAAAAGTATAGAATTTTTAGGCACTTGAAGTTACATTCGTACCATCAAAATTACTTGCTCTTGCAGAGGGTAGGAAAACTACTCCGAAGTCATTAACTTTTTTGTTGAAATAGTAGATAGACTCAAAATATTGAGGGGTTTACGGATTTCCGTAATAGGATTAAAGAAAGTTTTAATATGTTTGAATCTGAAATATCACTATAGATCTTTTCATAAAATAGATAGTTGTATTTCATGAGAAAAGATGTTAGCCGCCAAAACAACATATTTTTTTCCCAACACAAAAGCTAACTCAAAAAAACAAAAGAGATGTTTTTTACCAAAGTTCGAAATAAATAATTAATATGAGTAGACTGCAAACAATAGAAAATCGACTGAAAGAAATTAACGGAACTGTCTTTCAAGAACTTTGCGATAGTTATTTAACTATTAGAAATAATAATTACTTAGCTATTTCTAGGACAGGCAGTCAAATAGGGAAACAAAAGACAACAAAAGGAACCCCTGATACATTCTTCCAATTACCTAACGGAAATTTTTTGTACTCTGAAATAACAACTGATACAAGTACAAAAAACAAGCTTGCCAATGATATAGAAGCTTGTTTTGATCCAATCAAGACAAAAATTCCTGTTGAAAAAATTCAAGAAATCATTCTTTGTTTCAATTGGAACATAGACCAAAATCAAATAACTGAATTAAATACACTTGCTCAGGCCTATAAAGCTGATATTAAAATTCGTTATTTGATGCTACAAGAACTAGCTTTAGAACTTCACTTGAATCATAGAGATTTAGCTCATCATTATTTAGGACTACCTTTAGATACTGGTCAAATAGTTTCAATAGAAAACTTCATCAAGGAGTATGATAGAGCTTCAAAAGGTATTGCAACGCCATTAAACAACACATTTTTACATAGAGAAACAGAACTCGAAGAATTAAATAATGCAATAGATAGTCACGACTTTATAATTCTTACAGGATCGCCAGGAGTTGGAAAAACAAAGTTAGCACTTGAAGCTATAAATAATTATTTATCAAAAAACGATCCTTTTCAGGCTTACTGTGTTTCTTACAAAAGTCATACTCTACTTGACGATTTGTACCAATATTTTGACGTAGACAAGAATTATATACTTTTTGTGGATGATGCAAACAGAATTGATGCATTTGAACAAATAACAGGTTTTTTCAAAGCCAATAGAAAGGGAAAACTTAAGATAATAATTACAGTTAGGGATTATGCGTTTCAAGAAATTGGTAGAAAATGTCAAGAATTTTCAACTCAACGAATAGACTTGTATAAACTATCAGATGAACAAATTATTGACATAATAAAAGCTGAACCATTTGAAATATTAAACCCTGATTACCACAAAGAAATAGTTAGAATTTCTGATGGAAATCCAAGATTAGCTATAATGACATCATTTTTAGCTAAACAAGAACAAAATTTATATGCCCTTCATAATGTATCTGATTTATTTGAAAAGTATTTTTCAACTTTCATCAAAGATGATGGCGAGTTTGAAAACCCATTAAACATAAAATGTCTTGGACTAATTGCTTTTTTTTATACCATTCCATATAAAAATAGAGAAGTAACGGAATTAATTTTAAAAGAGTTCGATGTTTCATATAATGATTTTATTGATATAATTGATACTCTCGACAAATTAGAGTTGGTGGAAATTCAATTTGAGCACGTGAAAGTGCCAGAGCAAAATCTTGCGACTTTTTTCTTTTATAAGGCATTTATCAAAGATAATTTACTTTCATTCAGTAATCTCTTAAACAACTACTTTGAGAATTATAAACATAGATTTACAGATACTATAATTCCTGCCAATAATACTTTCGGCCCACAAAATGTAATGGACAAAATTAAACCTGACTTGGTAAATTATTGGCAACACATTAGTTCTGATAGCAATAAATCTTTTGATTTTCTCAATTCATTTTGGTTTTATTTACAAGACCAAACTTTAGAGTTTACATATCAGCAAATAGAAACATTTCCAAAAGCAGAAGAAACTATATATGATACTTTTTATAAAACAAATCAGTTCAATTATAACAAAGATGAAATCATTGAATTACTAGGGAATTTTTTTCGTCTTAATAGTAAGAATTTAAAGGATTCAATTGAATTGTTATTTGAGTATGTATCACGTAAATCAGATAAATTACCCGAATTAATACATAAAATTAGAGAATTGTTGATTTTTGATAGAGATGATGAATACACCAACTTTTATAGACAAAGAACTCTTTTTGACATTCTAATAAAAGGTGTTGAAAATAATGATGAGTTACTTTCTATATCCTTTTACGAACTTGCTAAGACTTTTCTTTCTCATGAATTTCAGCAATTTAAGGGAGGAAGAAATAATAGTTTTGTTCACTATCAATATCCCATTCCAAACAATAAGACTATTCAGGAATTCCGAACTAAAATTTGGAATACTTTAGAAAGTAGTTTTGACTCTCGACCAGGTTTGGCTTTTAGTCTTTTAAAAAATTATTCAAGAATTCATCCAGATGTTAATAAAGAGATTATGTTATTCGATATTCCATTTGTAGTTAATATAATTGATAAACATTTAATTAATGAAAATTTTGAACATTGTAAATATGTTCAAAACCAAATAAGATGGTTTAGAAGAAACGATTTAGATTTACCTGAATTTTCAAATTTAACAAACAAATTTGTTAATGGAACATATTTAGCTTTTTTGAAAATTGATTGGGGCAGATTTAGAGATAAGGAAATGTATGAATTTGAAGATTTTCGTGAATATGACCGATTAAAAGAGGCGGACATAAGAAGTTCATTCATTTTATCCTGCGAGGACGAAATCAACGATTTTTATAATACTTTCATTTTACTTAAGAATTCAACAGAAAATAATTGGAGTTATAATAATGCACTAGATTTTGTTATTGATGAAAATTGCTCAAAAGACCTAAAAATAGGCCTATTTTTGTTAAAAAAAGTAATTGAAAATGATAATCAAGTTAACTATGTTCCAAGAGTTACCTTTAGAAATCATTTGAAAGTTAAAGATTCTGTAAATCAAATTTGGGAACTTATTCAGAAATCACAATTTGAAAATAAAGAGCTTTGGGAATTATCATTTTATGATTATATAGATGATCCTTTAATTACTAATGAACTAGCCGATTCATTAATTAATACAATTTCAAAAATGAATAAACCCAATACAATTCATTTTGACAGTCTTGTTCGATTTTTAAAAGTTAGACCAAACCTATTTCAGTTAATTTTAAAATTAATTACTGAAAAGAACGAGAGGGAAGGTTCAAGATTACAAGTTTGGATGGATTTGTTCAGTAAACATTTTGAAAATCTTGGAGAAGATTTTGAATTGATTAAAAAGGCTTATATCCAACAAAATCTTATTCAACATCATTTTGATTATCAAGGACAAGGATTTTTGCAAATATTAAGAGTTGATAAAAATTTCTTAATTGAGTTTGTTGAAAGCCTATATTCTTCCACTGAAAGACATAGCCTCAGTGGCGACCATAGTAATATGAGTTATGTATGGAATATAGATAATATAGAAGATACGCTTATCCAAGTATTTGACTTAGTTATTGAGAAAGATTTATACTTTGGTATTTTGGAGCATTACTGCAATGTTTTCTTTACAAATCTTAAAGAAGAACATACATTGAGAGCAGATAATTTCATTAGACAATATGTAATCAATAATAATAACAATTACAAAAAGATGCAAATTGTTGTTGATCTAATCAGACACACAAGAAAAGAATTGTTTGAAGAAATTTTTCTATTATTCATATCATTAAATCAAGATAAAGGAACTTTTAGCAGGTTAATGTGGAGAGGAAATGGCGGAATTTATTCTGGAGATGTAATTATTGGAGACATTCAAGCTTCAGAATGGAGAAACTTATTGGAAATCACAAATAAATCAGATGTGGGAATAAAGTTGATTCCTATAAAAACCTATATAAATGAACAAATTGAATCGTGCTTAAGAAGTGGAGATAGGGAAAGACAAAGAAAGTTTTTGAGCAATAATTATTAAAATGGTATTGCAGAAAAGCTATATGTATTTCCAATTTATAACGCCTGACAAACTATTAAAAAAGTGAGCATCCTTATTTATAAAACATATGGTATAAAGAGGCTAACCCTCTTTCTCCGCTGAAAAGCCCGATAACACTCGTTATCGGGCTTTTTTTATGTGCTGGTGTACCTCTTTCTTTTAAAAAAGCTCATAAAGAATTATATCGTTTAAAGCACCAATAGAGTAGTTGTTTTTCTCCTCAATCTCTTTACTTGGTCTATGTTATTATCTCTAATCTGTACCATCTCTTTCATGAGGGAGCACAATACCTTTGGCTTTAGATAATAAATACTAAACACATGGTATGCCAACACGATTATCTATAAACTAGGTGTATGGTTTACTTACTTAATAATACTCATAATGAAAATACTGTCTTTTGCTCCGTGGTCTATTTTTATAAGTTTTTTACTTTTTATCCATCCAACAGCGATTTGGGCTAACAATATGGAGCCTTTAAAATTTAGGGTTAATAACCAAGATATCTTTATTGTTATCGTTTTGATTCTAATAGTGCTACTGGGTGCTTTTTTTAGATCATTATATTTAAAGGCATCTTATCTTGATAAGTTGTATAACTTAAACAAAGAATTAGATTCAAATTTAGTAAAGATATCTATCACAAGCCTTACAAAACGTCAAATCCGTGTTTTATTAAAAAGTACAAAGTTAAAATACCTGATCGGGTTTATTTTCTTTATTTCTGCATCAAATCTTTTTGCACAGAGTAATATCAAAACAACAGAACCATCTCTTTTAACAGAGCCAGGGATTATCATTATTTTGATTCTAATCTCAATTCCTATTCTATTAGGTGTAGTAATTATGCTTATTAAAATTTCCAATATTATTAGTGTGCAAAAAAATAAGCTAGAGGATCAGCATACAAAACAATTTAAAGAGTATTTAGAGCATTTGTCTGAAGAGGAGTCAGACTCTTTAAAAAAACGAGAGATTGCCCTAGGGTTTTCATTGTCCAATAAAGAACTCTCAGGAGAAAGTTTAATTCAAGATCAAAAGGGGTTGATTTCGTTGTCAAAGACTGAACTAGCACCCGTTGTTGCTAATAAGAAAAGAAACTCTGTCAAGGTAGATATAGACCCAGGGTTGGCTAAACTTATTTTATGGTTTTTAGGAACAGCTAGCTTTTGGTTAATTGTAGGTACCACTATTGGGGAGTATTTAGGGATTAAATTTATAGCACCAGATATAGATCATAGTAGTTGGCTTAGCTTTGGAAGACTAAGACCCGTGCATACTAATGCTGTATTCTGGGGATGGGCTTCTTTAGGGATGATTGGATTGGGGTATTATATCGTACCTAGAGTTAGTAATACAAACTTGGTCAATATTAAATGGGGATGGTATTCACTTGTTTTAATTAATGCTTCCGTTTTTATCGGGTCTATTAGTTTAATGGCTGGTGTAAACAATGGAGGAGGAGAGTATAGAGAGTATATATGGCCTATTATGTTATTGTTTGCTTTAGGGTTGTACTTTACGCTTAGATGCTATTTAAAGACTATAGCCAATAGAACGGATAAGGATATTTATATTTCTAATTGGTATATCGTTGCTGCCGTTATCTTTATTACTATAGTAGCTGTTGTTGGATATTTACCTTTTTGGCAAGATGGTCTAGGAGAGACAATCGTGCAGGGGTATTATATGCATCAAGCAGTAGGGATGTGGTTTATGCTTTTTACTCTAGGAATAGTATATTACTTTCTGCCACAACAACTTAATAAACCAATATATTCATACAGTTTAGGAATATTAGCTTTTTGGAGCCAGATATTGTTTTATACATTAATTGGAACCCATCACTTTGTTTTTAGTGCTATACCATGGTGGTTACAGACTGTTGCTATTGTAGCTAGTGTTGGAATGGTTATTCCTGTAGTAGCGGGTACAACTAATTTTTTCTTAACCTTTAAAGGAGTTTGGTATAAAATCAAGGATAGTTATACCATTCCGTTTTTTGTAATAGGTATTATGTTCTATTTTACGGGTTCTTTGCAAGGTACAGCAGAATCCTTTCGATTTACAAATCTGCTTTGGCACTTTACAGACTTTACAGTGGCTCACTCTCATCTGACGATGTATGGAATTATCACTTTTCTCTTATGGGGATCTATATATGCATTAGTACCACAAATAACGGGTAAAGAAGCGCCACAGATTACAATCGGAGCTCATTTTTGGTTAGCCTTAATAGGATTGTTGTTTTATTCAATCCCTTTAATGTACGGGGGAACATTAAGAGGCTTAATGTGGATGGAAGACTCTGCCTTTATAGAGAGTGTCAAGTTTATGATGCCTTATTGGCTATGGAGAGCTATTGGAGGAAGTCTAATGTGGTTATCTCATTTATTCTTTGTCTATAATTTTTATAAGATGATTCAAAAAGACGAATCCGGTTCTTTAGATAGGGTAGACTTAACCTTTGAGAAACTAGCTGATGATAGCGTAGATAATGACAAAATATTTAATAATTAGTAGATATGGATATATTTAGCAACCATAAAAAACTTTATGTAATAGCAACTATTTTATTTTTGATTCTAACACTATTTGTAGCTATTCTACCAGCCCTAGATAATCAGTCTAAAATACATCCTTTACCTGATGCGATCCCTCTAACACAATCAGAGAAAAGAGGAAAAGATATATTTATAGCTAATGGATGTGTAGCTTGTCATAGTCAGCAAGTTAGAAATGTAGAAATGGATAGAAAATGGGGGAGTAGACCTTCTATATCTGCAGATTATGCGAGTAATAAAAGAGTTGATTTTTGGACGAATACTGCTACGCTGATGGGAACAGAAAGAACAGGTCCTGATCTTATAGATATAGGTACACGCCAACCTAGTCTAGATTGGCATTTAGTTCATCTTTATAATCCTCGTATTGTCGTTAAAGAATCCATTATGCCTTCGTATTCTTTTCTGTTTACATCTAAAGAGTCTCCTGATAAAGAGGATGTTGTAGTCAGTGTACCAGAGACATTCTTAAGGGATAAGAAATTAAAGATTGTAGCTACTCAAGACGCTTTAGATTTAGTTGCATATCTGCAAGCTTTAAAGCAGACTCCATTGCCTGGAACGATTATGACTCCTGAGTTTTTATATCCTAAAGAACAAGATGTTACACAAGGAGTAACTACAGGGCAGACTAAAACGGCTTTGGATGGTAAAAACCTTTATATGAATAATTGTGCAGCCTGTCATCAGGCCAATGGAGAAGGACTCTCTGGTGCGTTTCCTCCTTTAAAAAACAGTGCTATTGTTACTGGAGATAACCTCCAACTATTTGTCGATATTATAATGAATGGATATGATGCTAGAGAGGAGTATGGGGTAATGCCTGCGGTAGGTACTAATGCGAATTGGACGGAGGAAGAAGTTACTGCAATAGTTAACTACGAGCGCAATAATTGGGGAAATAAAGCTCCCTTGGTAACAGTAGAAGAAGTAAAACAGATCATGGATTATATCAACCAAATAAAGGATAAATAATGAAAGTAAATTGTAAAAGGATTCTTACTATAATAGGACTATTACTTGCCAATGTAATTTATGCTTGTCCTGTTTGTGAACGCAATCAACCTAAATTACTAAAAGGAGTTGTACATGGTGTAGGACCTGATAGTAAATGGGATTACACTATTATAGTGGTGATTGCTATTCTGGTTTTAGCTACGTTAATCTTCTCTATTAAATGGTTAGTAAAACCAGGAGAAGAATCTAGAGAACACATTAAAAGAACTGTATTAAACGACCTATTAGATGGAGCAAAGAAGTAGAGTATTCATTTTTATTGATGATGAACATCAACCTATTGCAGAGCTCGAAACACCTGTAAATTTCGAACTCGATACGCATAAATTAGTGGATGGGGATCATACCTTAAAAATTGTAAGTAAAGATCATACGGGAAAAGAGGGGATTAGAATTATTCCGTTTACAGTAAAGAATGGCCCGGCTATAGATATAGAAGGAATAAAGGAAAAGGCTGTGGTAGATGGTTTATTGTCTATACGCATTAATGCTTATGGAAAAGGTGATCAAAAGACTTTTTTAGTTGTAGGTAGTGAAACTCCTCAGAGTATTCCCTTTTGGGTATGGACAACCATTATTGTAATCTTTGCTTGGGGGATGTATTATCTTGTGCGTTATTTATAAAGTGTAAGCCACAATAAGCGTCATTAGGAACTGGATCACCTATCATAGGTAGAGACAATATTAAAAGAAGGAATAAAAATGCTGAATTAGAAAAACACAATAGAGTTAGGAATGTAGCTCTTGATTTTAACCCAGATTAAGCGATAGACATATAAACGAAAAGTAATTATACAAAATAGCTCTGAATTCAAGAAAAAAGCATACTGTAGTATGGTTTTAGAAGAAATGAAAGAGATATGAAGTAGAATTGCTTTGCAGTATTTGGCTAATGCTTAATCTGGGTTAAACATTCTGCAATGATTTTTATTCCTTTTTCTAAATCTTCTTTAGTTAATCTACCGAAGCTAATTCTTAATCCGTTACTAGAGTGGTCTAGATAATACTCATTAGGGTTTACTATATCAACGCCTTTACTGGTTAATAGAGCACAGAAATTCTTAAAATCTATAGTCCTATTGAGTTTAATCCAAAAAGCAAGACCTCCTTCTGGCAAGGTGAAATGGGTGGATTGGTCTAAATAATGCTTTAATAAGCTATAGGTGTAATCTCTTTTCTCTTTGTAATGAATTGTTGCTTTTTTGATATGTTTTTTAATAATTCCTTCTTTGATTAACTCTAGTATAGCTAGCTCCATTATTCTATCACCTTGAATATCAATTATCTTTCTTAGTTTACTTACTTTCTTTATTAAAGAGGTCTTACTAGTCACTAAGTAACCTATTCTAAGAGAAGGAGCGACTACCTTACTTAAAGTTCCTATGTATATATAATTTTCTAGGTTAATATGGCTACAAAGGGGTAAAATGGGTCTTGTATTATAATGAAATTCATTATCATAGTCATCTTCAATGACAGTAAAACCGTATTGGTTAGAAAGTTCGATTATTTCTAATCTTCTTTTAAGACTAAGGGTGACTGTTGTTGGAAATTGATGATGAGGGGTTAGGTAAATTGCTTTAATTCTTTTATTCGTTTTTAGCTGTTCTATAATCTCACTAGTCACTATTCCTTGGTCATCTACATGAATAGGAATAAGATTAGCCCCAGCATGTTTAAAAGCTTCCCAAGCAGAATTGTACCCAGGGTTTTCGACTAGTATATAGTCTCCTTTAGTTAATAGGGAATGAGCGATCATAAAGATAGCCATCTGCCCTCCACGTGTAATACAAATATTTTTTTCGGCTACATTCATCCCTCTTTGATGATTGAGCATATTAGCAATATGAGTAATGAATTTAGAATCGCCTAGTTCGCTTCCATATCCCATCATTTGCCATTTAGCACTTCTATTAAAAATTTGTCTATAAGCGCGTGCCAGTTCTGCTATTGGAACTATTTTACTATCAGGATAGCCATTGTCAAAGACAATATTATTGTTCAGTAATAGGTCTGTTTCTTGTCTTTCTAATAAAGGCTCCAATGTTTTTACAGGACTATCTTGCGAAATAGTATGTGCTACAAAAATTCCTTTTCTTTCTACTGATACCAGCCATTGTTCGGTAATTAAGATAGTCAGTGCGCGTACTACGGTGTTTCTATTGACATTTAGTAGAGTAGAGAGTGTACGCGTACTAGGTAGTAAATCTCCTTTTTTTAGCCTTCCTTTCTTGATGTCATCAATGATGGCGTCAGCTATTTGTAAATACAAAGCCTTATTAGATGTATTCTCTAATCTAATTTCTAATTTCCATAATCTCTTCATCTGGATTACTTGATATAGTTAACTCTTATAAAATGCAATACTCCAAATGTAGTAAATTAAACTTTATAAAGAGTTGTAAAAACAGCTTTAAGCTAGAGAACTCTGATTATATTATTACAATTGATTTAAGTGTGTAGTAATCATATGAGCAGTTTGTTTGGGGTGAGAAATAAGTCCTCCATGACCTGCGCCTTGAATAGTCTGTAATTCTATTGAATTAACTTTCTGTTTTATTGTTTTTGCAACAGCTGTATATACTAAGATAGAATCTGATCCTGTAATAAGTGTTATTTTACCATTAAATTGATTAAGGTTTTCTGGTTTTATATTTAACCTTTCAGGATCATTAGCTTGATCAAGCCAAGTAGTGTAACTAGCTGTCATTGTATTTCTGGCTCTTTGATCAAAAACAGAATACCAACTACCTTTTCCAAAGGCTACTTTTTCAATAAAATTAAAGGTTCCCTGTTCAATGTGTCCTTGTTCAAGTAAAGTTTTACTTTTTTGCATTTCATTCTGTACCTCTGATAGAATTTGTTTGTATTCAGTTTGTCCTTTAAGCATCCCAAAAATAGGAGGTTCATATAAAACAATACTCTCAACTCTATCAGCGTGATTATTGGCTAGTTCAATTGTGATATTTGCTCCATAAGAATGTCCTATAAAATGAGCTTTCTTAATCTGTAAAGCATCGAGTAGGGAAACGGCATCTTGGACATCCATTGATATTGTACCTTGTTCTTTATCTGGAGAAGAAGCACTATGTCCTCTTCTATCATATAAAATGATGGGATTAGTAGTAGTTTTAATTAACTCTTCTGCCACTGGTAACCAAGAATTATGATCATCCCATGAACCGTGTATAAATACAATAGGTATACCTTGCCCTTTTTTATAGCGTATAGCTAAATCAATATCATTAGTATTGATAATATAAAGAGGGGTATTTTCAATTGTAAAATATTCTAGTTCTATTTTTGAAGGTGTTTGTGCAAATACTTCAATTAAAGATAATTGAAATAGTAATAAGAATATTATCCCTATTTTTTTATATGAAAACTGTTTCATGTCTATTTAGTTTAATAAGGTTAAATGTACTTAAAATGATTTGAGATAAAAAAACATAACTAAGTAATGGCACTGTTTTTAGGAATAAAAAATATTAAACTCTTTAATTGTTAAAAGGATCAATCTGGATGCCTAAGAATAAAAAATCTGTCCCCAACTTACTACGCTACTAACTGCTACTTTTGCTTTTTATATATAATAAGACACTAGTTTATAGGCTTTTTAATCTAGATTATAAACTAGTAATCATAGCTAAACTAATTTATACAACTATGCACAACAACAACAACATTTTATTTGAATTAATCAAACGAGAAGAAAGAAGACAAAGGGAGGGCTTAGAATTAATTGCTTCAGAGAACTTTGTTAGCGAGGATGTTTTAAGAGCCAATGGATCTATATTAACTAATAAGTATGCAGAAGGATATCCTGATAAACGATATTATGGAGGGTGTGAATATGTTGACTTTGTAGAGAATATGGCTATTGCATCTTTAAAAGAGATTTATGGTGCAGAATATGCTAATGTTCAACCACATTCTGGATCACAAGCTAATGTTGCTGTTTTTTCAGTTTGCTTAAAACCTGGAGATAAAATATTAGGATTTGACCTAACGCATGGAGGGCACTTGACTCATGGTTCTTCTGTGAATTTTTCAGGCAGATTATATGTTCCTTCATTCTATGGAGTAGATCAAGAAACAGGGGTACTTAATTATGATAAAATTGAAGAGATAGCTATCAAAGAAAAGCCTAAGATGATTATAGCTGGTGGAAGTGCATATTCTAGAGATATTAATTATAGTCGTTTTAGGGAAATAGCAGATAAGGTAGGAGCTATATTATTAGCAGATATGGCACATCCTGCAGGGTTAATAGCCAAAGGATTATTAAGTAATCCTATACCGCATTGTCACATTGTTACAACAACAACACATAAAACATTGCGAGGTCCACGAGGAGGAGTTATTTTAATGGGAAAAGATTTTGAAAATCCCTTTGGATATAAGACCTTAAAAGGAGAGCTAAGAATGATGTCTAGTCTTCTAGATGCATCTGTATTTCCTGGTAATCAAGGTGGTCCACTAATGCATACTATTGCAGCCAAAGCGGTGGCTTTTAATGAAGTATTGACAGATGATTTTAAGGTATATGCTAATCAGATTCAAAAAAACATGAAAGTAATGGCAGATGCTTTTTTGTTGCGCGGATATAATATTGTCTCTGGAGGAACGGATAACCATTTAGTATTAATTGATTTAAGAAATAAAGATATATCTGGTAAGGAGGCTGAAAGTATTTTAGAACACGCTGGGATTACAGTGAATAAGAATATGGTTCCTTATGATGATAAATCGAACTTCATTACTTCTGGTATTAGGGTAGGAGCTGCGGCAGTAACAACCAGAGGGTTAAAAGAAGCAGATATGAAAAAAATAGTGCACTTTATTGATGAAGTATTAATATATAAAGATAATGCTACGAAACACAAACAGATAAAGCAAGAAATTCAAAATATGATGAAAGATTATCCTATGTTTTCTAGGTAATCTTAGATATAATAGCAGTAATTGTTTCTAAATATAGAATCACTAATTCTAGAGACCGTGTGTTGTGAGTAGAAAATGTAGTCTCTATATTTAACTTTAACTATGCTATAAATGGAATACCTCGTGTGCAACTTCTCACGAGGTATTGCATTTATTGATGTTTGATAAAATGATCTTTCAGAATATGAATAGCTTGAAGGATTTCTTTCTCGTTTAAAGAAGCAAATCCAAATCTAAAAGCATTCTCTTCTTTACTAATATGTTTAATCCTTAATTTGGATAGGTTTTGTATTGCTGATATTGGATATTGTTTATCTACTTTTATCCATACTGCCATCCCTCCTGTAGGCAAAGTGTAAGAAATATACTTGTTCAGTTCCTTTTTTAATAGTTGATCTAATAACTCTAGTCTTTCCTGATAAAACTTTTTAGCTTTTTTAAAATACCTTGTAAATTCTCCTTCTTTAATCAAGCTAGCTAAAGAGTTTTGCATATAGGCATCATTTCCTACATCAATTGTTTTTCTTAGTTCAACACATTGTTGAATGAAGTTTTTTGGAGCGACCATAAAACCTATACGAATGGATGGTCCTAATATTTTAGAAAATGAACCGATGTAAATAACATTACCATTATGCCCGCCACTAGCTAATGGAAGGTATGGAGGAGTTGTATAGTGATAATCAAAGTCATAATCATCTTCTATGATAGCGAAGTGATATTGCTTAGAAAGTTCTAAGAGGTGCACACGTCTGTCAACACTTAAAGTGACAGTAGTAGGGTAGTGATGATGAGAAATAACATAAACAGCTGTTATTGTTGTTGTTTTACAAAGTGACTCCAGTTCGTCTGTTTTTAGTCCTTTTTCATCTATTCCTATTTCTAACACTTTCGCTCCAGTATTGCTGA
The DNA here is from genome assembly GCF_001485415.1 of Myroides odoratimimus. GTDB lineage: Bacteria > Bacteroidota > Bacteroidia > Flavobacteriales > Flavobacteriaceae > Flavobacterium > Flavobacterium odoratimimum. The sequence continues at coordinate 212,330 of NZ_BCMQ01000004.1, forward strand.
ATGTTTGACTAGCTTTTGGGTAATTAGGTTTAGCTACAACAATTTTTGCCTTTTTATTGAGTAATAATTGTGCTGATAGATAAATACTCATTTGGGCTCCATGAGTAATAAGAATATTCTCTTTAGAGAAAATAAGCCCTCTAGTTTCGGATAGGTAATTGACAAGTTGTTCTCTTAGGGCGAGGGTTCCCTGTGGGTTTTCAAGATTAGCATTTTTAATTGAATAGGTTCTTGTAACATAAGAGCGATAGGTCTTTAATAATGCACTTATTGGTGAAAGCCTAATATCTGGAAAACCGTCATCGATAATAATATCTGGAATAACTGTGTTTTCTTCTACAGAGTGATCTACATCATGGTATTGATTAAATGGTAAATTAAAGTCAATATCATAGGAGTTTATACTAGAGAATTCTTCCCACTTTGATGCTTTGAGATTAGGAATGGACTCTGATATAGTTGCTCTTTTTCGAGGTGACATAGAAATCCAGTCTTGTGTATACAGTTCTTCGTAAGCTGCAATTATAGTTTTTCTGTGAAGGTTTAAAGAATTTGCTAAATCTCTACTTCCTGGGAGTTGATCTCCTGCTTTTAGGTATCCATTTTTTATTGCATTGATAATTGATATAGCAATTTGTCTATAGATAGGCATTTTACTTTTTTTATCGATACGAATGATATGTTCTATTGGGTACATATGAACTATAAGTTGATTTATAACGGATACATAAATATAGAGTAAATAACGAGAAAGAATTGTTGTTTTTGTTGAATAATCGGTAAGGGAAAAAATGTCTTTTTCTTACCGATTATTCAACTCTAATGTTGGCCAATAAGACAACTTATTATTTTTATATCAATTAGTGTCTAATGTAATTTTAGCTTTTGGACTTAGTTAGATGTAATTGAAGAAAACCACTTCTTACTTTATGAGTTACAATATCAAATTTAGTGTTTAGTTTATCATACAATCCTAAAAGATCACCATTCCCTATAATGATTGGGTTGATATTAAAGTAAATATCAGTTACGAGTTCTTTCTCTATAAAGGCGTTGTAAGTACCCGTTCCACCACCAATAGCTAGTTCTGTAATTCCTTTTGTAGCCATATAGGTTATCGCTTCTTCAGGGCTATTAATAAAGGTGTAACCTTCTATAAGGGGATGTGTATTATTAGAGAGTACAATTATTTCTATCCCCTTAAAAAGATCTTTAACCTTTTGAGGTGACTTTTGAAAGTTTTGAAAAGTCTTCATGCCAATAACTAAGTTCCCAATCTGATGTGCAAGTTCAAGGTAGAAACTTAAGGCCTCTGGTGTCAATTGGTAAGCAGGGTTGTCTGATAGAAATATTCTTCCATTGATAGAAATATTTGCGATTAAGGATACTTTCATTTGATTGTTTTTTAGAATTTCAACAAATCTAAGATGTGCTTCCTTTATATTTGCTATGACTTACCTCAAGGATAGTAACTAAAACAATGGCAACAAGAAAAAACGATACAGTATCTAAACAAACAATTTTAGCACTAAGAGATGCTATTGAATTACTTAGTGGCAAGTGGAAATTTTGTATTCTTAATCATCTACGTACTAATGGAGTAATGCGATTTAAAGACTTGCAAGAACACGCAAAGGGAATTTCTCCTAAGGTATTGTCTAAAGAACTGCAGGAGTTGGAGGATAATTTACTAATTACTAGAACGGTTAACTCAACCAAACCAATCACAGTATCTTATAGTCTTACTGAGCACGCTCTAGAGAGTTATCCTGTCTTAGAATCTTTAATAGAGTTTGGCCAAAAGCATAGAGATAAAATTAAAGATAAATAGTGTAAGTAATGTGATTAACGATACATTAAATAGTGAAGGATAAAGGTACTTGTCATCAAAAGGAGGGAGGTACTTCTTTTTTGAAGATTTAAAAATATGTGTGAATATGGCTGTATTTATAACCCTTGATAATGTTTATAAACTATATGATCTTGATGCGGCAAGGAAGATAGATGGTATTGTTGTTTTTCATCAATACAGTAAGACAAATCAAAACTATAAGAAACATAGTCGTCTATTTGAAGGACTGTTGTTAGGTGTTGTATTAAAAGGATCAATGAAAGCTCAGATACACTTTTCTGAGTATGAAGTCAAAGAGGGAGATGTCGCTGTTATACCTCCACAGGTTATGATAGAGACAAAGTCTTTAAGTGAAGATGCAGAAATAGTAACTATTGGTCTTTCATTGGATTTTATTTCAACCTTTCCCATATTAAGAGAATTTGTAATGAATGATCAGATTCGTTGGCAACCGATTATAAGATTAGATCCCGAAGAGCTTCTCTTACAACAGGAGTTAATCAGGCTTATTGAAAAAGTATACAATAAGAAGCAAAGTTCTAATAAAATAGAAATGCTCAAACATCTTGTTATGGCATTGATTAATTTGATTATCGAAAAATATCAAGATGTGCCTAATACTAAAAACCAAACGAAGAATCGAACACACGAAATCATCGATAACTTTTACTCTTTGGTATCTACATATGCTCACAAGCAACGAAATGTACAGTTTTATGCAGATAAACTACATTTAAGTACACAGTACCTCTCGTCGTTTCTAAAACAGAATACGGGTAAATCTACTTTGAAATGGATTGATCATGTATTAGTATTGCATGCTAAAACATTGCTTAAATCATCAAGTTTATCAATAAAAGAGATTAGCAATGAATTAGAGTTCACAGACACTAGCGTGTTCTGTAGATACTTTAAACGAAATACAGGAATGTCTCCTAAGTTATATCGAGAGGAAGAGTAATATCAAGAGGCTTAGAAATAGTACCTAAAACCTCTTAAATCGTCAATACCCTGTTTTGTCACTCTGTTTACTTTTACCACATGAAAAAAACAGATAAAAAAGCAGCAGTAGGGTTTATATTTATTACCCTATTGCTAGATATAACAGGATGGGGTATCATACTTCCTGTCGTTCCGAAACTGATTGGTGAATTTATTCAAGGTGATATTAGTGAAGCCGCTAAGTACGGTGGATGGCTTGGTTTCGCCTATGCATTTACACAGTTTGTGTTTTCTCCCTTAGTAGGTAATCTTAGTGATAAGTATGGTAGACGACCTATTTTACTGATTTCTCTTTTTGGCTTTTCGATAGATTATATCTTATTAGCTCTCGCACCTTCTATAGGATGGTTATTTGTAGGTCGTATTATAGCAGGACTGACAGGAGCTAGTATTTCTACAGCAAGTGCATACATTGCTGATATATCTACTGATGAGAACAGAACAAAGAACTTCGGGGTAATAGGAGCTGCTTTTGGTTTAGGGTTTATAATAGGGCCTGTTTTAGGAGGTTTATTAGGACATTATGGAGCGCGAGTGCCTTTTTATGTAGCAGCTGTATTATGTCTTCTGAATTTCCTTTACGGGTATTTTATGCTTCCTGAGAGTCTAGATAAGAGTAAGAGAAGGTCATTTGAGTGGAAACGTGCTAATCCGATTGGTTCTTTTCAGTTTTTATTTAAACATCCTAAAATCTCCAATCTAGTATTTGCTTTAGTGTTCGTCTATATTGGACTACATGCAGTTCAGAGTAATTGGCATTTCTTTACGATGTATAAGTTTAGTTGGACAGAAAGGCTAGTGGGTATCTCATTAGGGATATTAGGATTGTTAATTGGATTGGTACAAGGAGTATTGATTAGATGGAGTGCGCCTAAATTAGGAGAGCAAAAAAGTATCTATTTAGGGCTTTTATTTTATGCATTAGGACTATTATTGTTTGCTTTTGCAAATCAAGGATGGATGATGTTAGTCTTTTTAATACCGTATTCTTTAGGGGGAATTTGTGGCCCTTCTCTTCAAGCCTTAATTAGTAAAAGTGTACCTTCTGATCAACAAGGTGAGTTACAAGGAGCCTTAACAAGTTTAGTGAGTGTTACTTCTATAATAGGTCCACCTGTTATGACTAACTTATTCTATTATTTCACTCACGAGAGTGCACCTTTTGAGTTTTCAGGAGCTCCATTTTTATTAGCGTCGCTATTGATGTTTATCAGTGCAGTGTTTATCTATTATAGTTTTAAAAAATAAGCGTGGGGTATTGTGAAAAATATTTTAGATAGTAATCATGATTTTAAGACAATTTAATAATAAGCAGCCCAAGCAATACACTGACTACGAGGATGCCACTTATGATAAGTACTCCTTGTCCTATATGCTTCATATATCTTTTTCCATCAAAGGTGAAGTCTTGAGGATGAATACTAAACTCTTTAAATATAGAAGGGTCTATTTTTAAATCAGGTCTAAAGCGAACAATACCTTCTATAAACTTTGCTCTTAACGCTCTTGCATTTTTGATTTGATATACGCTCCCAACATCTGCGCCGTCAAATACAACTTCAGTTTGAACGCCGTCTATTCCTACAGCTAGCCTCCATGTCTTATTTACAGGTACTAAGTATACGTCATAGTACTCTGAACGGTAAGAATGCCCTAATTGATCATAAAGAATTTCAGCAGTACTTCCATCTTTTTTAGAAAAGTGGATACCTTGATCATCTATTTTTATATTTCTTATGGCTACAGCCATTTTACTTTTTATATAACGATAAAAGCGATATAATACTATAGCCCATATAGGATAGTAGAATAGACCTATAATGACCAATGTCTTGATCTGCGTTGATACCAATAAGGGCAACAAAGCCAGTAAGATAAATAAGCTCACTAGCAGCGCACCTCCAGAAATATTGAAGATCCAAGTAAGTAGTACATTATCCTTAGAGTATAGTGGTAAAAAATCTTTTTGACAATTCTTTTGCATTCGTCGAATATACAAAAAAAGCATAAAAGGAGACTTTTTGAAGTGTTTTTTGTTGAATAATTTAAGTGGTCAGTAGTAATAACTATTGGATAAATTCCTCGGATTATTTCAGTGATAACTATTCCTAAGTATATAAGAGAGAAGAATTACTTTTTGTTAGATAAAATCTCTTTTGATTGTATACAAGAATATAATAACGAGAGGATAGTTATTTTAATAATGATAAAATTATGCTAATAAAAAAGTTGTATATATTTGATGTTTAAATGTTTTATATTTATTTGATTAAATAAGTGTGTTTATTTCTTATTTTATAAGAATTTTGTATTTAAAAATAGGTGCAATAAAAAAGAGTGGGTGATTAGAAAAAAAGAACTAATGAATAAGCTAGGTTTAGAAGAAAAACGAAATATTAGACAAGAAAGAAACTTTTCAGAATCCTATAGGTATAGGATTGAAGAAGTAAATATGGTTCAAAAAATCTACTCTGATATGAGAGGTCGTAAAATGATTTTGAAAAGCACATTATTGTTCTTTCTTTTTTTATCACCTTTCTTTTTGTTTTCACAAACTAAAATAAAAGGACAAGTTCTTACTACAGACAGTAATTCTATTGAATTTGCAACAGTATTATTACTAACTAAAGAGGGGAAGCTATTAAAATCCGATATTTCTGATGAGAATGGATTCTTTCAAATAGAAGAAGAACAAGGGGAATACCTATTTAAAATAGCCTATTTAGGAAATGAACTTTTTGAAAAAGAAATTAACATAAAAGAGAATGTTGATTTAGGAGTGATTAGAATCGACTATGGAACTGAATTGAAAGAAATAATGATAGAGTCGAAGCTTAAAATGAAAAAGAACTTCGATAAATATGAAGTGACTAATATTTCCAATTCAATATTAGCCAAAAATAAATCAACACTAGAGTTTCTAAATACTGTTCCTATTGTAAATGTTGCTCCAGATGGTAAATCGGTTAAGATTAAAAATAGCAAGAGTGTATCGATTCTGATCAATGGTAGAAATGTAGGAGGGAATGATGTTGCATTGAGTATGTTACAGTCTATCCCTGCAGTAGATATAAAGAAAATTGAAGTGATAGAGAATCCTGGGAGTAGTTATAGGGCTGGTGATAATGGAATCATCAATGTGATTGTAAACAAAACAAAGGAACAGCCTTTTAAAGTAGTTTTAAATGCTAAGTCTACACAATCATTCTATAATACACAAGACGGTTCAGCATACCTTGCTTTCTCTAAAGATAAATGGGCAGTCACTTCTGGAGTCAAATTAGAAAATTCTAAAAATAAAGCATATAGATATGATTCTTATATTGACTTTAAAAGTAATGACGAAACTCAAATAGAAAATAATGCTATTACAAAAGGAACAAATTATACTCCTTATGTAAATATTGATTACACTCTTAGCAAAAATCAGACTATAGGTATGAGTTTTAGCTCTAGGTTCAGTAATAACGAAACCAATAGAGACATTGTTAGTTCTTATTACAATGTAACAAACAACCAATTAGATTCCTTGAATATTGCAAAAAATAAAGATAAAATAAGTAATTACCATGTAGTATATTATAATTTGAATCATAAGATTGTATTAGATACTTTAGATAGTAATATAAGTTCAGATTTTAACTATTATAATTCTAGGAATAATAGAGATATGTTTAATACGTTCTCTTACGCGAATGACATAGAAAAGAGGTTTCTACAAAATCCTGACAATACTACTGAGTTAATAGAGTTTAAGACAGATTATGAGAAAAACTTCAAAGATAGTAGTAAGCTGACTACGGGGATTAATTATTCTAAGAGTAATATTCAAAGTGACAATTTTTTTGGGAATTACAATGGTGTTGAATATGTATCTGATGATAGGCAAACTAATGTGTTTAAATATAAAGAAGACTACTTTGCTTTATTCGCGAATTACCGTAAGTTGTTTTCAGAATCTTTTGGTTTGCTTATTGGTTTGCGTTATGAATATTTATCAGCAAAAGGTACTTTAAAATCAGATTCTGAAACTGTAAAAATAAGTAATTCAAACTTGTTTCCATCTTTAGCCCTTTTGTATGGAATAAATGACGAGCACCAATTGACTCTAAATTTTGCTAGTTCTATAACTCGTACTCCTTATAGCAATCTTAATCCGTTTATATATATAAACTCACCGAATTCAATTAGGGTGAATAACCCTTACCTTAAAAATACTAAAAAATCATTTGTAGGCTTGACTTATACCTTTTTTGATGATTATAATTTAGAATTAGGTTATGCGAAGACCCATAATCTATTTAATAATTTTGATGCTGTAATTGATAATGTCATTGTGAATACGATAGATAATTTTGGAAACGGAGACGGGTATGGAGGTAATTTCTATTTTAATAAGAATCTCTTTAAGAACCATTGGAGTTTTTCGTTTAGTATGTCTTTAGAGATGTATAAAGTTAGAGGAGAGTATAATAATATTCCAGTAAAAATTGACAATACAAACTTTTATTTCAACATTAAAAACAACCTGTTTTTTGACAAGAAAAAGAACACTGTTTTAACCTTAACTTACGGTTATGACAATGGCTTCGAGGATATATTCGGTAAAGTGAATGCTCAACACTCTCTTAACCTTGATTTAGGAAGATCGTTTAATGATTTTTACGTAAGTATCGGAGCGTATGACTTATTGAAGCCAGATACTAATATGAGGTTTAGTAATTCTGCTTATAGCTTTAATAAAAAGCAAGAATATTTTAAGAGCTATTTTATAAGTATGAGATATACATTAGGAAATAAGAGAATAAAGAATGTAATTTCAAAAGAACAAAATGAACGATTAAATTAATAATAGAAGATAGTCTAGGTATTGATTAATTTATATTGAGACTTGAGATAATATGATATTTATACGAAAGAAGCTGCTTCAATAGATCTATTGAAGCAGCTTCTTTATATATTTACTTTCCTACACAAAATAGAGTAGAGGTAGATGGTATTCTCCTTGTGTATAGTACATTATTCTTAGATTAAAATATTTTCATATCACCATCTTTTATCCACTGTTTCTTTTTCATGATATAGTAGATTAGGTATGACAAAATCATAGGTAATATAATCTGTAAACCTAGTATAGCCAATATAATGTAGGAAGTAGAGTAGGCCTCTTTCATGGCATTAAAGGTTCCTATCTGACCGACTAATCCACAGCTTCCCATACCTGATTCTAATGCCGTATTTTGCATATCAAAGAACAAAATAGCTATTGGACCTAAAATAGCAGAGGCTAAGGTTGGTGGAATCCATATCTTCCAATTCTTATAAATATTAGGGACTTGTAACATACTAGTACCGATACCCTGTGCTAGTACTCCCTTTAGCCCATTATCTTTATAACTGATAGTCGCAAAACCTATCATTTGAGTACAGCAACCTATGGTCGCTGCTCCTGCTGCCAGCCCATCTAGTTGTAACATCAGGCATAAAGCTGCTGAAGAGATCGGTAAGGTTAGAACCATACCCACTACCACAGCGATAACCATACCCATGATTAGAGGATTAGCCTCTGTAGAAAAGATGATAACCTGTCCAATCCATTGCATCAACTGATTAACACTAGGGCCAATCCATTGTGCTAAAGCTACTCCTACTAAAACCGTGACTATTGGAGTTATCACTATATCTATCCTTGTTTCACCTGCTACGGCTTTCCCGATTTCTACAGCAATAATAGTTGCGATAAACACACCTAATGGACCACCTAATTGATACGCTGCTACACCTACCACTGCAGATGAGAATAACACTAGTTGTGGCGCTCTTAAGCTATAGGCAATGGCTAATGCGATTACAGGGCCTGTCGCCTGGTTCGCAAATGGCCAAACGACCTCCTTTAAAAACGAAATACCAAATTCTTCTCCTATCGTCTTTAGAATAGTTCCTACTAGTAGAGTAGCGAATAACCCGTAGGCCATAGCCCCCATAGCATCGATAAAGTATCGTTTGCTTGAAATCTGTATATCTTTTCTTTGAAGAAATTGTTTCATTAAGTCTTTAATTTAATAAAGCACCTATTATAAGGTACTATAATCGATGCGAAAGTATTAATAATTATAGTAGTAATGTTAATTTTATTCTTAAATTAGCATCTTTATTAACATATTTTATAAATGAATATTTTTCATATATTTATTAAGACTATTAATTCAATAGTCTTAATATTCATCTTGTTACTTCCTTCTTCTATAATGGCTCAGTCACCCGTTATACTAGATAAGATTACAACATTGGATAGTTATAAGAAACTGTATGAAACGAATACTTTTGATCATAATAACAGTTACTTTAAGTCTAATGATAAAGGGCAGTGGAATAATATACCTATTAAGGAGGTATATTTTTATAAAGATTACTTTATGTGTTCTATTGATACTTCAGTTAAAAATACAACTACTAAATTAATTGACTATTTAGAAAAAGTATATCCAAATAACTTAACAGTTGAGGAAATGTATTATGAGCTTATTTATAAGGTTGCTACTCGTAACTTTACTATTGAGCTTACAGTAAAAGCAAAAACGAAAGAAGAAATAACGGAGGATACCAAGGGAAGAATGCAAATCACTTTCTCAAGAGTAGTTGATAACCCTATTGCTAATTTATCAGATGAATTAATGATAAATAAAGAGGGGCTTATTTGTCAGTTGTATGTAAACTGTAATAATGTTGTACCTAGTGTTTTAGTAAATGGTATCCCTATATTGTCAAAAAACGAGAAAGATAAGTATTCGTGTTATGAAACTATTGTACTTAACCCATATATCCTAAATCCAGAGACACCTATTGACTTGTCCTTTGCCTTCACACCTGGTATTGATGATAAAGGTAATATCATGACGCATATTCCTAAAAAATCAAATGCTAGTGTAGCTATCGAATATGTCAATAGAAAAGGTGATATTATAGAAACTATAGATCTGTTTAACAATCAAGTTTATCTAATAGATACCATTGTAGAAAATCGCCAAATACAATACCATCATTATTATGGTACAAATGATTATACAAAGAAAGATATTAGATTTAATCATCAACTAAAACCTTTAGTGGATTATAAAGTTACAGGATGGTCTAAGGGAAAAAACCTTCGCAAAGAAAAGAATCTCGAAAAGCGAATCAAACAGTTCTATGCAGAGTACGCAGCCCTGATATTAGATAAAAATCTTAATCAGATTACCCAACTACTATATGATTCGTTCTTAGAAAAATATACGTATAACTATAATAGTACTGAACAAAAATCATATCATGACTATGACAATATGGAATATATGCTAGAACAATCTTTGAAGGTTGTAACCGCACAACAAACCAAACTGCATATCAGTAATGATGGAAAATTAGCTTACTTAGAAGCGCTAGATAAAACTTCATATTTAAAAGCAGTTGGTCTAAGTTATATAGAGAATATATCCTTTATGTTTTACATAGATCAGAATACAGACGAATTAAAAATTATCCGATGAAAACATACCTAAATATATGTATACTTTTTTTAATCACGCAGGTAGCAACAGCACAAGTTGATATAAAAAAGTATAAGGCTACTGCTACCAATCAAGAGTATATTGATTTACTTAAAAGTGATTTAGAAGACCTTAATCGGTTTGTAAGATTATTTAGCAAAAGCAATGATAAACCAAGTAAACCTACTGTAGTCGCTCCCTTAAAACTAGCTTTTAATCAACAGGAGTATGATGCTAATATCGATCTATTAATCCAAGCTAATATTCAGTTTATAGATTTTATAGCAGGAGACGCTGTGACAATACAACTTATAAAAGACCCTGCCATCTATAAGTCTCTAGATGATATTAAGGCTCCTGTCTATGTAGAAAAGGTGTATTATTACGATGGTACAACACAGAATATGGAGGTGAAGAAGGATGTGAATACACATTTCACTACTGAGCTAGGACTTACTAAGGCTGTAGATAAGATAGATATTAGGATTCCTTTTTCTACCATGAAAAAACTAGATAGTATCGTACTTCCTGCTACAGTTCATCAAAAAGTGAAATATGATGGAGTAGATATAGAGGTAGTGGAAGTATCAGATAAAAGTGTACTGCTTAAGACTTCCTCTAATCAATTAGAGTTTGATGATATTCAAGCAATCTTAAAAGATAAAAGACGTGTAAAGAGCTATAGATTTCAACGATCTGGTATACATCCAGATCAGTTTGATCTTTTTTTACAGCTTTGTATAAAGAAAATTGGAGAGATTCTAGCACTTTCTGAAGAGAATATCAATATGGAACATTCTCAATTCAAAAAGGATATAGGAGCTAAAATGGACGCATTAGAGAAGCAATTATCAACTGATTATAAAAAATCGGAGCAGGTTACTTATCTATATTATGAGTTTGGAGAGCCTATAGATAAAATAGTTCTTTATAAGGGGAGTGAAACTTATCAAAGAGATATAACCATGACATTGAGTAATAGTATGCCTAGTACTCGCTTTATTGACTATAAAGATGATAAAACATTGATATACAATAAAGATCTAAAATTAGTAAAAGAGTTTGCAGGCACTTATACTTTTATTAATGATTGTTATTTTAGAACAAACAGACAATACTTTTATTTGAATGATAAATTAGAGATGCAACCCCTTACTTATTATAAAGTGGATAATCTAGTCAATAATTTTATAGTCATAAAAGAGGATGATGAATCTCCATGGGAATTAGTAGATCCAACGAATAAAAAAATCATGAAGGTAGATAACTATGAGATGAATAATAAGTATAATTTCACTTTAATCGAATCGAATGCTTCATATTATCTACTAAATAAGAACACCCTAGCACCACAGAAAATCGCTAATGTAGATAAAGTTCGAACTGCTGAAAAAGGATATTTCGTTGTAGAGAAGAATAATAAATTTGGCTTTATGAATACAGAAGGAAAGATTGTTGTACCTATTCAGTATGATGATGTAAAGGCTTTTGACGATATGACTGATTTATTGCCAAGCGATTTATTATTTGCTGTCAAGCAGAATGAGAAGTGGGGCTTTGTAGATATACATAATAAGACTGTTATTCCATTTATGTATGATGACGTTAAAGGACCTTTTTCTTATGGGATAGCGCCTGTATATTTAAATGATGCTTTAGGTTTAATTAATTTAAAAAATGAGAAAGTATCTAAGTTTGTGAATAGAAGTTACTCTTCATCAAGTAATTTTGGAAAGAGAACGATGGGCTTAAGTGACGGTACTTATAATCATAAAGGAGAGAAAGAAAAGAAATAAGGGACAATATATACCTCCATAAGTTATTATAGACACCCCTCCATAGATTTCTATCAATGGAGGGGTGTCTGTTTAGTGTAATGTGGTTTTATATATTATCTCTTAATTTTCGCCATTCTTTCCATAATGCTAAGTAAGTATCTTTTTCTAGATCATTAGTTGGAAGCTTTTTAGGACTACTGTTTTTATAGAAGTTTTCGATTTCATCTACGAAAGTATAGACTATCTTTTGGTATTCATTTTTATCTATTATAGCTTCCGTTCCATTTTCAGATATATGCCTTACTTTATGATGTGGTAGATGTTCTATAGTCCAATCTATTCCAGTAGGACATCCCCCTATAACAAGGCGTTCCTGTTCATCAAAATACATTAAAAAACCACAGCATGGTATCAGCTGGCTATCATGATTAGACTCATTTAGGTCTTCGGTTAGACTTCTTAATAGATAAAGAGCAGTAGCAGAGACAGTAACCCCTTGGGTAAGGTCGTTAGATATTACTTCATCTCCAATCTTAAGGAATACATCTCCATGTGCACATAGATCAGACTCATCATCTATATTGTTTAACCAATGAAGGTTAGAGACTTTTATGCTAAATGGTGTGTCTATCATATTTATAATGTATTAAATAAGGTAATATAGTTTAGTGATAAGTTAGTACTAATATTAAAAGGTTTTCTATTGCTTTGCTTGAGGATTGCTAGGGGTATTCTTGCAGGTTTCTTCGACAAAACAGCCTTCTAGGCAAGGAAACCCCAAGGAAACTGCAAGCAAACTCCTAGAAAGTGCAAGGAAAATAGATTATTAACCTCCTATAGCTATAGTAGACTAAATTATCACAAGAACCTATTTAACTTCAAATATATCTAATTATATTCTTTTTTAATTAGAATAGAGGTGGTATTCAGTTCATTTATATTTTGAATATCTATCGAGTAGGTGAAATAGGATCATACCTTATTCCTCCGAAAACAGGGGACTTCTATTTACATTTTTAGGCTATTGATTTATATAAACAATCCTAGATTTTGTAGATTGAAAAAATAGTCAGAATTTTGTACTCGTGAAATTTGCAATCGTCATATTATCCCTATTCATGTTATTCAAACCAGTACTTCCGGTTGTTGAATATGTGGTGCTATATGATTATATCAAGGATGAACTTTGTGTGAACAGAGATAAGCCAGAGCTAGAATGTAATGGAATGTGTCATCTATCTAAAGAGATGGCTAATGCTTCTGATACAGGTAAAGATAAAAGTAAAAGCAATTTTGCTTCGGCAGAAATACAGCTGGTTTATTTTCAAGATATTGTAAATAACACATCTATTCATTTATTTAAGAATTATACGTTTAAGGCGTTCTTTAGCCTTGATAGTGTATATACTTATACTTTCAACGATTTCCTTTTTAGACCTCCTGTCTAATAAACTATTGACTTTTAGTAGATTATTTGTTTCTATATCTAACGTGATTGTTGGTCTAGATAGTAAGTAATCATATCCCGTTTCATGTATAGTGGATCATATATTGGTATAGTACATTGATCTGTATACGCCAGTATAATCAGTTGTATCTTTTGTAGTATGTACTGCATGGTGCTAAGTGATTTTATAGGAGAGTTTCTATATCTACTTAGAAATACGATGTCTATATCTCTATGATGGCAAGCATCTACTGTATGCTTTTGGGGTAAAATAAGTAAAATAGTTTAACCGATGATATTGTCAATATACTTGATGATGTCCTTAATGCTGTACACTGATTTTGGGTTAAAAGATCAGGTGTATGATTTGATCTATAAAAAAGAATCATACAGATTCGCCTAGTCATGTACACACTTTTATGTAACAATGAGAATCTTAACGTGGATAGTAGTACTGTTTCTGTTTACTACAGCTTGTACTATTGATAAAACAGATTATGAATCAGAAAGTAATATTACGAATCCTGAGCATAATGAATTTAAGGAAGTAGTCTCAATCCAAAAAGACAACTATACAATAAGCCTAGAAGCCCTTAATGGACATCTGTACAAAGGGTATAATGAAGTAAGATTAAAAATCACTGATGCAACTACAAAGCAAGTCGTAGAGAATGCAAAAGTGACATTCTTACCTATCTATACTACTGCAGAAGGGAAGATAGAGTCATGCCCTAATCTATATGATCTGGTGTATGATAAAGGAGAGAAAGTCTATAAAGGTTTTTCTGTTTTTACGCAAGAGAATACTCAAGGTGACTGGAAAGTGGAGATTGCATTTAAGGACAAAAATCAAAGTATAAAAGCGAGTCAGCTTGTTTTCGTTGAAAAGCAAAACAATAAGAATCTTAATATGACTTCTTTTAGAGGGATTGACAAGGAGGATTATATTATAGCATTAGTAGCACCTATAAAACCAAAGGTAGCAGAAAACGAACTTGTAGCCGGAATATATAAACTTAATGCTGGAAACAGTAGTTTAAAAGATGCTTATACGGTAGTTGATAATTATACCTTATTACTAGATCCTAGAATGCCTGAACCTTCGATGGGGAATCACTCTTCTCCTAATAATAAAGATCTAGTACAACGTGAGGATAAGTTCTATTATGGTGTAGTGAACTATACAATGACAGGTAACTGGACATTGAATTTTATTATGCTAAACCAACATGGTCGTATTCTAAAGGGAACTACTGTACCTAGTGACTTTACACCAGGTGTAGAAGGAAAGAAAAGTGAACTACATATAGATACTTTATTTTAATTATTATGAAACCTTTTATTACCATATTAATCTTAGGGGTTACAACAGCGAGTGTAGCACAAGATAATAAAGGCCTACAAGATAGTATACCAACTGTATTAGACGAAATCTCTATGCTAGTTCAAGCGAAGAAGAGAATAGAGACAGAGATGAAAATGGCTGTGTCTGTCGATGAGTTTTTGGCTTCTTCAGAACAAATAAGTTTTATCAAAAGAGGGGCTTATGCATGGGAGCCTATGCTGAATAATATGAGTACAGAACGCTCTACCTTGACTATTGATGGGATGCATATTTTTGGTGCATGTACAGATAAGATGGACCCTGTTACTTCTTATGTAGAGAGTAATAATCTATCTACTATAGATATTAAATCTGGGCAAGAAGGAGGAATGCATGGAGCTACTGTGGCTGGGAGTATTGATCTTAAACGAAAAACTACAGCCTTTGGGATAGGGCAGGTATGGACTGGAGCCTATCAAAGTGGGTTCGAGTTTAATAATAAACAGTTCTTTAATCTTGGTAATGTTTCGTTCTCAAGTGAAAAACTAGCTGGTGACGCTAGTATTGCTTATCGGGAAGCTAGTAATTATAAAGATGGAAATAACGATGAGGTAAAGCACTCACAGTACAAAAAATTTAATACAGCTTTAGGATTGGCTTATAAGACAGGTGGTTTATCTTCATTGCGAGCAGATGTTATTTTTGACGTTGCTAAAGATGTTGGTTTCCCTGCTTTACCAATGGACTTATGGCTTTCTCGTGCATTGATTACTTCTGTATCCTATAAACAGCTATTTGAGGACAAATTTATACGTGTTTGGGATACCAAGGCTTATTTTAATGCGATAGAGCATTATATGGATGATACTACACGTCCAGAGAATTTGGTGCATATGGATATGCCAGGCTGGAGTACTACTTACGGGTTACTGTCTAAAGCAAACTTTAAAAGTGGAAAGTATTCTTCTGAATTACAATTGAACGCTTATAATAATCTCTCGATTGCAGAAATGCGTATGTACCCACAGGATCGCTCTAAACAAACAATGTTTGCGTATAGTTGGCCATGGGTAACGACGACTTATGCAGGGGTATCATTGAATAATACGATAGAGTTCTCTGATGATCATAGACTGAATTTCGGAGGGTCAGCAGGAATAAACTATAATTACTCAAAGTATATAGAGTTTAACTGGATTTTTCATCCAGGTAGCCCACAAGAGAAGACAAGGTTCTTACCAAGTCTACACACTAGCTATGAAATGGATATTAATCGATTTAATTTCTCTGTTGGTGTAGGATATGGGCATAGAGCGCCTTCTGTGTCGGAAGCTTATGGATATTATATCTACAATAGTTATGATCGCTATGACTACATCGGAAATCCTAATTTAAAAAATGAGATTTCTAATGAGTTAAATGCAAGTGTTGGGTATAAAGGAGATAAATTTTCACTACAAGCTAAGGTGAATTACTTCTATATCAAGAATTATGTTATCGGAAGAATATTGAGCTTAGGTAGTCCGATGAATTATCAGTCAGTTGGTGTAAAAGGATATACCTCTTTAGACTACGCTACGCTATTTAACTTCGCTCTTAATGCAGACTATCACATCATGGATGATTTGCATTGGAAAGGTGGTGTGACGTATGCTAGAGGTCAAGATAACGAGAAGGGAAACTTGCCTTTCATTAGACCATTTAGTTATCAGACGTCTTTACACTATCTATTCAGAGATTTTAGTATACAGACTTCTATCAATGGTGATGCGAAACAACGAGATTTTAGTCCAGAATACGGAGAGAGTTTGACTCCATCATACACGATTTGGAATGCTTCAGTTGATTACACTTTTTATATCAAAAACTTTAAAACAGTGTTTCAAGTAGGAGCAGAGAATTTACTTAATGAGTACTATAGTACTTATGCAGATTGGGGTAATATCCCTAGGATGGGACGTAATGTATTCACGTCTCTAAAAATAAACTTTTAAAAATAAAACCTAATAAATAAGACAAATGAAAAATTTAACAAAGAGCTTTTTACTATTTGCAGCTTCATTAGCTGTTGTTTCTTGTTCTAATGATGATAGTAACGCTGTTGCTAATAATGTGACTTTAGAGTTTACAAATACATTCAAGGATAAAGTAATTGTTCTAGGTGATGCTAGTTCTTCTTCTGCTACTGTTAATAAATCTGCAGAGGGGCAAGAACATCAATTTTCTGAATTAAAATATGTGATTAGTAATATTCGTCTAATTAAAAATGATGGAAAAGAGATTCCTTATCATGTGAATGATTTAGATAAAGGAGCAACTGTTGTTAACCAAGCGAAGACAGAGACATTAAATTACTTATTAACTAATATCCCTAGAGGAGAGTATAAACAAATCAAATTTGGTCTAGGTGTACGCAGTGATCTAAATGTTCTTGATCAAATTAAGTTTCCTGTTTTTTATGCTAACGCTGGAGCTAATGATACTGAGATGATGTGGGAATGGGGAACAGGATATCGTTTTACTAAGATAGAAGGATTCTATGATGCTGATAAAAAGCAGATGTCTATACACACAGGAAGTACTCTAGATGATGGAGATAATGGTGAACTAATACAAGGTGTAGATGCGTATAGAGAGGTAGTCTTAAACTTACCAACGCATGCAGTGGTGGGAAGTTCTGCGCCAACGATTAAGATTAAAGCTGACTTTGATAAACTATTAACAGGGAAATCGAATACAATTAAATTAAGTACAGGTAAAGGGCCAAATGATAATGCTACACCTAATATTCATACAGCAGTACAGATGGTGAAGTTTGTAGATAATTTAGGAGGAAATGGAACGAGTGATGTTACTGGAATGTTCTCTATTATCAGTGTAAAATAAGAAGTACAAGTATAGAAGAGCTGTTATCTACATAACAGCTCTTTGTCTTCTAAAGGGTTTTATATAATTGCTATTACAAATGAAAACAACAACAAAAATAAGTGTACTATTACTTCTACTGTGCTTAATCTCTTGTAATAAGGATGAGTATGAAGATATTGTGATTGACAATCCAGAGATAGAGTTAGGAATTCCTACTAGTTTTCCAGAGTGGAACTCCGCTGCTTTAAAAAATAAACCTACAAAGTATGGAGTTGAATTAGGAGAAAAACTGTTTACAGATCCAAGGTTGAGCAAGGATAATACAATCTCCTGTTCTAGCTGTCATATACAAGAATCTGCTTATGCAGATCATCACGCTCAAGCGATAGGTATAGAAGGAAGGGTAGGGCTTCGCAATGCGCCTCCTATTCAGAACTTACTCTTTATGAAATATTACAATTGGGATGGTAGTAAACTTCAATTAGAGAATCAACCTATCGTGCCTATTATTACACATGAAGAAATGAACTCTTCTATCGTAGAAGTACTAGATAAAATAGGAACTGATATAGAGTATAAAAAGCTGTTTAAAAAAGCTTATGGAGATGAGTCTATGACTCCAGAGAGAATATATAAGAGTATCGCTCAGTATGAGTATACGCTGATCTCTGCTGATAGTAAGTACGATCGTGTTCAGTTAGGACAAGAGAAATTTACTAGTCAAGAGGCTTATGGGTACAAGGTGTTTACTCAGAAGTGCAGTAGCTGCCATAGTGGAGCACTTTTTACAGATCAAAGTTTTAGAAATATTGGTTTTCCTATCAATCTCGATAGTAATGAAGCAGGGAGAGCTAGGGTAACGGGTGATTTAAAAGACTATATGAGCTTTAGGGTACCTTCTCTTCGAAATATTGAATATACTGCACCTTATGGAAGCTTTGGGCAGTTTAGCTCTTTAAAAGAGGTGTTGGATTACTTTGATAGAGGAGTATTAGATGCAGATAACTTAGACCCTATTTTCAAAGAGGCAAACAATCGTATCGCACTTAGTGAAGCAGAGAAAGAAGCTTTAATTGCTTTTATGTCTACTTTAAGTGATTCTAAGTTTATTGGTAAGTAATGTGTTAGTTATTGATATGGTGTGTTTTATTGGTTGTTATGTAAAGTGTTTGTTTGTAGTTAGGATATTCTTTTATAGATAGTTATTTTAATTGAATACTTTAAAAAGAGTGTAACAAATTATTATATTGAACTACTTATTAGCTAGATAAGATATTAAATACTAAAAAAGATGAATAAGGCAGATTACACAAATTACACTACTGAAGAATTAAAACAAAAAGAAAAACAGTCAAAAGTATTAGCTGGTTTATTGGTAGGGATGCTTCTTGTTCTCTTGGTGTTCTTGGGATATAGAGCTTTGACAAAAGGCTTCAATGCTTTAATAGCTGTTCCTTTTGCACTTTTGCCAATTGTGATAAACTTATTCACTACTGCTAAAAATATTAGAAAAGAGATAGAATCTAGACAAGAGAAATAACTTGCTATGTTTATTTAGTTTCTTCTTCAAGGTTTTTATGCTCAGCTCCCCATTTGCCTAGAGCTTTAATAATGGGAGCTAGTTTTAGACCTATAGGTGTAAGTTCGTATTCTACTCGTGGCGGAACTTCTGGATATATAGTGCGGATAATAACCTTATTCTCTTCTAATTTGCGTAGTTGAAGAGTAAGCACTCTTTCTGTAATATTTGGTAATACCTTTTTAATCTCTCCAAAACGCATCTTCCCTTCAAGTAAATAACAACAAATAGCCATCGTCCATTGCCCTCCAATTATACTTGTGGCATATACCTCATTACATTCATTTTCAAGGGCTTTTTTGTTTTCGAAGTGAGTAGAAGTCTCCTTAATTTTGGTCATACTTACTTTTTTGATAGTATCTAACAATTGGGCGCTAAGGTACAAAAAGCTGTTTGAACTCCCTATTTTTGCAGTAGTAATAACGATTAATGCTAAGAAATGATGCGTACATTAGTGATCTTAATCCATCCTAATTTTGGAGAATCTATTGTAAATAAGTTATGGTTAAAGGAGTTAGAACAATCTCCTGAACGATACTTTATTCATAATTTACACAGTGAATATCCTGACGGAATACTTGATATTCAAAAAGAACAGGAATTGATAGAATCCTATGATCATATTGTATTTCAATTTCCCTTTTACTGGTTTAATTGTCCTCCTTTGTTTAAAACGTGGTTAGATGAAGTACTGACTTATGGTTGGGCTTATGGTAGTCAGAGTGGTTATAAGATGAGTAATAAGAAAATAGGATTAGCTATAACAGCTGGGATTGATGAGCAGGAATATAGTGCAGATGGAAAGTATAAATATACTCTAGAACAACTGTTAGCCCCTTTTGAAGTAACCTTTAATTACATTAAGGCTGACTATCAAGGATTCTATGCATACTATGGTATAGAGCAGGATAGCTCAGTAGAAACCATCAAAAACAGTGTAATTCCTTACGTACAATTTATAGAAACAATATAATATTTTAAAAAGTAGATAATGACATTAGAATTATATCAAATAGATGCCTTTACAGAACATATTTTTCATGGAAACCCAGCTTGTGTTGTACCCTTAAAAAGTTGGTTACCTGACGAGGTATTATTTAAAATAACAAGAGAGAATGCGGTTGCAGAGACAGCATTCTTTATTGATAACGGAGATAGTATTCATTTGAGATGGTTTACTCCTGAGATAGAAATGGACTTATGTGGTCATGCTACATTGGCTACAGCACACTGTCTATCTAGTATATTAAACTATCCAAAGGACAGAATTGTATTTGACACCAAAAGTGGTGAGCTAATCGTAGAGGTTAAGGACGGAATGTACTATATGGATTTTCCTTCAAGAATGCCAGAGGCTTCATCATTACCTGATGTTATTGCTAAATCACTTAATATACAGCCTAAAGAAGTTTTTAAATCTAGAGATTATATCTTAGTCTATGAGTCAGAGGAAGAGATAAAGAATATTAAAGTGAATCAATCTGTATTAGATTTAATCAACCTAGACCCAGGGGGTGTGGTGGTAACATCAACAGGGGTAGAGAGTGATTTTGTTTCTAGATATTTCACACCTCAGTCTACTATTCTTGAGGATCCCGTAACTGGATCAGCACATTGTTCTCTTATTCCATTCTGGTCATCACGATTAGGCAAGCATATACTTTTTGCAAAGCAAATATCAGAAAGAGGTGGTGAGTTATACTGTGAAAATAAAGCCGAAAGGGTAATCGTAGCTGGTAAAGCAAGAGTTTATTCTAAGGGACAGTTTGGGATAGAATAATATAACTCAAAAGAGGATAAGTAAAGCTTATCCTCTTTTGTATTTTAGGGGGAGTTTACTGATTATTAACAGTCTATTTCTTAATGACAGATGGAGATTAGTTCTAGATTGTTATCAAGGCAATAAAATCAATATTAAATATTTAGGAGGTAATTAGAAGTTTTTTTATATGTTTACTAGTCTAGTAACAAACACTTAAAAAAACTAAATATTTATCATGAAAAAACTTTGTCTTATTTTAACCTTAGCATTGGTAGGTAACACTTTTGCACAAGAGTCTAATGATTCTATTGCTGTCAGTAGATTCTTTTATAGCACAAAAATCTTAAAGGATCCTCAAAAAACAGATCAGATAACGGAAGGGGTAGCTATTCTAGATATTAATCAAAGTAACTCTCGTTTTACTGATTATGGAAGCCTACAGCGAAGTGAGTTTATGACAATCTCGAAGACAGATAAATCATTGTCTAGAATGGATATAATGAATAAACTAAGGCAGTTTAAATCTGGTTTTGCTTGGTCTATATATAGTAATGCTGATGAAAATAAGTTTTATCTTGAACAAAATAGACAAAAGTATTATTATAAAGAGGATAAAAATAGTATCAAATGGACAATTGCTCCTGAAGTAACTCAATGGGAGGGATATAAGGTACAAGAGGCTACAACAAGCTACGGTGGACGTGTGTGGTATGCTTTATTTACAACAGACATTCCTGCCTTAAATGGCCCTTATAAGTTTAATAATCTACCGGGGTTTGTAGTTAAGGCATGGGATGCGGCAGGAGAGTACGCTTTTGAATTTACCAACAGCCAAAATATAAAATTAGCTAAGGATGCTTTAGATGGATTAGCTAATTATGAAGAGGTGTCTAAAAAACAAGCTAAGAAAGCAGATAAGGTTTTTTATAATAAAACAGCTGTAGATTTACTGATAGAGTTAAATCCTGGAAATGCAAAAAATATAGATCAATATCCAGCAGGGATGAAACAGAAACTGATCTTAAGTAGTAATCCTATAGAAAAAGATTTTTAATTAAATCATATTTATTACTGATGGAAGTAATGCTGATTGATAGGAGTATGATAACTTTGCACTAAAGTATATAGTAATACAGATAACAATGGGAAGAAATACACCTGCCAATAGAAAGGCTGTCAAGGATAAAATAGACAAAAAGAAGAAGAAAGAACAGGAAGCAGCTGTTAAGCGAAAAACACTTCTAAAAGAAATAGTGAACCAAATGGCTAATAAGAAGTAGTTTTTGGACATAAAATATAAAGCCTATATCAAAGGGATTACTATTGATATAGGCTTTTTTATGCTTACTAGCTATAATTTTTATAAGAATAGATTATCTTAGATAAGGTATTAATAAAGAGTAATAATATGAAACAAGTTTTAACCTTACTTATCGCTTTGTTTAGCATGATGTCTGTTTATGCAAAATATGGATCGTTTGGCTTAAGTACTTTCCCTAATGGATCGACCATTAATCAGAACGCTATCTTTATGATAGAGGGCTATGCTGACAGTCAATCAATCATTAAAGCGCTTAATAAGGAATATCCCATATATCTTAAAAGTGGGGATAAGATAGTGCCTTTAATTGTGACAGAGACTTACGTAGGTAGTTTTAATTTGACACAAGCTATCTTAAAGCCTGAGAACGAGTTAGAGGCAGGCCTTGAATATACCTTAGTAATTGATAATCTACCTCAACATGACAAATTAGAAAGACGTAATACAGAGTCGGGTGAATATGAAGCCATAAAGTATAAGGTATTGCCTACTGTAGATACTGATAAACCTGTGGTTGCTTCTAAGCCTAAGATAGAAAAGAAAGAAAACGTTATGTATGGATGTGGTCCTTCTTCTAATGTGATATTTTCTAATCCTGCCAAAGATGATTCAGAGTTCTTAGTAAAGACTACAATGAAAAATGTAAAGACAAAAGAAGAAACTACTTATTATTTAGTTGCTTATAAAGATACTATTAGTGTAGGGCATGGTATGTGTTCAGGGGCTTTTAGTTTTAAAAGAGATAATGATTATGAAATAGAGTTTGCCTTTATGGATAGTTCTGGTAATATAACAGAATGGGAAGGAAAGCGAATTAAGTTTAGTCCTCCTACGTTTAAGGGAATATTTTAATGTATTAGAAATAGGTAATTACATATTATATTCTGTTAGGACACATGATACAAATATATAATATGATTTTAATACGATATTCAGATAGAACGACCTGCAGCATATGCATTAAGACATGCCCCAAAAGTGTCTAACTTATTGGAGCATGTTTAAAGGAGGGCACTATTGATATAGTCTTATTTTACTCGAATTAATTCGACTCTTCTGTTCTTAGCCTTATTGCTGTCCGAGTCATTAGCAACTAATGGATTCTCTGCACCCAAACCTTTAGCGGATAGTTTCTCTTTAGCGATGCCTTGTTTTATTAAAGCATTCATTACTGCATTAGCTCTATCGGTAGATAGTTTTTTGTTGTGAGATGCTTCTCCTGTATTGTCTGTATGTCCTTCAATTGAAATCTTTAAAGAAGGATCTTTCTTTAAGGCAACTGCTATTTCATCAACTGTTTTTTCTCCATCTTGAGTAAGTGTAGACTTATCGATATCAAAGTTGATATATAAGATAGATTTACCTTTCTCTGTTAGGTCTTTTACTATTTCGTCTGCTGTAATTTTAGTAATTGTCTGCTGTAGGGCTTCTTCTTGTAAGATATTAAGCTTACCACCTGCATTATTAGCAGTGTATTGGATATAAACGTTTCCTTGATTATGTGTACGGATAATATAAAGTTTAATTAATTCTCCAGTATATCCGATATCTCCTTCATCTCCTTTATTCGGATCTTGTTTATTATAACGTTCATATTCTTCCCCTGTGATTTCTCCTTCAAAAACTTTTACTGCTCCTATAGAATTTAAATAATCCTCTAAGCTTTTTTCAAAGTAGCGTTGAGAAAACTCTTCCCCTGCTACAGCAGTTACATTAGTTTTATACAGTTTTCCTTCAATAGGAATCATTACTCCATCAATAGGGAAGTAACATACATCAAAGTTTTTCTGAAATGGTTTGTTCATTTCTTTTAATCCTTTAGGTAAGGTAAAGAATGGGAAAGTACCTATATCTGCTTTGCTATAAGCTATATCTTCAATATTAAATCCAGCTTTAGGTGTGTCTATTTCTTCAACATTTGTTGAGGTTTGTTCAGTTGTTATTTCGGGGTTATTTTCTTCTTTGTTCTTTTGGTTACAAGACATAACGATTAATGCCATTGCTAATAAAAGTGTGGTTTTTTTCATGATCTGAGCTTTTGATTCGATTATTGTTGTTTTTTGACAATTCAAAAATCGGTAAAAAAATGATAGATAGGATATTAAATTTTAAAAAGGAATGAAAACTTAATATAGATAGACCTTTTTATTCAATAATAAATATTGTTTAAAATAATTCTAAATAATATAGTTGTATTAAAAGTAGTTTTTTTATTTTTGATAAAACTCAAAATGTACTAATTATGAATTACTTTATCCGTTTCAGTTTATTATTCTTTTGTGCAACCTTCTTAATATCGTGTAATAATAGTGATATTCCAGAGAAAGCTATG
This sequence comes from Myroides odoratimimus, assembly GCF_001485415.1. Taxonomy (GTDB): domain Bacteria; phylum Bacteroidota; class Bacteroidia; order Flavobacteriales; family Flavobacteriaceae; genus Flavobacterium; species Flavobacterium odoratimimum. The sequence continues at coordinate 237,121 of NZ_BCMQ01000004.1, forward strand.
CCAGTTACTAATTTTGATGTTGACCGTTATTTGGGAACGTGGTATGAGATAGCGCGTTTTGACTTTCGATTTGAAAAAGATTTGAATAATACTTCAGCTCAGTACAGTCTAGATAAAGATGGGAATGTAGAGGTTCTTAATAGTGGATATAATTACGTAGGGAAGGAGTGGTCTGTAGCAAAAGGAGTAGCAAAGTTTAGAAAAGATAAAGGAACAGCAGCTTTAAAAGTTAGTTTCTTTGGGCCTTTCTATTCTGGTTATAATGTCATTGCTTTAGATGAAGATTATCGATATGCTTTAATAGCAGGGAAGAATCTTGATTATTTATGGATTCTATCTAGAGAAAAAACTTTGCCTGAAGATGTGAAAGTAAAGTATTTAGAAATTGCTAAAGAAGTTGGATATGATACTAGCAAGCTTATATGGGTAGAGCATGATAAGAACAATAATCCCTATTTAAAATAATAAGAAGAGTATTCTCTAAAGAGACTTTATAGATATAGCTTAGGAATATGTAAGTTACGTTTATTATTAACACAGTTGTGATTATCTAACCATTATTTACTGTAGGATATGTTTTTTTAAATATATATCGTTATATTACAAGTAGGGTACAAATGATAATGTAATAAAACGTTTAAATCTATGACTATATATAGTTATCACTTAGTGAAAGTATCTTTATGGATGAGACTAAAATTGCTATTTAATTCACATAGATTAAAGAGACAAAAGGGTTTATTACACATAGAAGTAATGTCTAGCATGGTGTTAGGTTCTCCTATTTTTTCCCTATCCAGATTAAAATTTAGGCATGTAGTTATATTTGCCCAATGGGAAGATGAGTGTGTATTAGATTATTTTTTAATCCATAATAAGGTTGGTAGAACACTTGCAAAAGGAGAGTATTTCAAGTTAAAATTAATTAGACAATGGGGCAATGTCTCAGGGTTTGTACCAGAGGAGCTAGAGAGTATTAGTGAAGACCAATCTGCTTCAGTTGTAGCAGTTACAGTGGCTAGGATGAAGTTCTTACAAATACCAAGGTTTATTAAATGGGGAAGACCAGTAGAGATGTTGGTACGGGATCACCCAGGAGTACTATTTGCTACAGCATCTATTGGTTTTCCACATACAGTCTCTACTTTCTCTCTATGGAATACACAGAAAGATATGTTAGACATGGTCAAGGGACATGGCAAAGTAGATGAACCTAACCGTCATATAGATGCGATGAAAGAAAGAGAGCGAAAGGACTTTCATTATGAGTTTACGACTCTTAGGTTTAGTGTTATTTCAGCATCTGAGAAGTGGGGTAGTAAGGTTAAAGAATAAAGGAGATATAAAAGCACTGTACAGCTACATGGATATAGTTCAAGAATATATGGATTATAGTACAATATAAGATGTTACGATTAGTAATCTTAGAGATATACCCAAAGAAAAGGGACACAACGAATACTTGTACAAAAGCTAGTATGGCATTAGGTAACAGCATAATATAAAAGAAGCCTAAGTGTGCAATAGTCATTAGTACAGCCGTGATGATGTTACCTGGACTGATACTTTTAGTAGAAGGTTTGATGTATTTATCAATGTAGTTTTGGATTAGCCCTCTGTATAAAACCTCTTCTCCTAAAGCTTTTATTGGAAAACATATCAGGATAAAGAACCAAATCTGATCTAAGTATTCATGATGTATATCTGATGAATCTGATAAGAATATCTGTAGACTATTAACTACTAAAAAAATAACAGCAAACAGACTAGTGTATTTGATTAGGTTTTTCTTAGACTTGCTGTCTATGTTTAGTTTTAAAGAAACGCGAATAGGTAATGTATGTTTCTTGATAAAAAGGATACTTAGAATAATTAAAGGAACAGAGGCTAGTACTGATTGATACTCTGTATTGTCAATAAAGCTTAAAGACAAATAGGTAGCTGTAATAACAGTATATAATAAAAAATATAATAGAATCGGATAGATAAGTTTATTCTGTATCTTCATAATAATTGTTTAGTTAGTAGTGTTTTTCATTATCTTTACTAAGATAGAGATAGTTTTTTCTGTAAAGTAATGTAAAAGAAAGAATTGTATAGTGTTTTTTAATATGAGAGTTTGTTTTTTATTTTTCTGTCTATTATTTAGTAGTATAGATAGCTTTGGACAATATAGTACTAATGATCAATTAACGATGAATGGACAAATCGTATAAAATATTATACAATAAATAGGTTCAAAATGAATTATACTTATCTTTTATATGGTGTAGTAGTATGGTTGGTTATAAGTGTCGTGATTAGAACGATAAGTAGGACCTCTAATAAGGTAGTAGCCCCATCCATTAAACCTTCTCCCTTTGGAATCGAGTTAATAGAGAATGGTTTTCTTCAATATGCAAATCCTGAGTTAATCAATTCCTTGGAGTTAGATATTATCGAGTCATTCTATATTCACGATGATGAGACCTATAAGTTCGCTCATATTGATGCAGAGGAAATGGCAGAGTTTAACTTTGATTTCTTTCTTCCTCAATTAAATGCAATACTTGGAAAAAGGGCTTTTGAACTAGAGGTAAAAGTAGCAGATGATTATGAATATACTCATGATATTATTATTAACGATAAAAGAATTAACTTATATACACAGTATGATTTAGATAATGACTTGATCTGGGATACTTCAGTAAGAAATTTCTTTAAGGAAGTAAATGCTATACTAAAGTTTAACTTTATAAAAGAGAGATTTTACTTGATATCAGGAGGACACGACTTATCAACGTTGTTACTGACGGATAAAGAGTTTCTAATTATTATGGAATACTTTAAAGATAATCCTAATGAAATTCCTTATAGACCATAATAGAATAAAAACTACTTATTATGAAAGTAAGAGAGTTACATATTGATTCAGAAGTAAAAGTATTTGTTGTAGTTAATAAAGACAATGAAGATGTGCTTGAGTGGGAGGTTGAAGCTACTCAATATGCTGTATTACCAGATGAAGAAGGGAATTTTTTTGTCAAAGGATTAGAGATTTCGAATAGTGGTATAGCTGAAGTATATGTAGGAATGATACTTCCTGAACGAATAAGTGAAATAGCCCTTAAAAATAATGTATTAGGTCAATTGACAGTATTAGAATGTATTGAGACGAGTAGTAGTCAGTATCTTCCTTCGGTAGCTAGTGAGTGCTATGGAGATTATGAGTTGTATTATGTTAGATCAAATCCAAAAATAGGAATAGAGGTATTAGAAGAAGGTCTTAAGCAATCTGATAATTATGGAGCTATTGCTGAAGATTTAGGATATATTTATCGAGATGAACAATGTATTCATGAAGCTATAGAAGCTTTTAAGATTAGCGAGGAGATAGGAGTGTCCTCTTGCTATATTTATAAAGAGTTAGCGGATTTATATGACGTGCTTGGTAATACTCCAATGAAAGAAGAGTATAACCTTAAGTATATTGAAAATGGAGGTCTATAGTATCTACCTCAACGCTATCCACATACTCATATTATCATAGTACCTATCATTGTCCTTAATAAAGTTAGGTATAATACTTAATTCTTTAAACCCTTGTTTTCGGTATAATGCTATTCCTGCCATATTCTCCGTATATACCTCTAATGTGAGTATCTCAAGTGTATTATTTCTTTTAGCCCATTCTACAGCACTACTTAATAATGCTGTTCCTAATCCTGTGTTTCTCCATTCTAGTAATATTCCCATTCCTAATACAGCCGTATGCTGTAGTGTCTTTCTATGCTGCCCTGTAAGATCTAAATTTCCTATTAGTTGCCCATTGTGTTCTGCCACTAACATTATAGAATTATCAGTACTATTTAGTTTCTCAATCCAAGCTTCTATTTCTGCTACAGTCTTATTAAAATCACTACTAGTAATAGGAATATACTCTGAGGTGTCTAAGTATTGTTTGATAAGATCTAATAATGCACTAGCATCATTTGAGCTTGCAAGGCGAATAGTTACTTGTTTATTGTTCTTTAAAGAAGTCGTTATAGGGGTAAATAGCATACTTAAGTCAGTTAGAATAGAGGTGACAATATAGGAATAAGTAGAATAAGACACAACGTTAAGATATTCTAATGGAGCAAAATTAATCGAACGCGGAGCATTGTTTAATGTGCTTCAGAGTAGGCAGAAGCTATTAGTCGGAGTAGATGTCTATGAGCAAGAGCCTATCTATGATACTAATTATGAGTTACTACATTTTGATAATGTTGTATGCACACCTCATATAGGGTATGTGGAAGAGTCTAGTTATGAATTATATTTCGGAACAGCTTTCGAGAATGTGGTCAGTTATATTAAGGGTACACCACTTTATATTGCTAATCCAGAAGTCTTGTAAATAAAAAAAACGGATACCCTTATAAGGTATCCGTTTTTACTCTAATAAGTCAGACTTATTGATGACGAAGTAGGTAAGTGGTCTACTTGGCATTTTTATTTTTTATCCGAAAACACCGTTGATATAATTCTTAGTCATTTCGTGTTTAGGATTCTCAAAGATATCTTGTGTCAAACCGCTTTCTTTTACTTCACCTAGATACATAAAGTAAGTTTGATCAGCGATACGCTGTGCTTGTTGCATATTATGTGTTACAATAGCGATTGTATATTTCTCTTTTAAATGAAGAATAAGTTCCTCTATTTTAATTGTACTTACAGGGTCAAGTGCAGAACACGGTTCATCCATTAAGATTACTTCCGGACGAAGTGCTACAGCTCTTGCTATACACAGACGTTGTTGTTGTCCTCCTGATAAGCGATGAGCTGGCATCTTTAAATCATCTTTTACTTCATCCCATAAGAAGGCTTCCGTTAATGCTTTTTCGATTACACTTTTATCATGAGGTAGATTATTAATCTTTAGACCATAAGCAATATTGTCATAGATGCTTTTCGGAAAGGGATTCGCTTTTTGGAATACCATCCCGATGCGCTTTCTAATCTCTGTTACAGGTATAGTCTTAGAATAGATATCCATATCTTCTAACTTGATAGTTCCATTTATTTTAGCATATGGAACTAAGTCGTGCATACGGTTAAAGCTTCTTAGTAAAGTACTCTTACCACAACCAGAAGGTCCGATAAGGGCAGTTATTTTATTTTCTTCGAATTCTACACTTACATTTTTTAAAACTTGTTTGCTTCCAAAGCTAATATTTAAGTTCTCAGCAGATAATTTAGTTTTCATTTTTTCTGAATTTATAACGGATATAAAATGCGCTTAAGTTTAATAGGAACACTACGATAATCAACACTAATGCTGTTCCATAAGCGATAGGTCTTACTTCTTCTATTGACTGATGTTGCGTCGATAGCATATATAAGTGATAAGGCAGAGCCATAAACTCCTGGTTTAGGTATCCATTCGTATCACTGATATAAAACGCAGCTCCTGTGAATAAGATGGGAGCTGTCTCTCCTGCTGCTCTTGATAGGGTTAATACTACACCTGTTAGAATACCTGGTACTGCAGAAGGAATCACTACATCTTTAATAGTCTCAAATTTAGTAGCTCCGACTGCTAGTGCTGCTTCTCTTGTACTATTTGGTATTTGCATTAATGCCTCTTCTGTAGTTGTGATAATATATGGAAGTGATAATAGTCCTAATGTTAATCCAGCAGCTAGTAAAGAAGTTCCTAGAGATAATGTTTGAACAAATAAGGCTAATCCGAATAGTCCATAGATAATAGAAGGAACACCTGATAAATTACGTATAGCTGCTCTAATCGTTCTAGTCAGCCAGTTGTTTTCTGCATATTCATTTAAGTAGATCGCACAGAATACACCGAATGGAATACTGAATAAAGCCGTGATAAGGGTAATAAGCACTGTACCTATAATCGGTGTAAGAATACCTCCTTTAGTCATTCCTTCTTTAGGAATAGTAGAGATAAACTCCCAAGACAAACTTCCTATTCCCTTTGTCACAATCTCTAGGATGATTACAACAAGGAAAAAGCACACGATAAGAGTAGTTCCTACTAATGTTCCCCATTCTACGATAGAGGATAGTTTTAGTTTATTATGCTGCATGGTATTTTCTTAATCTATTTATAAAATATTCTCCTACTAGGTTTGCGATAAGTGTCATGAAGAACAAGACTGTCGCTAGAGCGTATAACCCATAGTAGTGTGTAGTTTGATAAGGAACTTCTCCCATTTCGATAGCGATAGTCGCCGTCATTGTTTTTACAGAATCAAAGAATCCAGTAGGTATTAACGCCGCATTACCTGTTGCCATTAGTACAGTCATGGTCTCTCCGATGGCTCTACCTACTCCTAACATGACTGCCGAGATAATACCTGGAGCTGCTGCGGGAAGGATTACTTTGCGAAGAGTCTGCCATTTAGTAGCGCCTACACCATAGCTTGCTTCTTTATATGTTTTTGGTACTGCATGTATAGCATCTTCTGCAATCGTAATAATAGTAGGTAGTGCCATTATCGCTAGTAAGATAGCTCCATTTAGGGCATTAAGACCATTAGGTAAACCTGCCATATCAGCTAAGCCAGGGCTTACCACTACAATTCCTAAGAAACCAATAACTACTGAAGGAACTGCAGCTAACATTTCTATAGCTGGTTTTAAAATATTCTTTAGTCGTGTACCAGCGTATTCAGATATAAATGCAGCTGTACCAATTCCTAGAGGAATAGCGATAAGCATCGCTCCTAAGGTTACTATGGTAGTACTTAGTATAAGAGGGAGCATTCCATATACAGGGTTCTTTGCTGTAGGATTCCATTCCATCCCTGTGATAAAATCAAGGGGCTTTACATCCATAAAGAAGGAAATAGAATTGTATATTAACATGGCTAATATTCCTCCTAATAAACAAAGCACTAAAAGACCAGTCGCTTTAAAGATGTATTTAAAAGTAACATCTAATCCTATTCTAACGTTATATTTCATATTATGGTCGTTCTATTATATAATAACCGTGTTCTTTGATCAGTTGTTTTCCGATCTCACCGTTTTCAAAGTCAATGAATGGTTTTACCTTTTCCCACGAATCTTCTAAGATGAACTGATACAGTGGTCTCTGGAAGAAGTATAGACTGTTATTGATTGCATTGGAGTCTATAGGAGAATAAGCTTGTGAAGTAGGAGTTTCTTTAATACTCAATATCTTTACAGTAGGATTAGTAGCTGTCTCGTGAGAGATATAACCTGCACCTACATAGCCTATCCCAGATTTGTCCGTTTTAATACCTTCTAAGATTTGAGCATTTCCTGTCATTTCTTTAGCTGCATTAGAAAACTCTATCTTTAGCTTCTTCTTAATAAAGGAGTGTGTACCTGAGCTACTCTGACGTCCATAGATATTAATAGGTAAGTCTACAGAAGTAAGTTCTTTCCAATTGGTGATTTCTCCTTTCATTATTTTAGCTAAAGTTTCAAGATCTATTTCTTCTATAGGTAGATCCTTATGTACTACAAAGGCAGTAGCATCTTCAGCAAATATGACAGTACGAAGCTTTATATTCTTGTTTTCGAACTGTGCAATCTCTTTGTCTGATAAAGGGCGAGAAGAATTAGCGATGTCAGCTTGACCATTTAGTAAAGAGGTAATACCAATACCAGAACCACCACCAGAAATAGCAATACTAAAGTCAGAATCTATTAGAGTGTATTTCTCTGCTAGGTTTACTGCTAAATTTACCTCTGTGTCAGAACCTTTCATCTTGATAGAATGATCCTTGTCTCCACAGGAAAGTAATAATAAAGAAGAAAAAATAACTAGACTTTTTCTCATAGATAAATAGTGTTTTTTCATTGAGACAAAGTACCTCTGTGATTGTGACCTATAGGTTACTGGTATGTTATCAAAGGGTTAAGGAGGGTTATTTATTAATAATATAACAGATGTGACAAAAAATCAGTTATCTCTTATTAATGATAGGGGTAAATATTGAAAGTTAATAATTTTTTAGGGACTTTCTCATTTTGCGCAATGAAATTGCAGTATTGATTAAACTTTTTAATGTTACTATAAGGTTAATATTTAAGGAAGGTTAAACATAGGTAAATAGAATCCCACTTTATTCCTTTACAAATCCTACACTATTACTTAAGAAAGCATCTTCAATAAAATAGAAGTAAAGTTCTAATTCTCTTTCATGACATAAGGTTTATCTATTTACTTAAAATGAGAACCATCTTTAACACAATAATTTACTTTATAAATACACTGATTTAATTAGTGAAAATACAACTATTTGTTAAAGTATAATGCTCTATTTGAATGTTATGTTTTTAAAGAGTTTAAAAGAAATAATCCTAAGGTGATATTTGATTTATTTAAGTTTATAGGCATTTTACTATTGTTATCTTATTGTTTTAAATAGATTAAGGGATTGTTGTTTTGTAGTAATTACTTAATGTTTATTTAATTCTTTACAATGCAAGCTAAAGAATGATTGGCAGTACGTTTAGAACATAAAAACTAAACATTTGTAATTATGAAGAAATTTAAGGTCTGTTGCTACATAGCATTCCTATTTTATTCAGGTTTTCTTGTCGCTCAAGAAAGTAAACCACCAGTAAGTTCTCCTCTTATTTCTATTGTCATAGAACAGGATGAGACTTTAGGAAAAGTAGTAACAGAATTAGCGAGCAAAGTTGCTGCTAAGGTGAACATTGAGGATTCTACTTTAAAAGAGACTCCTTTAATCGCCTATGAAGGCAAGGCTGCTAGACTTCAGGATATACTAGAAGTAATCGCTATGCAGACGGGGTATACAGTGAATTATGCCAATGGGGTAATTACAGTAAAGAATGACCAATTCAACACACATTTAGAAGACATCACTCTTGTGGCTATTGGTTATGGAGACAAAAAGAAGCAGAATATTACTACCTCTGTAACAGAAGTAGATACTAGAGCTTTAAAAAACAGGCCTCTTTCTAACGCTGTGTCTGCTTTACAAGGAACTACTCCAGGTTTAAACATTACCAATTCAAGTGGTAAAGAAGATGCTGAAGCGAATATTAATATTAGGGGATTTAACTCTGTTAATGGAGGTGGACCGTTAGTATTAATTGATGGAGTAGAAGGAAGCCTTTCTAATATTAATCCAGATGATATCGAAAGCATAAGTGTATTAAAGGATGCTGGTGCCGCTGCAGTATATGGTGCTAGAGGTGCCTTTGGGGTAGTGCTTGTTAAAACAAAGAACCCAGGTGTAGGAGAAATAAAGGTAAGTGTTAACTCTACGATGAATATACTTTCTCAAACGCAAAATACGGACTTTGTAACTGATCCTTATTTAGCGGCTAAGATTGTTGACCAAGCTTTTATTACAGGTAGTGGGCGAAGTTATACAGGGTATAACGAATACGATTATGAACAATTAAAAGCAGTCTCAGAGAATCCTGCATTAGCTCGTGTTGAAATCCAAAATAGAAATGGCCGTGATCAATATGTACATTATGGTAGTACAGATTGGTGGAATTACTTCTGGAAGGATACGAGATATTCTTATATCAATGATATCAGTATTTCTGGAGGAAGCGAAAAGGTCAAAGGTTATTTTTCGTATAGAAACTATTCTGCGGATGGATTATTGAAAGTACAGGATGATAAGTATAAGAAAAATAACTTAAGAGCTAAATTTGATATTAAAATTAATGATTGGATTAGTTTTAGTACGAACAATCAGTATTTTAAATCTTCTGACTTAGTACATGGTGGAACACAGTATGGATGGAGAGATCCATGGACAAGTGAAATGTTGGTACACGCTTTACCTTCTTATGTTCCAGTGAATCCTGATGGAGGAGCGCTATGGCGTACTGAGTTAAATAATTACACTATCGGAGATGGATATTTTGCGTCTTTACTACATGGTAAATCAAATAGAACTGCTGTAAGAGATGAGTTTTCGACGATTAATGCATTTCATTTTAAACCACTCAAAAACTTAGACGTTCACGCTAGTTATGCTTACAAGAAAAATACTAGAGATATTAACGAACGTTCTACTTTAATTCCATATTCTATTCTTCCGAATCAGATTCAATACTTTGGAGAGAATAAATTGAATGTAAATGAGACCATAGAGGATTACAATGCTCTAAATATTTATGGACAATATCGTTTAGACTTTGGAGATCATAATTTTGATTTCATGGCAGGATATAACCAAGAATATTTTAAAAATGATAATAGAATCATGAGTATTCAGAACCTAATCTCTGATGATTTAGATAATCTAGGTTTAGGATCTTCTAATCCTACTGTAGTTGGTAGTGCTTATGAATGGGCTTTAAGAGGGTATTTTTATCGATTCTCTTATGATTATGCAGGGAAGTATCTTTTAGAGCTTAATGGTCGATATGATGCGACGTCTAAATTCCCTAGTGAACAGAGATGGCAATTCTTTCCCTCTGTTTCTTTGGGATGGAATGTTGCGAATGAACCTTTCTTTAAACGCACATTCGGTTTTTGGAACCAATTTAAGATACGTGCTTCTTATGGAGAGTTAGGTAACCAAGCTATAGGTGCTTATGCTTATATTCCAACATTGAATAAAGCTATTGATAAGGGGTATGCATTAGATGGAGCATTGTTAGAGTATATGCAAGCACCTTCTTTAAACCCGAGAGACATTACTTGGGAGACAGTAGCTACTTCAGATATCGGTTTTGATCTAGGTTTTTTCCAAAATAAACTGAATGTTAGTTTTGATTATTTTCAAAAGGACATAGATGGGATGTTAACCAAAGGTAGAACACTACCAGGTGTATTAGGAACAGAATCTCCACGCGAAAATGCCGCTGATCTAAGAACTAAAGGATTTGAAGTCTCTTTGGGATATAATGATTCGTTTAAATTAGCAGGTAGTGATTTTAATTATTCTGTATCAGCAGGTTTATCTGATTCTAAGACCAAGATTACGCGCTTTGATAACCCTACAGGGTTACTGACAGATTATTATGTAGGTATGGAATTAGGAGAGATTTGGGGATATTCAGTAGAAGGATTGTTCTCTAGTCCAGAGCAAATCGCTAATCATGCAGATCAATCTCGTGTATCTGCTCATATCATAGCTAATGGAGGACTACAACCTGGAGATGTTATGTTTAAGGATTTAAATGGAGATGGTATAGTAAGTGAAGGAGCAAATACTTTAGAAAATCATGGAGATATGCGTAAGATCGGAAATACAGCTCCTAGGTATCAGTATAATTTCCGTTTAGCATTTGATTGGAAAGGAATTGATTTTTCTGCATTCTTCCAAGGAGTAGGAAAACAAGATTGGTATCCTGATACGGATAGTAGAATGTTCTGGGGACCTTATAACAGACCTTATAATTCATTTATTCGTCAAGATTTAGCGAATGATATTTGGACTCCAGAGAATACAGATGCCTATTTTCCACGTCTAGTAGGATATACATCATTAGGAAGTAATAGACAGTTAGGTGTACAGAATGATCGTTACTTACAAGATATTTCTTATTTACGTCTAAAGAATATTACATTAGGATATTCTCTTCCACAGGATCTAGTAAAGAGAGTAAAGATGGATAAAGTAAGAATTTATGTGAGTGGAGAGAACCTGTTTACATTTACTAATTTAACGGATTATATCGATCCTGAAGCAGCTAGTAATTCTTTTGACTTTAATAGTCCAAACTCTGCTCGTAAGCGCACTAATGCACAAAGTTTTCCATTCTCCAAAATTATCTCTTTTGGGGTACAACTTAATTTCTAAACAATTAATATGAAAAGATATAAAATACTTGCCATACTCTTGGCAGCAGGATTTTTGGGTTCTTGTAGTGAAGATTTCTTAGAGAGAGATCCGATATCGTCTGTGACAAGTGAGAACTTCTTTAAAAAAGAAAGTGACTTAATTCTTTTTACTAATTCTTTTTACAGAATGTTTCCAACTACCTCTATATATAATGGTGATTATAGAACCGATAATATTATTCAAAATATTTTATCTGATGAAATGAGAGGAGGGAGAGTCGTACCTCCATCTGGAGGCGGATGGTCATGGAATAATTTGAGAGATATTAACTATTTCCTAGTCAATTTTGAAAAGGTAGGAGACGAGGCTCTTATTAAACATTATGGAGGAGTAGCGAGATTCTTTAGAGCTTATTTTTACTTCGAAAAAGTGACGCGTTTTGGAGATGTGCCATGGTATGATTATTTATTAACGGCAGAGGATGAGGCCGCTTTACAAAAGCCACGTGATCCACGTAAGCTAGTGGTAGATAATATGTTGAAAGATTTGGATTACGCAATCGAGAATATGCGTTCTACTAAAGATGTATATAGAGTATCTAAATGGACTGCTCTTGCCTTAAAAGCGCGTATAGGCTTATATGAAGGAACCTATATGAAGTATAGAGGCTTACCTGGATATGAGACTTATTTAGAACAAGCTTATCAAGCAGCAGAAGTATTAATAAAAGAATCTGGTTATAAAGTTTTCTCTACAGGAAATCCAGATAAAGATTATCAGAATTTATTTGCTTCTCATAAGGCTATTGGTGATGAGATTATTCTTGCTAGAGAGTTTTCTACAGAACTGAATGTTCGTCATAATGTGAATTACTATACAGTAGCAGCTTCGTATGGTAGACCATCTATGCCAAAAGATTTGATTAATAGTTACTTAATGAAAGATGGTAGCCGTTTTACAGATCGTTCAGATTATAATAAGATGTTATTCCAAGAAGAAGTAAAAGATAGAGACTTGAGATTGAGTCAGACTATACGTACTCCTGGTTATACCAGAATTGGAAGCACTATTCAGCTAACACCTGATTTTTCTGCAGCTACTACAGGTTATCAGTTAATTAAATATGTCGCAGAAGCACAGTACGATACGAATAATGCATCTATTGTTGATTTGCCACTATTTAGATTTGCAGAGGTTTTATTAGTATATGCGGAAGCAAAAGCAGAATTAGGAATTATTGATCAGAGTGATTTAGATCTATCTATAAATATGCTTAGAAAGCGTGTCGGAATGCCTGATATGGTAATGGCAGAAGCAAATGCAAAACCGGATGCTTATTTAGCTAAACAATATGTAAATGTAAACGGAGCTAATAAAGGATTACTATTAGAATTAAGACGAGAGAGACGTATAGAGTTATTTATGGAAGATCATAGATGGGATGATATTGTACGTTGGAAAGAAGGACAAAAGTTAGTTCAGAATATTGAAGGAATGTATTTTAATGGCCCAGGTAAATATGATTTGGACAACAATGGTAAGACAGATATTTACCTATACGAAGGCTCTAGACCAACAGAAAACGTACAAGGAGTCTATTATGCTAAACTAGGATCTGATATTCATTTAAATCAAAATAATAGTATAGATCCATTTCCTAATAATAAGAATAGAACATGGAATGAGAATAAAGACTATTTATACCCTCTACCTATACAAGAACTTCAGTTAAATACGAATTTAAAACAAAATCCAGGATGGTAAGATCTATATTACTAAGCGTCCTATTTATAGGGACTAGTATTTTTGCTCAAGAGAAAGAGCCTCAGACTTTAAAGGCAATGACTTTTAACATTAGGATGGATACTCCTAATGATGGTATAAATCAATGGAGCAATCGAAAAGAATGGGTTGCAGAAGTTGTCTTTTTTAATGATGTGGATATTGTTGGTATGCAAGAAGTACTTCATAACCAGTTAGTCGATTTAGAAAATTTACTTCCACAATATGACTATGTAGGAGAAGGAAGAGAAGGGGAAACGAAAGGAGAGTACAGTCCTATCTTTTACCTAAAGGATAGGTTTAAAGTTTTAGAAAGTGGAACATTTTGGTTATCAGAAACACCTTATGAAAAGGGAGTTAAGTCTTGGGATTCTTCTTTACCTCGTATAGCTACATGGGCTCGTTTTGAAGATAAAAAGTCAGGAAAAACATTTATCCATCTAAACACCCATTTTGATCATAGGGGTAAAGAGGCTCGTCAACGAAGTGTTGAAGTTATTAATCAGGAATTAGCTAAAATCACTAAAGGAGAAACAGTGGTATTCACAGGTGATTTTAATTTACCTCCAACAGACTTACCTTATCAGAAGATAATAGAATCAAAGTTTGTCGATACTAGAGATGCAGCAATGTATCGTTCAGAATTAGGTTATACGCATAATGCTTGGAAAATAGAAGCTCCTAAATCAAGTAGAATTGATTATATTTTCTTGAGAGGGTTTGACTTAGCTCCTATTAAGTATAGAGAGCTAGATATTCAGCGAGGACCTTTATTTGCCTCTGACCATTATCCAGTCTTCACAGAGTTTAGATGGGTAGAATCAACTACCAAAGCATCAAAAAAAAAAGTGAAGTAAGAGTTCTTAATTACAATGTACATCATTTTGCAGCAGCTTATGATAGCTATCATAAGATAGATCTTAATTCATTAGCTGCTGTAATCTTAAGAGACGAAGTAGATATCGTTACTTTACAAGAAGTAGATGTACATACTATGCGCTCAGGTCAATATTTAAATCAAGTAAAAGTTTTAGCAGAAAAAACAGGAATGTTTTATGCTTTTGGTAAGACAATAGATTATGAAGGGGGCGATTACGGCATTGCTATCCTGTCTAAATTTCCTATTGTAGAACAACATTTCTATAAGTTACCTTTTGTGGATAACAAGGAAGAAAAACGAAGTTTATTAGTATGTAAAATAGATGTAGGTGAGGCACAAATGATAAATATAGGAACAACTCATCTGTCTAGCTCTAATGAACAAAGTCGTGTATTACAAACGAAACGCATAGCAGAATTACAAAGAGAGTCTGCTTTTGATTTTCTGACAGGGGATCTTAATGCAGAAATAAATTCTAAATCAGTAGAACAACTTAAAACGACTTTTGATTTAGAGACCCGATTTATGAATCAGATGACTATTCCAGCTTATAAAAGCGATAAGAAAATAGATTTTATGATTAGATCAATTAATAGTACAATAAAAATCATTCGTCAAGATACTTATCAGATGAATGCATTATCAGATCATAATTTAATGATTAGTGATATTACCTTATAAAGTACTTTAGTATAGTCACAAACAAAAACACTCCTTATAAGCATAAGGAGTGTTTTTTTATTAAATTAAGGTTGCTTAAATAAGTAATAACTTTGCTCGAACCAATTAGCTTAGCTTCCTTAATTTAGTCCAGAATCTGTAAGTAAACTTATCAGCAAAAAGTAAGTATACACAATAGGTCTGAATTAGTGATAAAAACATACTAGAGTATTGTCTGTGAACTAATGCAGAAGTGATTATATAGAATCTCCTTGTAGAGTAAGCTACTGTAGGATCTAGATTAGTCTTTCCACCAATGATTTTTGACAAGAAATACGTTATTATGGATAGAAAATAAGCAGTGTAAATACAGCAAATAATACTAAGTGCATAATACCCATGATAGGAGTAGTACGTTTGCCTAAGAAAGTCATTAGGCTTAATAATAGGGTGATCACGAATAGAATAGTTTCTGTACTATTCATCCCAAACAATACTGTTTTGCCTGTAATTAACCCAATGATTAGTACAGAAGGCACAGTTAATCCTACTGTAGAAACGAAGGCACCATGGCACAGGTTGATAGCGCGTTGAAACTCATTGTTTAATGCTGCTTTTACTGCCGTCATTGACTCTGGGGTGAACACGATGATGGCAACTAACACACCTCCTAATAGAGTAGGGAGGTTAGCGGCTTTAATCCCGTAGTCTACTACTACAGCCATATTATGAGAAAGAAGCACGATAGGTAATATCATCCCGATTAGGATAATAGAACGTATCCATATCTCTCCTTTATTCCCTGCAGAAGTTTGGTGCTCATCTGTAGATTGAATATCTGCAATGCCTCTATCTTTATATGGAATTTCCATTGACCCTTTTTGAGGTTGTACATAGAGATGTCTATATCCTTTCATCTGAAAGAACAAGAATACAGCATAGAGAATAATAATAAATACAGCCAAGACAATAGCCTGTGTATCACTAAACATCCCTCCACCAGCACCTTGAATGAAGTTAGGTAACATTAACCCGATACCTCCTAGCATAATGATCATTGCTAAGTAAGACATTGTTCCCTGTGCATTATATTCTTGTTCACCATACTTTAGTCCACCTAATAGAATACACAGCCCTATTACTAGATTCATAATGATCATCATTACAGAGAAGATCGAATCCTTTCCAATAGTTGGGTTTTCTCCAGGGCCTAACATTACGGCAGAAATTAAAATTACCTCTATTGATACAATCGAAAGAGTAAGAATCAATGTTCCGAAAGGTTCACCTAATTTATGAGCGAGTTCATCCGCTTCTTTTACTACACCAAAAGCAGCTCCTACTATCGTAAATAGTAAGATCAAGAAAATACTAGTAGCTAATAGAGGGGATAGACTATCTCCAGTAATAGAACTTCCGAATAACATAAATAAGATGACAATCAACCATACCACAGCTAATCGAATTCTTGTTTTCGTTGGAAAAATACTCGCAAAGGATAACCCTTTGTTTACATTGTCTTGTGTCATAATCAATCTCGTTTTTTAACAGGTCAAAATTACCATCTCTATAAATTTAATAATTTATCATTTGATAAAAAAAAGTAGTTGATATGTTAAACCCAGATTCCGCATTAGCCAAATACTACAAAGCAATTCTACTTCACATCTCTTTCATTAGTTCTAAAACCATACTGTAGTATGCTTTACTCACTAATTCAGAGCTATTTTGTATAATTACTTTTCGTCTATATGTCTATCGCGGAATTTGGGTTAAAAGTGAAGTGCTTTTAGAGTGTAAGGGTACTTCTTTTTTTGCTATGATGATATAGGTGTGGCTTCTTATAAAGCTTGTATGCTATATTAGTTAGTATCTATCAAATTTTGAAAATACTTTACTACTCATTGCAGATGAATGTTTGTTTACTAAAGGGTAAGTTCATAATCAGTCCGTTATTTTGTGCAAAAAAACGGACTCACTACGGACTCATAACGGACTCACTACGGACTCAAACCGATTCGTTAAAGTAATTTATTGAAAGAAATGGTTATAGTAAATAGGCTAGAAGAAGATAAATAATTTATATAAAACGATCTTATTATTTATGAAATAGATCGAATTATAAAGTAGTTACGAGAAGGTAGCTACTTTATAATTTCTATGCTTAGTACACATTATAAAAGGTAAATGGTGTTAATTACGATACTAGTAGTTAAAATAAGGTAGTACTTCCTTAGCCAATTCATCAAGAGTTTCTCCTATATCTCGTTTTCCAAACTGTATACCTATAGCAGCATGATTTACACCTATTTCTTGCCATTTATGTAAAAGCTCTATAAGTCCTAATCTACCTGTTTTAAGAACAAAACCTCCTCTTAATGGGGTTCTAGGATAGTGAGGATCTTCATCTAACTCTATCCATTCATTTGTCATATGCGGTTTAAATGTTCCATTAGGAATTAAATCTCTAAAAGCTTTTATTTTTTGTTCTAAGTGTAAGGTATCCTCATTCGTAGTAGTAGGTCCTGGATAAGTAATCCAACCATCAGCATGAGTAGCAATCCAATCTAATGACTGTTGACTAGCACCTGTTACTAATGTAGGAATATGCTTATGCAGAGGTTTAGGGACTAAGTCTAGGTTTTGCATTTGCGTAATACTAGAGTTTATTTTAGGAGAGTCTGTAGTATGTAAGGTTTGCATATCCTGAAGAACTTCTCGGAATAATTCTCCTCTTCTTTCAAAAGATTTATTAAAAGCAGGAAACTCAGCATAGCGATCACCAGATCCAACACCTAGCAATAAGCGACCATTAGAAAACTGATCTATAGATGCTGTCGTCTTTGCCAATGAAATAGGGTGGTGTAAGGGCAATACTATACTCGCTGTACCAAGGGCAATATTTGTAGTCTGACCTGCTATATATGCTAGATAAGAAAGAGGATCATATACTTGTCCTACATCTCTAAAACTGGGGTCATACACAGGTATGTCTCTAACCCATAAAGCTGCGAAACCGCTAGTGTCTATCTGCTGTATATACTTTAGGTGTTGATTAAAAATGGCGATATTATTATTATATACCTGTAAAGGTAAAAATATACCCAAGGATAGTTTTCCTGGTGTGAAGACCTTATTGAAAGTCTTGTGGTTTTTAAAAATATTATTCATTGTTATAGGTATTTAGATATCTAGAATTATAGATATGTTGTAATATAATACTTTAATGATTGAATTGTATAGTATTGTTATAGAGTGTTTTGAATATAATTGGCTAACTCAGCAATTTTATCTTCATTGCGTTTATAGTAAGTCCATTGTCCATTTCTAGTAGAAGTAAGTAGTCCAATATTTACCATATTCGTTAAATAAGCTGAGGTGGTAGATTGAGAAAGACCTGCTTTTTTTTGGATAACACTCATGCATACCCCAAACTCGTGTACTTCAGGTTCGATGTCTTCTAGTTCAAAGAAATCGTGTGGAGTCTTAAGCCATTTTAGGATTTGTACTCTGTGTTCGTTTGATAAAGCTTTAAATAGTTCAGTCATTTCTATATATCGAGAATTTACGATACAAAGGAAATGAAAATATTTGAATTAATAAAGTATTTGTTTGCACTATATCTTAATGAATTGATTTGTATTGTGATAAATAGGATTATTTTTGTACAAAATGAGATGTAATGACCACCAAACTATTTACTTTCTTTCTATTTCTATTTATAGTTGCTTGTACAGACACTAAGCATTTAGATAATCAGCAATACGACATTTTAATCAATGAGTACTATAAGACAGGTACTGTTGAGGTAGACGATATTGGAAATATTGCAGAGCGCAAGGTGATTGGAAATATTCTTAAGGGATTATCCCATTTAGAGGTAACTGATAGTATTAATGATATTACTACTTCACTTTTTTTAGAAAGTGTATCTATGGTAGAAAAGTCTTCTAATGTAGCATTGAAGGAATGGGTGTATAGTGAGGTTGGGTTCTATTATTATTCTTATAACTATTATTACGAAGCTTCTCCCTATTTTATCAAGATTGCTAAAACTTTAGAGAATAAAGGTGTTGTATTAGATGTACAAGCAAAAAATATTTTGTTGCGTACAGCTTATTTCTTTGAGACCATGAATATGAATGAGAGCGCTATCATTTATTACAGAAAAGCTTTGGAAGAAGGGGAAAAGGAGCAGCTAAATAACAGTGCTATTTTATGGGGCTTAGGAGCAGTATATGCTAAAGTAGATAGTCTAGAGCAATCCATGCATTACTATGAATTGGCAAAAGAAACGTCCTTATCGTATAAGGACACCCTTAGATACGCCAAAAGTTTAGGAGGTATAGCATCAGTTTATCAAAAACAAGGAGATATAGAGAAAGCAGAGTTATACCTGAAAGAGGATATAGCAATTAGCCAACAATTAGGTGAGGAGAGGAATCTAATGTATAGTCAGATACAATTGGGGAAATTATACATAGATCGCAAGCAATATGATCTTGCAGAAGAAGTTTTAAAAAACTCTTATGAGATTACTAAAACTAAAAGCTACTTAGCAGGCTTTGAAAGAGAAATTATATCTTATTTACTCGATATCGCTAAGGCTCGTAGGATAGACACAGAAGAGCTCTTTTATAGAAGGGAGTTAGATCAAATAGACAGTGTGATAGAAGCTAGGGAAGGTGAAGAGGTCATTAATAAAATTAATTGGAATACTAATCTTGAGAGAGTAAACTGGGAGCTAGAGGCGGAAAAAAGCTTCTCAGAAAGAGTGAGATATCAACGACTACTCTTGCTGAGTACTACTGTTCTTCTGACGCTTATCTTGTGTATGGTGTACTTCTTTTCTAAACGAATTCTAAAGCTTCAAAAATATGCTTATGAAGGGAAGCTATTGGATTTTCAGTTATCTAAAATAAATTCAGAGAATAAGTTAAAAGAGACGAAATCATCATTAGCATCTTATCAAGTATATCTAAGTGAAAAAACCGCACAAATAGCAAAATTAGAACATGAGTTAAATAAGGCTTCTCACTCTTCTAAGGAGATCTTCAAGGAAAAGCGTCCTGCTATAGAAGAATTACTTCGTTCTCATCTGATGACAGAGGAGAATTGGGTTTTATTTAAAGAAACCTTTAGAGAAGAACAAGCAGTCTATTTTAATGAAATTATTACTCAGTTTCCTGACTTGACCGAGTCTAATCTACGCATTGTGTTGTTGCAAAAAATGGAATTGACTAATCAAGAAACTGCAAATATTTTAGGTGTAACTATTGATGCAGTTAAAAAAGCAAAACAGCGATTAAAGAAAAAATATGAAGATGATTACTCTGCTTTATTTAGTAAAGAGTAGTCTAACCGAAGTAAATAAAATACAATTTTTAAAAGCATTATCTGTATAGGTAATGCTTTTTTTTTATGTGTTAAAGGCTTCATTTTAAGGATGGTTATTTTTTGTCCACCCTATTGTCCACCCCCTTTAAACACTAGAATTTACCTACTTATAATACTTTTACCTACTGAAGCTAATTTCTGAATTTCACCACACTCAACGAATAGCATATTGTAGAGATTTTAATTTCTCTAGTCGCCTTAATAAATTGTATTTGTCTTCAATTTGTTATTGCTAAGTGTGGTTGGAATATCGTATAATTCTAACACACCACATTATGAAGAAATTTCTACTCTTATTCTTTCTAATTTTTAGCCCGATGCTCTTCGCGCAGACGAGTACCGAAGCTTTTGAAACAGAGTCAGCTGGTTCCACTAGTTTTACTGATAATGGGGTAACTTTTAATATTATTTCACATACTAGTACTTTTAATATAGTTAACTATCCGGCGACAGGCTGGAGTGGAACAGTTAATGATAATCAGTACATAGACAATTCAAATAGTGTAGGTCCTAGTAGCCCTTCTTTTTCTATAAAGACCACATCTAATTTATTTAAAGTAAATCGCTTTTGGGTATATGTAGCGGATAAGTTTACTAATCTAAATGCAACAGGATCATTGACTATCACTGGTAAGTTAAGTGGTGCAACTAAATTTACTCAAACTAAGACCAATAATTTTGTTACTTCATTAGGAAGTACTAATGGCTATACATTAATAGATTTGACTAATCTGAATGGTCAGAACTATAGTAATATAGTCATTGATGAGTTACAACTAACTTTAGGAGGTAATTATTACTATCTAGGCCTTGATGCATTTACGTGGGTGAAGGATTCTAATATAGTTACTACAGACTCTCAATCATTTATCACTACTTGGGAAGTGCCTAATGATAACGGTAGTATTAAACTCTATACAGATACTAATAAGTATAAGTATAATTATAATGTGAGTTGGGAGAATATAGATGACTCCGATAAGAAAAGTAAACCTCTACCTAACTTCAAAGGTGATTGTGTCATATCTAATCTACCTAAAGGGAAATATAGGGTAATGATAACAGGTGATTTTCCATATTTTAACGTAGCTAAGGATTTCGAAGATCCAAATGCAAAGCAGTTACTTACTGTAGAGCAATGGGGGACGCAACTTTGGAAAAGTATGCATAAAACTTTTCAGTCTGCTTCTAATCTTATTCATATAGGTAAAGATATTCCTAATCTTACTCAGGTGACAGATATGTCAAGGATGTTTGATTTTGCAATCTCTTTTAATGGAGATTTGAGTAAATGGGATGTATCGAAGGTGACTGACATGCAGTATATATTTTCCGGAGCAAGTTCTTTTAATGGTGATCTAAGCAAATGGAATGTATCTAGTTTAAAAAATATGCAGAGTATGTTTCATGCCGCAGTTGCTTTTGATGGTGATTTGAGTCAGTGGAATGTATCTAGTGCTACTAATATGATTCAAGTATTTGCTTACGCAATGAGTTTTAATAGAGATTTGAGTAGATGGAATGTCTCTAATGTGACAGATATGCAGTCGATGTTTTTAGGAGCGAGTTCCTTTAATAGGGATTTGAGTAAATGGAACGTTTCTAGGGTTATAGGTCCGTATGGTATGTTGAGTATGTTGGAATATTCAGGCATGTCTGTATATAATTATGATGCTACATTAAAAGGATGGGCTAATTTATCTACAATAAATAGTAATATGATTTTAGGAGCTACTGGATTAAAATACTGTACAGCGAATACTGAACGAGATAAGTTAATAAAAGAAAAAGGATGGAAGATAAATGGAGATATTAAATTAGGTAGTGAATATATTTTAAAAGATAAAAGTGTAGTGTATGATGGGAAGGCACATAAACTAGAATTAGAGTTACCTCATAGTTTTAGAGGTACTTATGAAATAGTAGATTCTTCAAATAATGTAGTATCTGATGCTATCAATGCTGGTATTTATACAGTACGTGCAATTAGTGAATGTGATCAAAGTGTACTTCATACTGCAACTTTAACAATTACTCCTGCTGTCTTAACAGTAACAGCTACTCCTCAGTCTAAAGTATATGGAGCAGTTGATCCTAAGCTTGATTACACAATATCAGGATTAGTAAATAATGATAAAGAGACTGATGTATTATCAGGTAGTTTATCTCGTGAGGTAGGAGAGAACGTTGGTAATTATGCTATAACTCAGGGTGACTTAAAAGCGAATGGTAATTATACATTAGTCTTTAAAGGAGCTGATTTGACAATTGGAAAAGCCCCATTAACAGTAACAGCTAATCCTCAGTCTAAAGTATATGGTTCAGTTGATCCTAAGTTTGATTATACAGTATCAGGATTACAGTTTATAGATAAAGAGACTGCTGTATTATCAGGTAGTTTATCTCGTGCAGTAGGAGAAGATGTTGGTACTTATGCTATAGCTCAAGGTGATTTAAAAGCGAATGGTAATTACGCTTTAAGTTTTACAGGAGCTGATTTGGTTATTACTCCAGCTGTATTAATTGTAAGTGCTACTGCTCAGTCTAAGATATATGGAGCAGTTGATCCTAAACTTGATTATGCGGTATCAGGATTACAGTTTATAGATAAAGAGACTGCTGTATTATCTGGTAGCTTAAATCGTATAGCAGGAGAGGATGTTGGCACTTATGCTATAACTCAAGGAACGTTAATAGCTAATAGTAATTATGTTTTAAGTTTTACAGGGGCTGATTTGGTTATTACTCCAGCACTATTAACTGTAAGTGCTACTGCTCAGTCTAAAGTATATGGAGATGTTGATCCTGCGCTTGATTATACAGTATCAGGATTAGTAAATAACGATAAAGAGATTGATGTCTTATCAGGTAGTATATCTCGCGCAGTAGGAGAAGATGTTGGTACTTATGCTATTACTCAAGGAACGCTAATAGCTAATAGTAATTACTCTTTAAGTTTTACAGGGGCTGATTTGAATATTATTCCTGTTGTCTTGACAGTAACAGTTAATCCTCAGTCTAAGGTATATGGAGCAGTTGATCCTAGTCTAAGTTATACCGTATCAGGATTAGTAAATAATGATAAAGAGACTGCTGTATTATCAGGCAGTTTATCTCGTGCAGTAGGAGAAGATGTTGGTACTTATGCTATTACTCAAGGTGATTTAAAAGCGAATGGTAATTATGCTTTAAGTTTTACAGGGGCTGATTTGAATATTATTCCTGTTGTCTTGACAGTAACAGTTAATCCTCAGTCTAAGGTATATGGAGCAGTTGATCCTAGTCTAAGTTATACCGTATCAGGATTAGTAAATAATGATAAAGAGACTGCTGTATTATCAGGCAGTTTATCTCGTGCAGTAGGAGAAGATGTTGGTACTTATGCTATAGCTCAAGGTGATTTAAAAGCGAATGGTAATTATACAGTTGATTTTATAGGAGCTAATTTGACTATTGAAAAAGCACCTATCATAGGAATGGTATTAAAAGGAGGTACTTATGTTTATGACACTAAAGAGAAATCAGTTTTACTTAGTAGTACGCTACCTATTGGGACGAAAGTAACCTATAAGAATAATAAGCAAACAGAGGCAGGTGAATACGAAGTAACTGCTTTAATAGAAGGTGATAATTATATACCATTACTTCTAAAAACAAAACTAATTATCAATAAGGCTCCCCAACATATAGAGTTTAATGCTTTATCACCTGTGTTATATGATAATTTATTACAGCTTCAATTGATAGCAAACAGTAGTGTAGACTTGCCAATAAATTATACCTATATGAATGTTGGAACTACTGTAGTAGCGACAGTGACTTCCACTGGTTTAGTCAAAGTATTGCATCCAGGTAGCGTTGTTATAACTGCTCATCAAGATGGGAATAATAATTATGAACCTGCTCAGAGTGTGAGCCAAATCTTAATAATTAAAAGTGATAAAGCTGAGATAAATAGCTTGATTATTAACGGTAGAGAAATAGGTGAATTATCTTCTAATAAATTATTTATGCTTCATTGTGACGAGATAGATAAACAAGTAGAAGTAGAGTTGGTTACTAGTGAGGGCGCTTCAGTGAATATCGGAAATCATTTCTTTATTGATACCCCTAAAGCAGGTATTTATAACAGAGAGATAGTTGTAAAGTCTCATAGTGGAACAATAACGAATAGATACATTTTATCTATAGAAAGACCTTTTAATTTTGAGGATATAGTTATACAGAAATTCGATAATACTTTATTAGTAAACAACAATCCATTGACTAATGGTGGGTATCGTTTTATGGGGTATAAATGGTTTAAAAATGGCAAGTTGATAGGTACAGAACAAGTGTACTCAGTAGGAAATCATAGAGATGATTTATTAGATATAGATGCTTTATACAGTCTAGAGTTGACTACTGATAAGGGAGAGATAATACACAGCTGTCCAGCTATGATAAAATACACACATACTAATAGTATTAAACTCTATCCAAACCCTGTAGTGAAAAATGGGGTAATGGAAATAGCACTAGATTATCCAGAGTCAAGTTTGAAAAATATTATAGGTTCTGTATATAGTTTGACAGGACAGTTTTTATTCAAAGTATCACTTGAAAATAAGATTTCAGAAGTGATATTACCAAATACTTTGGTAGAAGGTGTTTATCTTATGATTATTAAGATAGAAGGACAGAATAAAGTATTCAGATTTATGGTTAAACCTTAATTAAAAGTAAAGTGAAAAGAAAAAATATATATGGATTTATGCTTGTTGTACTAAGTTGTACAACAAGCTTTGCACAAGAGGTAGACTTTTCTATAGGAGGATACTTTACAAATAGTTTAAAAACAGACAACGATTATGATACAAATACATCATTAGGGTATCAAATAGGAGTAGGGTATCGCTATTATTTAAATTCACAGTGGAGCTTGGGAGCAGAAATAAACTATAAGTATAGTAAACTTGATTTTATACAGCGAAACGTTAAAGAGAATTGGTCTGTTATAGATATAGAAAATCATGATTATGAATTTAGATACAATAGTAAATATAGAAAAGAAAGCGTGTCTTTTAATACCTTTCAAATCCCATTAACCATACAATATGAAACTAAAGGGATAGTGAAGTGGTATATACGTTCTGGAGTAAGTATAGGTATTATAACAGGGGATAGTAAGAGTAAAATAACAATGAATGATTTGCATACATCAGGGTATTATAAAGATTGGGATGCAGAACTTCACGGACCACATTATATGGGGTTTGGAGCATTTGGGAATCAGACTCAAAAGAGAAATTTAGACCTTTCTACAAGGTATTCGTGGCTGTTAGAAACAGGAGTGAAGCAAGAACTAGGAAATAAACAAAACTTATATGTAGGTGTCTTTCTAGATTTAGGATTAACTAATTTAGTTAAAGATAATAAGAGAATAGATACACCAATTAGCCATGTAAGCAATTATGATAATCCACTAGAATATCACAGTATATGGACACAAGAAAAGTATAAAGACATAAACTTAAAAGACTATTATATCGGTATTAAGTTAAGATATTCATTTAGTCTATAATATAAGAGATTTATAAAAAAATCTCTTATCTCATTTCACCTTATCCTCACAATTTAAAATATGAATAAACCAATTACCCCAGAAACACTAAAAGAAATTGCTTTTAATGTTACATTAGAACAATACAATGATATTATTGAGAAATTGCACCATAGCGCTAGTAAAGGTCAGAAATCATTGCTGATAGATAATCTTTCTGATACTGTTCAGAGTCGATTAATAGAAGAAGGTTATAAAATAAAGCCTTATGTTAAATATCAATACGATTATCTTCTGCGTAAAAAGAGAAAAAAATACTACGTAATTAGTTTTTAGATACTTTTAAATATCAAAGGTTAGCTCTTACAAGCTAACCTTTGGTATTTAATTAAACTATATTGAAAAACAGAAATAAAATAGGATTTATTCTTCAGATTTTTGTTGTTTTGCTTTTTGACGTAGAACATATAAGTAAAGGCTTTCGACTTTATCTCTTGCCCAAGGTGTTTTTCGTAAGAATTTTAAAGAAGAGTTAATGCTAGGGTCATGAGTGAAGCATCTGATATTAATCTGATTGCCTAATTCCTCGAATCCGTTATAGTATTCTACTAATTCTTCTAGAATATCGACTAGTTTCTTTCCGTGTAATGGGTCTTTTGATACTTGCATATATCGTATATTTTAAACAAAGATAATTGATTCTATATTGATGTTATTAAGGAGGTTATTTTGTGCTTATTTATCAATAAACTCTTCTCCCCATTTTAAGAATGCTCGTAGAATAGGTTCTAGCATTTGTCCCTTATGTGTCAAGGTATAATTTACCGTAGGAGGAACAGTAGGGAGAGCATCTCTAGTGATGATATTTGTCTGTTGTAATTTTTTTAGTTCCTTGACTAACATTCGTGTATTAATATTGGGAATTTCTCTTTCTAATTCACTAAATCGTTTAGTCCCATCAAAGAGTGTAAATATGATAGGAATAGACCATTTTCCCCCAACTATTTCTAAAACATCGTGTAGGGTACATTTGTGTTCAACTTTTTCTATTTTATTTTTCGTCATAAGTGATTGGCTATGAGTAATACAGTAATTTATGGTATTACTATACAAAAGTGTTACTACTTGCAAAAGTAAAGTATTGAGCTTAGGTTTACAACTAAATTTTAAATCAAAAACATGAGATTCCGATCTATTTGTAAGATGTTGCTTATCTTAAGTAGTTTGTTTTACAGTGTTTCAATTGTTGCTCAACAACAAGATGAAGTGGTTAATAAAGACAGTGTAGTAGTTAACCCGCCTATTAATGTAGAGACATTAATAGGAAGTAGAGGAGTTACCTTTAATATGCTCCTTAACAAGAAGTTTCAGAGTTTACCTAAAGTAGGTTTCTTTAGTGTCGTAAATTATGTAGGAGAGTGGGGAGAGCCAGATGTAAAGGATAGGATGATTCAAGGACAGTTAACCTATACCGTAATGAAAGGATTAGATATAACTGCTGGGTTTCACTATGATCCAGAGTTTGGAGTTAAACCTGCAGCTGGATTATTATATAGTTGGGTTAAAAAGGATTGGGCTATTGTTCTTAATGGAAGAGTAGATATTATGTCAAAGCCTGCTTATGAAGGAATGGCCTTAGTAGAATATACTCCTAAGCTTAATGATACTTTTAAACTTTATACAAGAGCACAGGGATTATATGGATATGCAACAGAGTGGAAAGGACATTCTCGAAGTTATATCCAAGGGCGAGTAGGTCTGAGCTATAAAGAGTTTAGTTTTGGAGCTGCTGCTAATATAGATTTCTATGGTCCTTTAAAAGTAAATGAAAATAGTTTTGGAGGCTTTGTAACAATGTTATTATTCTAACTTTTCCTGATTAAAGTAAGATGTCTTCGTGATATCAGTTATTAGTCTTCTAGAAAATCCCAATTGTAATAATTGGGATTTTTGCTTTATTTATTATCTAATTTAAAAGAGTGCAAGTTATAAATTTGATGATTATTTCTATTTATTCACATTTTGTAGCTTGTTTAGTATTGCTCTAAACAAGAAAATTAAAGGTTATCATCAATAATCATAATTAGTATTTATAATTATTACAATTTTATTATTTTAAGTTATAAATGTTGGTACTTAGTCTGTTAGGTCTTATGTTTGAAGTTTTTATTCAAATCAAAGAGAGATATTATTCAGCTATTATTTAAAAAATTATAAAAAAATGTTTGCGCATTAAAATATAATCCTTTCATTTGTACAAGAATAAAAAATCAAAAAATGAGAATAAATAATTTAAATATGGTAATGTGTATGTGTAAATGCTTTTCAAAAGAGGAGTAGTCTATTCGTACGTTGTATTTAAATTAAATCAATATATAGAAGCTCCTTATTTAACGATAAGGGGCTTTTTTTATGCATTTATACTATGTTATCAAAACGATGTAAGTATGCCTTAAAAGCAATGGTGTGTCTAGCAAGAGTATATCAAAATGGGCACTTAACTATAGCTACTATAGCAGAAAAAGAAAATATACCGAAGAAGTTTCTAGAGCAAATATTACTAGAGCTTAAGAGAGTAAAGTTAGTAAATAGTAAAAAAGGACTAGCTGGAGGGTATTATTTAATTAAAGATCCTAAGGAGGTATCAGTAGCTGATTTGTATAGAATATTTGATGGGCCTATTGCATTGACACCATGTGTATCTATAAACTACTATGAACCATGTGATGACTGTGAAGATGAAGTAAGTTGTTATCTGAGAAAACAGTTTATGGAGATTAGAGATAAGACAAGAAAGAGCATGTCAGAAGCTACGCTTCAACGCTTTATAGACGGAGATTAAAAAAATTTACACCTAAAGACTACTAAAATGATAGAGATTATAGTTTATTGAAAAAAAGAATAATATGAGTTTAAAAAATCAATATGAAAAACTGCTTGAGGGTGGGTTAGAAGCCTTGTCCTTTAAAGAACAGATGAAGTATTTAAAAGAACATTTTGAATCAATAACGTTTTCAACAAGTTTCAGTTATGAAGACCAAGTTATCACCCATCTTTTAAAAGATGAAAAAGAGGTTTCTTTTTTTACACTAGATACAGGGAGACTCTTCGATCAGACTTACGATACATGGAGTCTCACTTTAGCAAAGTATAAAATTAATATTACAGCCTATTTTCCAGAGAGTAGTCTTATAGCAGAGTTTGTCAATAAGAATGGACCAGATAGTTTCTACAAATCTGTAGAATTGAGAAAAGAGTGTTGTACTATTCGAAAGGTATTACCTCTGCAGAAAGCCTTAAAGAATCAAGAAATATGGATTACAGGTTTAAGAGCAGAACATTCTCCTAATAGACAAAGCTTGACTCCTTTTGAATGGGATGAACACAATCAAATTATCAAGTTTCATCCTCTGCTATCTTGGTCTACAGAGGAAGTAACAGCGTTTATAGAGCAAAATCAGATTCCCTATAATCCACTACATAAGCAAGGTTATATCAGTATTGGTTGTAGCCCATGTACAAGAGCGATAAGAGAAGGAGAAGATTTTAGGGCAGGAAGATGGTGGTGGGAAGATGCTTCAAAAAAAGAATGTGGATTACACTTAAAACAATAGAATAAATAGTATTAACAGATATGATAGAAAACAATTATTTAGAAACTTTAGAACAAGAGGCAATTTATATTTTGAGAGAAACAGCTGCTCAATTTGAGAAACCAGCCTTGTTGTTCTCTGGAGGAAAAGACTCTATTGTCTTGGTTCACCTGGCACTAAAAGCATTTAGACCAGGTAAATTTCCTTTTCCATTAGTCCATATTGATACAGGACATAATTTTCCTGAGGCTATTGCATTTAGGGATAAGTTAGTGGACCAAATAGGAGAAAAACTAATAGTAGGAAGTGTAGAAGATAGTATTAGAAAGTACAAATTAAAGGAAACACAAGGTCGTTTTCCTTCTAGAAACTCACTACAAGCTTATACTTTATTAGATACTATTCAAGAGCATGAATTTGATGCATGCATAGGTGGGGCAAGAAGAGATGAGGAAAAAGCTAGGGCAAAAGAAAGGATATTTTCTCTAAGAGACGATTTTGGTCAATGGGATCCTAAGCTCCAAAGACCTGAGCTTTGGGATATTGTCAATGGGAATATGCAGACAGGGCATAATACCAGAGTATTTCCTATTAGTAATTGGACAGAGCTAGATATCTGGAATTATATTAAAGCAAATGATATTGAATTGCCAGGATTGTACTTTGCTCATGAACGTGAATGTATTGAGTACAATGATAAATTAATAGCTCTTTCTAGTTTTACTCCAGCTGTTGAAGGAGAAAAAGTAGTCAAATCATCTGTGCGTTATCGCACTGTAGGAGATATGACTTGTACAGCAGCAATAGCTTCTAATGCTATAACAGTAGACGATATTATTGAGGATATAAAAAACTCAAGAATAAGCGAGAGAGGACAGACTAGATTAGATGATTTATTATCTGAATCAGCTATGGAAGACAGAAAGAAGAAAGGATATTTTTAATTGTAGTAAATAAAGTAAAATGGAAACATTAAAATTTATAACAGCAGGGAATGTAGATGATGGGAAAAGTACTTTAATTGGTAGATTACTGTATGATTCTAATAGTATCTCAACAGATCATTTAGGCGTTTTAGCAAGTAAATCAGATATAGGAGAAGAAACGATTGACCTAGCTTTAATTACTGATGGATTAAGAGCAGAACGTGAACAAGGTATTACAATAGATGTAGCATATAAATACTTTTCTACAGTTAATAGAAAGTTTATTATAGCAGATTCTCCTGGACATCAGCAGTATACTAAAAATATGATTACTGCGGCATCTGTATCCGATTTGATTATCCTATTAATTGATATCAGAAAAGGAATTACAGAACAGACCAAACGTCATGCTTCAATCGCTTCTCTGATGGGAATTAAAAAAGTCGTTGTAGCAATCAATAAAATTGATTTAGTAGACTATAACGAAGGTATTTATGAGGAGATTAAGTCAGACTTTGAAGTATTAAGAAGTCAATTAACCTTTACAGAAGTTGTTTATATCCCTATTAGTGCTCTACAAGGAGATAATATTGTAAAGTCTTCATCACTAACTCCTTGGTATACGGGTAAAACCTTGTTAGAGGTCTTAGAGACCATTCATATAGAAAGCCAATTGAGAAATGAAGCTCGTTTTCAAGTACAATTTATTATTAGACCTCAGACGAAGGAGTATTTAGATTATAGAGGGTATGCAGGCTTAGTATTAAGTGGTCAATATAAAGTAGGAGATAGGGTAAGAATACTTCCAAGTAATATTTCTACAACTATCACAAAGTTAGAGAAGAATCTTAGAGATGTATCTAATGTTATAGCAGGTGATAATGTTGTAATGCATTTTGATGCAGATCTGGATATTAGCAGGGGAGATACAATTTATTTAGAAGAACAAAAAGCACCTTTAGCAACGAATAAGCTTACTTCTTGGATAAGTTGGTTAGATACAGAAGATCTGCAATTAGGTAAAACGTATATTTTACAACATCGTTTTCACAGTGTTCGAGTTAAAATCAAATCGATAGATAGAAAGTGGGATATAAATACTCTTGAGTTTAACATAGGTGAAGAGGTGAGCTTAAACGATATCGCACAAGTTAGCCTACAAACCAATCAAGCATTAAACTATGATCCTTTTGTAGAAAATTCTAAAACAGGGAATGCTATTCTAGTAGACGAGACCTCTTATAATACTGTAGGGGCTTTAATGTTCTTGTAAACTACTTTTTACAAGTATGAGGGACTACATATATAACAAGACAATAAAGAATAGAGTACCTAATAAAGAGCTATTTGAAACTTGGTTAGATCGATTCTATAATTGGTTGTTTACCAATTATAACTATGAATCGTTTGCTTGTTTTTTAGCTGAAGAACAGACTTTGTGTCTTGAACTGGAAGTGGTATTACAAAGAGTTATTACTAAAGATAAAGCAGGTCTTAAAGCACAACTGTTTTTTAATCAAGTAGAAACGTTGTATAAATTATTAGAGTCTGATTTAGAGGGATATATGAGTTATGATAAGTCTGTTCAGTCTAAATCAGAAATAATAGCTTTTAACTCAGGTTTTTTAGCGATGTATCTCTATAGGGTCTCACAGGTATTTATTGATCTAGGGATAACTGTTTTGCCTCAGATAGCTAATCGATATGGATACCGTCTTACGGGAATAGATATTAGTCCATTTGCAAAAATAGGTAAACAATTAATACTTATCAATGGTTTAGGAGTTGTGATAGGGAGTACAGTAGTTATAGGAAATAATGTAAGAATACACCAAGGAGTAATCTTAGGAGAACATAGACAGATATTAGATTTGTGTTTAAAGGAATCTATTGTGATTGAAGATAATGTTGTAATACGAGAAAGAGTTTCTATTACAGGAAAAGCCATAACGATTGGTAAAGGATCAAGGATAGGACCAAATCTTCATATACCAAGCTCTATTGAAGCTAATTCCAATGTAGAATTAGATAGTCAATATCGCATAAGAATAAATGAAATAATAATAAAGTAACCAAATTAAAAACCAAAGAGAATATAAAATGAAAGTAGAAAGTATTTTAGGAACAATTGGAAATACTCCAATTATAGGATTAAATAGATTCTTTCCAGGATCAAAACAAACTTGGATAAAGCTTGAAAAAACAAATCCAGGAGGAAGTATTAAAGATCGTATTGCCTTGGCAATGATAGAAGATGCTGAGAAGCAAGGTTTGTTAAAACCAGGAAGTGTTATTATAGAACCAACATCTGGAAATACAGGAATAGGACTTGCTCTGGTAGGAGCTGTTAAGGGATATGATGTTATTTTAGTTATGCCCGAGTCAATGAGTGTAGAGCGAAGAAAATTGATGGAGATATATGGAGCTAAATTTGAATTAACTCCACGAGAAAAAGGAATGAAAGGAGCTATTGAAAAAGCAACCGAATTAGTTCAAGAAATTCCTAATGCATGGTCACCAAGACAATTTAATAACCCTGTGAACGTAGATATTCACAGTAGAACAACTGCATTAGAAATTATTCAAGATTTTCCTGAAGGATTAGATTATTTAGTGACAGGAGTCGGAACAGGAGGGCATATTACTGGGGTTTCTAAAGTATTAAAAGAGAAATATCCCAATCTGAAAGTGATTGCTGTAGAACCTGATACTTCTGCTGTATTAAGTGGAGAACCTTCTGGACCACATACTATACAGGGGATTGGGGCAGGCTTTATTCCAGAAATATTAGATTTTAATTTAATAGATAAGGTTGTAAAGATTTCAAAAGAAGAAGCATTTGAAGTAGTAAAAGAAGTTGCTAAAAAAGAAGGTTTACTAGTAGGAATCTCTACAGGAGCATCATTGGCAGCTATTACAAAATTATTGCCTTCTATAGAAGATGGTGCTAAGATATTGACATTTAACTATGATAATGGAGAACGCTACTTATCAGTAGAGGGGCTATTTTAATTCTTGATTGTGATGAATAGTGGAAAAGTTATACTAGCAGGTGCTGGTCCAGGAGATCCTGAGTTAATAAGTCTGAAGGCACTTCGGTATTTAAAAACGGCAGATATAATTCTGATAGATCGTTTAGTCTCGCCTGAGCTTATCGAACTGTATGTCAATAAGACGACAAAGGTTATTTACGTAGGTAAACAGTGTTCTAAAGGGATACATACACCACAGCAAGAGATTAATGAGTTAATGGTTTCGTATGCTAAATTAGGAATGACTGTACTTAGATTAAAGGGAGGAGATGTTTCTATATTTTCTAATATTCTTGATGAATTGCGAGTATTAAAAGAAAATAGAATAAAATATGAGATTATCCCAGGCATTTCTGCAGCATTAGGTGCAGCAGCTTATAGTGCTATTCCTTTGACTAGTAGAGGATATAGTCGTGCAGTTCGTTTCTTGACTTTATTTGATACGATTAGTATAGAACAAGATACTTGGAGAGATTGGGCAAAGACAGAGGATACACTAGTATTCTATATGAGTGGGCAAAAGCTGAAGTATTTAGTACAAGCCTTGCTATCACAAGGGATAGCGTCAGAGAAAGGAATTGCTATTATTCAACAGGCAAGTACTATCTATCAGAAGACAACTGTATATTCTTTTAGAGATATTATGGAAAAAGAGCTGATTGCCTTTGAGTATGTACCAACTTTATTTATTGTGGGTAAAGTAGTTGAATTACATGAGCAATTTGCTTGGAAAGAAGAAATAAAAGAAGGAGAATACTATTCTTATTTTGATAATCATATAAAAGAGTTTCAATATGCAATTTGATCAAAAAATAACAAGTTTACAGAAGCAGGTTGAAAACTATTCGCGAGAAGAACTAATCTGGTTTAATGGTTACCTCTCAGGCTTGTTAGCCCAAAATGAGATACAGCCAAGTAATCCAATTGCTGTTAATCAAAGTTCAAAAGTATCAGTGAAGCCTCTTATTCTTTATGGAAGTGAAACAGGAAATAGTAAGAAAGTAGCACTAGAACTTCTAAAGCTTTGCAAACAGAATAAGTTACAAGCTAAGAGTTTAGACTTAGCTACATATAAAGTTGAAGATTTGAGTAAAGAAGATTTTATCATTCTTATTTGTAGTACACAAGGTGAAGGAGAACCACCTCTTTCTGCTCAGAAATTCTTCGATTCCTTATCTAAAGTAAAACTTGAATTGAGTGGCGTAAGATATTGTTTATTAGCATTAGGAGATTCTTCTTATCCTCTTTTCTGTAAAGCAGGAGAAGATCTAGATAAATTATTACTTCAACAAGGAGCGCAATCTATTTTACCTCTAAAAAAGTTAGATGTAGATTATAAAGAATATACTGCTACGTGGTTTAAAACAGTCTTAGATACTATAGAGAAATCTAGAGGGAGTATTGTAGAAGAAGGAAATCATAAAGACATTAATGTACAGATTACAGTAGAAAAACTTAATGTAAAAAAGGAGTATCAAGGGGTAGTTAGTCACTGTGTATTATTGAACGATAGAGAGTCTAATAAACAAACCTATCACCTCGAAATTCGCAGTGATATAACTATAGACTATCAGCCAGGAGATGCCATAGGGGTTTACCCTCCCAATAAGCTAGGTACAATGATAAGTATAGCTAAGTTATTGGGTGAAGAGAGTAGATATGAAGAGTTAGAGGGATTGAGCATTACAGGGCTTACAAAAGGTGTAATAAATAAATTATCAACTTATTTAGGAGTAGATATTATTGAAGATAAGATTGACTTATTGGATCTTTTAGAAACCTATAGTAATAGAAAACCAATAGAACTAGATGGGATAAAAGCGATTCTACAGCCAATTGCACCAAGGCTTTATTCTATTTCGTCTTCTAATTTAGCTCATGAGGATGAAGTACATTTAACTGTTGCCTTAGATCAGTTCTTGGTAGGAGAAGAAAAGAAACAAGGATTGTGTTCTTCTTATTTTTCTGAATTAGAGGTTGGACAGGAACTCTCATTCTATATTCATAGGAATAGTGAGTTTTATTTACCTGATTCTGATAAGGATATTATTATGATAGGACCAGGAACAGGTATTGCACCATTTAGAGGTTTTATTGAACATAGAGATACAAGTGAAGCAGAAGGACGCAATTGGTTATTCTTTGGAGAACAGCACTTTGTATGTGATTTTTATTATCAGACAGAAATACAACAATGGTTAGAAAGTGGTGTTTTAACAAACCTAGATACTGCTTTCTCTAGAGATCAAAAGCATAAAATATATGTTCAGGATAGGCTAAGAGAAAGAGCTAGTGAAGTGTGGAACTGGATAGAATCAGGAGCTATAATTTATGTTTGTGGGCAGAAGTCTCCTATGAGTGAAGATGTTGAACGTGTACTTGTTGAAATCATTATGGAGCAACAAAACACTTCTTTTAAAGCGGCTGAAGAGTATTTAGAAGAAATGTTTTTAAGTGGACAATATAGAAAAGATGTATATTAAAAAAAGACGAAATGAATCAAGATAAACTATCTCCTATAGAAGGGATAAAAGAAAAAAGCGACGGTTTACGAGGTACGTTAGCACAGAGCTTAAAAGATAATTATACAGGGAATGTAAGGCCTGATGATGAAGCTTTAATTAAGTTTCATGGGATGTATGTCCAAGACGATAGAGATAGACGACAAGAGAGAGCAGAAAAGAAATTAGATAAGTTGTATTCTTTCATGATTAGACTTCGTATACCTGGAGGAGTGATCTCTGCGAAGCAATGGCTGGCTATACACGAAATATCAGAACTATATGGTACAGGTGTATTAAAGATAACAACTAGACAAACTATACAGTTACATGGATTATTAAAGCACCAATTAAGTGATACAATACAAGGTTTTCTTCTTGCTAAACTAGATGCTATTGCTGCATGTGGTGATGTCAATAGAAATGTAATCTGTAGTTCTCATCCACAAGTTTCACC
This sequence comes from Myroides odoratimimus, assembly GCF_001485415.1. GTDB lineage: Bacteria > Bacteroidota > Bacteroidia > Flavobacteriales > Flavobacteriaceae > Flavobacterium > Flavobacterium odoratimimum. Next base: position 273,635 of record NZ_BCMQ01000004.1, read on the forward strand.
TGTTTTTGAGCAAATTCATAATTATGCAGATAAGATATCTAAAATGCTTTTACCTAAGACACAGTCTTATTATGAAGTATGGATAGATAACGAAAAGATTTATGATCGATCTATTGAAGCTGATCCTTTATATCAGGACAAGTACCTTCCAAGGAAATTTAAAATAGCCATTGCAATTCCACCAACGAATGATGTAGATGTATTTGCTAATGATATTGGGCTTATTGCTATCGTAGAAGAAGATAAACTGATCGGATTTAACATTGCTATAGGAGGTGGATTATCTACAACACATGGCAATGAGCAAACCTATTCAAGACTTGCTACTGTTATAGGCTTTTCCGACAATGAAGAAGATACGATGAAGTTGATTTATGAAGTATTGACTATACAACGAGATTATGGAAATCGTTCAGACAGAAAGCTTGCTCGTCTAAAATATACTCTTGACAGATTAGGAGTAGAGAACTTTGTTAAAGAACTAGAACATAGAGCAGGAGTACAGCTTCAACCAGCTAGAGCGTATGAATTTACAGAGCGAAATGATAGATATGGATGGCAGCAAGCTCATGATGGTAAATGGTATTACACCTTATTTGTTGAAAATGGTGTAGTACAAACTTATCAAAAGGAGTTCTTGTACAATTTATCTAAACTAGCCGTATCTGATTTTAAATTTACTTGTAATCAGAATTTAATACTTGGAGAAATTGAAGAAGAAGACAAATGGTTAGTAGAGAAGTTATTGGTGGAACACGCAATAGAATTGAGAAATTCAAAACTAAGAGAGAGTTCTATGTCATGTGTGGCATTGCCAACTTGTCCATTAGCTTTAGCTGAGGCACAGCGTTATTTACCTGAGTTAATCTCTAAAGTAGAACCATTACTAGCTAAACATAATCTAGGTGAAGAAGAGATTAGTATTCGAATGACAGGATGTCCTAATGGTTGTGGTCGTTCATATTTAGCTGAGATAGGCTTTGTAGGTACTGGTCCACAGGAGTATAACCTTATGCTAGGAGGTGACCGATATGGTACTAGATTAAACCAACTATATAAGAAAAAGATAAAAGAAGAAAAGATCTTATCGCATTTAGATAATTTATTCAGCCAATACAAAGAAGAAGCTTTAGCTAAAGAAACTTTTGGGGACTTTATGTATAGAAAATTCTTTGCTTAAAAAATAAACTAAAACTACCACCACAAAACAATTATTCAATGAAAGTCTGTTGCATTTTTATTACTTCTTTCCTGTTCTAAGGAACTATAAGAACTACTTTATCTCAGAGTAGTTTAATCACTATTAAACATTGTAAAACAAATTGTAGATCAATCTGCCAGATTGGTCCTGAGGGACTTATATCTCTTTTTTTATTCTTTAAGTATATGATTTTATAGTTAAAGGGTTGTAATATAATAGATTATGAAAAATACATTATTCCCAATATTTCTAAAAACGACTCATTCCAATTTTTTAATTGTAGGAGGAGGTAATGTTGGTTTAGAGAAAACAAAAACATTGCTAAAACAAAATGAACTAACTCATATTACGGTTGTTTCTATTGATTTTAAACCTGAATTCTTTGAATTAAAAACCACCCATGCTAATCTAATATTGAAGCATAGAAGCTTTCTAATAGAAGATTTGTATCAAATGGACTTAGTAGTAATAGCGACGAATAATACTGCCTTAAATCAAGAAATAAAAGCTTTAGCCAATAGTAAGGGATTATTGGTCAATGCGGCTGATCAGCCAGACTTATGTGATTTTTATCTTGGGTCTATCGTAACCAAAGGACAACTGAAAATAGCAATATCTACTAATGGTCAATCACCGGTATTGGCTCGTAGAATGAGAGAGTATTTAGAAGAAGAAGTACCTGATAATGTAAGCGATAGTATAGAGCATTTAAATCAGTATAGAGCACGTCACAAAGGAAATCTAAGAGAAAAGCTCAATAGTTTAAATCGAGTAACATCTGTTATGACCAATCGTAATTATGAGAGGAAACAACTTTTTTCTAAAATCTTTAGACTCACTACTCTTGTGTTAGTTTTTGTAATGGGATATGCTTTATCTAATGTAATTACCTTTCATGATATTCAAGCTGGCTTAGCGAGTATGCCTTCAGAGTTTTACTATGTTTTCATTATTGGGTTTTTAGCACAGATGGTTGATGGTGCATTAGGATTGGGATATGGAATGACTTCAGCCTCAGCTATGATGGCTATGGGGCTAAGTCTTCCCACTATATCAGGGAGCATTCATACTGCAGAGATGTTTTCTAGTGCAGTATCTGGATATACACACTACAAGTTTAAAAATGTAAATAAAAAACTACTGCTTTGGCTGAGTATTCCTGGAGTAGTAGGGGCTATTTTAGGGTCGTTGTTTGTGATCTATATTGGTAGTGAGTATGAGTATATCGCTTATCCATTTGTAGCATTATACTTAATGATTATTGCTATTAGGTTAATTAGTTTAGCGCTAAGAAACTCAGTAATCAGAAAGAAAGTCAAATACGTTGGTTTTCTAGGTTTTTCAGGAGGTTTCTTTGATGCTTTTGGAGGAGGAGGTTGGGGGCCTATAGTTACTTCTACGCTTCTAACTAAAGGAAGACCTACTAGATATGTCGTAGGGACAGTATCCTTAGCAGAGTTCTTTGTAACTTTTGCTGCTTCTATGGTTTTCTTTTCGAAGTTGGGATTTGGTTATTGGTATATCTTCTTAGGCTTAGCTTTAGGAGGGGTATTTGCAGCTCCTTTAGCAGCAAGGTTAGCTGGTAGAATGCCTAAACGCATCTCTTATATCTGTGTAGGATTATTGGTTTTTATAGCTAGTTTAAGAATAGTCATTAAGTTTATATAGGATTAGTAAGAAAGAAAAATAGACTTGTCGGTTTTATACAATTTTACTTGTAACTCCTAATCTAGTTTTGCACTAGAATATTAAATAATAAAACTATGCAAGACATTCAAAAAGTAGTTAGAATTACTCCAACAACGTTATCAAGACCAGTAGGGAATTATTCACATATAACTATTGTGCCTAAGAATGCGACTATTTATACTTTCTCTGGACAGATAGGTACTGACAGTAATGGTGTGATACCAATCGACTTTAATCAACAAGTAGACAATACGTTTAGCAATATTGCTGCCTTATTAGAAAGCCAAGAATTAGCAGAAGATAATATTATTAAAGTCAATATTTGGGCAACTAAAGAGATTGACTGGGATTATTTTGATAGTGTATGGAAGGAGTTCTTTAAAAGTGGAAATCCTTCTATGACTGTGGCTTATATCTCAGCTTTAGGACTTCCAGAGATTGATTTGGAGATTGAGATTTGGGCAGCTAAGGTATAATGCAAAGTCCCTTAGGAATACTTTTCTTAAGGGACTTTTGTTAAATATATTTTCCCTATTAATTCATTTTAAAAGAGATATCTGTGTATAGTATACAATTTAAAGACCAAGGATACCGTTTGTTTAGTACTTATTAATATCAAATTGTATTATTTACCTTTATTATGAAATTTCATATTAGAATCATTTCTTTTTGTGTTGTACTATTTTTATTAGGGATGTACTTTTCTTATGGACAAAGTATTACACGATTAATGAATAGTACTGTACTTCAAGAAAGTAATTTTAAAACAACTATTAAATTCGAAACAATAGGAAAACATATTATAGTTAAACCTATTATAGACGGAGAGGAGTATACAATGCTATTCGATACAGGAGCTGTTACTGCGTTTATTCCTTCTGTAGCTCAAAAGCTTAATTTAAAAAGTATTAATAAAGTCAAGGTATTAGATATTGATATCAATTCACAAGAGTTAGAGTATGTCAAATTAGATACATTGACTTTAGGTGGAATTAATTTTATGAATATAGGAGCTGTAATTCTAGATCATAATAAAGTTGTAGACTTTAAATGTATGAAGTTTGACGGTTTTTTAGGAGCGAATGTATTTAGAAAGGCTATCTGGGAGATTGATTATCAAAAAAAAGAAATAACATTCACTGACAATATTACAAACTTAGATATCCCAAAGAATACAGCTAAGTCTAAAATGTATATTGGCTATGGAGGAGTACCCAGTGTTACGTCATTTATAGGGAAAATAAAAGTATATAATAACACTATTGATTACGGTTATGGTGGAAGTATCTCATTAGATTATTCCTTATTTAATAAGATTATAGAAAAAGATCCAGATGTAAAGTATGCTTATGGTAGTGGGATGTCTACAGTAGGGATTTATGGTGATGTAATGATTCCTCATTTTTATAATATTCCAATAGAAAGCTTTAGAATAGGAAATTTAGAGATTCAAAATAATGTCATTGACTTTGGATTGAGGACTAGAGCTATTGGTGTTGGTAAATTATCCGAATATAAAGTAATTATGGATTGGAAAGGAAAAAGTATATACTTTATCCCTCAAAAGGAAGACAAAAAAACTTCTGATTTTGAAGGTCATGGTTATGGTATAATGCTAAAAGAGAATAAAGTATATATTAGTAGTTTGTACAAAAATAGTCCTGCAGATAGAGCAGGTCTTCAGAAAGGGGATAGAATACTTAAAATAAACGATAGAGATTATACATTCATTACTGATGATCAATGGTGTGAAATATCAACAGTACCTAGAGTAAAAAAGCAAGAAATATCTATAATAAGAGATAATGGAACTATTATAGAGGTGATTATAGAAAGAGAATCATTATTAACTAATACAAAGAAATAGTAAATAAACAAAGTACTTCGAATAATCCATCTCTTTCTTTTGAATGTCCATTTTTCATTTGACCATAAAAGGAGTCCTTTACAAAAAATAAATTTTATGAGTCAATTAGATGCAAAGCAATTCCCTATAGTAAAAGTAATTATTCAATCTGTCAATGAAGGACATGATCAAGATCAGTATTTTAATGACTACGAAGCATTACTAAAAACAGGTAAAAAATTTGTTATGATTAATGAGGTGAGCGCACCTGATGTAAAGGATACTAAGAGTAACAAGGATCACATGAAGAAGATGAACCTGTGGATGAAAAAGAATAGAGAGCAACTACGCAATAATGTATTAGCCATGATACAAGTAGAACCTAATGAAGAAAAACGCCAAGTAGCAATAGACTTTAAAGAGATTTTCTTTAAGTATTGGGGGCATGAACTTTTTGTAGTCTCTACTGCAGAAGAGGCATTAGTATTAGCAAATGAAAAATTACTAATAGTAAATAAGTAACCATTAGATTTAATATCTAATAAGTCACTTGAGGTTGTTTTTATAGTCCATAAAAAATCCTACAGACAATAGCGTTTGTAGGATTTTTTGGTTTATAAAAGTGACAATAACCTTTAAAAGGTTATTTAAAACTAGTTTCAAAAGTACTTTTAAAAACTTGAATTTCTTTCTTCGTAGTTACAGAAATAAGCTTGTATAAGTCCTCAGGTATAAACTTATTTTTCTCTATAATATCTTTGATAATGTACTCTTCATTGGTTTCTATATCGACTACTTTGTCTTTAACTTTCATGTGTTCTCTTTTAGTTTGAAAGCAAAATTAAGAAGAAAAGAAGAGTATTGCTCTTCTTTTTTTAGCTAAATAGACAATAAAAATCACCTTTAAAAGAAAGAAATAAACTATAAATTACTTTTTAAGGCGACTAGTGTTCTAAATTAAATTTAAAAGAAATAATTTACTTTTTAGTATTCAATAAAGGGATAATGGCTAGCTTATTAATTAAACAAGTTAGCTCTTTTTTAGTTATCCTATAGCTTATGTACTTCTGATTGGATCTAATTGTAAATAGGTTTATACTCTGTCAGCATTAAGTCTGTAATGACTCCGTTAAAATAGCATATTTAACGGAGTGAGTACGGACTCATAACGGACTCACTACGGACTCACTGCTATGAAAAGTTGTCTCGACCTACTAGAACTGTATAGTTTTTAAAAGGCTATATACTTTTAGTCATACAGTGTTGAGGGCCTTTAATGCCTTGATACGTTCTTCCAGAATCTTCATAACCCGTTTTTAAGTATAGATTATAAGCGAGAGCGTTCTCATAGTTAACCCCAAAGACTATTTCATTTACAGTAGGATAATATTCTCTTACTAAGTCAGGTAATAGAAGCATAGTAACTTTAGCTATTCCTTTGCCCTGTTGATTAGGCATGATAGATAATGCGCGTAGTAAAATAGAATCTTTATTCTCTGTATATATCAAACGATCATCAGATAGGTCTAAAGAGAATAGGCCTACTGGGGTATCATCAGATAAGATACAATATTGAGTACGCATTGTATTCTCCATAATATCAGGATTAGTCAGCATATACTTTGGCACAAGAGCAAACGTAGCTTGTTGCTCGTCTAATTCATAAGAAGTTAGTTCATCAAAGTATTTAGGATCATAAGGTTGTATCGTTATCATATTCTTGTCAATTTAAGCCAAGCAATTTAGAATAATATTTTTGTTTTTTTATTGTTAGTTTAAGAGGAAAACGTTTTCTTTATGAGTATATAAGAATATAAATGAGAAAGTATTTATTTATAGTAGTCTGCTTTTTTTTGACTAATGCTATTTTTAGCCAAGAACAATTAATGGATAGTATTATATTAAAGAACTATTCAACTTTTAATATAGAAGCTGAGAAAGAGTCTTTTAAAGGACAAGGTTGGCATGCTTTAGTAACGGAAATGAGCAAAGCTAATTCTGTATTGATTGGGGAAACTCACTTTACAAATGAGGTACCTTATTTTGTCAATGCTGTAATTGATGCAGTTAAATTTGATATCTACTTTCAGGAGATAGATCCTTATTCAAATGGTATTATCGAAAATAAGATTAAGACATTATCTCAAAAGAAACTTGAGCAATTTATTAAGGAGTACAGTTCTACTTTTTCATTTTTAGAGAGAAAAAAGGACTTCTATCTCTATAAAAAAATTGTTGAAAAAGGGATAAGAACATATGGTTTAGAACAAGTTTATTTAGATGCTGATAGGTTGATTATCTCTTATTTAAAAGAGCAGACAAAGAATAAAGAGACTGCTAAAGTTCTTTCTCACATGTTAGATACATCAAATAAATTAGCTTTAGAAGAGGATACCTATCTATTTTCAGAAGATTTTATAGAAAAGAGTAATCTATTACTTAATACTAAACTATCTTCAAAGGAGCAAGAGCACCTAGAAGCAATAAAGTTAAGTAGAGAGATTTATTTAGGAGGTAAACATCACTTAAGAATACAAGTAATGAAGCATCAATTACTAGAAGCACTTCCACATTGGTCAAGTAAGAAAAACCTTTTTAAGTTTGGAGCAGTTCATACCCCTAAAGGAGAAAGTTTAATGGAGATATATGATATAGGTAATCTAGTATTTAATATAGAAGACGCTAACTTTAGAACATCTCTACACATAATACTGATAGGAAAGACTGCAGCTGAAACTATGGATGATCTTAAATTATACAGTTCTTTCTTAGGTGTTGTGACTACTAATGATTGGTATTGTTTTGATCTTAAGCCTTTGCAAAAAGCAATTTCTCAAGGCAAACTAAAAATAGGAGATCAGACTTTACTAAGAATTGTAAAAGGGAATGATTTTTTAATCTATATTCCTGAGTTGACGGAGAGTGAAAAATTCTTATAAATTACTTTGATATAAAAGAAGAAATTAAAGGTCTAAAAATATAGTATCTTTGATGTAATAATAAGATTTAGTTATGCACTATCAAGAGATCCTCCCAATATTGCCCTTACGAGATTATGTCCGTTATTTTTGGGTATTAGAGAACTCAAATGATAAGGCAGAAAAACAAACTTTTAAGATACTTCCTGATGGTATACCCACTTTAATCTATCAAGATAGGCCTAACTTATTTTTAGATCAATATCATCAAGTAGCTCCACAACTCTATGTCTATGGACAGTTTAGTCAGTTTACAGATCAGAGTGTAGAGGGGAGTTTCAGGATAATCGGAGCATATCTAGAACCTACAGCTTTAAAGGCGTTATTTAAATATGATGCTATTGAGTTTAGTAATAAGAATATAGCCTTAGAAGACATTGTCCCTAATACGCTTTTAGAACAACTAGTACACGCAGATACTATTGAGGAGAAGGTAGGTTTATTATCTTCTTTTCTATTGGAGCAGATTCAGTATAATAGGTTTGAGAATAAAAAGGTAGATTATATCTCTCTATTATTACAAAAGGGAAAGTCATTAAAAGAAATACAAGATGAAATAAATACTTCTGAGAGAACATTAGAACGACTTGTAAAACAACATATAGGGATGTCTCCTAAGTTGTTTACAAGAATTATGCGATTTCAGTCTAGCCTTGATTTGTTAAGAGAGAGTAGGTTTAAGAACTTAACGACACTTTCTTATCAGAGTGATTATTATGATCAATCTCATTATATAAGGGAGTTTAAAGAGTTTACAGGGGTTAGCCCAAAGGAATTTATAAAATCTTCTGATGAACAATTGATTAACTTCCCTCTATTTAAATCAGAGGAATAAACTTGTATTCGTCTTAGCATTAGATGTGGTGGAGTATTTTGTAATAATCCATTAAATTCTGTTTAATATCCATTTTATAATTGGTTAAAAATACAGTACTTTACTTTTACATAATTCCAATTTTTAAAACTACCTAGAGATATAAATTGAAGTAATTTATAGTGAATATTCACAGCGTCATTTATAAGAATGGCACCTTATAATTGACCTATAAAGATATACCTATCTTACTTCTAAAGTTAATTTCTGTTTTTCCGAAAAAAGACTTTTTATATTATCTTTAGAGGAGTTCACTTGGAATAATTTATTTAAAAGAAAACATGATGAATAAAATAAAACTTAATGATGGGAATCTAATTCCGTCAATCGGATTTGGAACTTACAAAGCAACTAAAACAGAAGGGGTTTTAGCAGTAAAAAATGCTTTAGATAAAGGATATCGCTTACTAGATACAGCTGCTATATATCAGAATGAAGAAGAAGTAGGGCAAGGTATAAAAGAGAGTGGTGTTCCTAGAGAAGATATCTTTGTGACTACAAAAGTATGGAGAGAGAATATGGGATATGAAGAGACTAAAAAGGCACTTGATATTTCGTTAGAGAAACTAGGTCTTGATTATATCGATCTTTATTTAATTCACTGGCCAGCTAATTATAAAAACTTCGGTGATGATTGGAAAAAAGTGAATGCAGATACTTGGCGTGCTATGGAAGAATTACAAGCTGCAGGTAAAATAAAATCAATAGGAGTAAGTAACTTTTGGGAAGAGCACTTAGAGGCTTTATTAGAAACGGCTAAAGTTATCCCTGCTATTAATCAGTTAGAATTTCATCCAGGGTATTGGCAGCCAGAATTAAAAGCATATTGCGAAAAGAAAAATATTGTCATAGAAGCCTGGTCACCATTAGCTAGAGGTAAAGTGTTTAATAATGAGGTGTTAATCAGTATTGCAAAGAAACATAATAAGTCAATCTCTCAGGTATGTTTAAGATGGTGTTTACAACATAATACAATAGCAATACCGAAGTCTAATACTCTAGAAAGAATTATTGATAATATGAATATTTTTGATTTTGAGTTAAGTGATCAAGATATGGATCAAATAAATAATTTACCTAAAATGGGATTCAGTGGTGAAGTGCCTAATGAATGGCCTGACTATGTAGTTTAATATCAAAACGAATCAAGTATTTTAAACAAAGCCTATAAGCACAGAGTGTGTTTATAGGCTTTGTTTGTTCTACATGAAGGGGAAAGGAATAAATAAATTAAGTTTCATATATATAAGTTAAAAATATAAAATAGTAGAAACCTTAATTTTTAAATTAGTTTTATGAGAAGAAAATAGTTTTAATTTAAGAATTAAAAGGTATTGAATTTGATCCAATATAGTCATTTTTTGTCTGTAATGGATGCTGTTATTTAGAATATCTTTAAATAAATAATCTAAATAATTTACTGATTATTAATTATGTACGAATATTTCGGTGTTGTAGTTATCTTTATTTAGATTTATTAAATTGTTTTGTATTCTAAAATGAAATACTTTTGCCTCGAAAGTTTTTAAAGTTTTTTGGATGCACAGGGGGGCAAATAATCGTTTTAAATTAACACTTGTTTTAAGTTGTTTAATTATATTTTTAGTTACTAATCTTAGTTACGCTCAAGATAAAAAAGTAGAAGTAGAATTTAAGATTACCGATATTGAAGGAAGTAAAATTTCAGATGTTGCTATATCACTACAATCGTTATCACATTCTTATTTCGGAATGACGGATGACAAAGGATATTTAAAATTAAGTGTAGTAGCGGATGATTATTTGATATCGTTCTTTCATTTGTCTTATACTGCATTAGAAAGTAATGTAAATATTACTAAAGCCATTCTTATTAGAAAAGAATTAAAAACTTCTTATAACCAACTTCAAGAGGTTATTATTACAGCAGAAGAGGGAAAAGGATTGTCTTCAAAATCTGTTATCAATCGAAAAGCGATGGAACATTTACAACCTTCTAGCTTTGCAGATATTATGGAACTATTACCAGGAGGTCTATCAAAAGACCCTAATCTTAACTCAGCTAATCGCGTATTAATTCGGGAATTTGGCAATAAAGAGAGTAGTAAGTATAATACTAGTTCTTTAGGCGTACAATTCGTTATGGATGGTAATGTGATGAACTCTAATGTAGACTTACAAAATGCTATCTATAATGATCAGAGAGTATCTGGTAGCGGATTCGTTAATGCGGGTAGAGAGACATCTAGTATAGGTGTAGATATGCGTACTATTCCGACTAATGATATTGAGAGTATAGAGATTGTACGAGGTATTCCAGGTGTTTCTTACGGAGATTTAACATCAGGACTGATTCTTATCAATCGTAAATCTGGTGCTACAGGATTACAAGGACGTATAAAAGCAGATGGATTTAGTAAGTCTATTTATGTTGGTAAGGGATTGAGTCTTACACCAAGTTGGGACTTGAATCTAAGTGTAGACTATTTAAATGCTAAAACAGATCCACGTAATATATATGATAATTATAATCGCTTTGCATTTTCTGCTCGTTCAACTAAAACTTTTAAGTTTGGAGTAGATGAATTGGTATGGAAATCTTTTGTTGATTTTAATCTAAATATTGATGAGAGTAAAGTAGATCCTGATAGTGGATATGCTTTAGTAGACTCATATAAAAACGATAAGAAACTTTTGGCTCTATCTAATAATTTTGAGTATAAATTTAGGAGTTCTTCATTCTTTAACAAGGTAAAATTAACCACAGGAATTAGAAAAGGATTTGATAATCTGAGTCAACGTGTATTTGTTCAATACAGTGGACCAAGGGCAGTTTCTCTTGCAACAGAGCAAGGGGTAAATGATGGGTACTTCCCAGAAATAAGCTTTATATCAGATGCGAAGACAGAAGGAAGACCGATTGACATCAATACTAAACTAGAAGCAAATGCTGAATTTAATGCCTTAAAGTCAAAACATAGTCTAGAGTTTGGTATGGATTATAAATATGCAAAAAATAATGGTAGAGGACAAATCTATGACTTACTAAAACCACCTTCTGCATCATTAACTACTCGCCCTAGAGCTTATAGTGATATACCTGCTTATCAGAACCTAGCTTTCTTTATAGGAGATAAAATGTTATGGAATATAGATGAGCATCAAATCAGTTTTTATGCTGGTATCCGTGCATCAACTAGAATAGGAATGGATAAATCTTATTCATTAAGTGATAAGTTATATATAGAACCAAGGTTCATAGGACAATGGAAATTACCTCGTTTTGACATTATTAATATACCTATAGGAGTAGATGTAACAGTGGGGTATGGAGAACTGTATAAGCAACCAACACAAGGAATGCTATATCCTAATCTAAGCTATAAGGACCACCAACAACTAAACTTTAGACCTGATAACTCAGCATTGCACTATGTAAACTTTATGACCTATGTTGAAGATGTAACAAATAGGAGTCTAGTCGCAGCAAAGAATACAAAAAAAGAGATTCGTTTAGATCTAAGTGTTGGTAAGCATGAACTATTTTTCACTGTTTTTGATGAGGCAATGCCTACAGGATTTAGAAGTGATGGTCAGTATCAAGTACAAACTTATAATAGGTATAATACATCTGGTCTAAATCTAGAAGAAATGACAGAAAAGCCAAATATCAATGATTTACCTTATACAAAGAAAACAACATTTACTAGCTTAAGTTATAACACTAATGGGAGTAGTACTGCTAAAAGGGGAATAGAGTTTGGATATACAACCCCTCGCTTTAAAGGAATCAATACGAAGTTTACTTTAAGTGGGGCTTATTTCAAAACTATTTATCAAAACAATGATATGATACAAGAGAGACCTAATAAGTCTATAAATGGTCAAGGGATACCTTATGTGGGGATATATAATAGTGATTATGGATATGTGTATTCAGGAATGAATTATAACTTAATAATAGATACTTATTTACCTGCTTTAGATATGAATATTTCGGGTTCTTTTCAAGGAACTATTTTTAAAGATGAGGCTAGGCAACATAGAGAAGCTGCACCTCTATATTATTTTGGATTAGATCAAGTCGTTCACGACTTTACAAAAGAAGATAGAAAAGATATGTACAAACAGTGGTTAGTACGTGATGTTAGTATTACTGATAATATTGCTTCTCATTACAATTTTGATATTCGTATGAATCTAAAAGTAACAAAGAAAATTTTTAAAGATTTTAAAATGTCTCTGTTTGTAAATAGGTTGTTTTCTTATTACTCTCCTTATACTTTTAATGGATTGAAGGTATATCGTAAGAATAGCTCAGAACCTTATTTTGGGATGGAACTTACGTATAAATTTTAATTAAACATAAATAATAACATAAAATGAAAAAAAACTTACTTACCCTAGTATTAGCCTTAGGACTTCTGACAACAACTACTATATCGTGTAGTAGTGATGATAATTCTACAGAAATTATATCTAGTAAAAGTAGTATCGTTAAGATTCAATTAAAAGCTGATAATATTAAATCTTATGACAATGTAGTAGTAGAATTGGTTGAAATAAACACTGGAGTAACAACAACAAAATTAGTAGATAAAGGAAATTTAGAGTTTCCTATTGACAAAGGATCTTATAAAGCTACAGTGAATGGTAAAGTAACACTAGTAACAGGAGAGCAAATGGAGATCGGAGGTAATTCTTCTTTTGATTTAACACAAGAACAACATGATTTATCTATTGATTTACATATCAAAATCTTTGGTAATGATTTTATTATTGAAGAGATTTTCTTCACTGGTGTTCGTACTTTAGAAGGAAAACTATATACAGGAGGGAGATACTTCAAACTGACTAACAATACGGATAAAGTATTAAAAACAGGAGGGTTACTTATCTGTCAATCAGAATTTTTCACAACATTAAATCACAATGTTACCCCAGATATATTAGGTGAAGCATTCCCTGTACAAGCTGTGTTAATGATTCCACAAGAACATTCTAAAGATGTAGAACCAGGTGACTTTATAGTTATCGCTGATATGGCTACTAATCACAAAAAAGCCAATATTCCAGCTTTTGATTTAAGCAAGGCTGATTATGAATACCCAAATTTAGACAATCCAAAATTAGGACAGGTGGATAATCCAGCAGTTCCAAATGCTAACGTAATTTTTACTCAGATGGCATTCAATATGTTCTTTTTAAATGACCGTGGATCAGAGAGTTATGCTATTGCTAGATTTCCAGAAGGAGTGACAGTAAAACAATGGTTAACAGACTATACATATGAATATAGTTATATAAATAAAGCGGGTAAAGTAACTAATAAGAAAACGTATAAAATACCAAATGAATGGATATTTGACGGTGTTAATTCAGCATCAGTTGAAGGGTGGGTTCACAATGTAATAGGAGTATCTATAGATTCTGGATGGACAGGATGTGGAACTATAGATTCTGATCCAGCAAGGTATGGTAAAACAATTCGCCGTAAAGTAATTGGAAAAATGAGTAATGGAAAGAATATGTATAAAGATACTAATAATTCAACAGTAGATTTTACAAGAGATTCTGATTCAAGTTTAAAAAATGGAATTGTTCATTAATAAATAAACATATTGAAAACGTATGTATTCGCTCTATCTGTCATTGTAGCTTTATCCATTCAAGATGTAGTAGGACAAGAAGCTTCTTCTATGTTTGACTTGATGAAGAGATATGATCAAAACGAGCAAAATTATAAACAGTTATATTACTATAATCCTTCAAATATGGGGGATTATAGTTCTTTTACCATATCTGATTTTTCTTTGAATTATGACAAAGAGAAAAGAGATACCTATTTACTTCAGAAAGGTAGTGAATTAGAAGAGCTTCGTCTAAATGTAAACTCTTATAAAAAACTAAAGAATAATAGAACAATCTGGGGAAGTGCTTCTTATAAAAATCAATTGAACAAGGATATTGTTTGGAATAATAATGTAGACCTTGATAAAATAGGTCCTTTTATTATGGGGGATTCTGTAGCTAATAATCTTAAGGCTGAGATCTATGAGTTTAAAGGTGGTTATGTAAAGGAAATAGATAGATGGAGCATTGGTGTAGAATTAGGCTATATAGCTAATATGGCCTATAAAAAGAGAGACCCTAGACCTAAGGCAATTTCTTCAGATATGAATTTAAAATTAGGAGCAGGATACAAAATTACACCTAGCTGGAAGGTAGATGCTTTTGGTAAAATGCATAAGTACACACAGAATACTTCTATTATTTTTGCTAACCAAACGCAAAAAGCTGGATTATATCAATTGCAAGGTTTAGGTACATGGAATAATTATTTTAGTGGTAAGACATTTAAATCAGTCTATGAAACATTAGGTTTACAATTCGGCTTAGGAATTACTAAGAAAGATGATTTTTATCTAGTGTTTACTACTAGTAATGATAAGATGAATAAAAATGCTTCAGCTAGTATTACATCTAATGAAGGTGATGGAAATAAGATTAATGAGTTAAAGTCCAAGTCATATGAATGGATGACTGCTAAGTTTTTTAATCTAAATACTTCTTCTAAGATAGCTGTAAAATACTCAATGCAATATATGAAGAAAGAAGGAACTAATATTTATTATACAAATAATCAAGATTTCTTAAAGGAATTAATGCGAAAGAAGTTGTATAGTTATACTGATAGTAATCATAGAGTAGAAGTTCTTTATAAAAAGGAGTTTGAGAAAAGCCTATTGACTTTGAGTACTTATTGGATGTACCAGTCTATCAAAGAAACTGTCAAAGAAGTAAATAATAAGCAAAACTTTACTTACAATTACTTTGGGGTTAATGCTAGTTGGCTTCAGGAGCTTAATAGTCACAATAGTATTGAAGTAAGTTATCACTTAAGGTTTAGAAATACAACGAACTCCTCTAATCAGATTAATAAATCAAAACTAAAAGAGAGTATAATGTATTGGATGGAGAGTGACTATAATTATTTAAAACAGAACTACGTACAGAATAGTATTTCCTTAAAATATAGTTATAAGCATAGTGATTTTGTACCCGTCTTTATGACTTTAAGTTTTAACCAAACTAATTTTTCAGGAGATAAAACCAATCATTTTATGGGAGCTTCGCTAGGAGTTAATTTTTAATATGAATTTAATTAAAAGCAGTTTACTATTAATGTTCTGTTTATTATTACTCATGAGTTTTAAAACAGATTTTAATAGTTTATTCAATCCAGATTCACCAGAATATTTAGCTATAGTCGAGAGTTATAAACAGCCTATTGCTAATTGGCCTCAACCTACAATAGATGAAGGAGTAGTGTGGGAGGAATTTCAGAGTATAAAAAGAGATTCTCTCTTTATGAAGAATCAAAATCAACCAATAGTTAAGTTAGGGCGAATGCTGTTCTTCGACCCAAAGTTATCTAAGTCTAACCAAATATCGTGTAGTACTTGTCACGACCCAGAGATAGGATGGGCAGATAAGCGAAGTGTAGCATTAGGACATGATCACTTGCAAGGCAATAGAAATACACCTACTTTGTATAATGTCGCTAATAGAAAAACATTATTTTGGGATGGTAGAGCAACTACTTTAGAAGAACAAGCAAAAGGTCCATTAAGTGCTCATAATGAGATGGCAATGGATGTGGATATATTGCCAGAGAAGCTTACTAAGATCAAAGGATATAATAGTTATTTTGAAGAAGCTTTTGGAGATACTAAGGTAACTTATAAAAGAATTATAGAGTCCCTTGCTGCTTTTCAACGAACTATTAAAAGCCAAAGAAGTAGAGTGGATGTATTTATAGATGGTAATTATAAAGCTTTAACTGATCAGGAGATATATGGGATGCATCTCTTTAGAACAAAGGGTAGATGTATGAACTGTCATCATGGTGTAGATCTTACTGATGATAAATTTCACAATATAGGGCTGACGTATTATAAACGAAAGTATCAAGATTTAGGTAGATACGAGATTACAAAAAATCCTGAGCATGTAGGTCAGTTTAAAACCCCTATTCTACGGGATTTATTGAATACTAGACCATGGATGCACAATGGTTTATTTGATAATCTAGAGGGCATTGTCAATATCTATAATAGTGGCATGCACATGATTGACCCTACACCAGAAAAGAAACTTACAGATCCATTATATCCTGTTACTGATTCTTTAATGAAGCCATTAAAGTTATCCCGTGATGAGATTAAAGCTATTGTAGCCTTTTTAGAGTCATTATCAGGTTCGCGTTTTAGGATGCAACGACCTGATTTTCCTAGAGAATAGAACTTTATATAGAAGAGAGAGTAATGAACGACAGTTTTTATTCTCTCTTTTTCGTTTATTACATGAAGTAGGAGAGCATATTTTGTTTATTTTTAGCTTATTATAAGCTCAATTAGAGTTGAATAAAGAATATCACAATATGTAGTGGGATTTGTAATAGTAGTGGTATATACTTTTTAATTAACAACAGATAAATTAACCTAAAACTATGAATTATAAATTAATTATTCCATTATCGTTTTTGTTTATTTCTTTTACAGGAATGGCAAATGATGTATATAAAGATAGAAATGGGAAATACTATAATATTCAACAATTATCACAAGAAAAGGGAGTAGATAAATCTTTTAAAGAACTATGTCTGATCATAGATCAATATGCTGAGAGCACTCTTCAGAAAGGTAATGTCAACTCATTAGCGATTGCCATTTATAGAGATGGAGAGGTTTATCAGCAGTATTATGGAGAATTAGATAAAGAGTCCAAACAACGACCTAGTGATAATACACTCTATGAGATTGCTTCTATTTCTAAAGTTTTTGCAGGCTCTTTAGTCGCTAAAGCGGTTCTAGAGCAAAAGATTACACTAAATGATGATATCAGAACTTATTTAAAAGGAGATTATCCAAATTTGCAGTTTGAAGGAACTCCTATTACCATTCAGAATTTAGTAACACATACTTTGGGGCTTCAAGATAGAGCTCCTAAAGAGTTAGATGAAATATATAAGAAGACGAGAGAGGGATATTATGAAAATAGACCATTTAGTTATACGATGTCTGATCTATTAGAAGAATTAAAAACAGTCAAATTAGATAAGAAACCAGGTACATTCTACGACTATAACTCAGTAGGACCAGAATTAGTTACTTATATTTTAGAGCAGGTATATCACAAGCCTTATAAAGAGCTATTACAGGAGTTGCTGGATGAGCTTAACTTGAAGCAGACTTCTTTAAATGAGTATGATAGGTATAAGAAACAATTAGCCATAAGTTATAACGAAAATGGGGAAGTAGCTCCTTTACTAAGAAATCCTCTATTAGGTGGATCATATGGTATGATAAGTAGTTTACCTGACTTAACTAAGTTTATGAAGTTTCAGTTACAAAGCAATCAACCTTTTATAAAGGAAGCCTCTCGATTATTATTTAAAGAAGAAGAAGACGGTGATGATAAAGGATATTTCTGGGATGTGGGATACGGTCTGAAGGAAGGTGCTTATTATGGAAAGACAGGAACGTCAATAGGGGTACAAAGTGGTATTCTTGTTTGTCCAGATTCACGTTATGGAATGATAATAATGATGAATAATACTTCGGATGCTGCACAAGATGATTGGTTAGAATTGTATAATAAAATAGAAACAGCATTAATTACTTATCCTAAGATAAACCTAGTATCCCTGCTAGAAAAAGAGTTTAAAAATAACTTTAGTTTAGCTTTAGAGAAGTATAAAACGTTAAAAGCAGATAAAGAACATTATCTCTCAGGGTCATTCTATTTAAATAATTTAGGATATAACTTTCTGAAGAGAAAAGAGATTGATAAGGCAATAAAGGTATTTGAATTAGCGATTCAGTATGATACTAATAATGCTAATTTATACGATAGCTTAGGAGAAGCTTACTTTCTAATGAAGGATTATAAAATGTCTTTATTGAGTTACCAGAAATCGCTAGAGCTAGATGCTGAGAATAAGAATGCACAAGAAATGCTAATTAAAATACAATTACTTAAATAAACCACTATGGACTGAAAGTCCATAGTTTGTTAAAGCAGACTAAAGTCTGCCTGGGTGGAGCTACTTACTCAAGTATAAAGTTACCTCCGTTATCATTTGATTTACGATGGTGTTCAAGATATTGATTTAGCATTTCATCAGTAATATTTCCTGTACTCCAACAACCAAAGCCTATTGCCCAAAAGTGACGTCCCCAGTATCTGTGCTTCAACTCAGGAAATTCTATTTGGAGTTTCCTTGAGGTACGACCCTTGAAGAGTTTGACAATATTGCTTATGTTTTGAGATGGTCGATATTCTATATGAAGATGAACATGGTCCTTTGATACTACACCTTTTAAAATTTGAATATCTTCTGCTTCACAAATCTGAATGATCAGACTACGACAACGTATCTGAATATCTCCTTCCAATACTGGATAACGATATTTAGTCACCCATACTATATGGGCAGTTAAACGTGATACACTATGTCCTCCGGTTCGTTGATATTCCATATATCAAAG
>NZ_BCMQ01000005.1 GCF_001485415.1 Myroides odoratimimus
TGTAATGGTAACACAGCTGATTTTGGTTCAGTCGTTCTAGGTTCGAGTCCTAGTAGGCCAACAAAAAACCTCTTGATCATTCAAGAGGTTTTTTTATTTCAAGAATAAGGAATTGAAATAAGAAAGGTCAGAGCACGCTCTGACCTTTTTTTGTTATTAGTTTTGACCTTTGAATTCAGGTTTTCTTTTTTCTAAGAAAGCAGTAGTTCCTTCTGTGAAGTCTTCTGTTTCGAAGCATTCTCCGAAGTTCTTGATTTCTTCGTGGTATCCGTTTACACCATCTTTAAAGTTAGCATTAATAGATTTTATTGCTCTTCCAATTGCAGAAGCAGAGTTAGAAGCTATTTTGTTCGCTATTTTCTTTGTGAATGCTAATAGTTCTTCTTGCTCTACAACGTGGTTCACTAATCCATAAGATAGAGCTTTATCAGCTGTTATCATCTCTGCAGTCATGATTAGCTCCATTGCTCTTCCTTTTCCAATAAGTTGAGGTAAGCGTTGTGTTCCGCCATATCCTGGGATTAGTCCAAGTGTTACTTCTGGAAGTCCCATTTTAGCGTTATTAGAAGCTATTCTGAAGTGTGCTGACATCGCTAACTCTAATCCACCTCCTAGGGCAAATCCATTAACAGCAGCGATTACTGGTTTGTTGTAATTTTGAACATAGTCGAATAGAAGCTCTTGTCCTTTGGCAGCTAACTGTGAACCTTCACTAGTGTTGAAGCTAGAGAATTCTTTAATGTCAGCACCTGCAACGAAAGCTTTTTCTCCACTTCCAGTAAGGATGATAACACGTGTTTCACGGTCTTTTTCAAAGTGTTTAAGGGCTTGGTGAAGCTCTTCAATTGTTGGCTTGTTTAAAGCGTTTAATTTAGTTGGTCTATTAATGGTTATAATGGCCAGACTTCCTTCTTTTTCTACTAGAATATTTTCAAAATCCATAATATCTTTTATTTGATTAATTATTTATAATAGGCAAGGTAACAATAAATGTGGTGCCAAGACCTTCTTCTGTTTCGAAGACTATTGTACCGTTGTAATTTGTAATTATGTTTTTTATGATTCCCAATCCTAATCCCATGCCACTTGTTTTGGTAGTGAACTTAGGTTGGAATATTTTGTTTAGATCTTCTTGCTTTATACCTGTTCCGTTATCAGCTACTTTGATGATTGCGCTTTCTTCTGTTCTAGATATACTCACTTTTATTTGTGGGCTCTTCTGCTCAGATGGGATAGCTTGTATTGCATTTTTGACTAAGTTAGTAATAATTCTGATTAGTTGTGTTCTATCTATTTTAGAGATGATCTCCTGATCGGTGCTTTCAAACCAGATATAGTCTTCATTAAAGATGTCAAGTGTTAATTTTACAGTATTGACAATGTCAAGAGTTTCGTCTTGCTGAGCAGGCATTGCAGCAAAGCTTGAGAACGCTGTTGCAACAGAAGTCATCGTATCTATCTGTTGTATTAATACCTGTGAAAAATCTTTTAGTTTAGTTTTAATATTAGGATCATTAGGGTCAAATCTTCTTTCAAAGCTTTGAACAGTCAGACGCATTGGAGTAAGAGGATTTTTTATTTCGTGTGCAACTTGCTTAGCCATTTCTCTCCAAGCTTGCTCTCTTTCTGTTTGAGCTAGTTTTTCGTACGAATCATCGAGTTTCTCCACCATATCATTATATGCAGTGATAAGAGCTGAGATCTCTTTACTAGTGTTGCTAGAATCAATCTTTTCGTTTTTTTGCCCGAACTTAGTACTTGTAATCTTGACACTAATATTGTTTAGACTTTGGGTAATATAGTTTGACAAGAAGTAAGAGATAGCAATAGACATAATCAGCATAATGATATATACTTGTCCAAATTTAACCATGAAGTTCTGAATCTCGTTCTCGTAAAACTCTGTTTTCTCCTCATACGGTATTTTAAGTATACCTAGGGGTTTGTACTTTAAATCCTTTAAGAAGCTATATGCGATACGTATACGGTTGCTATCTACCGTTTTTATATCTACAAAGCGTTTGTTTGGAGAGGACTGTATTGTCTTTAAAACTAAAGGAGAGATGTTTTTAGAGATGCTATCTACAGAAAAGGTACCTCTTGAGGTAATCAAGAGGTGTCCTTGTAGATCGTGTATATTGATCTCTGTATTGTGTATGGCTGCTAGCTCATGTATTTTATCTCTAAAAATGCGAGGGATATTCTCTGTTGTTAGAGGGTATTCTGAGGTTGTTAAGATGTAGTTTATATTCTCGTTGATAGAGTTTTCTGTCCTTTCTAGTCTATATTGATGATAAGTACGTGCTTCTTCTCTGAATTGATACACTGATACAGCTGATATCAATACAGATGAGATAATACTCAAAAATATAAGTGAGAAAAATATTCTATTTCTCAGAGAAAAGTTCTTTAATATAAAGTCATCTTTCATTATTTTCTGCTATCGCGAATTCGTTTGTATAAGCGTATTCCTAGCATTAATAGTATTGATAATCCTACTAGACCTACAACTCCAAATATCCAATTAAAAGTACTTTTTAAAATTACTAAAAATACTACAGAAAATAAAATCAAGGTTGCTCCTTCATTCCAAATTCTAAAAAAGGAAGATGTTTTAGTCATCGTTCTATTGTTGATTTGTTTGACGAACTGATGGCATTTTAGATGATAAGCAATTAATGCTACTACAAATAATAGTTTTACATGCATCCAAGGTTGACTTAACCAAGCAGGTATTGCTATCAGCATCCATATTCCAAAAATAGTTGCCAATACTGCCGCAGGCCATGTGATGATGTTCCACAGGCGATTAGTCATGATGGTGTATTGATCTCTTAGGATGTTGGATTGTACTTCAGGCATATCCTTCGTCTCGGAGTAATATACAAATAGACGTACGATATAGAATAGTCCTGCAAACCAGCATACTATAAAAATAATATGTAGAGCTTTTAGATATAGGTATAACATGCTATTATTTGTTTTGCCATTCTTTAATCCAAGTAACCATTGCATCTATCCACATGTCATCATCATTCATACAAGGGATTGTTCTAAACTCTTCTCCTCCGTGTTTTAAGAATTCGTCATGTGCTTCCATGCCTATTTCTTCTAGTGTTTCAAGACAGTCGGCTACAAAGGCAGGAGTAACTACTGCTAGCTTTTTAATGCCTTTCTCAGCTAATCCATTTACAGTAGCATCAGTTGGAGGTTGTAGCCATTTGTCCATTCCTAATCTAGATTGGAATGAGTTAGTGTATTTATCAGCAGGGATGTTTAATTTCTCTACTACTTGTCTTGTTGTTTCTAAACATTGGTGTCTATAGCAGAACTCATGTGCTTTAGAAGCTGTTTGACAGCAAGAGCCGTCTATAGTACAGTGTCCCTTCGTTACATCTGATTTGCGGATATGTCTTTCAGGTACCCCATGATAAGAGAATACGATATGGTCATAGTCATACCCTTCTAGATGACCTTGTATAGTATGAGCTAGAGCATCTACATATTCTTTCTTGTTGTAGAAAGCTGGGAAGCTCGTAACTTTCATTTGAGGAAAGTATTTCTGTCTTACTTCTTCTGCTAATACATTAATAGTCTCTGTAGTTGCCATGGCAAACTGAGGGTAAAGAGGGATCATTAGTACATCATCTATACCTTTGTCTTTTAATTCTTGTAAACCTGTTTGGATAGAGGGTTCTCCATATCTCATAGCTAATGCTACTGGTATGTCCACTTTTGCTTGTACTTTCTTTTGTTGTCTTTCAGAAATTACGATTAGTGGTGAACCTTCTTTCCACCATATTTTAGAATAAGCTTCTGCTGATTTCTTTGGTCTAGTATTCAGTATGATTCCTTTAACTAATAAACTTCTTAGGATGTATGGCATGTCTATTACTCTTTCATCCATTAAGAATTCTCCTAAGTATGGTTTTACGTCTTTTGCTGTAGGGCTTTTAGGTGAGCCTAGGTTAACTAATAATATACCTTGCATGTTGTTAATTATTTGTGTTGAGAGACATTAAGTATTTTTTCGGTGTAGTGCCAAACTTCTTTTTAAAGGCAGCAATGAAATGACTAGCAGAACTATAACCGATCTTTAGTCCTACTTCGTTTACATTATAACTACCGTTGTCTAAGAGCTTGCGTGCGTATTCCATCTTATAATCAAACAAGAAGCTGAATACAGAGTCACCGTAAATCTGCTTAAAGCCCATTTTTAGTTTTTTAATGTTAATACCTACTGAGTCTGCTAACTCTTGAAGAGTAGGTGGTTCAGCCATTTTACTGATGATGATATCTTTCGCTTTTTTGATTTTAACGACATCGTCTTCATCAGATAAGAATGGGCAATTCTCTATGTTTTGATCTTCATTCTGATTAAATAGTAAACTAAGTAACTCGTATGTCTTACCAGTGTAGTATAGCTTTTTGATAGTTGGATTCATATAGAAGTTAAACAACTGATTTAGGACTATAGCCATAGAAGGAGTAATTCCTTCTTCAGAGTAATACTTCTTGTCTCTGTTTTCACCAGTTAAAAAACCGATGAACTCTGCTTCTGTTGAAAATAGAGCATGGAACTTCTTGATAGAAATTAAAACACTTATGACCCATGTATTAGGGGATATCTCTAAGTGTACAGGAAGCTGTTTTTGTGGGTTGTATAAGATCAAGAACTTTTCTTCATTAAGAGGAAGAGAATAGGCTCCTTGATTGAATACAAATTTGGCAGACCCTTTTAAACCAAAGTAAAATTGGATAACATCTGTTCCCATTTCTCGTTGAAATGTTATGTTCTCTGTCAAGTTGTTTTCGAATCTTAATATCGAAAAATTATCATCAATTATTATTTCTTCCGTAGGACTCATAGCGATACTTTTTAAACTTAAGTTAGAAACTTATCTAGTTATTTTTTATTTAGAATGATTCTATATAGGGTGTCTTTTAACCCTTGCTATTGTTGCAAATGTACTGTATTATAATGAAATGCAAGGCTTTTTTTTTCAGAAATCCCTTAGCGATATAAATAGTCCTTCTAGCGTTACTTTTGTCGATTCTTTAATCTTAAATTTGTTTACTTTTTTGAATTAACTCTGTGGTATGGACAAAATAGATAAGACTAAACCTGCGACTTTTTATGCAGTGGGATTAAGTTATAAGAAAGCGGACGCTGAAATGCGCGGTAAGTTTAGTCTAAGTGATGAGGCCAAAGACAATTTATTAACTCAAGCTAAAAATGAAGGAATCGAGAGTTTAATCGTGATTTCTACATGTAATAGAACGGAGATATTTGGTTTCGCACAACACCCTTTCGAACTGATTAAATTATTATGTGATAACAGTAATGGTACAGTGGATGACTTCCGCAACGTGGCTTATGTATATAAGACTAAGGAGGCGATAGAACACTTATTCCGTGTTGGAACAGGACTAGATAGTCAGATATTAGGTGATTTTGAAATTATCAGTCAGATTAAGAATGCTTTCTACTTAGCGAAGGAGAAAGAATTGACAACAAATTACTTCGAGAGATTAGTCAATGCAGTTATCCAAGCAAGTAAACGTATCAAGAATGAGACTGAGCTTAGTTCTGGAGCTACTTCTGTGTCATTTGCTTCTGTACAATATATTATGGACCATGTAGAAGATATCTCTAATAAGAATATCTTGTTATTCGGAACAGGTAAAATCGGTAGAAATACATGCGAAAACTTAGTGAAGCATACTAAGAATGATCATATCACACTTATTAATAGAACAAAAGAGAAAGCATTAGAAGTAGCAGGTAAGTTTAACCTTATCGTAAAGGATTATGCAGATTTACAAGCAGAAATACGCAAATCAGATGTGCTTATCGTAGCGACTGGTGCGCAGAAACCTACAGTAGATAAGGCGTTGCTTAACTTGACAAAACCTCTTGTTATTTTAGATTTGTCTATTCCTAAGAACGTGAGTGATGATGTGACTGAGATAGAAGGAGTAGAATTAATACACCTTGATTATTTATCTCAAATGACAGATAAGACGATCGAGAGAAGAAGAGAGTTCATTCCACAAGCAGAAGAAATTATAGAAGAGATCATGTCTGAGTTTATCGCTTGGACGAAGATGAGAAAATTCGCACCTACTATACATGCTCTTAAATCTAAGCTAGAGCAGATAAAAGATGGGGAATTAGATTATCATAAAAAGAAATATGATAACTTTGATTCTGAGCAGGCTGAACTAATCAGTATGCGCATCATACAGAAGATCACTACGCACTTTGCAAACCATCTTCGTCATGAAGATACAGTAGTGGATCAGAGTATAGAATGGATAGAAAAAGTGTTTCATATAGAATCAAATTAAAATGGGTAGAATTATTCGTATAGGTACACGTGATAGTGAACTAGCAATGTGGCAAGCAAAAACAGTTGAACAATCTCTTCAGAAATTAGGGTACAAAACAGAGTTAGTACCTGTTAAATCTACAGGAGATCTAGTGTTAGATAAGCCACTATATGAGATGGGAATCACAGGAATCTTTACTAAGACTCTAGATGTGGCAATGATTAAAAAAGAGGTAGATATCGCAGTACATTCTATGAAAGATGTACCAACAGCTCTACCACAAGGAATCGTACAAGGAGCAGTACTTAAACGTGCTAATACTGTAGATATCTTATTACATAAAGGAGATACATCTTTTATGTCAGAAGAGGTTGAGGCAGTAGTAGCTACAGGAAGTTTAAGACGTAAAGCTCAATGGTTAAACCGTTTCCCAAAGCATACAACAGTTGACCTACGAGGTAATGTAAATACTCGTATGGAAAAACTACAAAACAGCGATTGGAATGGAGCAATCTTCGCTTCAGCTGGTTTAGATCGTATTAAAAAGAAACCATCGAACTTCATTAATCTTGACTGGATGATACCAGCACCTGCACAGGGAGCTATGGTAGTAGTCGTAAATGCAGATGATAATCATGCTTTAGACGCAGTAGCTCAGTTAAATGATTATGAAACAGAGATGACTACTTATATAGAAAGACAGTTCTTAAGAACACTAGAAGGTGGGTGTACAGCTCCTATCGGTGCTTTAGCTACTTATAATGATCACGATGACACGATTAATTTTAAAGGGGTATTATTCTCTTTAGATGGTCAACAGAAGTTCGAAGTGAACAAAGTAGTGGATATCGCAGAGTGGAAGAAACTTGGATTCTTTGCGGCTAAAGAAATTCTTGAGAATGGTGGTAGTGAATTAATGGAAACACTACGTCAACAATTAAAAAAATAAAATGTCTTTTAATCCAACTATTTTATCTACACGTAAGATTAAAGCGAGTGTATTAGACACTGTTGCTTTAGGGAAGGTGCATTTAGTAGAACAAGATTATATCTTGACAGAACACTTGGTATTCGACTTAGATGCTGTACATGAGTATGTATTGTTTACAAGTCAGAATGCGGTGAAGAGTGTGATTAGTCAAGGGTATAGAGAAGTTCTGAATAAGAAACCAGCGCTATGTGTAGGGATAAAAACAAAAGAATTGTTGGAAGAGAACGGTTGGGAAGTTAAGGCTTGGGCACATTATGCAAAAGAATTAGCTCCTATCATTGTTCAGGACTATAAAGATAGATACATAACATTCTTTAGTGGAAGTATCAGAAGAGATCTATTGCCAGATGCTTTTAGAGCAAATGGTGTGGTCTTTAATGAGTTCACAGTATATCAGACTGTACTTAATCCAGTAAAGAATGAATATAAAATAGATGGATTGTGCTTTTACAGTCCTTCAGCGATAGAGAGTTATCTTCAGCAGAACAGCATCACGACAGAAGTGTGCTTCTGTATAGGAGATACTACAGCAGAACCATTAAAAGGAGTTACACAGAATATTGTAATAGCGAAGCAACCTACAGTGGAGGCTACATTACAAGCTTGTGTGGATTATTATAAATAGAGTCAGCTAAAAATTGACGTATTAAAATCGAATAGAAATGATTAAAAATGATTTATTCTTAAGAGCGTTAAAAGGTGAAACAGTAGAGAGACCACCTGTATGGATGATGCGTCAAGCAGGTAGATACTTACCAGAGTTTCGCGAATTAAGAGATAAGTATGATTTTTTTACACGTTGTAGAATGCCAGAAATCGCAGCTGAGATTACAGTACAACCGATTCGTATTGTAAAACCAGATGCTGCTATTTTATTCTCAGATATTTTAGTCGTACCGCAAGCTATGAACATTGATGTAGAGATGAGACCAGGAGTAGGGCCATGGGTACCTAATCCTATCCGTTCTGCTAAAGATGTAGAGCAAGTTATCGTACCTAATATCGAAGAGACATTAGGATATGTAATGGATGCTATTAAAGTAACGAAAGAGATGTTAAACGATGAGGTACCATTGATTGGATTCGCTGGTTCACCTTGGACTATCTTTTGTTATGCAGTAGAAGGAAAAGGTTCTAAGAGCTTTGACTTAGCGAAAGGAATGTGTTTTTCTGACCCAGTAGCGGCGCATACGTTATTACAAAAAATTACAGATACAACTATTTTATACCTTAAAGAAAAGGTAAAAGCAGGTGTAAATGCAGTACAAATATTCGATTCATGGGGAGGTATGTTATCTCCAGTAGATTACCAAGAGTTTTCATGGCAGTATATTAATCAAATAGTAGAAGCATTAGCTGATATCACTCCAGTTATTGTATTTGGAAAAGGATGTTGGTTTGCATTACCTGAAATGGCGAATTCAAAAGCTTCTGCATTAGGAGTAGACTGGACTTGTAGCCCACAGAACGCTCGTCTATTCACAGGAGGAGATATCACATTACAAGGTAACTTTGACCCAAGCCGTCTAATGTCTCCGATCCCTACTATTAAGAAAATGGTACACGAGATGATCGATGCTTTCGGTAAAGATAAGTATATAGTGAACTTAGGTCACGGTATCTTACCTCATATCCCAGTAGATCATGCAAAAGCATTTATCGAAGCGGTAAAAGAATACGAACACAAGTAAAATATTGACAGAAAAGCCTGCCGAAGTATGACGTAGGCTTTTTTGTTTTACTATATCATTTGACCTATGTTAAACAAAGGAACAAAAAGTGAAGAAGAAAGACGTATAGAGTCTATTGTTCAGAAGTTGTCTTCTATTGGATTTACACCAGAGGACAAGAAATTTATAGAAGATCTAGACGTAGAGCTTCAAAAGATAGGCCTGAGTTATGAACAACTGTTGATAACAGAAGGTAAGGACTTAGCCTTACACTTACATAAATTCAACTTCCCTTGGGATAAGATGGAAGAGTTCACAGATCTATTAGTGAAGTGGTCTTCTCAAGAGCCTTTATTAAAAGCAAAAGCAAAGGCTGTCTATCAATATATCCAAGATGAGAGTAAAGCATTCTCATTTAATATCATGACTAAGATTAGTCGTCTTTAAGAGATCACTATTTACAGCAGAAACAGGTTGAGGTATCATACACACTATGATAGTGATATGTAGGACTAGAGGAGTCTGCTTACTATTGTTTATTTAAAGATAAGGTAGAGAGGTGTAATATAATGTATTGGCTGAACTACGGAACAATAGTTTTTTTAATGATGAGTATCCTGACAGAGAGAGGATATGTACTATTTATAATATGAAAGAACAATTTTATCAATATATACAACAGCTTCAAGATACCATTACAAAAGGACTTGAAGATATAGATGGAAAGGCAAAATTCCAAGAAGACCTTTGGGAACGTCCTGAAGGTGGTGGAGGTCGCACACGCGTAATCGAGAATGGAGCAGTATTCGAAAAAGGAGGAGTGAATATCTCTGCCGTACACGGACCATTACCAGTAGCGATGCAAAAGTACTTTAATGTAGGAGATGTAGATTTCTTCGCTTGTGGACTATCGTTAGTGATTCACCCGAAGAGTCCTATGGTACCTACAGTACATGCTAACTGGCGTTATTTTGAAATGTATGACAAAGAAGGTACAGTAGTGCGTTCTTGGTTTGGTGGAGGACAAGACCTTACACCTTATTACCTATTCGATGAGGATGCTACGCATTTTCATACTGTATGTAAGACAGCTTGTGATAAACATAATCCAGCGTTTTATCCATTGTATAAAAAGCAATGTGATGAATATTTTTGGAATGCACATAGAGAAGAGGCACGTGGTATCGGAGGATTATTCTTTGACCGCTTAGAAGTAACAGAAGAAATGTCTATGCAACAGTGGTATGACTTCGTAACCGAAGTAGGAGATAGCTTCTTAGAAGCTTATGCACCTATCGTAGAACGTCGTATGGATACCCCTTATAGCAATGAGCACCGTACATGGCAAGAAATCAGAAGAGGTAGATACGTAGAGTTTAATCTTGTTCATGATAAAGGAACTCTATTTGGCCTAAAAACCAATGGACGTATCGAATCTATCCTAATGAGTTTGCCACCACATGTACAATGGGTATATGACCACCATCCAGAAGAAAACAGTTGGGAAGAAAAGCTGTTGAAGGTATTAGCTAATCCTGTTGATTGGATGAAATAGTTTACAGTTCACGGTTAACAGTTTACAGTATAAAACTACTTAATAGAGATAATTAGTTATATAAACAAATTATTAAGTTATTAGATTTTGTGTATAATGGAATGTTTGTTGTTGCAATTTATGGTACTATAAATAACCATGAATTATATGATAGACTATCGAAATTATAATGTTTGGAAACTGAGCCATGAATTGGTATTAAAGATCTATCCATTATTAAATTTATATCCTAAGTATGAGGAAAGAAATTTAATAGATCAGATAAGAAGGGCAGTAGTATCAATTCCTACCAATATCGCAGAAGGATGTGGTAAGGATACACAAAAAGAACTTGTTAGATATCTATATATCGCCTCAGGTTCAGCACATGAAGTTGAGTATTTAATATTTTTATCAAAAGACTTAGGTTACTTGAATGAGAATGATTTTTACTCAGTTCAGAATGATATTGTAAGTATTAAAAAGATGCTTGTAGTGTTGATTAAAAGAATAAGAGAAACAATGGATAGTAAAAAGTAAACTATAATATTGTTTATTCTATAAATAGAACATTAATAGAATTATCGGGTACATTTAACTGTAAACTGTAAACCGCTTGCTGTAAGCTGTATACCGTTCACCGTAAATCAAAATAAGAACACAGGTCAACGTTCTGTTTATAGATGTCGAGAGCAACTGTAAACTGTAAACAGTTCACCATAAACCAAAATAAGAACATAGGTCAACGGTCTGTTTATAGGTGTCGAGAGCAACTGTAAACTGTATACCGTTCACCGTAAACCAAAATAAGAACATAGGTCAACGGTCTGTTTATAGATGTAGAAAGCAACTGTAAACTGTAAACCGTTCACCGTAAACTAAAATAAGAACACAGGTCAACGTTCTGTTTATAGATGTCGAGAGCAACTGTAAACTGTAAACCGTTCACCGTAAACCAAAAATAATTATGTTTCCATTACAAAGAGGTAGAAGATTAAGAACAAATGAGTCTATTCGTAGTTTGGTAAGAGAGACTATCGTGACTCCACAAGATTTTATGTTCCCTATGTTTATAGCAGAAGGGACTAATGTACAAGAAGCTATTCCTTCGATGCCAGGTATGTTTAGACGTTCTGTGGATTTGACAGTAAAGGAAGTAAAAGAGCTTTATGCATTAGGTATTCGCGCAGTGAATATCTATGTAAAAGTAAGTGATCATTTAAAAGACAATGCAGGTACAGAAGCATGGAATCCTAATGGATTAATGCAGACTGCTATCAAAGCGATAAAAGATGTATGTCCAGGTATGATCGTAATGCCAGACGTAGCATTAGACCCATATTCTATATACGGACATGATGGTATTATAGAGAATGGAGTAGTAGTGAATGACCCTACAGTAGATGCACTGACGAAGATGAGCGTATCTCATGCAGAGGCAGGAGCAGACTTCGTAGCACCTAGTGATATGATGGACGGACGTATCTTACGTATGCGTGAAGCATTAGACCAATCAGGATTTACGAATGTAGGTATCATGAGTTATTCTGCTAAGTATGCATCTGCATTCTACGGACCATTCCGCGATGCACTAGACAGCGCACCGAGAGCAGATGTAGAGATACCAAAAGACAAAAAAACATACCAGATGGACTATGCTAATCGTATTGAGGCTGTGAAAGAGGCGTTATACGATGTAGAAGAAGGAGCAGATATCCTTATGGTAAAACCTGGTATGGCTTATTTAGATATCGTACGTGAAGTGAAAGACGCTGTGAATGTGCCTGTAGCTGTGTACCAAGTATCTGGTGAGTACGCTATGGTAAAGGCTGCATCAGAGAGAGGGTGGCTTGATCACGATCAGATAATGATGGAACAATTAACTTGTATCAAACGCGCTGGAGCAAGTATTATCTCAACATACTTCGCTAAAGAAGCGTCTATTTTATTGAATAAATAGTTAGAATAAGTACTATAAATAAAAGAAGCTCGTTGATTTTGTCAACGAGCTTTTTTCATTATAAGCTATTGATAACTTTTTTTCTAAATAGTAGTAAGAAGTGTTTTAACTTTATCCACTAGTAAAATTATAGAATATATGACGCCTGATTTTAAAAATAAAACATATCGATTAGCAGAGTTTATCTTACTTGTTAAAGATCGAAAAGAAAGAACTACGGAGTATGATCCAGCCTATCAGTATGCTATTTATGCTGTAGAAGATGAGGCAGATGTAGAATTAGAGATTTATGTTGGTGATCCTGTTGAGGTGACAGAGGATGATGAAGAGATATATCCAGACGCTGTTACAGAACTAGATATGTGGTATCTGTGCTCTGACGAAGATATACAAGATGTAGTAGACTTAGCAGTGAGCCAGAAACCCACAGTGACGGTAGAAGAGCTCATCATGGCATTAGATTACTACCTGACGATAGATGATTTTATTGATTTTGACTAAACGATATAGAGACTACTAAATGTTATTTGTCCGTTTATTGCACTAAAAGGACTGTTTTGTATACTATAATGTTCATTTTGTTTCTCTATTTTTGATGGAAATAAATAAACAACAACAATGACAAAAATTATAAAAACTAGTTTGCTACTTCTTGCTACTATTAGTGTAGTAGCATGTGGCGGTAAGGATGATAAAACACAACCTGAAGCTGTGTACGAATCAGAGAGAGGAGAAGTAGCCGAAATGACTATGTCTGAAAAAATCAAACTAGGTGAAGACATCTTTAAAGGAAAAGGAAACTGTGCTTCTTGCCATCAGACAGATAAAAAAATAATAGGACCTAGTGTCAAAGAAATATTACAAGTGTATGATAAACACAACGCTGATCTAGTTTCTTTCTTGAGAGGAAATGAGGAACCTATAGTTGATCCGTCTCAGTTTATCATTATGCAAGCTAACTTAGAGATCACGAAGAAGTTTAGCGATCTAGAAATGGAAGCACTTATTGCCTATATGCGAAGTTTATAGATAATAAATAAACAGTAAGATATCGAAAAGCCTTGAGTCAATAGATTCAAGGCTTTTTTATATTCAGTAAGAGATAGATTTTACCCATTAATATAAAATGCAATTCAGACTAGATTGAATGATAAATGGGAATAAAATACTATTTATTAGGGGGTGGTCGGCATGTGGTCGGCTAGTGATGGGCATTTGGTCGGCTTAAAAGTACCAAAAATAGCCTATCACTATCCCATCATATAGGTATCATATAGTGAGCAAGTGGAAGGAGCGTAAAAGTGAGTAAAAGGGAATTAGAATAGAAAGCATAGTAATGTGCTTAATATTAGTGTGATAGGAGGTGAAGGAATAAGATAGTGCTACATATTATAAAAAGAGAATAAAAAAATGTTGTCTAATATGCGAAGAAAGTGCTCATTCTTAGAGAAATAAAATGAAGAGTTCTAATATTAATCTGTAAAGTGTAAATGATCTATATCCCTTATAAACACTGGCTATTTAGAAGCATTCTACGATTTTATAAGGACTTTAATTAGTAATTTTACTAAACAAAAATAAACTAACAATTCAATGGACTTCATATATCAAGATCCGTATCCGATTCAGAAAGATGATACGCAGTACAAAAAGATTTCTTCTGACTATGTAAAAGTAGAAAAATTAGGAGATAGAGAGATATTAGTGGTTGATCCTAAAGCGATTGAGATGATTGCTGAGACAGCGATGACAGATGTGTCATTCATGTTGAGAACATCGCACTTAGAAAAATTAAAAGCTATCCTAGACGATCCGGAAGCGACAGATAACGATCGTTTTGTGGCTTATAACTTATTACAAAACGCAAAAGTAGCAGTAGAAGGACAATTGCCTTCTTGTCAAGATACAGGTACTGCTATCGTAGTGGCAAAAAAAGGAGAAAACGTATATACGGGATCGAATGATGCCGAGAGTTTATCTAAAGGTATCTTTGAAACATACCAAAAGAAAAACTTGCGTTACTCTCAGATCGTACCTATCAGTATGTTTGAGGAGAAAAACTCAGGTTCTAACTTACCAGCACAGATCGATATCTATGCTACACAAGGAGCTAAATATGAGTTCTTATTCTTAGCGAAAGGTGGAGGATCTGCTAACAAGACGTTCTTATACCAAAAAACAAAATCTCTTCTTAATGATAAAAACTTAACGGAATTTATCAAAGAGAAAATCATGGATCTAGGTACTGCTGCCTGTCCTCCATATCACTTAGCATTAGTGATCGGTGGTACATCTGCTGAGGCAAACTTAGCGGCTGTAAAGAAAGCATCTGCTGGATACTATGATAACTTACCTACTTCTGGGAATATGGGAGGTCAAGCGTTCCGTGACTTAGAGTGGGAGAAAAAATTACAATTAATCTGTCAAGAGTCTAAGATTGGAGCACAGTTCGGGGGTAAATACTTTACTCATGATGTACGTGTGATCCGTCTTCCTCGTCACGCTGCTTCATGTCCTGTAGGATTAGGAGTATCTTGTTCGGCAGATAGAAATATAAAAGCGAAAATCACTGCAGAGGGATTATTCGTAGAACAATTAGAGACTGATCCAGGACGCTTCTTGCCTGCAGTAGCTCCTCACTTAGAAGAGCCTGTGGTAATCGACTTGGACAAGCCAATGAAAGAACAATTAGCAGAGTTAACGAAGCATCCTATCAAAACTCGTGTAATGTTAAACGGAACTGTTATCGTGGCGCGCGACATCGCTCACGCTAAGATCCAAGAGATGTTAGACAATGGACAAGAGATGCCAGAATACTTCAAAAATCACCCAGTGTACTATGCAGGGCCAGCTAAGACTCCAGATGGTATGCCATCAGGAAGCTTCGGACCAACTACAGCAGGGCGTATGGATCCTTATGTAGATAGTTTCCAAGCGGTAGGTGGAAGTATGATTATGTTAGCGAAAGGTAACCGTAGCCAAGCGGTAACTAATGCGTGTAAAAAACACGGTGGTTTCTATCTAGGTTCTATCGGAGGACCAGCTGCTATCCTTGCAAAAGAGAATATCTTAAGCGTAGAGGTGGTTGACTTCCCAGAATTAGGAATGGAAGCTGTACGTAAGATCGTAGTGAAAGACTTCCCTGCCTTCATCATCACTGATGATAAAGGAAATGACTTCTTCGCAGATCTATAGTAATCAATTAGGAATTGAGAGTTAGGAATTACGAATGTGTGCCTATGGCATGTGATTATTCATAAACCTAACTTTTAAAACAAGGATAAACTAACAATTTATAGACGACAATGAAAAGCCGATACTAGCGACAGTATCGGCTTTTTTTAATTGGGAATTTAGAATTAGGAATGTCCCATTCACTAACGGTGTCAAACAGATGTTTTTTTAAGGCTCTGTTCTGTGTCACTTCCTATTGACATACTGTATAGCACACAGTATGTCATCCCGACGATAGGAGGAATCGCACTAGTTTATTCTCACGACTATTTCTACATCTCGTGTGTGATCTTTCCTTACGTCAAGATGACAAAGACAACGGGTAAGGTGTAGGTTAGTAGTAACTTCCAAATATTACTACTTCTTTGTTATTCCGACGATAGGAGGAATCATATTAGTATATCATACATTGATATAGTCAATATAAGTGCCTGAATAATAATATAAGTAGCCCTATTCTAGTAAAGAATAGGGCTGTTTTTTTAAAACTTACTTCTTATGTCTCAAGAGTAGTAATAAGCTAATTAGGAGTAATAAAGCTGCTATGGCAAAGGCTATACCAGGTAAGTATGGTAAGGTATTGTCCTGTGTGTATAGGTAGAAACAATAGGTAAATACTGGTGGAGCCACAATAGTCGTTAATCCGTTAAGGCTTCCTAATACCCCCTGTAGTTCTCCTTGATGTTGCTGATCTAGTGACTTAGATAGCATAGACTGAAAACCTGTCTGTTGTATACTTCCTAGTAAGTATAATGTGATACCTACCCAGAGTTGTATTTCAGTAACACAATAACTCAATAAGAGTAATCCTATAAAGCAGGTTAATAAACCGATGTAGACAAGTCTTTGGTCTGATAGTTTAGTAGACAAGTATTGCAATAGGTATGCTTGTACTAAGAAACCTATGATGCCTATAATGGTTAGTGATAATCCTACTTGCTGTTTACTCCAGTCAAACTGTATCATGGTATAGAATGACCACGTACTCTCCATGCTATGTGATGCAGCCGAAAGTAAAAAGAATACAATAAATAGTAGACTTAGTTGTTTAAAGCGCTTGATACTTTTTAGAGATTGTAAAGGGGAGATTTCTTTTAGTGATAATCGTTTCAGTGAACGTGAAGTATTGGTTTCTGGAAAGAAGAAATACCCATAAAGAACATTTAATAAACCTAATATTCCCGCAAAGTAAAAAGGGTAGGTAAAATGATATTCTCCTAATAATCCTCCTACTAAAGGGCCTATGATAAAGCCAATATTAAAAGCTGCATTTAAATAGCCGAAGTATTTCGTTCTGTTATCTTCATCTGTAACATCTGTAATCGTAGCTGATGCCACGGCAAAGGTAGCACCTGTCACCCCGGCGATAAGCCGACTGATGAATAGTAACCAATAACTATGAGCAAGTGCCATAATAAAACAGTCTATAGAGAATCCAAAAAGAGAAAGTAATAATACTCGTCTACGTCCATAACGATCGCTAATAATCCCTAAGATTGGTGCAAAGATAAATTGCATAAAGGCGTAAGCTAACGTAAGTACACCTCCGTACTTCGCTGCTGTGCTGAGGTCAGCATGTAGTACGTGTTCTAATAGTTCTGGTAATACTGGAAAGATAATACCGAAGCCAGCACTGTCTAATATAATGGTGATCGTAATGAATATTACGATGCTGTTAATCTTGTTTGATTGCATAAGTATATATAATAAAATAACGGTACCCTAAAGAGGGGGTACGCTTAAATAAACTGAGTCACTTACTACGCTGTAGGGGGCGACTGTGATTCGGAATGTTATTTTACTATTGCTGCATAATGGACAAAGATAATGTGTAATGGGTTTATTATCAAAGAGTAATTGCCTTTTTTTAAAATAAGAGAACAGATGTGTACAGTTCTAGAAGGTTATATTTCTATGAATTTTAGTACCTTGCTTACTCATTTGTAAGTACCATGAACGACTTATTATCTTATATATACAATAACCCTTCTAGCTTAACGAAAGGCAAGGGAGGGGACGAATTATTCTTAGCGAAGTACAGTGAGATACAGAAGAAGACTGATGCTCCATGCTTTTTTTGGGGTAATGTGAAGGATCCTTTTATTATGGCACGTTGTTTAATCACGTTGTCTAATGTGGTGAAGTCTAGTTTTAATTTATCTCCTGCTGATCTAGCTAAGCTAAAAGACCCTATTGCTACAGCTGGGGATGGTAGAGTGCGATTCGAAGGATTCTCTCACTGTGCAGGAGTGTACGCTCGTGTAGATGTATTGCCTGATGGGTTAGATGGGGAGTTCTTAGAGAATGGGACTACGAATGTAGACTTTAACCAACCGATGCTTACTGCGCTGAATAGTATTAAGCAAAAGGAAAATGTACTGCTGTCAATAGGTCAGAAGGAGGTTAGTATTCAGACTGAGGATAAGAAAATAGTGGAACGAAAAGTACCTCTTCCGATTAAGTGGATTAAGGGACTGAGTACGGTACAGATCTATCTGTCTAAGGCAGAGAAAGTACATACGTTTAATAAAATACAGACACAACAACTGTTTAGAGGTATTCCGAAAGGGGCGATCAAGACAGATTATTACTTAACTGTACGTGGTAATATGCCTGTGTTTACACCTGTTAAGTCTGCTAATGCAGTCTGTGTAGGAGGTATTCATCGCTTGAGATTGTTAGAACCTCTATTGCCTTATATAGATACTATGCAAGTATATCCACATCCTGATATGCAGAGCACCACGTGGCAGTTGTATTTTGGCGATATTCGATTTAGTTTGTCTTTATCTCGTGAAGCTTTTAGAGGGTTCTCGGGAGAGGGAGCAGCATTAGAGTCGTTAATAGATGATGTGGATGACGAGTGGATAGATGCGATGGATAAGTATGCTTATGCGAATCAACGCTTTAACCCGACGATGTT
This sequence comes from Myroides odoratimimus, assembly GCF_001485415.1. Lineage (GTDB taxonomy): Bacteria > Bacteroidota > Bacteroidia > Flavobacteriales > Flavobacteriaceae > Flavobacterium > Flavobacterium odoratimimum. The sequence continues at coordinate 18,646 of NZ_BCMQ01000005.1, forward strand.
TGCGATGGAAGAAGGGATGAGTTTCACTGATGCAGATAGTCTGACAGGGCGATTAGCAGCTATGGGATTATTAGGGTTTGACTTAGATGACAATGCTTTCTTTTATAGAAGATTGCCCTTTAAGCTAGAGCGTATCCTAAGTCTAAATCCTCGCCTAAAGAATGCTGAGAAACTAATAGCTGAGAATAAAGTAGAGATTATTAGTGATGCTAATGGACGGGTAGAAGCTCGTGTAGAGGGAACTGGTGGTGTGAGACATACGGTAATCTTAGATGGTGATCAGGAGCGATGTACTTGTGAGTGGTATGGTAAGTACCAAGGAGATAGAGGAATGTGTAAGCATGTGCTGGCAGTGAAGAAGGTTACGGTTAAAGGTTAACAGTTAACAGTTGACAGTTGACAGTTTATGGTGGACGGTTAAGAATGACTAGCTTTGTGGATACTAGTTGGTTATACAGTACACTAGTTCCTAATTGATTGTTCCTTACATTATTGTTATAATTTTATTACAGTATTTGGCAGTCGGATAATTTGAGATTAACTTTGCGCCATGCAAATAGACAAAAAAGACATCAGAAGTTTATCTAAGGAACAATTAAGGGATTTCTTTGTTTCTCAGGGAGATAAGGCATTTAGAGGAAACCAAGTGTACGAGTGGTTATGGAGTAAAGGGGCTCATAGCTTTGAAGATATGAGTAACTTATCATTGGCTACCCGTGAGATGCTAGATGCTAACTTCGTAATTAATCATATCAAAGTAGATAGTATGCAGGTAAGTACTGATGGTACTATCAAGAATGGTGTGAAGTTACACGATGGTCTTATCGTAGAGTCTGTTTTGATTCCTACAGAAACACGTACTACAGCCTGTGTATCTTCTCAGGTAGGGTGTAGTTTAGACTGTGAGTTCTGTGCTACTGCTCGCCTTAAGCGTATGCGTAACTTGAATCCTGATGAGATTTATGATCAAGTATTAACAATCGACCAACAAAGTAGACAGAATCATGGACACCCGTTGTCTAATATTGTGTTTATGGGAATGGGAGAGCCGTTAATGAATTATAATAACGTACAGAAAGCCATTGAGAAGATTACTTCTGAAGAAGGGCTAGGGATGTCTCCTAAGCGTATCACAGTGTCTACTTCAGGATTGCCTAAGATGATCAAGAAGTTGGCAGATGATGGTGTGAAGTTTAAGTTGGCAGTGTCTTTACACTCTGCTATCGAAGAGACACGTAATCGTATTATGCCTTTTACTAAGAATTTCCCATTAACGGAGTTGCGTGAATCACTTCAGTACTGGTATAGTAAGACGAAGAGTCGCGTTACGTATGAGTATGTGATTTGGAAAGGAATTAACGATGACAAAGCTTCTGTGGATGCATTAGTGAAGTTCTGTAAGTATGTACCGTGTAAAGTAAACTTGATTGAGTACAACCCTATCGATGATGGAGAGTTCCAACAAGCAGATGAACGTGCTACGAATAGCTATATAGCAGCTTTAGAGAAGAATGATATCACTGTAGTGGTACGTCGTAGTCGTGGTAAAGATATTGATGCAGCTTGTGGTCAGTTGGCTAATAAATCATAAGTTTAGTTTAGAGGAAATTACGTAAAGAATTGTTTAGCAATTTCTTAATGATTTCTATTTGAGGGAAACTATCGAATGATATAAAAAAGTCGTATTTTTGGGTGCAATGAACATAGTACAGCAAATAAAACAGCCTATACAGAATGAGATGGAGCTTTTTGAAAAGAAGTTCCGCAACTCAATGACTACTAAGGTAGCCTTACTAAACAGAATCACTTACTACATTGTAAATAGAAAAGGGAAGCAGATGCGCCCTATGTTTGTATTTCTAGTAGCGAAGATGGTGGCAGGTGAGGTTAATGAGCGTACTTATCGAGGAGCATCTGTTATAGAGTTAATCCATACTGCTACTCTAGTACACGATGATGTAGTAGATGATAGTAATAAACGTAGAGGTTTCTTTTCCCTTAATGCTTTATGGAAGAATAAGATAGCCGTGTTAGTAGGTGATTACCTATTAGCAAAAGGACTTTTATTGTCTATTGATAACGGTGATTTTGATTTACTTCGAATTATCTCAGTGGCTGTACGTGAGATGAGTGAGGGAGAATTACTTCAGATAGAGAAAGCGAGACGATTAGACATTACAGAAGAGGTGTATTATGAGATCATTCGTCAGAAGACAGCTACATTGATTGCGGCTTGTTGTTCATTAGGAGCTGCTGCTGTCGATCCAGATAATGCAGAACTTATAGAGAAGATGCGTAAGTTCGGAGAGTTAATCGGTATGGCATTCCAGATAAAGGATGATTTATTTGACTATACGGATGGGCCTATTGGTAAGCCGACAGGTATTGATATCAAAGAACAAAAGATGACACTTCCTCTTATTTATACTTTGAATACTTGTGAACCAAAAGAAAAGAAATGGTTGATTAACTCTGTTAAAAATCACAATGAGGATAAAAGACGTGTGAAAGAAGTCATCGCATTCGTCAAACAAAAAGGAGGTCTAGAATACGCTACTACTAAGATGGTAGAGTATCAACAAGAGGCTTTAAATATACTACAGGAGTTTCCAGAATCTACTTATAGAGAAGCTCTGTTCACGATGGTGAATTATGTTATAGAAAGAAAAAAGTAAAATAGTAATAAACGGTATAAAAACAGAAAGAGTCGCTTAGTATATATTAAGCGACTTCTTTTTTTATCTTTGTAAGCACATTCCAATAAAAATATGATTTCCAAAAGTACCATAGATGCTGTATTTGACGCTGCTCGTGTAGAGGAGGTGATAGGAGACTTTGTAACTCTGAAAAAGTCAGGGAGTAATTACAAAGGCTTAAGTCCTTTCGTAAACGAGAAGACTCCGTCATTTATGGTGTCACCTGTGAAGCAAATATGGAAAGACTTTAGTTCTGGAAAGGGAGGTAATGCGATTAGCTTTATTATGGAGCATGAACACTTCTCTTATCCTGAGGCAATACGATATTTAGCAAAGAAATATGGTATCGAAATAGAAGAGACAGAACAGAGCGATGAGGAGAAAGAGCAACTGAATGAAAAGGAGAGTATGTTCATCGTGTCTGAGTTTGCGAAGAAGTACTTTGAAGAGACATTGTTCAATGCGGAAGAAGGTAAGGCAATAGGAATGACCTACTTTAAAGAGCGTGGTTTTACTCAAGAGACAATTAAAGAGTTCGGATTAGGGTATTCTCCAGATCAGTGGAGTGCTTTCACAGATGCAGCTCTTCAGAAGGGATATTCTTTAGAATACTTAGAGAAAACAGGGCTTACCATTGTAAAAGAAGACCGTAAGTTTGACCGATTTAAGGGAAGAGTTATGTTTCCTATTCAGAGTATGTCCGGTCGAGTATTAGGATTCGGAGGACGTATTCTTATTACTGATAAGAAAGCTGCTAAATACCTAAACTCTCCTGAAAGTGATATCTATCACAAGAGTAAGGTACTATATGGTATCTATCATGCTAAACAAGAAATTGCCAAACAAGATAACTGTTTCTTAGTAGAAGGATATACCGATGTTATACAGATGCATCAGACCGGTATAAAGAATGTCGTCGCTTCTTCGGGTACTGCATTAACGCCTGACCAAATCCGTTTGATTAGTCGATTGACTAAGAATATCACGATGTTATTTGATGGGGATGCTGCTGGTATTAGAGCTTCTCTTAGAGGGGTAGACTTGATATTAGAGGCAGGGATGAACGTACGCGTATGTCCTTTGCCTGATGGAGAAGACCCAGATAGTTTTGCTCGAAAGCATTCTAAAGAACAGCTAGACGAGTATTTCAAGAATAATGCTACTGACTTTATCCGTTACAAGGCTAATCTATTAATGGGGGAAGCGAAGAATGACCCTATTAAGAAAGCAGAGTTAATTAGAGATATGGTACAGAGTATCTCTAAGATTCCTGATCAGATACAGAGAGAAATCTATGTGCAGGAATGTGCTCGTATAATGGATATTTCTGAGGATGTAATCTTTAATTCTTTAGCTCAGATTGGTCGAAAAGAATTAGCTGAGGCAAATAAGAAATATACACAGGAGAGGAAGCAGATGGAGGTGGTGCATTCAGAGCAACAACCAAAAGAAGCAATTGATCCACAATATAATTTAGAACGCAAGATCATCGAGATATTGCTGTTGTATGGTAATATGGAAGAGTTGTTTATAGAGCTCTTATTAGATGTGAATGAGGACAATGAGGTAATAGAGGTAGAACATAAAGTAGAACAGAAGGTATATGAACGTATTTACCTTAGTTTGCAGGAAGATGAGGTACAGCTAACCAATCCAATGTTCAAAGTGATTTATAAAGATATTATGGATTACTATCATCATAACGCTTGGGATCTGGAGAAGTATTTAAAGACATTAGATCCAGAAATGGCTCAGGAAGTAACTAATATTATCATGGAGGATGAGAAGGAAGCTTTGCACAATTGGGAGTCTCAGAATATTATAGTGAAACAGAAGGAGCAGGGAGTATCTCAATATGTGACAGAAACTATTCTAACTCTTAGAATGTTCTTATTGAATACCATGATAGAAAAGTATAAGGTAAAGCTGAAAGATAGTGATGAGAAGAGATCTTATGAGATGCTTACGCTAATTATGGATTACACAAGTCTGATGAATATGTTCTCTAAGAGATTAGGTCAAGTAACATCAAGATTTAAAACGATAGAAGACTAAAAAAAGAGGCTATTGCCTCTTTTTGTATTAATTATAGAATTGAACAGTAGTTATTACATCGTATTGCTCACTTTTTGTTTTAGGAACAATGGTATGGTAAGTAATATAACCATTATATCTATAGCCTTTGTTCACTTTAATTTCTACATTTAGAATGTTTTGAAAGTTGTAATTACAACTTTCTTTATAGAATGTTGATATGTCAATAATTTTACTGAAACGCTCTTCATATTTTTGTCCAATAATCAGCTCATCATATCTCCAATCTATAACATTTCTATAGTATTGAGCTCCATGCACTCTATTTTGGAAATCTCTTTCATTTCTAATGACAATAAAGGAATCTCCTTTGAGTCCTTTTACATAGAAATTTAAAGGGCTAAAATTAGGTGTCTCATTAAGTTGTAATGATCTATAGGTTTCATTACCACAATAATCATCATCTGAAGAACATCCTGCTAGGGATATTGATAATATGGTAAGTAAAAACAATAAAAACTTTTTCATAACTAATATTTTTTAACAAAGGTATTTGTTTTAATATATAGTTAATAATAAAAAAATATATTAGTAAGTAATTATTTGATTTCTATAGGAATTATACAAACAGGTATAGGGTTAATCTTATGTTGGTTGATTCTATTTAATCTGCTATATATTTCAAAAACTTCTTTTTCTCTTCCTGTGAAGTCTTCTGCTTTAGCTCCTTTTTCGTGTGCTAGCATAGCTATTTCTAGTTCGTCATAATTAGCACCTAGTTGATCTTCATCAGATCGCTCATCCCCAAATAATCCATCAGTAGGTTTAGCTACTATAATACTACTAGGAACTCCTAAGTACTCTCCGATAGCACGTACTTCTGATTTCATTAAGTCTGCTATAGGGCTTACGTCTACACCACCATCACCATATTTAGTAAAGAAACCAACTCCGAAGTCTTCTACTTTATTTCCTGTTCCTGCTACTAGACTTCTGTGTAGTCCAGCATAGTAGTATAATGTAGTCATACGCAATCTAGCACGTGTGTTGGCAAGTGTAAGGTTTAAGATAGCTTCATCATCTGAAGAGGGAACAGCTGTTTTTAATGTTTCAAATGTCGAAGTTAAGTCTGCTACAGTAGAGGCTACATTAGTAAACTTTTCTTGTAAGAAAGAGATATGTTCTTTTGCTCTTGATACTTGTGAGGAATCTTGATGAATTGGCATTTCAACACATAATAGCGGTAGTCCTGTCATAGCGCATAGTGTTGAGGTTACCGCAGAATCAATACCACCTGATATTCCTATTACATATCCACTTACTCTTGCATTCTGCGCATATTCTTTTAACCAATTAACGATATAATCTGTTACTGCTGAAGTATTCATTTTAGTGTTGTTTACCATGACTTTAAATATTTATGGAATAGGTTGATATCTATCTTATTATATTTGTACATTGAAAATAAAAAAAGATAAAATGACTTTTTCCAAATTTACTAATTTATCTAGTGCTGTATTACTAGTGAGCTGTGTTTTTTGGTCTAGCTGTGGAGATAAGCAGAGTGAACTTGATAAAGAGATTAATGCTATTCCTATAGATATGACTGTTACTCGCTTTGATCAGGAGTTCTTCAAGTCAGAAGATGCTGATCTAGCAAGTATTAAAAAGCAGTATCCGTATTTCTTTAATGAGAATTTATCTGATGAGTTTTGGATAAAGAAAAAACAAGATACCATATTCATTGAGTTAAATGAAGAGGTAGAGAAGAAATACCAAGATTTAGGTGAATTGCCAAAGCAATTAGAAGAGTTCTTTAAACATGTGAAGTATTATTATCCACATGAGGCTTCGAAGAAAAAGGTAATCACATTAATCTCGGAAGTGGATGTGACAGCAAAAGCTATTTATGCAGATTCGTTAGCATTGATTGCTTTAGATACTTATTTAGGGAAGGATCATCATTTCTATGTTAGTTTTCCTGAGTATTTAAGACCATCTTTTGAGCCCACACAGATATTACCTGATTTAGCAGAAAGCTTCGTTTTACAGAAAATAGGAGGCAATAGAGATCGTACTTTCTTAGGAGGTATGGTACAATACGGTAAGGTATTATACGCTAAGAAATTATTGTTGCCTAAAGTTAATGATGCTTATATCATGGGGTATACTTTAGAGCAGATACAGTGGTGTCAGGAGAATGAGCCAGAGATGTGGAGATATTTTATAGAGAATAATTTATTATTTGATACAGACAGTAAGTTGAGTAGTCGATTTCTTACAGCTGCTCCTTTTTCTAAGTATTATTTAGATATTGATGGTGATAGCCCAGGGAGAACTGGAGCTTGGTTAGGTTGGCAGATTGTTAATGCGTATATGCAAAATAATAATGTAACTTTGCATGATCTGTTTAATACGGATGCAAAAGAAATATTTGAAAAATCAAAGTATAAACCAAAGAAGTAATGAGTAAAAATCACGTTTCTGATATAAATATTAGAGTAGAGTTAGACGAGAATAAAGTACCAGATAAATTGTTTTGGACTGCTAAAGATGGAGGTGTAGAGAAAGCTAGTTCTAAAGCAATGTTATTATCTATCTGGGATCATAAAGCCAAAGAGACATTGCGTATAGACTTGTGGACTAAGGATATGCCTGTAGATGAGATGAAAAAGTTCTTTCATCAAACATTAGTGGCAATGTCAGATACATTTGAGCGTGCTACAGAAGATGAGAAGATGGCAGCAACAATGAAAGACTTCTGTGATTATTTTGCAGAGAAATTAGATCTTTTAGAAAAGTAATTATAAGAAAGAGCCTCATACGTTTAAATGTATGAGGCTCTTTTATTATACAACCATAAGATTACAACCTCTTATGTCAGAATGGTCAAATCTTCCAAGTATTTCGAAAGAACCATCTTTATATTTTTTTCCTAAGTCTTGTGTAGCAATAAACGAGCAAGAATTAAGGTTAGCTAAATCGATTACATTGACCCCGCCTGTTTTGCCTTCTTCTACATAGGTTAAAGCATCTTCTGGATCACGAGTTAAGATATCCATCCATGGAGGACATTCAAAGATACCATCACCAAAAGAATAGCCTTGAGATAATAGTTCGGTCATTCCATACTCAGAGTGTATTTTAGATACCCCGAAACCTTCACATAATACTTGGTGTAGTTCTTCTCGTATCATTTCTTTACGTCTACCTTTCATGCCTCCAGTCTCCATAATGATAGTATTGCTAAGGTTAAACTTTTGCATTTCTATCATATCTAGTAAGGCATAGGTAACACCTATTAATAGAACATTTTTACCTTGTTTATCTAAATCGATTAGCATTTTAGCTAATTCTTCATAGTTGTGTAGGTAGAATCCACTTTCAGGCTGATTAGAACCTTCTATAAGATCTTCTACCATATAGATTAGAGAAGAACCTTCTCTTTCTAAATAAGCAGGTAAAAGAGCTAAAACAACATAGTCTTCGATATTTCCATAGAAGTGAGAGAATGCTGCTCTAAAGCTGTATTCGTAATAGTCTAGATCAGTCACATGATGTTTACTAGTTATCATTCCGGTAGTACCACTACTTGTGAATGTTATTTTTATAGGATCTATTGAAGATAAAACATCTTTGCTCTTAAAGAACTCGATAGGTAGAAAAGGTACATCAGTTAATGTTTTGACTTGCTCAGGAGTTTTATTTAGAAGATTACAGAACTGTTGATAAACAGGATTATGTTCATACTGGAATCTAAAGACTTTCATAGCTACTCTATGAAAATCTTTTTTTGTTTGTATTTGGATGATTTCTTCAGGTTTAAACACGGTCTATTATATTTAAGTACAAAAATACAAATAAAAAAAGAGCATCACTTTAGTGATACTCTTTTAAGAATATAAAATCATTAAAATGTATTTCTTATTTTACTACTATTTTTCTAGTAGCAGTAGCATTACTTTCCTTTATCTTCATGATGTAAATACCAGCATTTACACTATAAGGTAAGTTCAACTCTCTGTTATTAACAGTAGTTGTAAATACTTTTTTTCCTACAACATTGTAAAGCTCTACTTCTTTTGGTTCATTTTTAGTAGACTCAATGTACAATTTACCATTTGAAACCGCTGGGTTAGGGTAAATAGATAGCCCTTCGATATTCTGATTAGCGTATCGAGGTTCATTATTATAGCGCAAACCACTTTGCGCAAATGCTGTGCTTCCGCCTAGCATTGCAATGAGCATTATGATATAAAAGTATTTTTTTGCCATCTAACTAAAATTATGGTATAAAAGTAATTATTTAAAATGACATAAAAAAACAAAAAAGTGCCTATTTTTTTAAATAAGCACTTTTTTTTAACATTTTTATCTTAGTATTACTATAGACCTACTGTCCAACCTTTAGTCCACTCTGGAACACCAACTCCATTTCCTGCTCCTTTAGCCTCTCCAGCAGTGAATACTTTAGATACATCTACTGCATCTCCTTTAGTATTTTTACCAGATGTAGCTTTACCTACATTGATAAGTTTTACATTGCTTAAGATTAAAGAACCATCTTTAACGTTAGCAATAGTCTCATCGTGTTCCACGTCGAATGCAGTTGCATAAGCTCCGATTACTACATCAGAAATATTTCCTTTTGTTCCTTCACGTAATTTCATTGCTGTTCCTTTTCCGTCTACTGCAGGTAATAATGTTACTCCTACGATAGTTGGATTAGAGTAAGGGTTTGCAGCTCTGTTTTTAGAATTGTTATCTGCTTCGAATCCTTTATCTGCTGTACCTGATTGTTTTGAATACCAGAATTTGTTTTCTTTCCCTGACCATCCTTCTGTCCAGTCAAACTGATCATCATCATTATTAGTAGACACTAAATATTGTGCACTAACTGTTCCTCCGAACCACTCAAATCCGTCATCAGACCCTTCGTGTGCTTGTACATATTGGATTACAGTCCCACTTCCTACTCCGAATAAAGAAAGTCCATTGAACTCTTTTTCAGCGTTGTAGTTAGCTCCTGCGTATTCGATTCTTAAATATTTAATAGAACCTGAGTTATCATTAGCTACTTTACCTCCGTATGTTAAGTCTGATACTTCAGCTGTTGCTGTTTCTGCTTTGTTAATAGGTGCTTTTCCACAGATTACTAGACCTCCCCAGTTTCCTCTACTTTTCTCTACACCTGTCATTACTACAGGATTGTTTTGTTTTCCTTCTACATAGATTTTTCCTCCTTGTCCCACTGCGATATAAGCAGAAGTACCACCTTCTCCAATAATTTTAACTCCTTCTGGGATGTTTAAAGTAGCTCCATCGTTTACTATTAATTTAGAAGTTAATTTATATGTTTTGTTTGCTTCTAAGCTTAGTTTATCTCCTTTTTTAAGTTCTCCACCTAATATGTCTCCTTTTAGACCTGGAGTAGTTGTTCCAGGATCTGTTGTTCCTCCTCCGTTATTATCATCACTTGATGAACAACTTGCTAATGTTAATGTAACTAATGCAATACTGAATCCTGCTCTTAATAATTTTTTCATGTGTAATATAGTTTTTTATATTGTTTGATACAAAGATGTCTAGAAAACAGAAAAAGTATGTTAACTCATTATCATTGAATGATTAATAGTTTGTTTCCTCAATATTAAATAGGTGTTAAGTTGGTTAATTATAATAGTATATGGATTTGTAGTTTAAGCGAGTGTAAATAGGAAAGAGGAATGAGTACTTTTGTAAGTAATTAGGAGAGAAATATTTTTTAAAATAGATCATATTGAATATGATTTTAATTGACCTTTTTTAGTAAAAAATAAAGCGAGAGCCTTATTAGAAGACTCTCGCTTTGCTTTTGGGGTATTATATGATATTTAGATTCTAGAATGAATAGTTTAGGCTTAAGCTAAAGTTTCTTCCAAGTTTATATGATCTTACTAAGACATCTTGAGTCTTGTTTTGTTGTTCTCTTTCAATTTTTGGGTCTAATAAGTTTTTAGCATTTAAACCAATACCAAACCTTTTATTAAATTTCATTTTGAAAGTAAAATCTAACATACCAAATGCTTTGTCTACTAGGTTACCACTTTGCTCTGTTCCGATAGAGTATAATTTATCAGAGAAATGAGCATAAGATACAGTAGCCATTAAGTTTTTCTCACCCCATTCTTTGATATAAGATAAGTCAGCATTTAATAAGAAATCTGATGCACCTGTGAAGTCTGAATTGTCATGTGTAAATGAGGTAGTGATATATTTATTCTCTCGATTTACTTTTTCATTATCTAATTTTTGGTACGTCTTCATTATAGAAGCGTTTAACCCTCCCGTTAGTTTATTAGTATTTACATCATCGAAGCTGATTAAGTTTTTACGTACTTCTATTTCTACTCCTGCTGCGTATCCATAGTCACCTGTATTCGCATACGTGATATCATTAGAAGAAGAAGCTGAAACAATCTCGTTGATTGGGTTTTTAATATATTTACCAAATACAGAAGCAGAGAATACTTCATCATTAGTAGGGAAGAATTCCCACTTAAGATCTACGTTATAATCATCAGATGCATATAAGTCTGGGTTACCTACTTTAATCTCAGTTACATCCTCATAGATAAATCTAGCTCTCTCTTTGAATTGAGGTAAAGTATATGTTTTAGATGCAGCAAAACGAAGGTTATTTCTATCATCAACAGCATATTTTAAAGATAAGCTTGGTAAGAATGCATTTTTATCTAATGTATTAGAGCTCTTATCTGCGTCTAACTGTGTTTGCCAAGTTACTTTTTGAGTGATTGTCTCAAATCTAGCTCCGATAGTACCTGATAATCTATCTGATAATTTGTATTCTACATTCGCAAAACCTGCATGTACTGTCATATCTCCATCATACGTTTGAGGTAATAATGCATTAGGTGTATTCGCACCTCCTCTGAAAGTGTATGTTTGGAAGTATCCGTTGTTGAAGTTTTGTTGATTAAAGAAGTTATCTAATGCATACGGATTTATATTGTTGTTGTAATCAGCATTGATCTGAAATACGTACTGTGTAGCCTTAAACTCTCTATTTTTTTGACGTAAGTTATATCCTACTGTTAACTTTCCATTGTATAGGTTCTCACTGTTTTTACTGAATTTATAAGATGCAGCGATATTTGCACCTACTTCGTTTTCGATTAGATCCTCGAAGTATCTGTTATTATCAGATCTAGAGTTAGTTGAGAATTCGTAGTTATCCTCTCCTTTAACTTTGTTTAAAGTGTACATCTGTCTGTCAGGAGTCTGAGCAGAGATGTTATTAAGCGCTAACCCCCAGTTTAGGTCTATTTGATCATTTAGTTTATGATCTCCTAATAATTGGTTTACGAATAGACGATCTTGTCTGTAGTTTTGTCTTGATAGAAGCGTATTTTCATAATAGTCTTTTCTATCTGTAATATCTCTGATAAAACCAGTGTATTCATCTAGTTTTTCTTGAGTACCATTGATTAAAAGAGAATTGTATTTAATACTATTTCTAGAGTTGATATTATACTCAGCATTTAACATCGCAGTAGTATTCGTATTGTACTCATAAGACTTCATGTATAAATCTTTTGTAAAACTGTTTTGAGCTTGAGCAGTACGATTAATTCCTTCTTTGAATTTGTAATTATTGTCAAATGATACAGTAGCAAAGATGTTTAATGAAGACTCTGCTCCGAAGTAGAATGATTTACCACCATTCAGTCCTAAACTTATTCCATAAGGAGATTTGTTTTTTGTCTGAGCAGAGTTTTTAAAACTAAAACTTTGAAGCGCATTACTAGGTTGTTTTGTATTAGAGAATCCTAAAAAGTTTCTGTCTGATAGAGATCTAAACTTATCTTCTCCTACAGCATTAGAATTAATGTTTGATCCTAAACTAATGTTGAAGAATCCTTCTCCACTGTGTTTTTTAGAAATAATGTCTATATTTCCTCCTGCGAAGTCTCCAGAGTTTCTTGCACTATATGTTTTATCTATTGAGATGTATTCTACGATATCAGTAGAGAATAAGTTTAAATCAATATTCTTTTTCTCTGGGTCATTTGAGGCTAGTGGCAATCCATTTAGAGAAGTACTGTTATATCTATCTCCTAGTCCACGTACGAATATTGTTCCTGTACCTTCTTGCTTGGCTACACCTGTTGTTTTAGCTACTGCAGAAGCTACATCACTTACCCCTTTACGAGATAATTCTTGTGAACCTATATGTTGTTTGATCTCACTAGATCTCTGTTGTTCTATAAGTAGAGCTGATTCTCTAGATTTAGAACGTGTAGCTTCCACTATCACTCCTTCTAGTTCTACGTGTTCAGAGGCTAATGCTATATTTAATGTTTTTGATTCTTTTTTTGCAACTGTGATTGATTTTTCTTGAGTTACATATCCCATATATTGAAACTGTAATATATAAGTACCTGCTTCTATCGAGATACTGTAACTTCCATCTAATTCTGTGTTTACTCCTTCAGAAGTATTTTTAATTGCCACGGTAGCATAGGCTAGTGGTTCATGCGTAGAGTCATCTGTTATTTTTCCTTTAATTTCGGCCTTTTGTCCATAAAAAGTGGCTGATACCATTAAGGTTAAGATCACTAAGAAATTTTTCATATAAATAAGTGTGTTGTATTATTGGTGCAAAGAACCTAGATGAATGTATAGTGAATGTTAATCAAAGTTTAATTTTTTGCGTATATTAGGTTATCAAATTGTTAACATATTAAATTATTGTAAAGTCTATATTTAGTAATGTATTATGCTCTATATTTGACCTACTAAAACACGCAACACAAGTATGAAAAATTCTGAAATTAAGATCCTTTTAGCTGATGATGAGCAAGATATTATCGATATCATTGGATATAATTTAGAGCAAGAGGGGTATCAAGTATTTACTGCAACAAACGGTAAGCTAGCAGTGGAGTCTGCAACTCAAAACAAACCACACCTTATTATATTAGATGTAATGATGCCTGAGATGGACGGTATAGAAGCATGTGAGTTGATTAGAAAAAACAGTGGTCTATCTAATAGTGTAATCACCTTTTTAACAGCACGTGGGGAAGATTATTCACAGGTAGCAGGTTTTGAAGCAGGTGCGGATGATTATATTACTAAGCCTGTCAAACCTAAGGTACTAATGAGTAAGGTAAAGGCATTACTTAGACGTGCACGCTTCAGTGACGATACTTCTAGTAATACTATAGAAGTAGGAGATATTAGAATAGATAGGGATGAATACAGAGTATTTGTTCGCAAAGAAGAAATTGTATTCCCTAGAAAAGAATTTGAACTACTTTATTTATTAATGGCTAAGCCAGGTAAAGTGTTTACTCGTGACGAGATCTTAGATGCAGTATGGGGTAATGAAGTGGTAGTAGGCGGAAGAACTATCGATGTACATATCCGAAAACTAAGAGAAAAAATCGGAGATAGTTACTTTAAGACTATAAAAGGAGTAGGATATAAATTTGACCACGCAGAATAGTTAATGGCTACAAAGTTTAAAAACTCTTATAAGTTTGCAATAAAGTCTTCATCTTCTATTACCTTGATAAGCTTTATTGTAACCTTTCCCATAGGTGTATTTTATCTAAACATCCCAGTTTGGATAGTGTTAGGATATCTTTTAATCTTATTTACGATGTCCTTTTTTATTCTTCAGTATCGTGTAGAGCACTTTATCTACAGAAGAATTAAAAAAATATATGACAATGTCTCTCTGTTAGAACATGCTGAGCTGAGAAGTAAAGCCGTGACGACTGATATGCAGACCTTGACAGAAGAAATCCAGAAATTTGCTAAAAACAAGAAAATTGAGATTGAGTCTCTTCAAGTGAGAGAAGAATATAGAAGAGAGTTCTTAGGGAATATATCTCATGAACTAAAGACTCCTCTATTCACGATACAGAGTTATTTAGAGACTTTACAGGATGGTGCGATTAATGATCTTAAAGTCAGGGACCGTTATATAGAGCGGGCAGCTCAGAGTGTAGATCGTCTTATCTATATCGTTAATGACTTAGATATGATTACTAAGCTTGAGTCTGGTGATCTACACCTTAATATCGTGACTTTTGATATTGTAGAGACGATTCGACATGCTTTTGACTTTTTAGATTATAAAGCCAAAAAAAGAAATATATCTCTAATCTTCGATCTGAATTATAACAAACCTATTTATGTAGTAGGTGATAAGGAACGCATAGGACAAGTCATTACGAATCTAATAGATAACTCTATTAAATATGGTAAGGAAAAAGGGACTACGGAAGTAACTATTGAAGACTTAGTGAATAATAAATTAATTATCCGTGTTACAGATAATGGCTTAGGGATTAAGAAGGAGAATGTGTCTCGTCTATTCGAGCGCTTCTATCGTATAGATAAGAGTGGAGCTAGAGCAGTGGGTGGTTCTGGATTAGGATTGTCTATCGTGAAGCATATTGTAGAGGCACATGAAGAACATATTTATGTAGAGAGTAGTTTTGGCTATGGATCAGAGTTCTCTTTCACTTTAGAGAAAGCTTTCGTAGACCCTACTGATAATTAATTATGTGCCAATAGGGTATCTATTTGTTGCAGATAAAATTAAAATAGGATAGTTTCACTATAATTACTTAATTTTGCGCAAATTTATAATGAAGTATATCACGTGGGAAGTAAAAATAAACTAAAGCGATTCAGAGAGAACGAAACTTTTGACATTGTATATCAGCCGACTAGAGAAGATATGATAGGAGAGTTACCTCAAAAAGGTAATTGGAATAAAGACGTTTTTAAGAATGACAATCCTATAGTATTAGAACTAGGATGTGGAAAAGGAGAATATACAGTAGAGCTAGCGAAGCGTTTTCCTGAGAAAAACTTTATTGGTATTGATATTAAAGGTGCTCGTTTTTGGCGTGGGGCTAAGACAGCTGTAGAGTCAGGAATGACTAATGTGGCTTTCTTACGTACACAAATCGAACTTATCGAGTATGCATTTGCATCAGGTGAGGTGAGCGAAATCTGGATTACTTTCCCAGACCCTCAGATCAAGTATAAACGTACTAAACACCGTCTAACGAATAGTGAATTCCTTAAACGTTATAAGAATATTTTATCAGAAGATGGTATTATGAACTTAAAGACGGATAGTGAGTTCATGCATGGTTATACATTAGGACTTCTACATGGAGAAGGACATGAAGTTATCTACGCTAATCACCACATTTATAAAAATGAAGGTGCACCTTCAGTAGTAACAGAAATTCAAACTTTTTACGAATCACAGTATTTAGAACAAAATAAACCTATAACTTACATTCAATTTAGAATTAAGTAAGATGGGAGTAGAAGTTGTCACACTTTTATTTTTCGGTTTTTTAGCAGCTACCTTGGGAGTTTCTCTTCCAGGGCTGCTTAATATGACAGCTGTCAAGATTGCTAAGGAAGAAGGAGGGCGCAATGCTTTCTCGTATGTCTTAGGAGCTTCGACCGTTATTTTTATTCAGACCTTTATCGCCATATTCTTTTCTAAGCTTATTGATTCTAGCCCGAGTATTACTGAGGCATTACACGAAATCGGTTTAGTTATTTTTGCAATATTGACGATTTACTTCTTCTTTTTTGCAAAGAAAAAAGAGATGAAGAAAAAGAATAATCCTAAGAAGAGCAAGTCGCCTTTTGTTTATGGACTTTTCTTAGCTTCGATCAATGTATTCTTAATTCCCTATTACGTTTTTTTAAGTATTACTTTAGCTACTTATGATTATCATATCTTTGACCTGATCTGTACTATATTCTTCTCATTAGGGGTAGTGATAGGATCAGCGATGATGTTTTATCTCTATATTTCCTTTTTTAAGAAACCCTCTAGAGAAGATGCTTTTATCTTGCGCAATATTAATTATGTAATCGGAACTATTACGGGTATTATCTGTTTAATCACGATATATAAGTTATTGAAATAATGGACAAGCAGGCTAATTTCTTTGAACGAGTTTTCACTGTTGCAAGACAGATACCCGTAGGTAGAGTGACTACTTATGGGGCTATAGCTAGAGCTATCGGAGCAGCGCGTTCGGCGCGTATGGTAGGTTATGCGATGAATGCGTCTCATGATGATGATACAGTACCTGCACATCGTGTAGTGAATCGCAATGGATTATTGACAGGTAAGTTTCATTTTGATGGAACTAATCTGATGCAACAGTTATTAGAGAATGAAGGGGTTGAGGTAGTAGATAATAAAGTGGTCAATTTTAAAGAACTCCTTTGGGAACCTACTGTGTACGAAGGAGAATAATTAACCTCATAGACCGCTTCTTTTCTCTAGTAGTGTATTTTAATCCAATTATTTAGATGTTATTAGTTCATATTTTGAATTAGTTTGTTTACTTCTTATTTTTACAGAAAGAGGTCTGTTTTTCTCTAATAAATAGCTGTTATTTCCTTTTTAAGAGTTTTAGAAGACTCTTTATTTACTGTTTTTTTGCATATTTAGGCTATTTAAGCCTTTTTTTGTGTCTTTTTTTAAAAAATAAGCTTAGTTTTTTTGCATTCATATTGAGATTTTAATGATTCAAATCATTGATTATTAGTTGTTTGTGGTTGTTTTTGTTTTTAGGGGTTAAAAACCAGAATAGCCTGTAATCCTAGATATAGTACGCTTTAGAGTGAGCTCCTTCAAGAGTTCTTCAACATTTCCCCAAGATTACTCTATTAGAGCACTTATTTCTTGAAGAAGTCTTGAAGGAATATTGAGGGAGTGTTGAAGGGGATAGAAAAAACGAATGATTAGTTAGTTGTTACTTATCAGTACAGGCTTTGTTTTTCTGATATCATTATATTTACTAAAAAATACCTGAATGAAAGAAGAGAAAGTATATTATTATGGTTCTAGCATGGGTAGAAGCCTTGTGATCATAGGTGCTATAGGTTTAGTATTCGGGCTAGTACTGTGTTATTTTATACTTAGAGATGTGGAGGTGAGTATCACGTTATTTATAACATTTTGGCAGTTGACTTTATTGTTATCACTATTCATAGGAGTAGGTATAGTCTGGATAGTTCTAGGCATTATCTTGTTAAGAAAGTCAGCAAGTCGACACGTCCTATTGAGACTTACACCCGATGAGATTATTAACTATGAGAGAGGGATTACCCTTAAGTGGAGAGATATAGAAGAAGTGATATACATTGGCTTTCGCAACAAGCATGGGATAGGGGTTAAGATGAAGAATAAAGATCTTGTGTTTAATCAATTGCCTTTGTACAGTAGTGTATTTAATCGAATATTTGGATTGAGTTTATTTGATGCTCTCTCTGGAGAATATCTTGAAGGAGATGGTAGAGCTATACATCAGGAGATAAAAGGATATCATGAAGGGGCGAGATAGGTATGGACTGTGAGTCTGTGCTAATATGGTTGTAAAAAGTCATGACTCAATTTTCAGGTTCTTAGATCTTACATTATCTTTATAAGAAAAGAGATTAATATTATGGAGTATAATAAAAATTTTAAAGATTTAATAGCAATAAATAAAGACGAACTTTATATTGGAAAAGGTAACCCTATGGGGAAAATTTTGTTTGTTGGAAAAGAGGCTGCAATAGATATAGAAAATAATCTAAAAGGATATAATCAAGAAGTAAAGAATAATCATTTATACTGGGTAGATAATATAAGTAAAAATTTATCTCAAGAAGAAGTTATGAGTTGGTGTAGTAATGAACCATTATTTAATCCACTTTATCCATATAAAGGACAAAAGAATACAATATATTCTTTTGATACTAAAAAGAATATAGAAAGAGGAAAAAGAGGAACAAGTGCTACTTGGTATAATTATCAAAAATTATATGATAAGATTTATAATAATGGAGTAAAGAATAATTGTGTTAGTTTCTTTGAGAATTCTTTTATAACTGAATTGAGTGAAGCATCTGCAAAAAGTAGTTCTAGAGTTGATAAGCTAGAGAGAACTATTAGTATAAAGAAAAGAAGAAAGTTTTTATCTAATGATTTTTATCGTGATTTTCCTATTGTTATAGTTGCAGTAGGACACTATGTAAGAGACGAAGATATAAATATTGAAGAAATATTTGATGTAACGTTTGACAAGAAACAAAGTACTATTGATGTTACAAAATCAAATTATATAAATATTCATTATGATAATCTTGAAAAACCTAGTAGGATAGTAATTCATACCAATCAATTAAGTATGGGAATAAGTGATGCTTTATTAGATAAAATAGCTGAAATAGTTGAAAGTTTTAAATAATTATAGAAAAAACTCCACTTGATTAGGTGGAGTTTTGTTATTTATAGTATTCCTCTTTTTGATAGCTTTAGAGATCATATATAGATATGTGGTCAAAAAGGTCGGGTATTAAGAAAATATCTAGTAGACATTTTTAGTGATGTCCATTGTGTGACGCGCATGATAATGCGTCTGTACTTTGACGTAGTCAGGAGGCGTGTGGGCTAAATGCGTTTGTGGATATGCTAGTGTGATTCCTCCTATCGTCGGAATGACAAGATACTAGATATTATGCCATAGGTGCAATTTCTAATTCCTAATTAATTTAATACAGTGGGAAGTTAAGACTGAAGACTGTTCTGTCTTCTCGTCTGTGGTACGTTAGGTATCCATTGTGCATCTCTACGATATTCTTAGATAGAGGTAATCCAATACCTGCTCCTTCTTCACGGGTGGTGTAGAAAGGGATGAATATCTTTTCTTTAATCTCAGGGATGATTCCTAGTCCACTGTCTTCTATATCTATGTAGATACGATTGTTCTTTTCGTATAAGTTAATATGGATTTCTTTTACCTCTTGTTTGGCAGTGGCGTGTATTGCATTCGTCAATAAGTTGATAAATACTTGCTCCATCTGTTTAATGTCCCACTCTAGATTGATCTGCAGATTTAAGTTCGTTTGTACTTTGATACCATTATTTTTGAATAGAGGCATCAGAGTTTCTATACTCATCTGTATAATGCGATTAACGGGGACTGACTGCTTTTTAGGAGAAGTCAGCATGGTTAATTTTCTATAGTTGTCTATGAATTGCTGTAAGTGATTAGTACGGTTAACGATTGTATTGATACTTACTTTGATATCATCCATATCTTCTTCTGACAGCTCTTCCTCTTCTAGTATTTCTTGAGTATTATGAGCAAGTGAGTGGATAGGTGTAAGAGAGTTCATGATCTCATGAGAGATAATCTTCATTAGATTCTCCCAAGTATCTTTTTCTTTTTTCTCTAACACTTTCTGAATAGAATCTAATAATACGATGAAGTACTCTTGATTTTGACTTATTGTATTAGAAGTTTGGAGCATAAAGGTTTGTTTCTCCTCATGCTCTATTTTGATATCGATAGACTCTTTAGATTCTTTAAAGTTTAGTTGTTGTAGATGATGTGTCAGTGTAGGGAGTAGTCGTTCTAGGTTTGTCCAAGACCTAATCTTCGGTATATCGAATAGGGAAGAGAAGTAATCATTGATAAGGAATATGTCCCACTTATCGTTCTTCTTCTCTAGAATTAGAATACCTGTTTCTATATTGTTTAAAATATTTAGATAGACCAGCTCACGTATTTCGTTTTGCTGTTGTTGTGTTTGCAGTTTATGATAGAGTTTCTGTAAGTTATTTAATGTCTCATTGGGCTGCTCTTTTGTAGTCTTAAGCGAATAGTCATCATACATCATCGCTAGTACGATACGGTCTATAGCTGTGTAATATTTCTTCTGAAAAAAGAAAAGTTCAATGAATAAAGCGATTATCAGTATACATACCAAGACAAAGGAATACACAAGGTTCTTAGTGAACAAATACATGCCTAACAATCCTAATAGAAGGATAACTATAATGCGCAAGAAGGCTTTAAAGTGGAATGATTGCATAGGATTAAACTTAGTTTTTGATATTGTATTTTTCTAGTCTTCTATATAATGCGGCTCTAGATAACCCTAGTTCTTCAGCCGTCTGAGAGATATTGCCATCGTACTTCTCTAGTGCTTTAAGGATAGAGATACGCTCCATATCTTGTAAGGTATTCTCTTCTGTAGAGGTATCGTTAATCATAGTTGGTGAAATACCGAAATCATGAAGGTTTAGCTCATCCTCTTCTGTTAGGATTAATGCACGCTCCACACGATTTTGCATTTCGCGTATATTCCCTTTCCAGTCGTAGTAAGTTAAGGCTTGCTGAGTAGATTCGCTAATACTCGGTACAGTTCGATCATATTTATGAGCATACTCTTCCACAAAGAATTGTAGTAGAGGTAAGATATCTTCTAGACGATCTCTTAATGGAGGCAGCTGTAGTGTCACAGTGTTGATACGGTAATACAAGTCTTCTCTGAATGACTTCTCATTGACCTCTTGTTCTATATTAGCATTCGTAGCTGTGATGATGCGGATGTCTACAGGGCGAGCTTTAGACTCCCCTAGTCGAATCACGCTTTTAGATTGGATGACTTGAAGAAGCTTAGCTTGTAAGTGAAGAGGTACATTGCCGATTTCGTCTAAGAATATAGTACCACCATTGGCGGCTTCGAAGCGACCTTCCGTATCTTGCTTAGCATCTGTAAAAGCTCCTTTAGCATAACCAAATAGCTCACTCTCAAAAAGATTTTCGTTTAAAGACCCCAAGTCTACATGAATAAATGGTTGCTCTTTTCGAGGAGAATTGTCATGTATATGCTTTGCCAGTACATATTTACCTGTACCATTCTCTCCTAATATTAGTGCATTAACATCTGTTTTAGCTACACGACTAGCCATCGTATATACTTTCTGAATGCTAGGAGCCTGACCTATAAATACGTTATCTTCTTTTTGTGGTTTGTCTACTAGCGTTTCTTTTTTGCGCAGTTGTTTGACTACTCCTTTTACGGTTTCTATAAGTGCTTCATTATTCCATGGTTTTAGGATATAATCTACCGCTCCGAGTTTGATACCTTCTACAGCAGTTTCTACATTACCATAAGAAGTCATCAGTATAATCTGTGTATTCGGTGCAATATTTTTAATCTCTTTAAACCAAAATATCCCTTCTTTACCATCTTCGAAGCCTACACGATAATTCATGTCTAGAATAATCACATCTACTTCTTGTTGAGAAAGTATTTCTGCTATTTTTTTTGGGTTATTATTCGTCAATATGGTTTCAAAGTGTCTTTTTAGCAACATTTTTGCTGCGATAAGAACTTCAGAATTGTCGTCTAATACAAGAATTGTAGCGTTAGTTTTTCTCATGGTGTAAAGGTTTATTTCAAAAGCGAACGTTTTAGTGTCCGAAACTGAACAGTTTATTTTTTGATCAAATATTAAGTTGTTGATTTGTAATGATTAATGTGTTCATTAATGATTGGCACATTATTGTTATTATATCTATAAAACAATTAATAATGGATCGTACTATTCCTCGTAAAAATAGAAAAAAAGTTAAGATAATACTTGTTTCAGTTGGTATTATCGCTTTGCTATTGATCAGTTATATCACTTTTTTTCAGCATATCGCTTTAAACGTTTCTAAGAAAGAGATACGTATTCGTCCTGTAGAAGAGAACTTCTTCGAAGAGTATATTTCTTTTCAGTCTCAGGTAGAACCATTGCATTCTTTGTTAGTTAATATCACAGAAGGAGGAGCGGTGATGGAGAGATTAGTAGAGAATGGTAGTATGGTAGTACAGGGACAACCTTTAGTAAGACTGTATAACCCGAGTTCTGAGTTTAACTTTATGTCTCAAGAAGCTTCTCTGATTGATCAAATGAATAATTTGAATGTGAATAAGATGAATATTCGTAATCAAGAGTTAAATTTAACGAAAGATTTGATAAGCATCGAGTACGATTATAAGAATGCAGAGCTACAGTATGATCTGAATAAGAAATTATATGATCAAGAGATATTGTCAGAGAGTGATTGGAACAAAACAAGAGAGGCTCTAACATATCAAAAAAAGCGTAAGGCGCTGATGGAAGAGAGTATCCAAAAAGAGAAACAAAGTAATGCGTTACAAGTAAAACAAATAGATCAATCGATAGCTGTCATCAATAGAAGCTTAGAGCAGCTAAGAGAGAATAAACAGAATTTCTTATTAAAAGCACCTGTATCGGGGAGGCTGTCATCGTTCGAGGCTATATTAGGAAAGACGTATAACGGAGGAGAGAGTATCGGTAAGATAGATGTGATGGAAGGATATAAGCTAGTCGCACAGGTAGATGAGTTCTATCTCGATAAAATAATGCTTAAGCAGAGAGGGCAGATCGATATGAAAGGGCAGATCACGAATGTAGAAGTGATCAAAGTGTTGCCTGAGGTGAAGAGCGGTAGATTCGAAGTACACCTGGCTTTCGATACAGAAAAGGAATTAAAACTACAGGAAGGGACGACTTTCGGAGTGAAGTTATTCTTGTCAGGAAAAGAGAAAGCGCTCTTATTACCTAAAGGTAATTTCTTTCAAGACACAAAAGGAGAATGGGTATATGTAGTAAAAAACAATAAGGCTACAAGAAGGAATGTAGAGATAGGACGCGAGAACCCTGCTTACTATGAAGTGATATCGGGCTTAGAAGTAGGAGAAGAAGTGATCGTATCAAGTTATAAAGATTATTTAAGAGTAGAACATTTAAACATAGAAGAATAATTATGGTAATAACTATTAATCAAATGTCTCGTGTATTTCAGACAGAAGAAATAGAGACAACAGCTTTAAATCAGGTTTCTTTAAATGTAAAAAAAGGAGAGTTTATCTCTGTTATGGGACCTTCAGGATGTGGAAAGTCAACGTTGTTAAATATCATCGGACTATTAGATAATGCGAGTAGTGGAAGCTACCTGTTATTAGACAAGGAGATGGTGGGATTAACAGAAGGTCAGCGAGCACAGATTAGAAAAGAAAACATCGGATTTATATTCCAAAACTTTAATCTAATCGATGAGTTGACAGTGTATGATAATATAGAACTTCCTCTAATCTATAATAAAGTACCTAGTAGTGAGCGCAAGAAGAGGGTAATGGAGATAGCAGAGCGCTTAAATATAGTACATAGATTAAAACACTATCCACAACAGTTATCAGGAGGACAACAACAACGTGTGGCTGTAGGGCGTGCCTTGGTAACGAACCCTAAGATTATCCTAGCCGATGAGCCTACAGGTAACTTAGATAGTAAGAATGGTAACGAAGTAATGGAATTATTAACAGAACTGCACCAACAAGGAGCTACAATCATCATGGTGACTCACTCGAATCACGATGCTTCGTACTCAGAACGCACGATTTTAATGAAAGATGGAATGATCTTATCAGAGAAAATGAATACTAAAATCGTAGATGTTTTTGCAGAATAAAAACACAGAATTATGATACGTTTTTTATTAACACTTGTAGCTGCGCTATTGTCCTTCATCATGTATGGACAAGGTAAGCAAACGGTTACTATAGCAGGTGGAGTACAGAGTATAGAAGTATCTTCTATAGTGATAGTTAATGTTGATGCAACTAGGGATTCTAATACAGTAGAAATAGTCACTGATAAGGAGAGCCCAGAAGAGTTAGTACAAATCAGACAGGTAGGAACTAAATTGTCTATTGAATCCAAATCTCCAAACAGAAGATATAAAAGTATAGGAAAGATTACAGTGAATGTTTCTCAGAAGTCAGTACTTACTTATTACGCTAGTGCTATGGCTAGAATAGTGGTGTCTGGTAGAGTATCTGGTGATAGCGCTAAGATATCTGTTGATGGGGCTGGATCTATAAATGCTAATTTCTCTGTGAATACAATCAGTATTAATGTAGACTCAGCCTCTAAGTATGTAGGTAATGTAACAGCGAAGACGATGAAGGCTAATGTAGACTCAGCAGGTCGTGTGGAAGTGACAGGAGATGTCGAATCCCTTGTAGTCAATGTGGATAGTGCAGCGACATTCGCAGGCAAAGGCTTAAAAGCAAAAACAGTAAAAGCTGAGGTAGACTCTATGGGGAAGGCAGAAGTGTATCCTACAGAAAGTCTAAATGCTTATGCAGACTCTATGGGTAAAGTGGTGTACTATAATACACCAAAAGAATTAAAGAAATATACAGATTCTATGGGATCAGTTAAGGCAGGTAATTAGTGTTATGCTAAAGAATTGGTTTAAAATATATATTAAAAATATCAGCAACTCTAGATTGTTCTTTTTGTGGAATATCATAGGGTTAGCTATTGGTATGGCTTCTGTTATCCTAGCAGTGACTTACTATAAGAGTGAGTATAGCTATAATAGATGGATACCTAAGGTAGGTAATATGTATGAAGTAAACCTAGAGATGGGAAAACAATCCAATTCTATCTATATCCCTGCAGGGGTAGGACCTTATTTATTAGAGAATCGATTAGCTGAAGACTACTGTTACTACGCGTTAGAGTATTTAGATTTCTATGGGGAGAGTAAAACAGAACAAGGAGTTGTAAGTAAGATATTGAATACACAAGATACGTTCTTTTACTTTTTTCCTTTTGAATTTAAGTATGGCGATAAAGATAGACTGTTCATAGATGACTATTCTATAGCAATATCTTCTAATCTAGCTACTCGTTTTTTTGGAGAGGCTAATCCTGTCGGAGATACACTTTCGTTAGCACATCAGAAGTATGTGATAAGAGGGGTGTATGAATTAAATCAACGTGCTACAATTATGCCTGAGGTTGTACTTGCTTCTATAGACTTTGATGATATGGAAGAGTATGAGTTATGGCAAGAGAATGTAGGTGGACTCGTGTTTAAAAAAGCAGAAGGAGTAGACCAGGTTAAGTTATTAAAAGAACTAGAAGAAGTTTACTACAATAAGAAAAAGAAGAATAAATACTTCGATGATAGAGGAGATGAGGTTACTTCTAAGTTAGTTCCATTAGCAGAAGCTCGATTTGAATCTAAGCAGAGTACTCTATTAGAAGGGAATACGAAGAGAGAAACAATAGGGTTAATCAGTGGGTGTTCGTTCTTAATCTTTTTACTGACTGTAGTGAACTATATCAGTCTGAATCAGTCTAATGTATTAAGTAGAGCAAAGGAGTTGTCTCTAAGAAGAATTATAGGAGCTTCAAAAGGACAGTTGGTATTACAGTTACTTTTTGAGACGGTACTGAATGTCTTAGTTGCGTTAAGTATCTCTTTGGTTTTAGTAGAATTGAGTTTACCTATTTACAACAGTTTTTTACATCAACACTTAGTATTCTCTTGGGAAGCTATGGGGATTTTGATTTTACTGATAGGTGGAGGAATTATTTGCCTAGGAGGTTTGTTACCTGCTTTATACGGTAGTATTATCGCTAGACAACACACTAAGGGAGGGCAAGTACAGCTTCATTTAAGTATCTCTAAGTGGAGAATGACATTCGTGGGAATACAGTTGGTGATTGCTTTCTTTTTCTTAATCGCTGGATGGCTAGTGTATAATCAGGTGGATTATATGCAAAGCAAAGAATTAGGATTTAAAGGAGAACAGGTATATCAAGTCAAGCTATATACACAACAGATCAGACGTAAGATGTATAGATCATCTAAAGTCATAGAGCAAATAGCGGATATAAAAGGGGTGAAAGGTGTAGGGCTGTCTACGATCTCTTTTAAAGGAAATAGTATGAATACGAACCATACGGCTTATTACCAACAACAGAAAATAACGGACTTCATCATGGATGGGGTAGATGAAGGGTATATACAGATGATGGGATTCAATATGCTGGCGATTCAGGAGGATATAGATGAAGATCTCCCAACCGTATATGTCAATGAGAAATTTGTTACTCAACTAGGTAAACAACCTAGTGATGTAGTAGGAGAGGTCATAGCGTATGACAGTAATACATTTATCATAAAAGGGGTAATAGGAGACTTTAACCGAGACGGATTTGAAGAGAGTATAAAGCCAATGCTTCTGTTTCACTGGAGAGATATAGAGTTTTTGCCTTATGGTATAGAGTCTCTATCTGTGCAGATAGATCCAGAGATAAAGGAAGAAACTCTAGAACGTCTACAAGCGTTCTGGATAGTGAATGTTGATTATGAGTATCCGTTTGAGGTGATGGCTGTGAAGAAACAGTTTGCTCAGACTTATCAGAAAACATTATCACAGCGCAATATGTTTATGCTGTGGAATGGAGCAGTAGTGTTGATCGCTCTGTTCGGACTCTACGCGGTGATGTCCTTTGCAATAGAACAACAATTAAAGGAAATCGTGATCAGAAAAGTATTAGGGGCTAGTGAGAAAGAACTCTATCTGAAGTTATTAAAGCCTTTTATATATGCTCTGGGGATTACTTATGTATTAGTACTATACCCTACATATTGGTTGATGAGTAAATGGTTAGATAGGTTTGTAGATCATACAGATATTTCGGTTTACCCATTTGTACTTTCTTTAGTGCTACTCTCTGTTTTAGTCTTTGTGGTTTTAGCAAGTAAGCTGTATAAGGCTGTTAAAATCAATATTATTAATTATATCAAATACGAATAAAAATGTTAAAGAACTGGTTGAAAATATATTGGTACAATACGATGAAGCACAAGATGTATTTCTTGTTGACAGTAGTAGGATTAACACTAGGTATTGCGTCAGTTGTATTAGCATCATTATACTATCTAGAAGAGTCTAGTTATGATCAGTGGAATCCGAATAAGGATGAGGTGTATCTCGTAGAGACTGTAGCTCCGAATTTCTCTATGACAGATCAGTTCCGTCCTATGGGAAGGTATCTAAAGGATAATTATAAGGAACTAGATGATTATATGTATTTTGGATATAATGGTTCTTTAAATTTTATTTATAATGAGAAGACAATAGATGTAAAGGATACATATACTGTACAAGATAACTACTTTGAGTTTTTTCCATTCGAGTTTGTATATGGGAATACTGAAAAAGCATTAGTTAACCCTAATGATGTAGCAATAGATATTAAGATCTCTGAAGCACTATTTGGGGAAGGAGTAAACCCAATAGGTAAGACAATAGAAGCTATTAATCCAAACTATGATAGTCAGGGTAACACTAGGTTTATAATCTCTGGTGTATACAAAATAGGAGACCTACGCAGTTCTTTTGCTCCTAATGCAGTTATGAATAATTTGACTGAAAAGTCTAGGGACAGTGATGACTGGACGAAGGAATTTGGATTAAATCTATGTGTGAAGACTAAACAGCCTGAAAAAATTAAAAAGGCTATAGTGGAGCTTAGAGATAAATATGTTGCCATTCCTAATGCAGAGAAGGATGGTCTAACATTAGAGCAATATAAAGAAGAAGAGCCTTTTAAATACTATACAGGAGATATTGTATTAAATAAGCTTGCAGATGCTCGTATGCTACCGAATAAAAGGTTATTCCCTGCAGGTAGTGCAAATGTGCAAATGTTAAACATAAGTATCTTCTTATCTATGACGATACTCTTACTTTCTATTTTTAATTATGTCAATCTATCATTAACGCAAGTAGTGAGTAGAGGAAAAGAAATAGGAATGAGAAGAGTAGCTGGTGGAGGTAAGAGAAGTTTTTATCAGCAGAGTATTTTTGAAACTGCTATTGTGGTTATTCTTTCTTTAGTATTAGCTATTTGTATTATTGAGCTCATTCTGCCTTATATCAATGTGTATTTAGAGACGAATATCACATTTTCGTTTATCAATGATTTAGCTGTTCTTATCGTTATTGCCACTTTAGTGATTCTGATATGTGGTGGTATTCCTGCTTTTTTTGTTTCAAGATTTGAGACTGTCAAATTATTAAAAGGAAATATAATAGGAACTAGAGGAGGTAAATGGCTTAGTAATGGTTTTTTAGTTCTTCAATTTACAATAGCTTGTTTCTTTATTATAGGTTCTATCATCGTCAATGCACAAGTAAGTTATATGCTCAATAAAAGTCTTGGTTTTAAAGGAGATCAAGTTATTAATATAGAGTTTCTTAATCATAATAGTTATACAGGGAAACGTGCTACTAAATATGCAAGCTTTAAAGCCGAACTAGAAAAGATTAGAGGAATTGAGTCGGTATCTACTAGTACTATAGGTTTTGGAAATACTTCAAATGGTGTATTTGGCACCTATCATAACAACGGGAAAGAGAATTTGATGATTAGTAATGTTATGATAGACTATGATTTCTTCGATGTATTAGAGATTAAGCTAAAAGAAGGTAGGATGTTATCTGCTCAATTATCTTCTGATAGTTTAGATAATGTGGTGGTGAATGAGACTTTTGTTCGTAGGATGAATTTGACTAATCCTCTTGATACTTCAATAGAACAGTTAGGCAAGAAGAAAACAGTAGTGGGAGTAATTCAAGACTTTAATATCGATAGACTTGAAGTAAAAATATTGCCATCTGTATATTCTTATATGCCAGAGACTAAGCATAGCTATGGGATGTATTCTGTTATATACATAAGGGTGGCTCCAGAATATTTTAGTAAGACTATTGTAGATATCGAGAAGCTGTGGAAGCAGTATAATATAGAAGAAAGGGATGTGTTTCAATACAAGTTTGTAGATAAGCAGTTTGCAGAGACTTTCCATAAAGTACAGATGGAGAAGAGAATATTTAATATTCTAAGTACTGTAGTTGTATTCATTGCTTTATTTGGACTGTTTGCCGTATCGTCTTTTACGATAGGAACAAAGCTAAGAGAAGTAGCTATTCGAAAGGTATTAGGAGCTGAGATTTTCGGACTGTTAAGACAGTTGTCATTTCAGTATGTAATTTATTGCTTGGTTGGGTTCGGTATAGCAGTATTCCCTAGTTATTACTTTTTAAATAAGTGGTTAGCGAACTATGCGTATCGCATAGAGATCGGATGGAGTGTGTACGTGTATAGTTTGTTGTTGATTTTAGGATTGACATTGTTGATTGTTATCAGTCGTGCTTATAAGGCGACTAGAGTAGATGTATTAAAGTATATCAAATACGAATAGAGATGTTAAAGAACTGGTTAAAGATTTATTGGTACAATACGATGAAGCACAAGATGTATTTCTTGTTGACAGTAGTAGGGTTGGCGATAGGTATTGCGTCAGTTACATTAGCATCGTTATATTATCTAGAAGAGTCTAGTTATGATCAATGGAATCCTTATAAGGATGAGGTTTTTGTTTTAGAGTCTAAAAGTGATCAGATCTCTAGTAATAGTCAGCCCT
Source organism: Myroides odoratimimus (assembly GCF_001485415.1). GTDB lineage: Bacteria > Bacteroidota > Bacteroidia > Flavobacteriales > Flavobacteriaceae > Flavobacterium > Flavobacterium odoratimimum. The sequence goes on from NZ_BCMQ01000005.1 coordinate 48,584, forward strand.
TTGCACTAGGGTATTTCTTAAAAGAGAATTACCCTATAGTGGAAGATTATATGTACTATAATGGGGTGTATTTTAGAGGAAATGTAAAAATAGATGAGAAGGAATATACTATTGAGAAAGTAATATATGCTCAGAAGAATTTCTTTTCTTTTTTTTCTTTTGAGTTTGTTTATGGCAATGAGAAAACAGCGTTTAATAATCCAAATGATATTGCTATAGAACTAGAATTAGCTGAATTATTATTCGGTAAGAATGTTAATCCATTAGGAGAAGAAATTGAGATAAATGATGTTAAGTATAGTGTATCTGCTGTCTATAGAATAGGACATGATATAAGAAGTTCTATGAGTCCTAATATTGTAATAGATAAGTTAAGTACTGAAGAGATAGCGTCTAGAGGAGATTGGTTTACAAGTAATTATAATTTAGTAGTTAAAACCAAAGATAAAGAACAGACTAGAGTCGCTATTGATAATTTATTCTATAAACATTTTTATTCTGTTTTAGCAGAGTCTAAAGGAGTTTCTGTAGAAGAATTTGTAGAGACGACTTTTAAAAGCTTCTATGCTAAGAGTTATTTATTACCCTTAAATGGCGCTAGGATGAATGCAATAGGTTATTTTTTTCCTGAGGGAAATACTAATCTATTGATGTTGAAAATTATAGTGGGACTTTCTGTTATGATTCTATTGTTATCGATATTTAATTTTATCAACCTAGCACTATCTCAGTCTCTGAATCGAACTAAAGAAGTTGGGGTGAGAAAGGTTTTAGGCGCAAATAGAAGTTTAATTATTAGTCAAGGGCTTTTAGAGTCCTTTATAACAACAGGAATAGCTTTATTATTAAGTGTTATTATTTTAGAATTATTAGTGCCGTTCATAAATGTATTTGTGGGTACAACGATTGAGTTCTCGTTTTTTAAGTTTATAGGCTTATTATCGAGTGTATTAATAGTTGTCACTCTCTTGGTGGGTATCTTACCAGCACTATATCTCGATAAGATGGATACGTTATCAGCACTTAAAGGTTTTATCTATAAAAGCACTAGTGGAAGAGTAATAAAGAATAGTTTTTTAGTTCTACAGTTTGTTATTGCTAGTTTTTTTATCACAAGTGGGATATTGATACATCAACAGGTTAATTATATGCTTAATAAAGATCTCGGCTTTAAGGGGGATCAGGTAATAGGTGTATTATTTAAGGAAAATAGAGAATACGATGGGACTTCTGATCGATTAAATCAATACTATAATTTTAAAGAGGAACTTCTACAAATAAAAGGAGTGGAGGATGTGTCAACAGCTTCTTCACACTTTGGAAGTAATGCATTATCTAATACGTTTACTTATCATTCATATCAATCAGAAGAGTTCTTAGTCGAACAAATAGGAATGGATTATAACTACTTTGATTTATATGATATAAAGATGAAACAAGGGAGGAATATATCTTCTCAGTTTGCTTCAGATAGTATTAATAACATTATTGTCAATGAGGCCTTCGTTAGAGAAATGAAACAGAAAGAACCACTAGGGAAGTTTATAGAAGGCAAAGGTTTTAAGTACACAATCATAGGTGTGGTAGATGACTATAATAATGAAAGATTAGCAAACGAAGTAAAACCTAAGATTTACTACCACTTTCATACTAATCAAAGGATAAGAAATAATTTTCTATATGTCTCTATTAAATTAAGTAAAGATAAGATAGAGTCTACTCTAGATGCTGTTGAAAAAATATGGAAGAAATATAATATAGATAGTAAAATTCCTTTTGTTTATGAATTTGTAGATCAACGTTATGCGAAAACTTTTGACCGTGTGTTATTAGAGAGAAAAGTATTTAGAGTATTAAATTATACAGTTGTATTCATTGCTTTATTTGGACTGTTTGCTGTATCGTCTTTTACGATAGGAACAAAGTTAAGAGAAGTAGCTATCCGAAAGATACTTGGAGCTGAGACTTTCGGACTGTTAAGACAATTGACATTTCAGTATGTAATTTATTGCTTGGTTGGATTTGGAATAGCAGTATTCCCTAGTTATTACTTTTTAAATAAGTGGTTAGAGAATTATGCGTATCGCATAGAGATAGGATGGAGTGTGTATGTGTATAGTTTGTTGTTGATTTTAGGATTGACATTGTTGATTGTTATTAGTCGTGCTTATAAAGCGACTAGAGTAGATGTATTAAAGTATATTAAATACGAATAGAGATGTTAAAGAACTGGTTAAAAATATATTGGTACAATACGATGAAGCACAAGATGTATTTCTTGTTGACAGTAATAGGATTGGCGATAGGGTTATCAGCTGTGATTATTTCGTATTTATATTATACTGAAGAAATGTCTTATGATACTTGGCACAAGGATAGTGATCGTGTATTTATGGTTGAGACTAAGTTTAGTGAAGAGGAGAGCTGGCCAATGTTATCTTATCCATTTGGATCTAAATTAAATGAAATATCTCCTGAAGTAGAAGCATATTCTTATGTAGATAATAGCTATGATGATGGAATGTTACTGCGTAATGGAGAACTGCTTTCTTATACCAAGGCTATTAGCGTACAGTCTAATTTCTTTACTGTATTTCCTTTTGAAATAGTAAGTGGAAGTCAACTACAACCTTTTGATGCCCCAAATCAAGCATATATAAAAGATACATATGTAGACTATTTATTTAAAGATAAAGATCCTATAGGGCAGACTATAGTGATATGGGATGTCTCTTATGTAGTAAAAGGAATATTTAAAGAAGCAAATACATTAAGTTCTATCAATCCTAATATCATAATAAATGATTTAGATGAAAGGGAGAAAGAAGCAGTAGAGAAAGGGTATTGGGGAAATTTTAGTTCTGCTTTATGGGTAAAACTCAAGGATACGCAGTCTAAAGAAACTATAGAGAAAAGGTTACTCGCTATATATGATGAGTATGTCATGTTGCCTGAGGCTAATAAAAAAGGTATATCTGTAGACGAGTATAAAAGAAGTAGAGGGGAGCGTTATTTTGGTTATTATCTACATGATTTAAAGGGACAACGTTTTGAGAAAAATATTGATATAAATGCATTACCAGAAGGGAGTGCTAATGTTAATAGAATATATATAGCTATAGGTTTATCATTGCTAATCTTATTGTTATCTGTATTTAATTATATTAATATTACTACAGTACAGGTGATGGATAGAGGTAAGGAAGTGGGTATGCGTAAAACTTTTGGTGCGAATCGTTTAAGTCTGATATATCAAAACTATTTTGAATCAACTATAACGGTACTAATATCTATAGTATTGTCTTTTGTAATAGTAGAATTCTCTTTACCTAGTTTAAGAGTGTTTTTTAAGGCACAGTTAATCTTCGATTTGTTTGATTTTATACTACAATTACTAATTTTCTTAATATTAGTAGTTTTTTTAGTGGGAACTATACCTGCTCTGTATGTATCTAGTTTTAAAACAATAGAAGTTTTAAAAGGTAATATAAAGAGAAGTAAGAAAGGGGTGTGGTTTAAAAATCTTCTATTAACAGTTCAGTTTATTGTTGCTTGTTTTTTTATTATAGGATCTTTTATTATTTATCAGCAAGTGAGTTATATGTTGAAAAAAGATTTAGGATTTCAGGCTGAACAAATAGTAGGGGTGACATATAATTTTAAGAAGGGTATAAACAATAAATATGACGTGTATAAGAGATTAAAAACAGATGTTTTAAATCTAAGTAATGTGGAAGGAGCGAGTGCGTGTTTATTAGATATTGGCGGTAGTAGATATGTGTCTTCAGGCTTTAGTTATAAAGAAAAAGATGTGCAGCCTGGTATAGCTGCAATAGATTATGATTTCTTGGAATTATATCAGATTGAAATGAAAGAAGGAAGAATGTTATCAAAGGATTTAGCTAATGATAGTATTCAAAATATTTTGATTAATGAGAAAGCAATGTCCATAATGGGGGAGTCACAGCCTATAGGCAAGAATATAAAATGGAATGGAGGGGAATATACTATAGTAGGAGTAGTAAAGGATTTTAATCTAGTAGGACTTAGAGAAGATTATAGACCATTATTATTTGTTACACTGTCTAATAATCAGTGGGGAAACAATATGAAAGAGATGTCTATTAAGATAAAAGCTGACAAGGCTGAGGAAACAATGAAGGCTATTGAAGAGGTGTGGAAGAAACATAATATAACTGATTTACCATTTCAGTATGAATTTGTAGATAAGCGATTTGCTAAAAGTTTTGAACGGTCTTTACAGGAACGAAATGTATTCTTAGTATTGAATTCTTTGGTTGTTTTCATTGCTCTTTTTGGATTGTATAGTTTGGCATCATTTACGATTAACTCTAGGTTAAAAGAAGTTGCTATACGCAAAGTATTAGGTGCGAGACCTAAAGATCTGATACAGAAGTTAACAGGGCAGTACATTGTGTTTTGTTTAATAGGTTTTGGAATAGCTGTATTTCCCAGTTATTACTTCTTGAATAAATGGTTAAGTGATTATGCTTTTAGAATAGAGATGAGTGTATGGCCATTTATATTTTGTTTTGTCATCATTATAATATTGACATTACTAATTGTTATCAGTCGTGCTTATAAAGCGACTAGAGTGGATGTATTAAAATATATTAAATACGAGTAGTATGATAAAAAACTGGTTAAAGATTTATTGGTACAATACGATGAAACACAAGATGTATTTCTTGTTGACAGTCATAGGGTTGGCGATAGGATTATCAGCTGTGATTATTTCGTATTTATATTATACTGAAGAGATGTCTTATGATACTTGGCACAAGGATAGTGATCGTGTATTTATGGTAGAGACTAAGTTTAGTGAAGAGGAAGGCTGGCCATCATTATCTTATCCTTATGGAGAGGTTTTAAAGGATATTTCAGATCGTGTAGAAACTTATAGTTATTTAGATGCTCATTATCAGGGAGGTGTAGTGTTGATCAATGGAGAGGCTAAAGTTTTTGAAAAAGCTAGTTTTGGGCAATCAGCGTTTTTTGACGTATTCCCTTTTGAGATTGTACAAGGAAATAAAATAAAACCTTTTGATGGACCTAATCAGGTATTTATCAAGGATACTTATGTGAAATATCTATTTAAAGATGAAGAACCTGTAGGGCAAGTAATTCTTTTGTGGGGAAAGACATTTACAGTAAAAGGAGTTTATAAGGAAGCAGAAACACTGAGTTCTATAAATCCTAATATGGTATTTAATGTTTTGGACGAACGAGTAGAAAATGCTATAGGTAGTAATGGTTGGGGAAATTATAGTTCAGCACTTTGGATTAAATTAAAAAGTCCAGAGTCAAAAGAGTTGATAGAGAAACAATTATTAAGTATATACGACGAAAAAGTGATTGCTCCTGTAGCAAAAAGCAAAGGACTCACGATAGAGGAACTAAAAAAAGAAAAAGATTATGTATTGACATTTTATTTACATGATTTAAAAGGACAACGGTTAGTTAATTCGAATCAAAAAAACGCTTTGCCAGAAGGAATAGCGAATAGAAATAGAATTTATATTGCTATAGGTCTTTCAAGTCTTATCATGTTATTGTCAGTATTTAATTATATCAATATTACTACAGTACAAGTAATGAATAGGGGTAAAGAGTTAGGTGTACGCAAAGTATTAGGAGCTAATAAAGCAAGTACAATGCTGCAAAACTATTTTGAGTCAGCTGTAACAGTACTTATATCTATTATCATTTCTTTAGTTATAGTTGAATATGCTCTTCCTAGTCTGAGAGTGTTTTTTAAAGCTAAATTGTTGTTTAATGTTTTGGAATTTGTGCCTCAGGTTTTATTGTTTCTAATAACTGTAATTTTTTTAGTGGGAACAGTGCCTGCGTTCTATATTTCTAGTTTTAAAACAATAGAAGTTTTAAAAGGAAATATAAAAAGAAGTAAGAAAGGAGTTTGGTTTAAGAATACATTACTAACAGTTCAGTTTATCGTTGCTTGTTTTTTTATCATCGGTTCTTTGATTGTTAATCAACAAGTGAATTATATGCTTAACAAGGATTTAGGTTATAATGCAAATCAGATAGTAGGGGTACCGTATAACCTTAAAAGAGATCTTGTAGAGAATACTCTACCTATCTATAAAAGACTAAAAGCAGATATTCTTAAAATAAAAGGAGTTGAGGGGGCAAGTGCGTGGTCATTGGCAATAGGCGGAAAAAATTATTCGTCTGTAGGATATTCTTATCAAGGCAAACAAATACAGGCAGGTGTAGCAGCTATGGATGATGATTTTTTAAAACTATTTGATATTAAATTAAAAGAAGGAAGAGCACTGTCTCAAGATTTTGCTTCTGATAGTATAAAAAATGTATTGCTAAATGAAAAGGCAATAACAATGATGGGTATTACTGACAATGCTTTAGGAAAAGAATTTGAATGGAATGAAGAGAAAGTTACTATTGTTGGGGTTGTAAAGGATTTTAATTTGTTTGGATTGCATGAAGATTATCGTCCAATGATATTTATGTCATTAGATTTTGAACAAGGATGGGGGAGCAATATGAATGAGATGTCTATTAAGATAAATACGGAGAATGTTAAAGAGACGATGGAAGCTATAGAACAGGTTTGGAAAAAACATAATATCTCTGATTCACCTTTTACTTATGAGTTCGTAGATAAGCGTTTTGCACAGAGTTTTGAACGGTCTTTACAAGAGCGCAAAGTATTTTTAGTCTTGAATTTATTGGTTGTTTTTATTGCTCTTTTTGGATTGTATAGTTTGGCATCATTTACGATTAACTCTAGGTTAAAAGAAGTTGCTATACGCAAAGTATTAGGTGCGAGACCTAAAGATCTGATACAGAAGTTAACAGGGCAGTACATTGTGTTTTGTTTAATAGGTTTTGGAATAGCTGTATTTCCCAGTTATTACTTCTTGAATAAATGGTTAAGTGATTATGCTTTTAGAATAGAGATGAGTGTATGGCCATTTATATTTTGTTTTGTCATCATTATAATATTGACATTACTAATTGTTATAAGTCGTGCTTTTAAAGCCACTAGAGTAGATGTATTAAAGTATATCAAATACGAATAGTATGATAAAGAACTGGTTAAAAATATATTGGTCTAATGTGCTGAAGAATAAAGTCTATTTTATTCTAACATTAGTAAGTTTAGGAGTGGGTTTTGCCTCTGTTATCTTGTCATTCGTGCATTACAGAGAAGAGTCATCTTATGATCAGGCGAATCCGAATAAGGATAATATTTTCACAGTAGAGTCTATTCTGAATGCAGATACGAGTTGGATGAAGTTACCATATCCTTTTGGTTCTAAGTTAAAAGAAGAGTCTTCACATATCATTGATTATACTTATTTGGATAATTATTATGGAGGTGGGACAATGACTGTAGATGGGGTGAAAAAAGGTGTAGAAAAGGTAGGATATGTAAAGTCTAACATCTTTGACTTTTTTCCTTATGAGATTGTAAAAGGAGATAAGAATAAGCCATTTAATGGGCCGAATACTGCTGTTATTACTGATGAGTATGCTAAGCAATTATTCAATGAAGAAGATCCGATAGGTAAATCTTTTGAATACAATAAGGATACATATGTAGTAAGTGCTGTGTATAAACTAGGGAAGAACAGGAATTCAATAATGGCAAATATACTGGTTAATGCAGTTGATCAATATGAGAAAGAGGGAATAGAGCAATGGGGTAATTATAACTCAACTATTTGGTTAAAGTTAGACGATGCTAAGTATACTACCGAAGTGGAAGGGCTAATAAAGGATATCTTGATTAAGCAAGTGTATGTATCGCTAGCGAAGGATGAAGGATTGAGTCTTGAGGAGTATATGAAAAAAGAAGAAGGTGTGACACTGGAGGAGTTTAAGAATCTAAAAAATAAAGGATATAAACTACATGTCTTAGCAACACAAAGAATGCAGAATAACTCTGACTTAAATGGTACTCCTGAGGGAGCAACTAATGTTGGGAGATTGAATATCATGATAGGCCTTTCTTTATTGATATTAGTATTATCTGTATTTAATTATATCAACTTAAGCACTGCCCAAGCGATAGGTCGTACACGAGAAGTTGGAATTAGAAAGACATTAGGTGCGACTAAGAAGAATTTGATATTACAAGGGTTATTTGAGGCTCTAGTTACCTCTATACTAGCTTGTATTATTGCTTTTGTATTGATTGAGTTTACGATGCCATGGTTAAAAGTATTCTTAGATTCACAGATGGAAATAGAAGTATTTTATATACTACCATGGTTGCTATTGTTCATTGTGATTATTGTTTTATTAGTAGGTATTATTCCTGCTTTATTTACTGCTAGTTTTAAAACGTTAGAAGTTCTGAAAGGAGAAGTAAATAAGAGTAAGAAAGGTAAGACATTAAAGAACGTCATGTTAATAGTACAGTTTACGGTGGCTTGTTTCTTTATGGTTGGAAGTTATATTGTATATGGGCAAGTAACTTATATGTTAAATAAGGATCTTGGGTTTAAAGGAGATCAAGTGGTAGTCATTCCTTTCATTAGTAAAGGTCCTTATGAGGAGAAGATTAATATATATCAATCTCTGAAAGAGGAGATCACAAGGCTCAATGGAGTAGAGAATATGTCTATCGCTTCGATCAGTATAGGGAGTAGTTATGGTAGTTCTTCAGGTTTTATACATAATGGAAATAGAATACAGGGTATTAATGTAGGAATGGACTATAACTATCTAAATACTTTAGATATAAAGCTGAAAGAGGGAAGAGGTTTATCACCTGAATTTGCGACTGACTCTATCTCTAATATATTGATTAATGAACGTACTGCCTATGAAATGAAAGAAGAGCATCCTATAGGAAAAACAATAGAGTGGAACGGTAATAAGCTGACAATAGTAGGTGTGGTAAAGGACTTTAATCTATATGGTCTTAAATCTAACTATGCTCCTCTAGTCTTCTTTAGTTTAAAAACAATTCCTTGGGTGGGATTAAATAGTAGACAGATTACAGTCAAGGTTAAAGGTGATAATGTTGAGAAGACAATGAATGAAATAGCGAAGATATGGGCGAACAGGGATATCTCTGACGAGCCTTTTAGTTATGAGTTTTTAGATAAGCAATATGCAAAGACATTTAATAATGTAAAGAAAGAGAGAGATATTTTCTTAACACTAAATGGAATAGTTGTGTTTATTGCTTTGTTTGGATTGTATAGTTTGGCTTCTTTTAATATTAATAACCGCCTAAAAGAAGTAGCTATTCGCAAGGTGCTGGGGGCTAGTTCCTCTAGCTTATTAAAACAATTGTCTGTACAGTATGTAGTGATGTGTCTAGTAGGTTTTGGTATTGCTATATTCCCTAGTTATTATTTCTTAAACAAATGGTTGAGTGATTATGCTTTTAGAATTGATATTAGTGTAGAACCATTTATCATTTGCTTGATTGTGATACTAATATTAACAGGCGTAGTTGTGTTCTTAAAGGCATGGTCAGCAACAAAGATCAATGTACTGAAATATATAAAATATGAATAACCATAAAACAAATTTAAATATGAAAAAAATAGTAATGTTCTTCTTATTAGTAGGAGGAAGTGTGTTCGCACAATCAAAAGAAACGCGTCAAGTTAGTGATTTTAAATCTGTAAAAGCTTCTCAAGGAATAGAAGTGAACTTTACTTATGGAGGAGCTAAGAGTGTAGTAGTGGAAGTAGAGAAATCTGAGAATATGAAAGATGTCAAGACAGAAACGACAATTACTGGAGGGTTAGATATCTTCATTGATCAAAAAACTAATAAAAAATGGAAGAACGGTATCAATATTAGAGATTTTGGAAAAGTAGTAGTTACTATAAATAACCCTAGTTTAGAAGAGGTAAGGTTGTCTTCTTCTGCTAAGTTTAACTTATTGAACAAAGCTGTTGCTAAATCATTTGATGTAAAAACGAGTAGTTCAGCAAGGTTTAGAGGAGAGTTAGTACAAGCAGATAACCTATCTATAGAGGCAAGTTCTTCTTCTAAAATAGAAGGTAGTTTTGAGGTGACAAAGAAATCATCTGCAAGTGTTAGTTCTTCAGCAAGTGTAGATATTTCATTAAAGACTAAAACTGGGGACTTCGGAGCTAGTAGCTCTGCTAGGTTGAGTTTATCTGGGAATGCTGATTCTGTGAGCGCTTCTGCTTCTAGTAGTGGTTCTATTAAAGGATCTAGCTTTACAACTAAAACACTAGAAGGTAAAGCTAGCTCATCAGGTTCTATGGTGTTTAATGTAACTGAGGAGGTATCTGGTAGAGCGAGTTCTTCAGGACGTGTTCAATATACAGGAGGAGCTAAGATAGTTAGTTCAAATACTTCGTCTTCAGGACAAGTGAAAAATATAGATTAATTCTTATAGCTTCTAGACTAGTGATAGATATGTTTATAATGACTATCTATCACTTATCTTAGGATATATGCATTGGGCAGTGTAATACTTCATCCGAATACTTATGATTAATAATTGGTTTAAATTATACCTGAAACATTTCTGGAAGAATAAGGTGGTTTCAATTCTAAATATTTTAGGATTAGCTGTTGGTATGACAGCTGTTATACTTGTATTGTTGTTTTGGCATAACGAGCATAGTTATAATCACTGGAACCCTTTTAAAGAGAGAGTTTATGAAGTTGAAGGAACATCAGAGTCTTTCTTTAAGAATTGGTTTCCTGCACCTGTAGCTAACAATTTAGACAAGTTATCAGATATTGTAGAGGCATATAATTTTAGCTTTACATTTGACGATATTTCAAGTGTTGAGGTGGATGGACGTAAGGAATTTCTCTATGATATTGATGAAAAGCAAGCTAATTTTTTTGAATTCTTTCCTTTCGAGACTATTTATGGTAGCGCAGAAGAATATAAGACGAATTATAAAGATGCTTTAGCAATAGATATAGACCAATCGGAGCGTTTGTTTGGTAAAGGTATTGATCCAATAGGAAAGACAGTTATATTGGAAAATGGAAAGGTATTGTCTATTCGTTTTGTTTATCGTATTCCTGGAAATAGTTCAGTTAATTTTAAAGGGTTGACTTCATTCGTTACGGAAGATCAGATTGCCAATAATAAAGAGAATAACTGGGGAGATCATAATTACACTCTATTACTCAAGTTAAAAGAAGGCGTTCAGATTAAAGATGTCCAAGAACGTATAAGAGATGTGATTTATGACGATGTCTTCCAGATGTATATGAAGAAGGAGTCCATGACTTTAGAAGAGGTGAAGAAGAACTTTAATGCTAATGCTATACTTAATTTTAATTCATTAGATACAATTCATTTAAACCCAATTTCAAAAGGGTTAGGAGGAGGACCAGCAGCTTCTAAGGTATTGAATATAATGATGACATCTTCTGTGTTATTGCTAATGTTGAGTATTATAAATGCAGTTAATTTAGCTTTAGTAAACAGTTTTAAACGTGCAAAAGAAATTGGTATAAGAAAGGCAATTGGTGTTACAAGATGGCAACTATTTCTACAGTTTATCTTCGAATCTATTATTTGCGTATTACTAGCTTTAGTGATTGCCTTAGTGCTTGTTGAGATATTGTTACCCTATTTTAATTTGTTGGTTAATAGAACTATGCCCTTCCATGTTTGGGTATTTACTTTGCCTATTTTAGGAATTGTCTTAGGAGTTGTTTTATTATCTGGTACATTACCAAGCTTGTTCTTATTGTCGTTTGATACATTAAAAGTGTTGAAAGGAAATTATTTAAGAGGAAAAGCGGGTGTTAGTCTTCGAAATATGTTTCTGATTCTACAATTTGTAATCGCCTTTTTCTTTTTGTCAACGGCTGTTTTTATAGATAAACAGGTAGAGCATATTCTTCAAGAGGATTTAGGTTTTGATGGAGATCAGGTTGTTAATATTAATTTTAAAATTAAAGATATTCAGAGGCGAAATGATCTTTACTATGATATTGAGTCTGATTTAAAAAAGATTAAAGGAGTAAAAGAAGTAACACTTCATTCAATGGTTATTGGAGGTGGGTATAATAGTGCTTCAGGAAATAGAATAGGAGAAGCTTCTGTACAAAGTAACAACGTTCCTGTAGGATATGATTTTTTGAAAGTATTTGATGGAGAATTGAAAGAAGGACGTTTTTTTGATCGTAGTTTGGCGACAGATAGTATTAGTAAAGTTGTTGTTAACGAAACATTTAAATCAACTTTTAATTTTTCAGATGGAATACTAGGAAAAAAGATTAAATGGAATGGAAAAGAGTTTGAAGTTATTGGTGTTGTAAAAGATATGAAGGTAGAAGGGGTTAGTCAGAGTACTAATCCTGTAACTTATTTTATGCCTAATTCAGTGGATTGGTTTTATCATTTAACAGATCATATAGCGGTAAAAATAGATACTAACAATACGCAAATAACCTTACAAGCTTTAGAAGAGTTTTGGAATAAGAGAATTGATTCTACCTATCCAATACAATACAAATTTGTCAATGAAGACTTTGCTAAAAGTTACCAAAAGACGTTATATCAACGTACATTATTTGTGTGTTTGATGGGGGTATCAGTATTTATAGCCTTGTTCGGTTTGATGGCAATCGTGTCCTTTAGTATTGAAAGTAAATTAAAAGAAATTGCTATTCGAAAAGTGCTAGGAGCAAACTCAATTAGTTTGATTCTGAAATTATCTGTGCGTTTTGTTATGTATTGTCTAATTGGATTTATCCTATCTATTTACCCGGTGATTTATGTGATGAATATATGGTTGGAGGACTTTGTTTATCGTATTTCGATTACCGTGTTACCATTTGTTATTGCTTTTGTAAGCTTAATGCTTTTTTCAATGTTGTTAGTGTTTTGGAAGGCTTATAAAGCGACACGTATTGATGTTTTAAAATATATAAAGTATGAGTAAGAGTTGGTGTTTAGTATTGACTATTTTGTTTAGTATTGCAGGAGTAGCTCAAGAGCAGTGGACTTTGGAGGACTGTGTAGAAAAAGGAAAAGAGAATAGTTTAAGATTGATGGTGTCTGCTTTAGAGACTAAAGTTGCTGAAAGTAGAAAGCAAAGTGTGGCTTCTTATTATTTGCCCGATATAGGGGTGAACGGGGCACAGTCTTATAATTTTGGATCTGCTATTGATCCTGTTACGAATAGTCGTGTGAGTTCTAATATTCAGTCTACAAGAGCTTCATTAGATGCTGGAGTTACATTATTTGACTTTAGTAATTTTATACAATACAAGAAAGATAACCTAGCTATTGATTATGCTAAATTAGAGAATGAAGAAGTCTTATTTCAATATCAGACTGCTATTCTTGAGTTATTTTATGAGATTATAGGTTCACAGTCTTTTTTAGAAATACAACAACAACAATTAATTAACAGTAAGGCTAACTTAGAGCGTGTACAGAAAGAAGTAGAAGCTGGTGCCAAACCTAAAAGTGATTTCTATGATATAGAATACATCTATCACAGTGAGACTATTAGTATAGAGCAGACAGAGAATACTTTATTGAATCAGAAACTAAAGCTACTTCATTTATTAAATATAGAAGATTTAGGAGTGAATGAGTTTAGTGTGGTACAAAAGGAGGAATCTATAGCACAAATAGAAGGATATGAGTTTAATCCAACACTAGAAAAAACTAGACTGAAACAACAAGTTTTAGAACAAGAGAAGAAACTGATTAAGTCTAAGAATTTACCTCGATTAGTTGGGAATTATCAATATGGTTCTTTCTATTCTAAGCCGTTTAATAGTGATATAGAATTGCGCACTAATTCTTTCTCAAAACAGATGGGAGATAACAAGAGTCAGTACGTTAGTTTTGGATTGAGTATACCAGTTTTTCAAGGTGGAAATATACGTAGACAAGTAAGAGTGAAAAATGAAGAAATACGTTTGAATACCTTGCAAATAAAGGAGAGTGAAGTTAATCTAAACAATCAAATTACAGAGCTAAAAGCAGAAATTGCACAGTTAGAAAATATCGCAAAACAGCTTCAAAAAAGTATTGAGCTATCAGAGAAATCATTCAGTACAACACAAGCAAAGTATGAGAATGGAAAGGTTGATATTTTCTCATTTAATGCTTCAAAAAATCAATTATTGAACTCTCAATTTGCTTTGATTAAGAACGCTTATAATCGTTCTTTTATGGAAAACAAGCTTAAACTTTTCAATACAAATACACTATAAATATTAGTTATAACATTATTTGTATTTAGAATATATTAACATTAAAAGTTCAAATATTCCCACTATATTTGCGTTAGTCAGAATTTATATTAAATTGTTGAAAACGAATCGCATATAATGAAATTAGATAGAAAAGAAATCCTTAAGGCTTTAGAGAGCATTTCTCTAGCTGGAGAAGGAAAAAATATGGTGGAGAGTGGAGCTGTAAGTAATGTAATGACTTTCGGAGACGAAGTAGTAGTGGACTTAGTACTTAGTACACCAGCTTTACACATTAAGAAAAGAGCAGAAGTTGACGTGATGAAAGTAATTCACGATCAAGTATATGACAAGGCGAAAGTAAAAGTAAATATAAAAGTAGAGGCTCCTGAAAAGCCTGAGATTAAAGGAAAAGCTATTCCTGGTATTAAAAACATTGTTGCTATCTCTTCTGGTAAGGGGGGAGTAGGTAAATCTACAGTTACTGCTAATTTAGCTGCTAGTTTAGCTAATATGGGCTTTAAAGTAGGAGTGTTAGATGCAGATATCTATGGACCATCTATGCCAATCATGTTTGATGTAGAAGGAGCTAAACCTATTTCAGTAGAAGTAGAAGGACGTTCTAAGATGAAGCCTGTATCATCGTATGGAGTAGAGATCCTTTCTATCGGATTCTTTACAAAAGGAGACCAAGCAATAATCTGGAGAGGACCTATGGCTGCAAAAGCATTAAATCAAATGATTTTTGATGCAGACTGGGGAGAACTAGACTTCTTATTATTAGACTTACCTCCTGGTACAGGAGATATTCACTTATCTATTATGCAGTCTCTTCCTATTACAGGGGCTGTAGTGGTATCTACACCACAAGCAGTAGCGCTAGCTGATGCTAAAAAAGGAGTATCAATGTTTATGTCAGAGAGTATCAATGTTCCTGTATTAGGTATCGTTGAGAATATGGCGTATTTC
Source organism: Myroides odoratimimus (assembly GCF_001485415.1). Classification (GTDB taxonomy): domain Bacteria; phylum Bacteroidota; class Bacteroidia; order Flavobacteriales; family Flavobacteriaceae; genus Flavobacterium; species Flavobacterium odoratimimum. Next base: position 63,740 of record NZ_BCMQ01000005.1, read on the forward strand.
ACTCCAGAAGAATTACCAAATAACAAATACTATATCTTCGGTGAGAATGGTGCTAAGAACTTAGCAGCAGACTTAGATGTTCCTTTCTTAGGAGAAGTACCTATCGTACAGAGTATCCGTGAGGCTGGTGATTATGGTCGTCCAGCAGCATTACAAAACGATACTATCATCGCAAAGGTATTCGAAGATTTAAGCAGAAATGTAGTAGAACAAGTAGTGTTGAGAAATGAGTCATTACCTGCTACTGAAGCTATCAAAATTACAACTATGGCAGGATGTTCATCAGTTGCTAAAAAATAAGACTTAATACAAGAAAAATATATGGCATCACAAACTATAAAACAGAATGTAGAAAAGGCGTTAGATGAGATCCGTCCATTTTTACAAGCAGATGGTGGAGATATCACTCTTATTGATATTCAAGATGACAAAGTTGTACAAGTTCGCTTAGAAGGCGCTTGCACGGCTTGTAGTGTTAATCAAATGACCTTAAGTGCTGGAGTAGAGACTACGATTAAAAAGTATGCTCCAGAGATCGAATCTGTAGTTAATGTGGGATAAAAATAACATAGTCAATCTTGAGTAATTGAAGGCTTTATTAGCACTAGTTACTTAAGATTGACTTTTATCATTTTTAATAAATTTCGCAAAGGATACCTTTGCACTAAAGAACTACATCATGATTGAGACCGATATAATAATTATTGGAGCGGGCCCTACTGGTCTGTTCGCTGTATTCGAAGCAGGATTATTAAAACTAAAATGCCATCTTATCGATGGACTTCCACAACCAGGAGGACAGTTAACAGAATTGTATCCTAAGAAGCCAATCTTTGATATTCCAGGATATCCTAGCGTTGGAGCTGGTGAGCTAGTAGATAATTTAATGGAACAAATAAAGCAGTTTCAACCTGGCTTTACATTAAATGAAGTAGCGGAGAATATTGAGAAGTTAGAAGATGGTACGTTTATCGTGACAACTAACAAGGGGACAAAACATCATGGTAAAGCAGTTGCTATCGCTGGTGGTTTAGGATCTTTCGAACCTCGTAAACCAGAGATAGAGAATCTTGCATTCTATGAAGATAAAGGAGTAGAATACTTCGTTAAAAAACCAGAAATGTTCGCTGGTAAGAAAATAGTTATTGCTGGTGGGGGTGACTCTGCTCTAGATTGGAGTATTTTCTTAGCAGATGTAGCTGCTGAAGTAAGTCTGGTACATAGACGTAATGAATTCCGTGGAGCATTAGACTCTGTAGAGAAAGTACAGGTTCTTAAAGACCAAGGAAAGATTAATATGTTAACTCCAGGCGAAGTTGTTGAGTTAAAAGGAGCAGATAAATTAGAAGCGGTTGTCGTAGATATCGATGGAGAGAAACGCGAAATAGCTTGTGATTATTTTATTCCATTATTTGGTTTAACACCTAAGTTAGGACCTATTGCAGATTGGGGATTAGAGATTGAAAAGAATGCTATTAAGGTTAATAATGCATTAGATTATCAAACAAACATACCTGGTATTTACGCGATTGGTGATATCAATACTTACCCAGGTAAGTTAAAATTAATTCTATGTGGATTCCACGAAGCTACTTTGATGTGTCAGAGTGTGTTCAATATGTTGAATCCAGGTAAGAAATTTGTATTAAAATATACTACTGTATCAGGTATCAACGGATTCGATGGTACACGTAAAGAAGCAGAAAAAGCAGTAGTGAAATCTATAGACTAGTTATGGCTGAGGATATAAAAGTAACCATTATCGATCGCGAAGGAGAGACTCATGTTATAGATGCCCCAACGGATATGGGGATGAATATGATGGAAGTTGTTCGTGCTTATGAACTAGCAGAAGACGGTACATTCGGTATATGCGGAGGTATGTTGATGTGTGCTTCTTGTCAATGCTATATGATTAATGGAGATGAAGTGGAATTACCAGAGAAGGGTGATGAAGAAGACGCATTGTTAGATTCGGATGCTCGTAATGTTAAACCTACTAGTAGACTAAGTTGTCAGATACCTGTAGATGAGAAGGTAGAAGGATTAGTCTTCGAAATCGCACCAATAGGATAGAATAGAGATTTAATATATCTTAATAAAATAAGGCTTGTATCGTACGATACAAGCCTTATTTTATGGTTTCATGTAAGAGACCTTTTCTTATTAAAAGTAGCTGTAAAGGATTAAAAAAAGGAAGTAAAGTACAACATACTTTACTTCCTTTATATATTATATCTCTTCGCTTTCTTCTTTATCCTTCTTCTTGCTTTTAATCACTTTCATTACGATAGGTAATGTAGTCACTAATACTAAGAATAAGATAATGTATTCGATGTAGTGTTTTAAGTCTATATCATAGCTGTCTAATAACCATACTTGTAGGTAGTGACCTGCAAAGATTAATGTAGTAGCCCATAAGAAAGAACTGATCACATTGTATAGCATGAACCTCTTGATGTCCATGTGTACAATACCTGCTATAATAGGAGCGAATGTTCTTACTACTGGTAAGAAACGAGCGAATATAATTGCTCTTCCTCCATGTCTTTCGAAGAATACCTTAGATTCGTATAAGTATTTCTTCTTGTAGATAAAGTTGTCTTTGACATTGTAGAGATAGTTTCCACTCTTTTTACCGAACCAATACCCAAAACTGTTACCGAGGATACCTGCCAAGGCGACTAGAGTAGATAATAAGGCTACATTTAAGAAGTCACTTTCTATCGGTACTACTTCAGCCATTAGAGCTGTACTGTATATCCCTGATAAGAAAAGTAAACTATCTCCTGGTAAAAAGAAACCTGCGAATAAGCCTGTCTCTGCAAATACAATAAATAATACGACATATATACCTATTGAATGTCCTGCTATCTGTAAGTTTATATAGAATTCAGGGTTTATAAGTTGTGCTATTGAAAATTCGTCCATAGTGCTTTTATGTTCTGTAATCTAACTTAATTGTTTAGTTTGTTCATTGTTTGTTTCAAATTTATCTATCGCAGCAGTTGATAAAGCATTTCCTAATACATTAGTCATACTTCTTCCCATATCACAGAAGTGATCGATCGGTAAAATAAACGCAATTCCTTCTGGCGGGATATTAAACATAGCACATGTAGCTACGATAACGATTAGTGAAGCACGAGGTACTCCTGCTACACCTTTACTTGTTACCATTAGGACTAACAGCATCAAGATTTGATCTGCTAGGCTCATATGTACATCATATATCTGAGCAATGAAGATAGAAGCGAATGTTAGATACATCATACTTCCATCTAGATTAAATGAGTACCCCAAAGGTAAGGTAAATGATACGATTTTTGGAGAACATCCGTAAGCTTTTAATTGCTCTACTAATTTTGGGAATACTGCCTCGCTACTAGTTGTAGAGAAGGCGATTAGTAGAGGCTCTTTGATTGCTTTTAACAGTCTCCATACATCTTTACCGATGATCAAGTAACCAACTAAGATTAAGACTGCCCATAAAACAGCCAATCCTGATGCGAAGGCTAATAGATACTTACCATACGTTAAGAAAATAGAAAGACCGTATAGTGCTACTGCACTTGCGATAGCTCCTAATACCCCTAGAGGTGCAGTCCACATGATATAAGTTACCATCTTTAAGACTACCTCTGATATTTTGTCAAATAATTTGATTACTGATTTTCCTTTTTTACCTAATGTAGATAGCGCGATTCCAAAGAATACTGAGAACACTACTATCTGAAGAATTTCATTATGGGCAAAGGCTTCGAATATACTTTTTGGAATTAAGTGTTCTACGAATGATTGTAAGCTTAATGAATCAGTTTTAGTTAGTAAGTCACTAGCTCCTGAGACATTGTTTAAATCAAAGTTAGCTCCGATACCTGGCTTGAACCAGTTCACTAATACTAAACCTATCGTTAGAGAGACTAGTGAAGCAGTGATGAACCATCCCATTGCTTTAGCACCTACTCTTCCTACCATACTCATATCTCCCATTTTGGCGATACCTACTACTAGGGTACAGAATACTAGTGGAGCAATAATCATCTGTACTAAACGGATGAAGATAGTACCTAATAATTTAATGTTTTCTGCAAATCCTAATTTGTATTCTGGGAATGAATAGTGATAAATACTTCCAACGATTACACCAAGTACTAGCGCAATGATGATCGCTATAAAAAGTTTATTGTTTTTCATGTAAATCAAATTTGAGCGTGAAAATACCTCTTTTTTTTTCAAATCAAGACGATTTTAAAAAAAAATAACGTACTATAATGGTGTGAAATTCAATTATTATCGTTTAGGTTGTTTTTTTACTTTTTTATTATCAATAATACTATTAATTAAATCTACGCTCAGTATTATAGAAGTACATTATTTATTAGAGTACACTATTTGTTGTCGTTTGTATAAGAAAGAATGTCTAAACTAAGAGAATTAGTTAACTTTCGAGCAAAATCAAAAGAAAAGCCTATTTTTACGCTTTAATAAAACCCTAACAATGAAAAAAATATTCTTATTTGCTTTAAGCTTAGCGAGTTTATCTGCTTTTTCTCAAGAAGTAATGACTAAAGAGCTTCTGTGGAAATTAGGTAGAGTAAGTCCAGTAGGAGTTACTAAAGATGGTAAAAACTTAATCTACAAAGTAAGCCACGCTAATATGACAGAAGATAAGTTTGATTCTAAGACTTATCAAATTCCTGTAACTGGAGGTACTCCTGTTGAAATTAAGGAATACAAACACTTACTTAATGATAAAAACATTTCTCCTGATGGAAAATTAGTTTTATTCGATGAGGCTGTAAAAATCAATAAAGTATTAGGTAAAGACCTATATCCTACGATGGAGAAGTCTGATGCATATGTATATGACGGATTAGACTATAGACATTGGGATACGTGGAACGATGGTACACATAATCACGTATTATATGCTCCTACAGATAATAAAGAAGCGAAGATAGATATCTTAGGTAACGAACCTTATGATGCACCACAGAAGCCATTCGGTGGAGACGAAGATTATGTATGGACTCCTGATGGTAAAGGTATTGTGTATGTGTCTAAGAAGAAATTCGGTACGGAGTATGCTACAAGTACGAATACTGACTTATACTTATACGACTTAGCGACTAAACAGACTAAGAACTTAACAGAAGAAAATAAAGGATATGATACACATCCTACTTACTCTCCAGAAGGACACCTAACTTGGTTACAGATGAAGCGTGATGGGTATGAGGCTGATAAGAATGATATCATTGTAGACTACAATGGAATCAAAATGAACCTTACTGCAGGATGGGATGGTACTGTAGATAGTTACAGATGGAGTAAAGATGGTAAGAAGATTTACTTTATCGCAGCTGTAGGAGGTACTGTGCAGTTGTTCGAAGTGAACTTCCCTGGTAGAACACGTATCGCTATCAACGTAAGACAAATCACTGATGGTAACTTTGACGTGACGAGTATCGTAGATGTGACAGGAGATGTAGCACTAGTGACTCGTACAGACTTTAACCATGCTTCTGAGGTATATGCTTATAATATGGCTAAGAAGACTTGGAATCAAGTGACTAAAGTGAATAATGACGCTTATTCTAAGATTGCATTGAGCAAGAGTGAGAAGAGAATCGTGAAGACTGTAGACGGTAAAGATATGGTTACTTGGGTAGTATATCCACCTAACTTTGATCCAAACAAAAAATATCCAACATTGTTATATGCACAAGGAGGACCACAGTCAGCATTGTCTCAGTTCTATTCTTTCCGTTGGAACTTCCAATTAATGGCAGCAGAGGGATACATTATAGTAGCTCCTAACCGTAGAGGAATGCCAGGACATGGAGTAGAGTGGAATGAAGCAATCTCTAAAGACTGGGCTGGAAAACCAATGCAAGACTACTTAGCAGCTATTGATGACGTAGCGAAAGAGAAGTATGTAGATAGAGATAGATTAGGAGCTGTAGGAGCTAGTTATGGAGGATATTCAGTATTCTACTTAGCAGGTATCCATGAGAACCGTTTCAAATCGTTTATTTCACACTGTGGAGTATTTGATTTAGTAAGTATGTATGGTACTACAGAAGAGGTATTCTTCCCTAACTTTGATACAGGTGGAGCATACTGGGAAAAAGATAATAAGGATGCTCAGAATGCATACACTAACTTTAACCCTATTAATAATGTAGATAAGTGGAATACGCCTATCCTAATTATCCAAGGTGGTAAAGACTACCGTGTGCCTATTGGACAAGGACAAGAAGCATTCCAAGCTGCTCAATTAAGAGGTGTGAAAAGTAGATTCTTATATTTACCAGATGAAAATCACTGGGTAGTAAGACCACAAAACGCACAAGTATGGCAAGGTGAATTCTTCCGTTGGTTGAAAGAAACGTTGTAATATATAGTATATTAATAGTTAAGAACAGTGTATCTCTGATATCAGAGGTACACTGTTTTTTTATGTCAATATTTTTATTTTATCGTTTCGGTATAATTATTTGATTTATGTTAAAAACCACTTTTAAATATGTGATTAGTATAAAAGTGTGGTTATTTCGATAGTAAAAATGGAATAATTAATTCATCTGTACAAAGTATATGCTTGTTAACTTAAATTTGCATAAAAATAAATTAGCTATGAAAAAGATTATTTTTAGTGCTTTAGCAGCACTTGCATTTGTTGGAGTATCATCATGTAGTTCAGATGATAATAGTACACCTACGACAACAGAACCTAATAAAGTCATTAAGAACATTGAGAAGATAGATGTAGTTGTTTATGAAGATGGAGATAAGGAAGAAGACAAAACGTTTAACCTGAGTTATGCAGCAGATGGTAAACTTACTTCTATTGAATATATTAAACGTAAGAAGGGTGGTAGTATCTTTGAAAATAGTAAAGGAGATATAGCATACGGAAGTAATAAGAAAGTAGAGAAAATCACTACTCCTAAAGAGGTGATATTGATAAAAGATTTATTGGTATACCAAAACTCGGCTTATAAATATGGTAAAGTACTTAAGTATGACAACAAAAAGAATCCATCTGAAATCCTTGCTTATAATAAGGAGATGGAAGAGTATGTAATTAAAATTACGTATGACGACAAACCTTTCTTTGGATTCCACACATTAAGAGCTGCAGGAGTTATTGATTTATTAGATGGTGTTGAATTAAATCTTGCTAGTCCAAGCGTACCAGCAGAGTTAAAAATGGCTAAAGAATTGTTGCCTAATAATAATCCTATTGCTTATACTTATACGAATAAAGATGGAATTGTACTGGATGACTTAAAAATAACTTACTCTTATGACGAGAATAATTATCCTACTAAAACAGTTTTAAAAGGAACTAGACAAATGGATTTTGGTGATTATGTTGATGGTAAATATGTTCCGGATTGGTTGTCTAATGACATAGAAGTTGTAACTACTTATAGTTATTCAAAATAAAATATATGTACTCTTTCTATTAATTGAAAAGAGACTTTATACTATTCAGTTAGTATGTTAAGACAGTGTATTCTAGAATATAGATACACTGTTTTTTTATTATACGACTTTTCGTTTATAAAAGTGATATTTACCTTTCTTATATAGGTTAATCAAAGAATGATTATAGGGTGTTTTTTACCACTTTTTGAGGGGTGGTCGGCTTGTGGTCGGCTTGTGATGGGCATTTGGTCGGCTTAAAAGTACCAAAAATAGCCTATCACTACCCGATCACATTGGGAACATATTGTAATCATAGTAACTATAGCTAAATCTAGAGGAGTGTAATAGTAGGATGTAACGAAAATGAGTTAATGGGGAGTGAGATGGAGTGAAAGAGTGTTAATGAAGTAGTTATTCAGACGATTTTGTATGAATATGCTAAAGAAATGTAGTTTTGTGGTAGAAGGTAAGGCTGTTTAAATCACTTTTTTTATCTTTACGATTCTAACAAACCTAACGATATGTATAAAAATCAATTAAAAGCATGGGTTTTAGCCCTTATGTTGTCGGCTGGATATTCTGTTACTACAGTAGCGCAAGATAACTTAGTAAACTCATTAAAATTAAATGCAAGTGCAAAGAGTAAAGAGCTTTACACGTTTACAGATGTAGTGAATATTGAAAACACTTCTGTGAAAAATCAAGGTTCTTCAGGGACATGTTGGTCTTACTCAGCGAACTCATTTATCGAGTCAGAAATGATGAGAATGGGAAAACGCCCTGTAGAGATTTCTCAGATATTCTCTGCTCGTAATGCATATATCGAAAAAGGAAAAATGTATGTAAGAATGCATGGTGCGGTAACGCTAGGTGATGGTGGTGCGTTTCACGATGTGATGAATATGTATAGAATGTATGGAGCAGTACCTCAGTCTGTATATGATGGACTGAACTATGGTACGACGATTAATAAATTTGGAGAGATGGCTGCGGTACAAGAAGGTATCTTAAAGGCGGTAGTATCTAACCCGAATAGAAAATTAACTCCGAACTGGGAGAAAGCATATACTGCTGCTATAGACGCCTATCTAGGAGAGGCTCCTAAGGAGTTTACATGGGAAGGTAAAAAATATACTCCACAGAGCTTTGCGAAAGAGGTAGTAGGGATTAACGCTGATGATTATGTAGAGATAGGATCAGACCTAAACTACCCTATGTACGAGAAGTTTGTATTATTAGTGCCTGATAACTGGGCTTTTAATCAAGTGTATAATGTACCAATGCAGGAGCTAACTGAGATCATCGATCACGCTGTAAATAACGGATTTACTGTAGCATGGGCTGGTGATGTGAGTGAGAAATACTTTAGCTGGAAAAATGGTGTAGCTTTCGTTCCTGAGAAGGATTGGGAGGATATGTCTGCTGAAGAGAAAGAAGAAATGTTTAACGGACCAAAACCAGAGAGAAAAGTAACTCCTGAGATGCGTCAAGAGGCATTCGATAACTATACGACTACAGATGATCACGGGATGCACATCGTAGGTATCGCTAAAGATCAAAAAGGTAGAGAGTACTATATCATCAAGAACTCTTGGGGAACTACGAATGACTATAAAGGATATATGTATATGAGTAAAGAGTTCGTGAAGTATAAAACAACGGATATCATGATCCATAAAGATGGTATCCCAAAGGGAATCGCTAAGAAAATGAAATTGTAAATAAAAATAAAAAAAATGTTATGGAAAAATTTGCTGGAGGAATAGAGAATATGATTACTAATACTTTGGGAGCTCTACCTAAAATCGGTGTTGGAATATTAATACTAGTTATTGGTAGTTTTATTGTTAAAGCTATTTTAAAAGGATTAGGTCGTCGTTTTGAGAAGCGTGATATGGAGAAGTCTTTAAGGGGATTCTTATTGAGCATTATTAAAGTGGTTTTATATATCTTATTGATATTAACTGCTGCTTCTACTATGGGTATTCAGACGACATCGTTCTTAACGATATTCGCCTCTGCTGGTTTAGCTATTGGTTTAGCGCTTCAGGGGAGTTTATCTAACTTTGCAGGAGGAGTATTAATCTTATTGTTTAAACCTTTTAAGGTTGGGGATTATGTATCTAATACTAGTGGTACAGAAGGTACTATAGATAAGATAGATTTGTTATATACTACTCTAACAGGACCTACTGGATTAAAGATTTTTAGTCCTAATGGGCCTTTAGCCAATTCTGTGATTACTAATTATAGTGATATATCTTCACGTAGATATGACTTCGTAGTAGGTATCTCATATGATACTAATATTAAGACAGCACAGAATGTTATCCAAGAAGCATTAGCGAAGCACAAAGAGGTGAAGCAAGATCCGAAGCCAATCATTTTTGTGAATAGTTTAGCAGATAGCTCTGTAAACTTAAATGTACGTGTATGGATGGATAAAGCTAATTACTGGGATACAGTATTCGCGATTCAGCAGATAGTGAAGAATGCTTTAGATGATGCTAATATCGAGATTCCATTTCCACAGAGAGATATACATGTTATCTCAGATAAAGAAATAAAATAAATAAGAATAGTAGAAAACTCCTTTCAAATCGAAAGGAGTTTTTTTTGCTATGATTTGTAGCGACTGTTTTATTTAAGTTGATACAATATTGCTATATCTTTGAGAAAAAGAAGAAGATGGAAGCAAATCATATTTACATTTACTTATTTGATGGATATTCAGATTGGGAGATTGGATATCTGATGCCTGAATTAATACAAGATAGTCGATACCAGGTATTAACTGTCTCTAATACAGGTGCTGATGTTACTTCGGTAGGAGGGTTAAAGGTTAAGGTAGACTGTAGTCTAGAGGATATAGACATCTCTACACTGAAACTTTTAATACTGCCAGGAGGAGAGATGTGGGAAAAGAGTACAAATAACTTTAATGCTATTGATAGGGTAGTTTATGGGATTTATAAATACCAGTTACCAATAGCTGCTATTTGTGGAGCTACGCTTTATTTAGCTCAGAAAGGTATGCTAGACTACGTGAAGCATACGAGTAATGCCTTGTTCTATATGAAAGGATTTGTACCTACTTATCACGGAGAGAAGAACTATGTAGATCAGCTCGTGGTAAGAGATCAAAATGTAGTAACAGCTAGTGGTATAGGAGCTACAGAGTTTAGTAGAGAAGTGATGAAGGTGCTAGACTTTAACAGTGAATATGTAGATAGATGGTTTCAGTTGTTTAAATATGGTATTTTTCCAGCAGCGTAATACTAACGGAGCCAGAAATGCGTTTATAAACAGAAACCAATAAAAATAGTTCGCTTCAGAGGACATTTTGGTATAGTTAGTGATAACATAATTATGCGCTAGTAATTATGTGAATAATTTCATTTAGTAAGTCTGTGAATCAGAGATTACAGTATAGAAATTGTTTTGAAAAAGAGAAAAAACCACCTATTAATAGGTGGTTTTTTTATGTATAAGATTTACTCTATTACGTAGTCTTTATATTCTTCTGCTATTCTATCGAATAGGGATAATAACTCGATAGGGTCATCAGTAGTCACTAATTTTAAACGATGTGGTTTAAAACCGTGTATTCCTTTAAAGTAATTAGTGTAGTGACGTCTCATCTCTACGATACCTAATCGCTCTCCTTTCCATTCCATAGACCAGATCAAATGATTTTTAGCAGCTTCTAATCTATCCTTGATAGTAGGAGGAGGTAATATCTCTCCTGTGTTAAAAAAGTGCTTGATCTCATCGAATATCCACGGATAACCAATAGCAGCACGACCGATCATCATACCATCTAACCCAAAAGTCTCTTTGTACTCTAAGGCTTTTTGTGGGCTGTCTATATCTCCATTCCCGAAGATAGGAATCTGGATACGTGGATTATTCTTAATGCGCTCTATATGTGTCCAATCAGAATGACCTTTATACATCTGCGCTCTAGTACGTGCATGTATAGTCAATGCCTGAACCCCTACATCTTGTAAGCGTTCTGCTACTTCGTCAATATTGATAGATTCTTCATCCCATCCTAGACGTGTCTTCACTGTCACAGGTAAGTGAGTACTCTGTACTACTGCCTTGGTCAGGCGAATCATCAAGTCAATATCTTTTAGTACACCCGCACCTGCTCCTTTAGATACCACTTTCTTTACAGGACAACCAAAGTTAATATCAACTAAATCTGGCTGTACAGTCTCTACGATTCGAGCAGATTCTGCCATCGCTTCTTCATCACCACCGAATATCTGTATCCCTACAGGGCGTTCATAGTCGAAGATGTCTAATTTCATTTTACTTTTCATCGCATCTCTAATCAGTCCTTCAGAAGAGATAAACTCTGAGTACATTAGATCTGCACCGTGCTTCTTACACAGACGGCGAAAAGGTGGGTCACTAACATCCTCCATTGGAGCTAATAACAATGGGTGATCTGGTAGTTCTATATTGCCTATTTTAATCATATTCGTTCTAGAAATTTGAGGCAAAAGTACGATTTTTTTAGATTTCAGGTTTTTAGTTTTGATATTGTTGTGAAATAGGAAAATTAGAGGATGTGATAAGTGTAATGTAAAAGTGAGAATTTCGTATCTTTATCTCCTAAAGCACCTAACATATTATGAGACTCGCCACTTTTGATTATACCCCGTTTGATATCAAATTTTCTTTTCACCGTCTGGTGGAAGCTATGCAAGCTTTTATCGATGATCCTGAGAAGAATGAAATGAAGAAGACGTATTTTAGAGACTTATTAGGTCGTATCAATGAAGTGCCATGTTTGCTTGAGATCATAGAAGATTATAATCTATTAGTAGAACATGAGGCATTGATAGGGGAGTTACTAGAGATATTATTTCCGATAGCCTTGACGGATAATGAGATTAAGGCAGTGGGGATGCCTCTTCAGAAGTTGATGTTTAATCACAGTAGAAGGTTTAGAAAGATTATCGAGGAGAGTGGTGGTAACTATAATATAGAGATCAGAGATTTTAACCAACAGCAGTATTATATAGCGTGCTGTTGTATTATCATGAATCATTATTTTAAGGCGACATTTGACTTAACTCGTCCTCTGTTTGTAGACTTGCCAGACGCTAAGGGGATTATCCATCACTATAGAGTACTGTATAATGCAGACTTCGTAGAGGTAGTGCCTACAGAAGATGCGGTCATGCTGACTAAGGAAGATATCGAGCTACTAGAAGATAATTTTGATAATCTAGAGTTGTGGAAAGAGAAGTTTCCTCAGAAGAGTTGGGTGCTGAAAGGATTCGGTATTATTAGTCTAGTAGATGCCACAATAGAGAATGCGATGTCTTTATTAAAAGAGAATTTCTTAAAAGCAGAGTTACAACGTGAACCAATAGGAGCTATCTTAGGGCAACTATTCAGCTCTATATTCAGAGTGCCTAATCTGCGTATAGGGTACACGCCCTTAGTAGTAGATACATTGATACAGAAGGAGACTAATGAGATGATGGCTATGCCTAGTTTTTTACTAGATGAGGAGAACTCTTCTATTCTCTTATCAGAGAAGGCGTATGCGACTGTGGTTGATCAAAAAGGATATTATAGTATCTCTGATGTGGATGTAGTATTAGCTAATGATAAGGAGTGCGTGATGTGCTTACACCTTAAAAGGCATGGGGTGCGCAGTGGACTGTTTAGCCCTGTAGTACTGTCTAGTGGTGTAGAAGGTGTATTCGAGATAGTCTCAGAAGAACCTAGAGTATTGAATAGTGTGAATGCACAGAAGCTAAATGCTTTGATGCCGATTATATCAGAGACTTTCCAACGAGTGAAGTCAGATATGCTTAATCAGGTAGAGGCTATTATCCAACGAGAGTTTACGACGATACACCCTAGTGTTTATTGGAAGTTCTTAGAAGAAGCTCGACGCAACTATATCGATAGTGTAGCAGATAAAGATTACTTTATTAATCCTATTGCATTTCAGAATGTATATCCTTTATATGGAGAGATAGATATAAAAGGATCTGGAGCACTCCGCAACGAGGCTATTCTAGGTGACCTAAGAGAGCAGCTAGAGAAGTTAATCGCTGTGTTTCGCAATTGTACTTTTAGCGAGAATGCGTTAATCTTAGAAAGACATATTCTAAAGTTAAAAGCCTATTTGAGACACTTAGAAGAGGACTTCGTGACAGGGTTAGAACAGCGCATTCAGAACTATGTGACCAATGAGGTACACCCTTATTTATTAAAGGATGAACACTTATTCTATAGACCTCGATTAGACGAGTACTTTTCTTATATAGATGAAGAGCTAGGTATCTATTATAGATATAGAAAGATATATGATACTCAGGTGGGTAAGATGAATAAGACTTTCACTGATCTATTAGATCAGAGACAAGAGTCTGTACAGAAAGTTTTTCCTCATTATTATGAACGATTTAAGACAGATGGGGTAGAACACAATATTTATATAGGTAGTTCTATCAGCCCGATGAAGTCTTTTGACTTTACTTATCTACACAATCTCCGTTTGTGGCAATTACAGGTGATGTGTGAACAGATGTGTATACACTATCGCAATAATGTACATGAACCATTAAAGATGGATGTGACTGTACTAATCTTAGTATATGATTCTTCTCTTGGTATTCAGTTCAGAATGGACGAGAAGCGCTTCGATATCGATGGTGCATATAATACCCGATATGAAATAATCAAAAAAAGATTAGATAAAGCGAATATAAAAGATTCGACTGAACGCATCGTACAACCCAAAAAGATTACAATTGCCTTTGCTTCTACTTATGATTTAGAAGAATATCTAGGATACATTGAGTTTGGTCAAAAGGCAGGTCTTCTAGACCATAATTTAGAGCAGTTCCTAATCGAAGATATGCAGAGTGTATCTGGTCTTATAGGACTGCGTATAGGTGTGAATCTAGACTTTGATATAGAATCATTAGATTATGATACACTGATGCATAATTACCTTAAAAACCAATACCTCTAAATGCTAATGTAAAGGTAATAACAGATAAAATAATACCTAATGTGAAAACAGCATAAGTGATACGCAAGAACTTATACTTCTTGTTTAAGACAATACCTAGGCTATATAAGTCCTTAGTCAGGGCATGGTGTAGGTATTGTTTGTCTTTCATGATTTCACTTAGAGATTCTTCATATTCTTCAAAAGGCATCTGATGGAAAGTACCAAAGAATAATAGGTTTACTTCTCTGTTTTCTACTTGTTCTTTAGTGAATTTACCTGACGTTAATTTGGGTCTAGTAGATTGTATTGCAAAGATGATAGTTGCCACACTAAATATTAATAATACAAATGTAGGCACAATCAAATGAGCATTGCTCGGACTGTCTAGTTTAGGTATTAATGTCGATAGACAGATAGAGATAATAATCGCATTGACAGATAATAAGATATTCGCCTTTCTATCTGCTATGGCACTAAGTTGAGTATGGTTACGCAAAGTAGTTCTGAATAGAGTATCGATTGTTCTATTCGATTCTATCTTCTCTTTTTTCTTTTTGTTAGAGTTGATTTTATCTATTTTAGACAGTACATCTAGCAGATTCTTTTGTTTAGTAGGTTGCCAATTTTGTTGAGCATAGTTGGTGTAATAGCGATGTCTATACAGCATCACATCTCTATTCTGCTCTAACCATTCTAGTCTAGTAAATGTTTTAGAACATAAGTTTTCTATTTCTTTCTTTAGCAGATTACTAGTCTCTACATAATTCTCGTCTGAGAAGTGTGCGAAGTCTGCATCTTTAATAATACACTCTAAGTCATTATCTGGAACATAGTCTAGCTTAGTAGCACGTATTAATTGCATAACGGTTAATACGTCATCATGAGGTACTCCGTTCTCTAATAGGTAAGTTTGTGCCATCTGTGCACCTCGTTCTTCATGTCCTTCCCAAGAATTAATATAACCTATATCGTGAAACCATGCGGCATATCTCAATAAATTAGCATTATGACTATCTACTGTTAAATGATTTAAAATTTCTTCTAAACCATTAACAACACGTACTGTATGGTTAAAATTGTGGTACGTATATTGATGTGATAGTGTATCTTTGTGTATCTGAAAGATGTGTTCTTCAATCTTTTGTAGAATCGTCATAGTCATAACCTTTATAACCCCTAAAATATGAAAATATTTTCTGAAACACCGTTAAAGCTTTCAAAAATCGCTGTTGTACTTTCTTTAACCTCTTTAGTAGGTCTAGTATCTTGTGCAACATTAGAGCCTCAGTACGGTACTAAAAGCGGGGCGTTTTCTCAAGAACGCAATAGCAATCAAAAAATTGTGCATACTTATTATTTGGTTGGAAACTTAAGCCAAGCAAATAATACGGAGGAACAAGAGCATTTAGAAGCTTTTAAACAGATGTTGAGTCAAGAGAGTGATAAGAACTCAACATTAGTATTATTAGGGAATAATACCAAGAAAGGAATGCCAGGTACTTCTTCTAAAAAAAGAAAGAAAGCAGAAGATGGCTTAGTGAGTCACTTGGGGTTATTGGAGAGTAATAAGGGAACGACAGTATTCATTAACGGTGAATCAGATTGGCAAGGTAGTTATGAAGGAATTAAGAATCTAGATAAATATTTAGTCGAAAGAACAGGGAATAAGAAAGCTCTACTTCCTCGTAAAGTATGTGGACTAGAAAGGCTTAAGGTAAATGATGAGACTGTGCTAATCGTGATTGATAGTCAGTGGTACATTGAGAATTGGGATAACCATCCGAATATCAATGAAGACTGTGATATAAAGACGAGAGAAGATTTCTTCGAAGAAGTAAGAGGTGAGATTAATAAGAATCAGAATAAGGTGGTGGTATTAGCGATGTATCACCCTGTATATAGCAATGGTAATCATGGAGGGAAGTTCTCTGTGCAAGATCATTTGTTTCCTTTAGGAGGGAGTGTGCCTCTACCAGTTATAGGCAGTATATACAACTATACTAGACAGATGTCTGGAATCAATCCTCAAGATCTTCAAAGCAAAAAATACAATGAGCTAAATAAGCGCATAAGAACAATCGCGCAAATGTATACAAATGTAGTGATAGCATCAGGTCATGAGCATAATCTACAGTATATAGACAGAGGTGGTGTAAAGCAGATAATAAGTGGAGCGATGAGCAATCTTACGCCTGCTAGAGCGGTTGTAGAAGGAGATTTCTCTGCTGGGGTGTTTGGGTATTCTAAGCTTGAGATTAGAGAAGATAAGAGTGCTAAGCTTTCTTTCTATGGTTATCAAGATGGGGGATATACAGCTTTATATAGCACTGTGATGTTAGATAACTTTGGAGGTGGAAAAGAAAACCGAGATATAGATAATAAAGAGCTTGAACAACAAACAGCACAAGCTAGTGTATATCCTAAACAATGGACAGAAAAGAGTAAGTTCTATCGATTCTTATGGGGGGAGCATTATCGCAATGTATACGGTACACCGATAACGGCGTCTGTAGCAGATTTGACTACTCTAAAAGGAGGACTTACACCTACTATATCTGGAGGAGGTAATCAGTCTATGTCTTTAAGACTAGTAGATAAAGAGGGTAAAGAGTATGTGATGCGTGGTGTGCGTAAGAGTGTGTCTCGTTTTGCACAGACTGCCGTGTTTAAGGATCACTATGTGATGAATGCTTTTGACAATACTTGGACAGAGCGATTTATATATGACTTCTATACGACTTCACATCCATATACACCATTTATACTTGATGGTTTAGCAGATAAGATAGGGATGTATCACACTAATCCAGAGTTGTATTATGTACCTAAGCAGTCTGTCTTAGGTAGGTTTAATGATAACTATGGGGACGAATTGTATATGATTGAGGAGAGACCTTCGTCAGGATATGAGGATGAAGTAAGCTTTGGGAACGTTAGTAATATTATCAGTACAACTGATGTTATTGCGAAGTTGAGAAAAGATGAGAAGTATGAGGTAGATCAGACGGCTTATATGCGTGCTAGAATCTTTGATATGCTTATCGGGGATTGGGATAGACATGGTGACCAGTGGAGATGGTCAGAGTTTACAGAAGGAGATAAAGTTATCTATAGACCAGTACCTAGAGATAGAGATCAGGCTTTTGCTAAGATAGATGGTGCTTTGTTATCATTGATAAAGAAGCTACCACCACTTAGACATATGCAGAATTATACAGAAGACTTCGCTAATCCTAGATGGATTAATAAAACAGCTTTTCCATTAGATCAATACTTGTTAAAAGGTACTTCTTTAGAAGATTGGTTGAGAGAGGCTAAGGATGTTGTAGAGAAGTTAGACGATGAGGCTTTAGACGAGGCGTTTAGTAAATTGCCTCAAGAAGTACTAACAAAAGAGGTAGAAGAAATCAAAAGAATATTCAAAGCAAGACGTAGTAAGATAGATGCTTTCTTGCCGAAATATTATAAACAGTTACGCGAGTATGTCATCTTATCAGGAACTGATAAGAAAGAGATGTTTGATATTGAGAGATTGGCTGAAGGGAATGTTCGTGTAAAACAATATAGAGCTAAAAAGACTGGAGAAGAACTAGTATTCGATAAGGTATATAATGCTACTGAGACTAAAGAGATTTGGGTATATGGACTGAACGATGAGGATACTTTTAAAGTAAGTGGAGATGAGAAAGCGAAGATTAAGATTAGATTAATAGGTGGTAAGAATCAAGACACTTTCTTAGTAGATAATGCTTCTAAAGTAATCGTGTATGATTATGCGGATAAGAAGAATGAAGTAAAGATGGAAGGTTCTAATGGAAGAACAATACTGACTAATAAGTATGACATTAATAACTTTAATTATGAGCGAGTACCTCTTAACTTGAATATGTTATTGCCAAATATTGGTTTTAATCCGGAAGATGGTGTTAAGCTTGGCTTTTTATACAGTTCTACACGTTCTAAGTTTATTCAAGATCCTTATACAGCAAAGCATGTGTTGAAAGGTTTCTACTCTTTTAATACAAAGGGGTTAGAGGCAGAGTATAAAGGGTATTTCCCTAATGCGACTAATGACTGGATGTTTACGATAGGCGGTAGAGCGACTAGTCCTAACTTTGCAGTTAATTACTACGGACTGGGGAATGAAACGTATTATTTTGATAAAGAAAAAGGCAAAGATTATAAGAGAGTACGCATTGAGAGCTATTCTGTTTCTCCTGGGTATAGATATGAAGGAAAACAGGGAGCTAGTTTTGAAGCAAACTTAGAATATGATGCCTTAAAGGTAAAACATCAAACGGATAGATATATCACCGATGATGTAAATGGTGTAGATACTAAGGTTTTTGATTTTCAACAGTATGGAGGTCTTAAGGTAGAGTATAACTATGAGCAGTATAATTATCCTGCTAATCCAACAGTTGGCTTTGGTTTTAATTCAAAACTTGGGTGGAGAATGAATTTAGAGGAGACTAAGCAGAACTTTGCGTATTTAGACCTTAAAGCGAGTTTCTTACACTATATTGATAGAGGTGAAAGATTAGTACTTGCGACTAATTTTACATACCAAACAAGGTTTAATGATAACTACGATTTTTACCACGCAGCCACTATAGGGGGTAATGCTAACTTAAGAGGTTTTAGACCAGAGCGTTTTACAGGAAAGACATCTTTTGTACAAACAACAGATTTAAGATTTAATGCAGGTCAGTTTACAGCAGGGTTTCTTCCTATGAGTTATGGTTTCTATGGAGGCTTCGATTACGGTAGAGTATGGCAGCCAGGGGAGTCTTCTACTAAATGGCATAACTCTTATGGGGCAGGACTGTGGATAAGTGCTGTAGAACAAGCGACTCTACACTGCTCTTTCTTTAACAGTGTAGATGGAGGTCGCTTTGTATTTGGATTAGGGTTTGGGTTTTAATGTACCCAAATCCACTTTATAAATTTTACCACCTTTTTTATCTTTTACCTCGTCAGCTAAATAGATAGTATTGTTGTCTCCAAAAGTCACAGACTCTTTTTGAGAGACGTGGTGTAGTTTGTGCTCACTAATCTTTCCATCCATAATAGCGTTGGGATTAAAACCGTCTATTATCCAAAGTTTAGAATGAGATAGCAGTACAAAAGTCTTCTCGTCTGGACTGATAGCAGCGCCTGTGATAGCACAGTGTTTGTATATATTACATCCATTGAATGTTTGTACATGTTCAGCTTTGTGATGCCCTGCTTGATTAGGTATTTTATATACTAAAGAGGTTCCATCGAAGCCTTTACTTCTATTTTTAGTGAAGATGTAGAAGTTATTATTGTATAAGATAAAAGCTTCTGCGTCATATAATAATTCAGTCTCTTTAGGAGGGAAGGCTTTTTGTTCAGGGTATTCAAATGAGATTACTGCAGCTACCTCTGTCTTATCTTTTTGCAAATCGTCTTTGTTTATCTTTAAGATGCGTAGATCCTTTCTAGTATTCTTATTATTTCCAAAGTCTCCGATATAAAGATTGCCTTCTTTATCTGCAGTTAATTCTTCCCAGTCTATATTCTTTTGGTCTTTTATTTTTAGAGTATGGCTTATTTTACCATCAGCTTTGATTTGATATAACTCATTCTTATTGCCACTATCTTGTAGTGCCCAGAATGAATTAGAAGTAGCATCATAGTATAGCCCTGATACCTCTTTAAGGTTATTCGGAAGTATGATATGATCTTTTGTGATATCACTCTTTTGTCCGCAACTTACTAAGGTCGCTAAAGAGAATAAGGATATTGTAAGTAATGATTTCATAGTGTATTCTTTTATGAATATAAAGTTACTAAATGTGTCTTTATAAAACATAGAATAGACTACTAAATCTAATGCAATAGATATTATAACCAATTTCTTTTAAATAAAGGGAGATTGTAAGACAGAAAAATAACTAAAAATTGAAACTTTAAAGTATATTTGCAAAATATAGGCTAGGTAGATTCTTTAATTAAAAGAATGTAAGAGCCTTAGAATCTAGATTATATGATTATTGAAAGTGGTTTCAATACTTCTAATGGGCATATAATCCAATAAACTTTGATATTACGAAGATGAAGAACATTAGAAACTTTTGTATTATTGCTCATATTGACCATGGTAAAAGTACGTTAGCAGATAGATTACTTGACGCTACACAGACTGTAACTGCTCGTGAGCAACAAGCTCAGCTTTTAGACAGTATGGACTTAGAGCGTGAAAGAGGTATTACTATTAAATCTCACGCTATCCAAATGGAATATACTCATAAAGGAGAGAAATATATACTTAACTTAATTGATACCCCAGGACACGTAGACTTTTCTTATGAAGTTTCTAGGTCTATTGCAGCGTGTGAAGGTGCGTTATTGATTGTTGATGCTGCTCAGAGTATCCAGGCTCAGACTATTTCTAACTTGTATTTAGCATTAGAGAATGATTTAACGATTATTCCTGTATTAAATAAGATTGACTTACCAAGTGCTAATCCAGAAGAAGTAAGCGATGATATCGTTGATTTATTAGGATGTGACTATGAAGAGATTATTCCTGCATCAGGTAAGACAGGATTAGGGGTAGAAGATATCTTGGAAGCTATTATCGAGAGAGTTCCTGCACCTAAAGGGAATCCTGAGGAGCCATTACAAGCTTTAATATTTGACTCTGTATATAACCCATTCCGTGGAATTGAGGTAATCTTTCGTGTGGTTAATGGTACGATTAAGAAAGGTCAGAGGATTAAGTTCATGGCTACTAATAAAGAGTATTTCGCAGATGAGATTGGAACACTTAAATTAAATCAAGTAGCTAAACAAGAGATTAAAACAGGTGACGTAGGTTACTTAATCTCTGGTATTAAAGAAGCAAGAGAAGTAAAAGTAGGAGATACCATCACTGATGCAAAAGAACCTACTCAAAATATGATCGAAGGGTTTGAGAACGTAAAACCAATGGTATTTGCGGGTATCTATCCTGTAGACACAGAAGATTATGAAGAGTTGCGTAACTCTATGGAGAAGTTACAACTTAACGACGCTTCATTAGTATTCGCAGCAGAGAGTTCTGCCGCTTTAGGTTTTGGTTTCCGTTGTGGATTCTTAGGAATGTTACACATGGAGATCATCCAAGAGCGCTTAGAGCGTGAGTTTAACATGACTGTTATTACTACTGTACCTAACGTTTCTTACTTAGCATATACTAAGAAAGAACCTGATACACCTATTATAGTAAATAACCCATCTGACTTACCAGAACCTTCTAAATTAGAAAGAGTAGAAGAACCATATATTAAAGCGACTATTATTACTAAAGCTGACTTCGTTGGACAAGTAATGAGTCTTTGTATTGATAAGCGTGGTATTATCACTAACCAAACTTACCTTACAGAAGATAGAGTTGAGTTAATGTTTGATATGCCATTGGCAGAGATTGTATTTGACTTCTATGATAGATTGAAGACTGTATCTAAAGGATATGCTTCGTTCGATTATTCTCCTATCGGAATGCGTACTTCTAACTTAGTGAAAGTAGACGTAATGCTCAATGCTAACGTAGTGGATGCATTATCAGCATTAATGCACGCTGATAACGCTTATCATATCGGTAAGAAGATGTGTGAGAAATTAAAAGAACTTATCCCACGTCAGCAGTTCGATATTCCTATTCAGGCAGCTATCGGAGTAAAAGTAATTGCTCGTGAAACAGTAAAAGCTCTTCGTAAAGACGTAACAGCTAAGTGTTATGGAGGGGATATCTCTCGTAAACGTAAATTACTTGAAAAACAAAAAGCAGGTAAAAAGCGTATGCGTCAAGTAGGAAACGTAGAAATCCCACAAGAAGCATTTATGGCTGTATTAAAGTTAAATGACTAAATACAGCTTTTAAAATATTTAATGAAAAGACTATCAACATTGGTAGTCTTTTTTTTTGATTTAAAATGTAAATATAACAGACCAATATACGATATGAAAAAAACCTTGTTCATATTCACACTACTTGCATTGGTAGGGTGTAAAGAAACAAAAGAGAAAGAAGTGATTCCTGAGGTTAAACCTTCTACAGAAGAAGTAGTAACTGCGACAGAAGAAGAAAAACCTGCTCTAACAATATATGGTAAGGAAGAAAACATCATTCTAGACATTCTTATTCCTAGATATTACGACAAGGATTTCCACCAAGAAGAATTCAATAAGGTCAATGATAAATGGTTAGCTTTTGAAGAAAAGAAAGGACTTTTTCAAGTTATTAAAGCAGATTATGCCATCAGTGAAGAGATGAATGAGTGTACAGAAAGTGAGCAACTAGGAATCTTCTCTACAGGCCCTGTGGAACCTATTTTTTTCTTAGGTCCCAATGCAATGATCAAGAAAGGCACTAAGACTGCTCTAAACATTAAAGAGCAACCTTTATGGCCTGATGCTCCACAGGAGTATCTATTTAATGGGAAACAGTATATTTTGAGAGCAGAAGGTGAGCAAGTAGATTCTTATGACTATACAGATGATAGTGGTAAGACTAAGAAATATAAGAAGTTTAAAGATTATAAGTTATACCTTACAGTCAATGGAGAGGCAGAACAAGTAATCCTTGATATCCCAAGCTTTAATGACACCTTTGTACAGTTGTTGTTTGTTGGGGATTTAGACGGAGATGGCAACTTAGATTTTGTGTTCGATGCTTCACCTGAATATGAAATACAGTCTGTAGAAGTATATTTATCTAAAGGAGCTCAACATTTTATCTACTTAGCAGGAGCTATATCTGTAGACTTTAGTTGTTAGTAAATGGACTAGTGTATATAAATATAAAAGCCGACTGAGTAATCAATCGGCTTTTTGTTTAAAGGTTATTTGCTTTATTTTTTAGTAAAATCACCAGCGTAAACTGTTGTGAATTTAGAAGGCTGTAAGTACTTCTTAGCAGCGTCGTTCACTTGTTTGACAGTTAGTTTGTCTATCTCAGCATTTAATTTGTCATGCTCTGTAAATGGAGTGTCGTATAACAAGAATAAAGAAGATAAATATATTAAGTATCCATCGCTACCTAGATTTGCTTGTTTTGCATTCTTCCATGAAGATTTGTTAGCAGTTAATTCATCTTCAGTAATACCTGAAGTAATTAATTTATTAAACTCTTCATTCAAAGCTTTTTCTACATCAACGCGTTTAGTAGGGTTCATAAAAGCGTATATAGACCAAGAAGCATTCACGTTTTTAGGATCACTAGGTACACTTAATGAGGTACCTGCACCATAGCTAATTCCTTCTTTTTCGCGTAAGCGTTGAGGGATACGCGCAGTCATAAATCCACCTCCCATTACTTCGTTTGCAAATACTAATGCAGCATAGTCAGGATTTGATTGATTCATCTCAAAGTTTAGTTTACCTATAGCTACAGCATTTTCTTTGTCTGGAGTTTCGAATATTTCTTTTACTTGTTTAGTGTCTATAAACTTAGGATATGCTTTTTCATATTTAGCTTTACTATTAAAGTTACCGAACGTGTTCTCTAATAGCTTATCCACAGCTTCTTTGTCTTTCATACCTATTACTGTAGCAATACCGTTATTGGCACCAAAGAAATTCTTGTGGAAGTCCTTAATTTCCTCTAGTTTAACTTTTTTAATACCATCAATGTTCTCTTGAGTTGATGGAGTATAGAAGATACTTCCTTTTTCTTCTTTCTCTGTTAATTGAGAGATTTTGTTGGAAGCGATAGCTTGAGGATCACTTAGTTGAGACTCTAAATTAGTAATATAGTCTATTTTTAATTTCTCTAATTCTGTTTCAGGGTAGATAGGGTTAGTCAATAAATCTTTAAGAATAACCATCGTTTCTTCTATACTACTTCTGTATGATGATACTCCTATGCTAATATTTTGACCATTAAATCTAACAGATATAGTTGACTTTAATTGATCTAACCTATCTTTTATCTGTTGTTTAGTCATAGTCTTAGTCCCAGCATTCAATAGGTTTGCTGCAAAAGAACCTATGTATTGTTTGTTTAATAAGTCTTTTTGATTACCTACTGGTAGTGTCATACTTATTTGTACTTTCTCCCCTTTGATATCTTTATCTATAATACCATATTTAAGCCCATTTCCAAGTTTAGCAGTAGAATAATTCTTCTGTAAATTAGCAATAGATGCTTCGAATGGTCTTAACTCTTCTGATGCTTCTTTTCCTTTATAGTTCTCTACTAGCGCCTTAATGTCTTTATCTAAGAACTCAGTTGGCTTCACTCTTATTTCATCCTTAGAAGGGATAAACATACCTACTGTACGGTTATTATCTTTAAAGTACTTTTTAGCTACCCTATTGATATCTTCTAGTTTTAAGTTCTCTACATTATCTCTGTACAAATTAGCCAGGCGATAGTCTCCAGCTCCGATAATCTCTGTTAAGTTAATAGCAGTTCGGATAGTATTGTTCTTTAAATCTTCTAGACCTTTTGAGATTCTTGTTTTAGCTCTATCTAAGTCTTCTTGTGTGTACTTGATAGTTTCTATTTTAGCTAAAGCAGTCTTGATATCTTTCAGTGTCTCATTTTGATCTTTATCAAGAGGAATATCAAAGTTAAATAAGATAAAACTTGCATCTCTCACTGTAGGGCTAAAAGAGTATAGTGATGATACCTTCTTAGTCTCTACTAAATCTTTATATAAATATCCAGAGGGGTCATTAGTCAGTATAGATTGTAGTGCTACAAGTGCCGCAAAGTCTTTATCTGCGTATGAAGCAGTGTGGTATAAGGTCTGTATATGCTTAGAATCACCTGCACGTCTTACTTCTACAAATTTCTCACCATCTTGAGCAGGTTCTACAGTTAATATTTCATCTAATACACGTTTAGGTTTAGGAATCACAGAGAAGTAATCTTCTACGTATTTTAATGCTTTAGCCTCATCAAACTTACCAGCTATAAGTAGAGTAGCATTATCAGGTTGATAGTATTTTTCGTAGAATCGTCTTAATTGAGGAGCTTTAACACGTTCGATATCCTCTTTTGACCCGATGGTACTAAGCCCGTAATTATGCCATAAGTAAGCTGTATTAATAGTTCTTTCCATTAATACTCTACTAGGGTTATTCTCTCCTATCTCAAATTCGTTTCGCACTACAGAGAACTCTTTGTCTAAATCAGATTGAAGTATAGTAGCGTTAATCATACGATCTGCTTCCATCTCTAGTGCCCATGCTAGATTCTCATCAGAAGTAGCGAATATCTCATAGTAGTTTGTACGGTCATACCAAGTAGTCCCCTGTGCTTGGCCACCTTTGTCAGAGAGCATTTTTTTGATATCGCCTAGTTTAGTAGTGCTTTTAAAAAGCATGTGCTCTAATAGGTGAGCCATACCTTTCTCTCCATATCCCTCATGTTTAGACCCTACGTTGTACACGATATTAACTATCACATTATTCTGAGTAGCATCAGGAAGTAAGAGTACCTTTAGCCCATTAGACAGTTTGTATTCTTTAATGTCTTCAACAGAGGTTACGAAAGTTGGTTTCTCCTTCTGTTGAGCATGAGCGTAATCTGCAGCACTTATTGTCAATGCAAACATAAGTGTATACATTATTTTTTTCATAAGTCAGTAATTAAGGTTAATTGTCATAAATATATAATATTAATTCTAATAAATTGAACAACTGATATATAGCAGGGTTTTAATCTTTGAATAGTATTATAAAAAGTAAGGCTACCTTTGATAGGTAGCCTTATTTTTAATAATTATGCTTATACTGATCGATATGACCTAATAATGTCTGTTTATCCATATATCCAGATTGTTTCCACAGAAGTTTACCTTTTCTAAAAAGCATTAGTGTAGGTACACCTCTCATCTGGTATTGTGTGCTGTACTGTGTGGTAAGAGCCGTATTCTTATCTACATCTATTTTGATAATAGAGATATCATCCTGTAGCTCTTTTTTTACTTCTTCTAGCACAGGAGCTAGCATCTGGCATGGACCACACCACGTAGCGAAGAAATCAACTAAAGTTAACTGATCTCTATCGATTAACTCTTGAAAATTACTCATTGTATTATTGTTTAGTTGTTGGACATGTTGCTGTACAGCTACCTCCTTCTTGTAATGGGATAGAGGTGTTCTTGATAGCGCCGAAACCTCCGATTACATCGATCATATTGTGGTATCCTCTAGCTTTTAGGATAGAAGACGCGATTAATGAACGGTATCCTCCTGCACAGTGGATAAAGAATTTACCTTCTGTTGGGAAGTCAGCGATATTATCATTGATATAATCTAATGGAGAATGAGTCAAGTTTTTATAGTTGATATGAGCAGAATTGTACTCTCCTGGCTTACGTACATCTACTACCTTGATATCTTCATTCACTATTTTATCAGCTAGTTCTTCTGCTGTTACTTGTTGTACAGTATCGTATTCAAAACCTTCTGTTTTCCAAGTAGAGAATCCTCCTTTTAAGTACCCTAACGTATTGTCATATCCTACACGAGATAGACGAATCACAGCTTCTTCTTCACGTCCTTCTGGAGTGATTAATAAGATAGGTTGTTTAATATCTGTGATTAATGCACCTACCCAAGGAGCGAATTGACCATCTAATCCGATAAAGATAGCTCCTGGTATATGTCCACTAGCGAAGTCTGAAGCAGAACGTACGTCTAATAATAAGGCACCAGACTCTTCTGCTAAAGCTTGGAACTCTTTTGGAGTAAGGGCTTTGTTGTTATTGATGATCGTCTCTACATTCTCATATCCTTCTTTATTTAACTTCACATTTAGTGGGAAGTATGCAGGAGGAGGTAGTAGACCATCTGTTACTTCTTTTACGAACTCTGCTTCTGTCATATCAGCACGTAGTGCATAGTTCGTTTGTTTTTGATCCCCTAGGGTACCAACAGTTTCTTTGCTTAAGTTCTTTCCACAAGCAGACCCAGCACCATGCGCAGGATATACGATAACATCATCTGCTAACGTCATAATCTTCGTGCGTAAGCTATTGTATAGCGTAGCTGCTAATTGCTCTTGAGTCAAGTCAGCCGCTTTCTGAGCTAAGTCAGGACGACCTACATCACCTAAGAATAACGTATCTCCACTGAAGATAGCGTGATCTTTTCCATTCTCATCTTTTAGTAAGTACGTAGTACTCTCCATCGTATGCCCCGGAGTGTGTAATGCTGTGATTGTGATATTTCCTATTTTAAATACCTCTCCATCTGTAGCGATATGTGCCTTAAACGTTGGGTTAGCATTTGGTCCGTATACGATAGGAGCATTTGTTTTCTCAGCTAATGTAACGTGTCCACTCACGAAGTCTGCGTGGAAGTGTGTTTCGAAGATATATTTAATCGTCGCATTATCTTTAGCCGCTCTGTCTAAGTAAGGCTGTACCTCTCTTAGTGGATCGATGATAGCAACTTCTCCGTTGCTCTCTATATAGTAAGCTCCTTGAGCTAAACATCCTGTATAAATTTGTTCTATTTTCATATTGTAGTTTATTTCTTTGTTTGTAGTAAAAGTAAGAAGATGTTTTTAAAATGACAGTAACTTAGGTTACAAACTATAAAAACACTTCCTTAATTAGGATATAAATAGCCATGATTAGTACGAAATAACCAAAGCACTTTTTTAAATTTTTATCAGGAACGTACTTTGTTAAATAGATACCGATGAAGATCCCTACCATAGATATCCCGCTAAAAGTAAGTAGCATCGCCCAGTCCATAGCGGTATGACCTAGATCGCCTAAGAATCCTATTAAGGACTGTATAGCGATAATGCATAATGAGGTGCCGACAGCTTGTCTCATAGGCATTTTGGCAAATAAGACTAAAGCGGGAATGATTAAGAATCCTCCTCCAGCACCTACTGTACCTGCTAGCAGTCCGATCAAGATGCCTTGTAATACTAGCCCTGATAAGGCTGGCTTAGTATCTATTACCTCTATTTCTTTTTTTGGTCTGATCATTTTAGTTGCCGAAGTGAACATCACTAAGGCAAATAAGACCATCAGCACAATATTCTTATCTATACTCCAGCTACCGATGGATATTACATCTGGTACAAGTGGGAGTAAGTAGGCTCTCGTGATATATACTGTGATGACAGAGGGTATCCCGAAGAGCAATACTGTTTTTAGATCTACTTTTTTGTCTATATAGTTTTTTATACCACCTACTAGAGAAGTAGATCCTACTATGAATAGTGAGTATGCTGTAGCTACGAAGGGCTCTACCTTCATGATATACACGAGGATAGGTACGGTGAGTATAGATCCACCACTACCGATAAGGCCTAGTGATATCCCGATAAGTAAGGCTAGTGCATACCCTATTAATGCTGTATAATCCATATCTGTACTTAAGGCTTAAGTAGCTCGATATATTTTCTATTGAGCTGTATAATACCTTCGTTTTCTAAAGTTTTTAGTATTCTAGAGATCACTACTCTAGAGGTATTTAGTTCGTCAGCTAATTCTTGATGTGTATTGTTGATAAAGCGACTGTTGTATATCTTCGCTTTACTTCTCAGTAAGTTACATAGACGTTCTTCCATATTCATGAAGGCAAGACTATCTATAGCAGTTAGCATTTCGTTCATACGGTTGTTATAACTGTTGAGTACGAAGTTGCGCCAACTCTTATATTTTACCAGCCATTCATCCATTTTTCCTACAGGAACTAAGACTACACTACCATCGCGTTCTGCTATAGAGCGCACCTGACTCTTCGTCTCACCTAAGCAGCAGGTCAGTGTCATCGCGCAGGTATCTCCTTCTTCTATATAGTATAGGACTATCTCTCCCTCTCGCTGATCTTCTCTGATGATTTTGATAGCACCTTCTAGGAGTAGAGGAATCTTCTTAATGTATTCTCCTATCTCCATCAACTTTTCTCCTTCTTTAAAGTCTTTTATAGTAGATACTTCTATGATTTCTTCTAATAACTTCTCCTCGAAGGTAGAGCGGTACTTGTTTCGTATGATATGTTCCATAAAAGAATAAACAAATGAATTAATGGTTCTAAGTTACTTTATCGTGACAATATATCAAAAGTATTAGTTCCTTTAATCCATATTGTTTATTAATGAGGAAGCCATCTTCTGATCAATCCATAGAACCAAGTCCCTAATAATGCTCCGATGATGGCAATCAAAATAGGTAAAAAGCCTGCTCCAAATAAGGCAAACATAGGTCCGGGACAAGCTCCTCCTAATGCCCATCCTAACCCGAAAAAGATTCCTCCTATCAGATAGCGTGGTACACTCTTCTCTTTTGGGGTGAACTCTATCGGGTTACCAGAGAAGTCTTTGATATTCTTTTTCTTGATAATATAGGTTGCGATAACAGCGATTGTTAACGCAGTTCCCATAATACCATACATGTGGAAGCTGTCGAATTGAAACATTTCATATATTCTGAACCACGATGCCGCGCCAGACTTAAACATCCCTATCCCGAAAAGCATTCCGACTAATAAATAGGCTAATTTTTTCATTGTATCTTATTGATATAAATATTGTTAATCACTTGTGTTAGAAAATAAAAGGGAACAGTAGGTGTACCATAATTAACCCTCCTATAAAGAAACCAATTACAGCTATCAAGGAAGGCAATTGTAGATTACTCAACCCACTGATTGCATGTCCTGAAGTACATCCTCCTGCATATCTAGAACCAAACCCTACGAAGAACCCTGCTAATAATAGTAGTCCGATAGATTTAATAGAACCGAATACTTCATTAGAGAATAGCTCTGTCGGTATATATGCCTTGCCAGCACTTTCTATACCTAGTGTATGTAGCTTCTCTATCGTCTGATCGGCTAGTGGTATCGCTGCTGGCTCTACACTCAAGAAGTGGTATGCGATGAACCCTCCTAGGATAGTACCTACTAAGAAAAGTAAGTTCCACGTCTGAGCTTTCCAGTTAAAGCAGAAGAAATCACAACTCTTACCTGCTCCCATCATCGAGCACATGGTGCGTAGATTAGAGGAAAACCCAAAAGATTTGCCCATTAATAAAAGTAATATAAGTGTAGTAGCGATGAATAAACCTCCTACATACCAAGGCCATGGGCCATATATCCATTCCATAACATTTAATTTAATAAGACAAAGTTCTCGATTAAAATCGAGAAGAAATGTAACCTAGGATACACAGCACTTCTTTTTTGTTAGTACACCATTTATATTGAAAGATGATTGGATATAGGAATGTAAGTGAAAATTAATACTACGTAATACTGTGATAAGAGGAGAATACTGGGTGTATAAAAGGTGTATTGTTGGAGAAAAGTGCTTCTATGTCCATCATTCTCGGGGTATTGTCCATGTATTGTCGAAGGAAATGCCTCTAAAGCCTTATTTTACTAAGTATAAGGGGAGTATTGTGATTGAGGTGGTATAGGGGTGTTTTAGGGTTATTGTATTGATAATT
This sequence comes from Myroides odoratimimus, assembly GCF_001485415.1. Taxonomy (GTDB): domain Bacteria; phylum Bacteroidota; class Bacteroidia; order Flavobacteriales; family Flavobacteriaceae; genus Flavobacterium; species Flavobacterium odoratimimum. The sequence goes on from NZ_BCMQ01000005.1 coordinate 94,607, forward strand.
AGTGTATTGTTGTTTTTTTGGTGGTAAAAAAAGTAAATTGTTTTTTTAGAAAAATTGTTCTTATAGATGGTTTTTGAGGTAATTTTTTTAAAAAAGAAGGTGTTGAAAGAGAATTTTGGGTATAAATAGGAACTTATTTATGCTGAAAACAAAAAAAAGAAATTCCTTTTTTTGAAAGGATAGATTTAGATCTGAATAGAATTTTAAACAGAATAGTAGCAAAAGTTTGTGAGAGTTTATTAGTCGATATGAGTGGTTTTTAGTAGTTTTATAGAACTTAAAAAATAGAACCCAAAACTTAAAAATAGATATACTTATGAAAAATACAAAGCACAACGTTGTATTTCAATTAAACACAGACAACATTAACGAACAGAATGCACTAATGACTTATGTATCTAATGTTAGAAATCACTGGAAAGAGGATGTAACGATACAAGTAGTCGTGCATGGGCCTGGTATCGGAATGCTTAGAAAAAGCAAGACGATGGTAGGAGAACCTCTTAAGGCAGTGATGCAAAAAGGTATACAATTCTTTGCGTGTGAGAATACAATCAATGCTCGCAAAATAGATAAATCAGATATTATCGAGAATGTAGGATTCGTACCTTCAGGATTAGTTTATATTATCGAAAAACAAGAAGAAGGGTGGTCTTATATAAAATGTAATTTTTAAGATTTTATATAGATAGAGAGTGGTATGACTCTCTTTACCTTTGTGTATCAAATAAGGCAAAATAATGAAATTTAATACGGATGCGTTCTGTTCATTCATTGGAGCAGACATTATAGGAAACAGTAAGAGTGAATATGTAGATATTTCGAATATATCCGTAGACAGTAGGTCATTGCAGAATGATCAACACACTTTATTTTTTGCATTAAAAGGAGGTAATCATGATGGTCATGATTATATCGAAGAATTGGTAAATAAAGGAGTCAGATATATCGTCATCTCTGACCAGACTAAGGTACGTCCTATAGAAGGAGTACTTTTCTTTAAAGTAAATAATACATTAGCTGCACTTCAGGGTGCGGCTATTTTTCATAGAGATCGTTTTGATTTTCCAGTTATCGGAATTACAGGTAGTAAAGGAAAGACGGTAGTAAAAGAATGGCTTAACTATCTACTGAGCGAAGAGTATAAGATCATCAAGAGCCCTAAGAGTTATAATTCTCAGACGGGTGTGCCACTATCTGTATTTGGGATAGAGGAGAAGCACAACTTAGGTATCTTCGAAGTTGGAATATCTACTGTGGGTGAAATGGAGAGACTTGCTAAGGTGGTCAAGCCTACTATAGGTGTTTTTACAGCACTTACAGAAGAGCATGGAGAAGGTTTTCGCTCATTAGAAGAAAAAGTGAGTGAGAAAGCTAAACTATTCCAGGATGCTGAGGTAGTTATTTGTGAGCAGAATGAGTTGTTATTACAATATTTTAGTTCTGTTGCTTCTGTATATACTTGGAGTCTGACAGATACGTCAGCGAATGTCTATGGACAGCTTTATTCCTCTAGTCTTACTGTATCTATTGATCAAGGTGATTCGTACTCAGTAGAACTTCCATTCACAGATGATAGTTCTGTGCGTAATATAATGACTTGTATTAGTACGATGTCTTACTTAGGGTATGACTTAGAGAAGATAGCACAGCGTATCCAAGGACTCTATCCAGTAGAACTGCGTATGCAGGTAAAGAATGGTGTGAATAACTGTACGATAATAGATGATGCGTATAATGCAGATTATCAGTCACTATCTATCGCTCTTGACTTTCTAGAGAAGCATAAGGTGAGTGCGTCTAAGACTGTGATACTATCAGATATGTTTAAGAGTGGGTATGAGGAGGAGGAGATATATGGTCAGCTAAAAGAGCTGTTGTCTACACATCAGATAACTCGTGTGATCGGTATAGGAGAGCATATAAGTAAGTATCTAATCGGGACGACGAACACTTATCTATATAGAGACACTGAAGAGTTCTTACAGAAAGTATCTGTAGAGGATTTTAGTGATGAGAATATCTTAGTCAAAGGGGCTAGAGGATTCCGCTTTGACAGAATCGTCACGATGCTAGAGAAGAAAACGCATGAGACTGTACTAGAAGTTAATCTTACTGCGATGTGTCACAACCTTAATTTCTACCGTTCAAAGCTAAAGCCAGAGACTAAAGTGATGGTCATGGTGAAGGCATTCGGATATGGTAATGGTAGCTATGAAGTAGCGAAATTATTAGCTCATGAGAAGGTAGATTATCTAGGAGTAGCTTTTGCAGATGAGGGAATAGAATTGCGCAAGGCTGGTGTGAATACTAAGATTATCGTGATGAATCCTGAGATTAATGCATTCTCAGCGATGATAGCGTATGATCTAGAGCCAGAGGTGTACTCTGTACGTGAGCTTAATGCATTCTTAAAAGTAGCTAGAGAACGCAACTGCTATGAATATCCTATCCATATCAAGCTGGATACGGGTATGCATAGACATGGTTTTTTGACTGAAGATCTAGACGAGTTAATAGAAGTGCTTAGACATACTAATGTGGTCGAAGTCAAATCTATATTCTCACATCTATCATCAAGTGATATGCCTGAATATACAGACTTTACACTTGGACAGATAGAGATGTTTACAGATAACTCAGATAAACTAATACAAGAATTAGGGATTAACCCAATACGTCATATTCTGAATACATCCGGTATTTTTAACTTTTCGGAGCATCAGTTTGATATGGTTCGATTGGGAATAGGATTGTATGGAGTTGGTAATGATAGAGAAGAAATGCAACAATTGGCTAATGTTAGTACGCTTAAAACTCGCATTATGCAAATCAAAGAAATCAAAGATAAAGACAGTGTAGGATACGGTCGGAGATTTCGCGCAGAAGGTAAAACACGTATCGCCACTGTGCCCATAGGATATGCTGATGGAGTACATCGCTCATGGGGACCTGTGGGCTATGTCTTAGTAAATGGGCAAAAAGCAGAGATCACAGGATCTATCTGTATGGATATGTTAATGATCAATGTAACAGAAATAAAATGCCAAGAAAATGATGAGGTTGTTATTTTTGGTAAAGACCTGCCAGTCACTATTATAGCAGATAAAATAAAAACAATACCATATGAGATTTTAACGAGTATTGCACTTCGCGTTAAAAGAATTTTTTTTATAGAGTAAAAAAGTTATATTTTTAACTATTCAAAACTTAAACAATAAAGACTATGGGATTTGTAAAAGAATTTAAAGAATTCGCTGTCAAAGGCAATGTAATGGACCTAGCGGTAGGGGTAATCATCGGGGGAGCATTCGGTAAAATTGTAACGAGTGTTGTAAACGATGTTATTATGCCATTAGTATCTGCTATCATCGGAACACCTGATTTCACTAATATGTATGTAGTGTTAAAAGGAGATGCACCTGATGGGGCACCTCTAGCAGCAGCAAGAGGAATAGACGGTAATGTTGTATTTGCTTATGGTAGCTTTATTACAGAGGTAATCAACTTTACATTGTTAGCTCTATGTGTATTCCTTTTAGTAAAAGGAGTTAACTCATTAAGAAAGAAAGAGGAGGCTGCACCAGAAGCACCTGCAGGACCACCAGCACCTACTCAAGAGGATCTTTTAGCAGAAATCAGAGATTTGTTAAAGAAACAATAATATTATGACTGTGGTTTCTTAAAATCGCTTTGTGATAATAAAAAAGGGTATACTTTATGTATACCCTTTTTTATTTACCTTATCTGACATAGTAGTTAATATAAATAAATTATAGTGTGTAATTTTTATTAAATATATTTAAAAGTTTATATTATTTAATAAATAGTGTATTATGATGATAATTTGATAAAAATCACATTACCTCTAGTTTTTGATAATATTATGTTATTTATTTGTTAATGATAAATTAATTAATAGTTAACAAGTATGAAGAAAGGTTTACTTAAATTCTTTTTCTTCTCATTAGCACTTACAGTTACTGGAAGTGTGTATGCGCAAGAAAAGGTAATTAAAGGAAGAGTTGTGGCTTCTGATGATGGTTCATCATTGCCTGGCGCTACTATATTTGTCAAAGGTACTAAAGAGGGAGTACAGACAGATATAGATGGAAATTACTCTATTAAGGTAAATGGTAAGGACGCCGTTCTTGTGTTTGAATTCATGGGATTCAATTCAGCAGAGAAGAAAGTCGGAGAGCTAGCAGTTATCAATGTTTCTTTAGGAGAAGCAACGGAGATGATTGACGAAGTAGTGATTAATACAGGGTATCAGACTATTACTAAACGTAAGGAGGCTGGAGCTGTAAGTCGTATCGAAGCGAAAGATCTGAAGGTAGATGGGGTAGCGGATGTGAGTAGAATGATCGAAGGTAAGGTAGCAGGGGTAACTATACAAAACCCTTCAGGTACTTTCGGAGCTGCTCCTAAAATTACTATTCGTGGAGCTTCTTCTATTATGGGAGATACTAAACCACTATGGGTAATTGATGGTGTAGTACAGGAAGATATTGTGAACGTATCATTTGAGCAGTTAGCTTCAGGTAACTCAGAGTCTATTTTAAGTTCTGCTTTGTCTGGAATTAATGCGGATGATGTATTGAGTATTGACGTACTTAAGGATGCTTCTGCGACGGCTATTTATGGATCTCGTGCCATGAATGGGGTAGTGGTGATCACTACTAAATCTGGTAGAAGAGATACGCCTATGTCTATTAGCTATACGATGGAGAATACACTGCGTCCTATACCTCAGTACAATCAATATGATGTGATGAATTCACAAGATAATATGATGGCGTATAGAGAGCTTCAGAATAAAGGCTATTTAGATTATGCTTCTATGTTATATGGGAGACATAGTGGAGCATACGGAATTATGTATCGTGCTATGAATGAATTTGATCCTGTGCATAATCAATATGGGGTGCATAATGGGGAAGCTGCACAAAATAAGTTTTTACAAACTTATGAAAAAGCAAATACAAATTGGTTTAAAGAATTATTTAGGCCTTCTATTGTACAACAACATTCATTAAGTTTTAATGGAGGAGGAAAAAATAATGCCTATTTTGCCTCTATTGGTTACTTAGCTGATTCAGGATGGTCTATTGCTGATAAAGTACACCGTCTGACATTGAACCTAAAGAATACATTCTTTGTAAATGATAAGTTAAAAATATCGTTATCATCTATTGCTTCAGTACGTGATCAGAAAGCACCAGGGGCTTATGATGCAGAAAAAGATGTAGTAAATGGATCTGTAAAACGTGATTTTGACATTAATCCATTTAGTTATGCTTTAAATACAACTAGAACGTTACGCCCTTATGATGACAATGGAAACTATGAGTACTATAGAAGTAACTGGGCTCCATTTAATATCATGAATGAGTTAGACAATAACTATATGGATATTGATGTAAAAGATATTCGTTTTCAATTGGATTTAGATTATAAGTTATTACCTAACTTAACGTATAATTTAAGTGGATCTGCTCGCTATGCAACTACAAAACGTGTGCATAATGTGACTCAGGATTCAAATGTGATAGGTGCTTATAATGCAGATAAGTCAACAGTAGAACGCGATCAAAATATCTTTTTATATAGAGATCCTGATCAAAAAGAAGTTCCTCCAATGCCTATTATGACAAATTCAGGGCTAAAGAGAACATTTACGAATGATATGACATCTTTCTTATTGAGAAACAGCTTTACTTATGACAATGTGTTTAACGATTTACATGAATTAGATGTTTTCGGAGGTACAGAGATGAGAGTAGTAAACCGTGATAAAGATTATTTCTTAGCTCAAGGAGTTCAATTTGACAAGGGTTTAACTACTTATCCAGAGTTATTAGCAATGCGTAAATTGTTAGAGCAAGGGGGAGAGTATTTTACTTATGGTGAAGAGAAAGAAAGAACAGTAGCCTTCTTTGCTAGAGCAGCTTATACCTATGATAGACGTTATACAGTGGCTTTAACAGGGCGTTACGATGGGTCAAATAGACAAGGAGATACAGGTTCTTCTAGATGGTTACCAACTTGGACTGCTTCAGGAAAGTGGAATATCTCTAGTGAAAAGTTTATGGAGAACTCACATACGGTGAGTAATTTAGCATTACGTGCTTCTTATGGATTAACTGCTACATCTGGACCAGCAACGAATTCTTTAGCAATCTATAGACCATATGTTACGCCTAGACCTGATTTGAATACTATAGAGAATGGTATTTCTATTAAGGATCTTCAAAATACAGAGCTAACATGGGAAAAACAACATGAAGCAAATATTGGTATTGACTTAGGTTTATGGAATAATAGAGTGCAGTTAGTAGTAGATGCCTACCAAAGGAATGCTTTTGACTTAATTGATTATGTACGTACATCAGGTGTAGGTGGTCAAAATGTTAAGTTAGGTAATAATGCAGATATGCGTACTAGAGGTATTGAGTTCGGTATTACGACTACTAATATTAAAACACCTGAGTTTAGCTGGTCTACTACATTGAACGGATCTTACTACAATCAAGAAGTTACTAGGTTACAAAATACTCCTCGTGTGATTGATTTAGTACAAGGATTTAATGGTAACGTAGTAGGAAGACCTCGTAATGCTTTATATTCTTATCAATTTACAGGGCTAGATTATAGAGGATTACCAACTTTTTTACAAGCACCTGGTCAAACAGATGTAATTGGTGGAGCTAATTTTCAAGATACCAATAATCCAACAGGTTATTTAAAATATGAAGGATCGATTGAACCAAATAAGACTTTAGGGTTAACGAATACATTCACTTATAAAAATTGGAGTTTAAATTTCTTGATTGTAGCATCAGGAGGAAATAAAATTCGTTTATATCCATCTTATGCAGCTAGATATAGTGATACAGATGTATTTAGTAAGTCATTTGAAGATCGTTGGATTAATCCAGGTGATGAGAATATTACTAATGTACCTGTTATACCTGATAATACCCTTGTAAGTGTGTTAGGAAGTAGAGTCATGGAAAGAGCTTATAATACTTATAATTATTCTTCAGAGCGTGTAGCTGATGGTGGATTTGTGAGATTAAAGAACGTTTCATTGACTTATGAATTCCCTGATCATTTCAAACGCTCTATGAAAATGTCTAATTTCTCATTGCGTTTTAATGCAACTAACCCATGGTTAATCTATGCAGATAAAAAGCTTAATGGAGAAGATCCAGAATTTTACAGAACAGGAGGGGTAGCTATGCCACAAACAAGTCAATACACATTGACACTTAATGTTGGTTTTTAAATTTTAGATTATTATGAACAGAGTAAAGATATTAGTAGGATTATTAATCTTGGCAACTGCTACAGTAGGCTGTAGTGACTTTCTTTCAGAAGTGCCAGATAATAGAACTCAAATAGATACACCTAAAAAGGTGGGAGAATTATTGGTAGGAGCTTATCCAAATACTAGTCATGCTGAATTTGCTGAACAGATGAGTGATAATGTTGTTGATAGTGGGCGTTTGCATTTTACTTCTTTGCAAACAGAACAAAATTATCAATGGTTACCTGCTACAGAGGAAGATATAGATTCTCAATATGCTTTTTGGATGGATAGTTATAAAGCGATTGCTAGTGCTAATAAGGCTTTGGAGGCTTTAGAAGAAATGCAGAAAGAATATGCTAATAAACCTTCATCTAATTATGGATTAAAACAGTTGAGAGCAGAGGCTTTATTAGCTCGTGCTTATAATCATTTTATGCTTGTAAATTTATGGGCGAAAAGTTATAATCCAGCTACAGCAGAAAGTGATTTAGGAGTACCTTATGTTACTACTGTTGAAACACAGTTAAAACAAGAGTATAAAAGACATAGTGTCGCTGAAGTTTATAAATTCATAGAACAGGATTTATTAGAAGGTCTTGAAGGAATAAAAGGAGCGTCATATAGTAGCCCTGAAATTGCTAAGTATCATTTTACAGAGGCTTCAGCTAAAGCTTTTGCAGCTCGTTTTTATTTGTTTAAGGGAGATTATGCTAAAACAATAGAGTACTCTAATCAGCTTGGAAATGTGCCAGTTGGTAAACTTAGAGATGTTTATGATTCTAGAAAGTGGGATGATAAACAGAATAATAGAGAATTTGCTAAAACAGATAAAGTAACTAACTTATTAGTTGCTAATTCAGAATCAATAAAAGGTAGAAGCCAACATACAACACGCTTTGTATTAACATCTGCTGTAGCTAGTAGAGATAAAGGATTATTTACTGCTGATGCAAACCCATTAGGAATAACGTGGAATTATCCTAGTGCTACTTATCAGAATAATGATGTGTATTATGTTCCTAAATTCTATGAGTATTTTAAAATCAAAGACTTTACGAATATGACGGGTAATCCATATGTTGCTTTTGTGCTGTTTTCTAATGATATGTTATATTTAGATCGTATGGAAGCATTTGTGATGGAGGATAGAATTGATGAGGCTTTAAAAATGTATTCTTACTTAGTGTTAAGTCGCTCTTTGATTAAACCAGAGTTGAAACCAGAGGATTTATTAGATGTTATGGAGTATGAGTATGTGGAAGAATTATTTCCATATGTTCCAGGAAAATATACTCCTTTAAAAACTATTAATGAGAAACAAGCAGTAATGCTTGAAGCTGTAGCTGATATGAGAAGAAGAGAAGGTTTTGAAGAAGGATATCGTTGGTTTGATATTAGAAGATTTGGTTTGGAAGTAAAACATCAAATGGTAGGAGGTCCTGAAATTATTCTTAAAAAAGGAGATCTAAGATATCAATTACAAATTCCTCAAGTTGCAATAGATAATGGAATCCAAGCTAATCCAAGATAAACCTTAAAAAAGAAAGATTATGACAGTAAAAAATATAATAAAAGGAGTTGGTTTAGTTTTTACAGCCTCTGTATTATTAAGTGCTTGCTCTAGTGATGATAAATTAAGAGATGAATCTATTTTTGATACTACAGAAAAACCTAAAACAGAATTAGATCAATGGATTGAAAATAAGTATACAAAGCCATATAATATTTCGGCTACTTATTTATGGGATGAATCATTAGGAAAGCCTGATAAAACATTGTTTCCTCCTAAAGTGTCTAGTGTAAAACCAGCTTTGCAAGTTATCAAGAAAATATGGATTGATACTTATACAGAGATAGGTGGTGAGGATTTTGTTAAGAAATTAGCACCTAGACAATTACATTTCATAGGAAGTTACAATCTGAATCATAATGGTACAATTGTATTAGGAGATGCTGGAGGAGGTGCGAGAATTACGATGTATAATACAGATTATATTAACTATAAAAGTTTAGCAAGTGTTAGACAGTTTGTACATACTATTCAACACGAGTATATTCATATTCTAAATCAAACTAAACCTTATGATTTGAAAGCTTGGAGTAAAGTAGCAAGTTTAAAAGGAGGATATACATCAAGTTGGTATATTGAGCGCGATGATGTTAGTAATAATTTAGGCTTCGTGACACCTTATGCTCGTAGTAATTATGATGAGGATTTTGCTGAAACGGCAGCTTTTGTACTATTGAGATCAGAGGCAGAAAAACAAGCATTTTTGAAAGATATTAAAGATGCTGAAGGGAGAAAAATTATTGAGCAGAAGTTTCAATTAGTAGAACAGTATTTTAAAAATCAGTTTGATATGGATTTTTATGCACTACGTGATGCTGCTGAGAGAAATACACAAGCAGTGATGGCAGGTGATCTAGAAGAATAATACTTATTAAGATTTAGAATTATGAAAAAATATATAACTAAAGCTTTTTTAGCAACAATAATTCTTGCTGGAATAGCTTCTTGTCAAAAAGAAGAGGATCGAGTTTTCGATGAATCTGTTGCAGAACGTCTTTCTGAGCAAGAAAAAAAATTACAAGATTTACTATTGTCTTCAGAGTATGGATGGAAATTAGTATATAATACTTCTGAAGGAGATTTTGGTAGTTATACTTATTTGATGAGATTTAAAGATACTCGTAATGTTGAAATGGTATCTGATTTTGATGCATCAGGGCCTATTAGTGAGGTTACAGAATATGCTATTCATCAAAGAGCAACTGCGAGTTTAGTATTTACAACTCGTTCCAAAATACATCAATTATCAGATCCTGCTAATTCACCGTATGCTGCAGGTAAGGGATATTATGGAGAGTATCAGTTTGGCTATTATGGTAATACTGAAAATGAGATTTATTTTCGAACTCCAAAACAAGATCAAGAGTTAACATTTGTCAAAGCAACTAAAGAAGATTGGGAAACATTTAATCAACAATATACTATGGTTGATAATATGAATTCACTATCTAAACCTTATTTTAGAGTTGTAGATGTTGAAGTAGCTGGTAAGGTTGAGAGATTCGACTTTACGAATCTAGGTTCTGTAAGAATGGTTGATTTACAAGGTAATAAACTTTTTAAAGATAGTGATTATGCTTTGACTTATAATACTAGAGGGTTTATTGTAACTCCTGCGATGGAAGTTGGAGGACAGAAGATAACATCTTTTTTATATGATGAGATAAGCGATTCCTTTATTGGAAAAGAAGGTAATGTTAAGGTTAGTTTTAAATATTCAAATAAACCTGTTGTTTGGACTGATATGAGCTATAAAAAACTATTGTCTTTACCTACTAATCCTAAAGAACCTTATTTTATGTTTAGAACAGGTAGTTCTTATCAAATTTTAGGATCTAAATTTACTTCAGTATTTCTTAGAAACAAAATTGCAGAGTATGGAAAAGGAGCCAATGGTGAATATAAAATGTCAGCAGTTAATTTAACTTTTAATACAACTGTTAATACAGGAAGTGGAGTAGTGCCTTGTGCTTTGTCAGAATATGTTTTTGAAGGAAAAAGTTACGTTTACTTCTTCCAATTAAAAGAATTACAAGGGAATGTTGTTCAAGTTGTTCCTCTAGGTTGGAATACATTAAGTTTACCTGCCCAAGTAATTGAATTAAATGATTTATTCCTAGGAGAGAATTTATATATTAGAAAAGAGAGAGGTACTGTACAATACAGTAATCCTGTTATTACTTTTATTTCTAGTAAAGCTCCTATAGTTTTACCAACATGGGATTATGATGTTATTTTTTAATTAAATATATTGATTAGTTAAAGCCGCTCACTCGAGCGGCTTTTTTTGTGGATTAAAAAGTCAGTATGTACCATTGAGTGAAATGTTTCTTTAGGATTTTTTATTATTCAAGTATATTTGTCTGCGTAATTAAATAGATAAGATGCCTTTAGTAAAAGAAATCAAAGGAATAACCTACAAGGTGTTAGTTTGGAAAGTAGAAGAGAATCTCGTGGAACTGATGAACGGTGTTATGCTACAAGAGCGCTCTGCTGAGCGATTAAAAGGAATGAAATCTGAAGTACACCAAAAGGGATTTATGGCAGTCAGACAGTTGCTGCACCATGGAGGATATAGTGATAGCGACTTGTGTTATGATATAAACGGTAGACCTAGTCTTAGTGATAGTTCATTTATCTCTATTTCGCATTCGTTTGAGTATGCTAGTATTATCATAGGCAAGGAGAATGTGGGTATAGATGTAGAAATGAAGCGCGATAAAATAAAGCGTATTGCAAATAAGTTTTGCAATGAAGAAGAACTAAACACGGCCTTAAATTCTTCGGATGAGATTGATACATTGACAGAGATATGGTGTGCGAAAGAAGCTATGTTTAAGATGTGTGAGTCACGTAGCCTGAGTTTTAAAAGTGATATGCAGGTAGAACTTAAAACGAAAGAATGTTTTGTTAATAATGAAGTTTTTAATCAAAAATTCGAATATAAAACAATAGAATTAGATAACTTTGTGTTGGTTTATGCATTAGAGTCTTAATGCAATAGTAATTTTAAAAAGATAATTAGTACTTTTGAGAAAAATATAGATGATGAAAAACAATTTTGAAAATGTTGATTACACGCTACCTGTAGCTATGGAATCTGAAGTAGTAAGAGCACAGTTTTATAAAAAGACGTATGCTACTTTAGCAGCAGGAGTATTAGCTTTTATTGTATTAGAAGCTATTATGTTGAACACACCTTTCATTGTAGAAGGGATGTTTACTATTATTGGGATGGGTAAGTTCTCATGGTTGATCGTGCTAGGTGCCTTTATGGGGATCACTTGGTATGCACAGAGACTTGCTGATAACTCAGTAGATAAAAAGGTTCAGTATGCTGGACTGTTTCTATATGTATTAGCAGAGGCATTTATCTTTGTGCCTATTTTATATATCGCTATGTCTATGACTAATGACCTTACTCTGATTTCTCAGGCAGGTATTATGACATTGGCTTTATTTGGTGGATTGACTGGAGTAGTATTTAGCTCTAATGCTAACTTCTCTTTTATGAGATCTATCCTTAGTATTGGATTCTTCTTAGCTTTAGGTACTATTATTTGTGGTATGATCTTCGGATTTAACCTTGGGTTATGGTTCTCTTTAGCGATGGTAGCTTTAGCTTCTGGATCGATCTTATACTCTACATGGCAGATTAAAAATGAATACGCAGCTAACCAACACGTACCAGCTGCTCTATCATTATTTGCTTCGTTAATGTTACTTTTCTGGTATATTCTGAGAATTGTAATGAGTAGAAACAACTAATTAGAAAGATATATTATACTTTTGAACCGCATTCCATGAAGAGTGCGGTTTTTTATTTTAAGTGTATTTGTTATGATTGACTTTTTTTTTGGAGCATATAGAGAGACTAGTACGCTTCAGATAGTGTTAGAATCTATCGTATTTATCTTTGGGATTATGAGTGTATGGTATGCAGGTAAGGAGAACATCCTTGTCTACCCTACAGGCATTATTGCTACGATTATCACTGTTTACTTACTCTATGTGATAGGATATTATGGAGATATGATTTTGAATGGGTATTATTCTATCATGAGTGTTTATGGGTGGTATAACTGGTCTAGACAGAAAGACGGAGATACTCTTCTGAAGATTAGTCGTACGAACACTAGTGAGAAGATAAAAGGACTTATCATATTCGCAGTTACTCTTGTGATCATCTATGGCGTATATCACTTCTCTGGCAAAGAGATCCTACCTGAGAACTATATAGATATTATCACATCAGGTATCTTCTTCACAGGAATGTACTATATGGCACTAAAGAAGATAGAGAACTGGACACTGTGGATTATAGGAGATATTATCTCTGTTCCGTTATATGCTTATAGAGGATATGGGATATTAGCAGTACAATTTGCTATCTTTACAGTATTAGCTACGATGGCTTATATATCGTGGTATAAAACAATAAATAGAGAAAAATGCTTAGAGAAATAATCGAAAGAGAACTGACATTTAAGGCTGTGCGCAGTAGTGGAGCTGGTGGTCAGAATGTAAATAAAGTATCGTCTAAAGTGGTTCTGTCTTGGGACTGTCTAAACTCTCAAGGAGTAACAGAAGAAGAGAGAACACTGCTATTAGAACGTCTGAAAAATAGATTTAATAAAGAAGGTGTACTTATTCTAGACGCAGATAATACACGTAGTCAGGTTAAGAATAAAGAGATTGTCATTGATCGTTTCTTTCAGTTATTAGCGATAGGATTACACATCGAGAAAGAACGTAGAGAGACGAAAACTCCTCGTAGAGTATTGCAAAAAAGAAAAGACAATAAACAACAGAATTCTTTAAAGAAAGCCTTGAGAAAGAGAGTGTTTTAACCCAAAAGGTGTTAAACATCTCTTCTTCTTAGATATAGTTGTTTTTCTCTAGAAAAACAGCCTATATTTGTACCATAAATCTCAAAGGGGTGCCGTACGGCTGAGATCATACCCATAGAACCTGGGCGGGTAATGCTGCCAAGGGAGTATATACAGTTCATTCTAGAACTGTTGTGGACTAGTGTAATTATTAATTAATAAGAATAATTGCCCCTTTTATTTGTAGATATTTTTTTTACGAATGAAAAAAACATTACTTCAATCTTTATTGTTAACTGCTGTTTGTGCAAGTTCGACCTATGCACAAGAGAAACAAGTTAAAGATTCTGTTCAACAATCAACACTTAACGAGATCGTATTATCAGCTGTGCGTGCAGATGAGAAGACGCCTATCGCTTATGCTAACTTGTCTAAGAATGAGATCGGAAAGCGCAATCTCGGACAAGATATCCCTACCATCATGTCTTATATGACCTCAGTAGTGACTACTACAGATGCCGGTAATGGGATAGGGTACTCTAGCTTCAGGGTACGAGGATCAGACGCTACACGTGTCAACGTGACCTTAAATGGGATTCCCTATAACGATGGAGAGTCACAAGGTTCGTTTTGGGTAAATATGCCAGACTTTACATCATCTGTCCAGAATCTACAGTTACAGCGCGGTGTAGGTACTTCTACTAACGGATCAGCAGCATTCGGTGCGAGTCTTAATCTAAAGACAGATGACTTCTCACATGAGGCGAATGGAGAAATCTCTAATTCTTTTGGAAGTTATAATACGCGTAAGTCTACTGTCAAGTTTAGTACAGGATTGATCAATGATAAGTTTGAGATTGCTGGTCGTCTATCAGATATGAAGTCTGATGGATATATAGACCGTGCGTCTTCTAGGATGAAGTCATACTACTTACAGGGAGTGTATGTAGGTGAGACATCATTAGTGAAGGCTGTCGTATTCGGTGGTAAACAGAAGACCTATCAAGCGTGGAATGGTGTATCTCAGGCAGACATAGATAAGTATGGTCGTCGTTATAACCCTGCAGGGAAGTATAAGGATGATCAAGGCAATACACAGTTCTATGACAATGAGACTGATAATTATATCCAGACGCACTATCAACTACATTGGAGCGAGAAGTGGTCATCAGCGTGGTCATCTAATGTGTCACTTCACTATACTAAGGGAGATGGATATTATGAGAACTATAAGACGAACCAGAAGTTTAAGACTTATGGTTTCCAACCTATCATCGTAGACGGTAAGGAGGTAAATAAGACAGACCTTATCAGACAGAAGAGTTTAGCGAATCATTTCTACGGTATGGTGTTTAATACGAGCTACACTACAGATAAGCTTAATGTAATCTTAGGTGGAGGGGCTAATAAATACGAAGGAGACCACTTCGGTAATGTGTTGTGGACTAGAGAACCTGTGAAGATAGCACCTAACTATGAGTACTACAGAGACGATGCTGTAAAGACAGACCTTAACTTCTACGCGAAGGCTACTTGGCAGTTCGCTGATCAGTGGAGCTTATATGGAGATATGCAGTATAGACGTGTTACTTATGAGGCTAACGGTATCGAGACAGGGCTAGTAGATGATAAATTTAACTTCTTTAACCCAAAAGGAGGTATTACTTATCAGTTGAATGATTCGAACCAACTATATTTCTCTTATGCTAAAGGGAATAGAGAGCCGAATAGAAAGGACTACGAAGGCGAAGGAAAACCTAAGTCTGAGAGCATGGATGACTATGAGCTAGGATGGAGATTTAAAGGAGACCGTGCTACTGTGAATGTGAATGCGTACTATATGAAGTATAGAAACCAACTTATCTTAACAGGAGAAATAAACGATGTAGGAGCCATGTTAAGAGCAAATAGTGGTGATAGTTATAGAGCAGGTATCGAGATCGATGCGAATGTGAGAATATTAGATAAGTTATATTGGGCACCTAGTATGACTATTAGTGCTAATAAGAATAAGAACTTTATGACTACAGTAGCTGATTTACCTGTAAACCTAGGTACTACGAATATCGCATTCTCTCCTGATTTTATTGCTTCTAATGCCATTACGTATTTACCTGTAGAGGGGATGAGTGTATCTCTTCTAACGAAGTTCGTAGGAGAACAATATATGGCCAACTTAGATGCTAAGGAATCAAAGCTTGATTCATACTTTATCAACGATCTAAGTGCTACTTATGAGTTCCCGATTAAAGGATGGGTAAGATCTGTAGGCGTATCTGTATTAGCAAATAATATATTTAATGTAAAATATATGTCTAATGGATATTATGACCCAGAATGGGGACCTGCTTATTATCCACAGGCAGAGTTTAATATCTTGGCAGGACTGACTATTAAGTTCTAATCCATATTAATAAACAATCTAATAGGCTAGATTATTTATAGAGACCACCATAGCGATATGGTGGTTTTTTTTGACCTCGTTTTATCGTAATGTTGCTTTTAGTAAGATGCTGTAGGTCTTATAAGATCTAATGAACTAATATAGAGAGAATGACTCTATTTGCTCTTTTTGACTTATAATGGAGAATTGTTTTTGTTTTAAATGATTGAAATATAAGTGTTTATTCTTTTTTGTTTTTATTTCGTTCGGAAGCTATTCGGTAATAACTAGTATTTACTTGGGTTGAGAAGGGGTTTACCGAACCGTACTAAATCTCTACCCGAACCATCTCCACAAGAGAGTAAGGTACAAAAAAATACTCCGATGAAGGAGTATTGATATAGATTGATAGGATTTACTTATTAATAAGTCACGAAGATATTGTCACCACTTTTTCTTACTGGATAAGGCTTCAGTTGGTTGTATTTTAACCCTGGTTTTATAGACTGCCCATTACCTAGATAGAAGGCAGGTTCCTCTCCGTTATGTTGATGTTTATTGGTACAGTATACATACGGATCATTAGGTTTTTTTTGTACTAATCTAGAGGTAACAGGGTCAAAGGCATGGTCAGGACAGGTTAGATCATAAGCGAAATATTGTGAGCCAGCGTTGAATATTGCTACACCTATAATGCCTTGACTATAATTCACATAAGTACCGTTCTGATATCTTAGGTAGTCTGCATCTGCTTGGTACAGATTTACCATAAGATTGACTTTTACATTAGGTAGATAAGGGTTGTGATACCCACTACCGCTTTTACTACATGCTATAGATATTAGTAAAGTAAATAGGATTAGAAATAATTTCTTCATTTTAATAAACTATTTGAAAAACAAATTTAATTATTTAACTTTGACAAATATAGTAGAACAGTTAATTATTGATTTAACGATAAAAATAAAAATATCTTTATAGCGAAGAATCCCGTTTTTATGGGATTTTTTCTATTTATATAAACGTGTTAATTATGAGTAAGATTTCGTATTATACTGCGGAGGGTCTTAAAAAACTAAAAGACGAGTTAGAGCAGTTGAAGAGTGTGGAGCGTCCAAAGGCATCTCAAGCTATTGCAGATGCGAGAGATAAGGGAGACTTATCTGAGAATGCAGAGTATGATGCCGCTAAGGAAGCACAAGGTTTATTAGAACTAAAAATAGCAAAAGTAGAGGAAGTAGTAGCTAATGCTAGGTTGATAGACGAATCTCAGTTAGATATGTCTAAGGCTTTAGTATTATCTAAAGTGAAAATAAAGAATCAAGCTAATGGAATGGAGATTACCTATACATTAGTAGCTGAAAGTGAAGCAGACTTAAAAGCTGCAAAAATTTCAGTAACTTCACCTATCGGAAGAGGACTTCTAGGCAAATCTGTTGGAGATGTAGCTGAGATCCAGGTTCCTAATGGAATCATGAAGTTTGAGATTCTTGAGATCACTAGAGACTAATTTTAAAAAGTATATTATGAGTTCTATTTTCACTAAAATCATTACTGGAGAAATTCCTGCCTATAAGGTAGCAGAGGATGATAATTTCCTTGCATTCTTAGATATTAATCCGAATGCAAAGGGACATACACTATGTATTCCAAAAAAGGAAATCAATAAGATTTTTGATATGGAAGAGGATCATTATATGGAATTGATGAGGTTCTCTCGTAAGGTGGCTAAGGCGTTAGAGCTAGCTGTACCGTGTAAGAGAGTAGGGATGGCTGTAGTAGGGTTAGAAGTACCTCATGTACATGTGCATTTAATCCCTCTTCAAGAAATGGATGATATGCGTTTCATTAAGAAAGAAAAGCTAACTCCAGAAGAGTTCGAGAGTGTAGCTAAAGCTATTAACAGTCATTTATAAGACTGTATGGATAATGTAACAAAGGCTGTCTAGATTATAGATCAGCCTTTTTTTTGTGATATGTGATACAGAATGTAGTTCCTTTACCTATTTCTGATTGCGTTACTTTAATCTTTCCGTTTTGGAATTCTTCTACGATTCTCTTCGTTAGAGATAGTCCTAGCCCCCATCCACGTTTTTTAGTGGTATAACCAGGCTCGAATATTTTATTAAACATCTTCTTCGGTATCCCGCTTCCTGTATCTGTTACATAGATATTGACAGTCTTCTCACTATCCTGTATCAGGATAGCTAGTTTTCCTTTTCCTTTCATGGCATCGATAGCATTCTTGATTAGGTTCTCTATAGTCCAGCTATGTAATTCCTTGTTTAGAGGAATATTAATTTCGTAGTCAGGACAGTCTAGCGTGAAGATAATCTGCTTAGAGTTTCTCAGAGAGAAATAATCAAATGACTTCCTCGTCTCTGATACGATATCTACATTAGTTAGCTTCGGTATAGACCCGATCTTAGAAAAACGATCTGCTATTATCTGAAGTTTTTTGACATCTTTTTCTATTTCATCTGTAATTTCAGGGCTTACATTATCTAGCTTCATGATCTCTACCCAACCTAATAGTGAGGATAGAGGTGTACCTATCTGATGGGCTGTTTCTTTCGCCATTCCTGTCCATAGCTTGTTCTGAGTAGCGATCTTATTACTTCTATAGAAGTAGAATAGCAGAACTGTGAAGAATAAGAATATAAGTACTAATGTGACAGGGTAGTACTTTAGCTTGGTCAGTAAGGATGAGTTACCATAATAGACATACTGAGTTTGCTTACCTACTTTTAGGATAATAGGAGGGTTCTGAAACTTCAGTTTGCGCAGTAGAGCTTCTTTTTTCTCAGGAGTATTGACTATTTGTTCGTCTATATTGTTTAGAGAGATGATCTTATCATGCTCATCTGTCTGGATAATAGGGATAGTCTTATTCTCCATGATAATCAGAAAGGGTAGAGAAACGTCAGCTTCTATAGAAGTAGCTATATCAAGTGTATTCAGCGCTTCTGCCCATATTTTCATCTTGGTTCTCTCTTCTGTCTTATAGGTTTGAAAAAAGGAATAGGTGTTCCATAGGATGACTAATAAGGTGATTAAGGCTGCAGTAATGACTGACCAACGAAATATTTCTTTTTTACTTCTCAAGTTCTGATATGGGTTTTATGAACATTTAAAAGTAATTAAAATAAATGAATTGAATTTAGTTTAATGAAGTATTAAAAATTTTATGGTTCCTAAAAGCTTTTGTAACTTTACTTTTCTTCAATTAAATATACATATGAAATCTATAGAACCTAAAGATATATCTGTAGTAGAATTACAGAGATTAATGCAGACGTCTATCGGACCTCGTCCTATAGCACTAGCAAGTACCGTAGATGCTGATGGTAGACCTAACCTGTCGCCGTTTAGCTTCTTTAATATGGTGAGTACTAACCCGCCTATATTGGTCTTCTCTCCGTCTAGACGTGTAAGAGATAATACGAATAAACATACCTTATTTAACGTACAAGCTAATCTACAAGTAGTGATTAACGTGGTGACTTATGATATGGTACAGCAGACTTCTCTATCTAGTACAGAATATAAGGATGGGGTGAATGAGTTTGTCAAATCAGGATTGACGATGGTGCCATCTGATATCGTGAAGCCATTCAGAGTCAAAGAAAGTCCAGTGCAGTATGAATGTGTGGTACAGGAGGTAATCGGACTGGGTAATGATGGAGGTGCTGGTAATCTAGTAATCTGTGAGGTGGTAAAAATACATGTCAATGAGGAAATATTAGATGAGAACGGACAGATAGATCAGCATAAGATAGATCTAGTAGCACGTATGGGAGCGAACTGGTATACTCGTGCGAATGATGGTATATTTGAAGTAGAAAAACCATTGACTACACTAGGCCTAGGAGTAGATGCTCTACCAGAAGGAGTAGTGGAGAGTGGAGTGTTCTCTGGTAATGACCTTGGAGTATTAGGTAATGTAGAGCAGCTGCCTACGGAAGAGGAGGTTGCTTCTTTTGTGAATGCAAATGAAGAGTTAAAAGAAATTTTGGTTGCTAAGAATCAAATCAATAAATTTAAATTAGCAAAAAAATATTTAGAAGAAAATAATGTACCTTTGGCTTGGAAAACAATTTTAGCCAAATAGATTGTAATTAAAAAAAGAGATTAAAATGGAAGTTACAGGAAGAATCAAATTAATTGGACATACACAAGATATCAGTTCATCATTCAGAAAGAGAGAAGTAGTAGTAACTACGGAAGAGCAATATCCTCAGCACATTATGATTGAGTTTACACAAGATAAAGTAAATTTATTAGACTCTTATCAAGTAGGTGAGCAAGTACGTGTATCTATTAATTTGAGAGGTAGAGAGTGGCAAAGTCCACAAGGAGAAATCAGATACTTTAATACAATCCAAGGGTGGAGAATAGAACACATGATGCCAGTTCAACAAGGTGGTAACATGGGACAAAACCAACAACCTTATATGGGACAACAAGATAATATGCAGTCTCAATACGGAAATGCTGGTATGCAACAACAATCTAACCAACAACAAGGTTTCGCTCAGAACAATCAAGCTCAACAAATGGGTGGGTTTAATCAAGGGCAACAAGGTGGTTTCGCTCAAAATAACCAAGCTCAACAAGGAGGATTTAACCAAAACCAACAACAAGGTTTTGCTCAGAATACTCAATCTCAACAAATGGGAGGGTTCAATCAAAACCAAAACCAACAAGGTTTTAACCAAGGACAAAGTAATATGGGACAACAGTTTCCTCCTGCTTCAAGCTATATGGAGGAAGATCACGATGATTTACCATTCTAAAAATATTCTTTTAAGATGTCCCTAAGATTATTCTTAGGGACTTTTTTATGCCTATGATAACACTCTTAGACAGTAATTACTTATACTTTCCAGCAGTAGATAATACGCATGAGTCAGGTATTTTAGCCATCGGTGGTGATTTATCTGCTAATAGATTGATATTAGCGTATAAGTCTGGGATATTTCCTTGGTTTGAAGATGGAGAGCCTATTACATGGTGGTCTCCTAATATGCGTATGGTGCTAGAGCCTGATGAGGTATATATCTCTAAGAGTATGCGTAGTATCTTAAAGAAAAATATATTTACAGTTACTTTTAATACTTGTTTTGCAGATGTAATTAATAATTGCCAGAACGCTAAGCGCGATGGGCAGTTAGGTACTTGGATTACAGATGATATGATCAAGGCATACTGCAATCTACATGACTTAGGCATCGCTAAATCTGTAGAGGTTTGGCAAGATGGAGAACTGGTAGGTGGTCTCTATGGTGTAGATATGAAACCTGTGTTCTGTGGAGAGAGTATGTTCTCCTTCGTACCAAATGCTAGTAAAGTAGCTTTTATCTACTTATGTGAATATCTAAGTGATAAAAAGTATAAGCTACTAGACTGTCAAGTATATAATGATCATCTAAGTTCTTTAGGTGCTTATGAGATACCTAGAGAGGTATTTCTAGAATATTTACCTAAGAGGTAACGCTACCATACTTCAGTTTATTTATTTCCCAGGTCAATGTGTTGAGGATAAGAAGTTGACCAGAAAGGGAGGGAAGGTCTAAGATGACTTTCAGTGTCTCATGAGCCATAATAGTTCCTATTATACCAGGGAATGTACCAAGTACCCCATTAAGACTACAGTTAGGGACATCTTCTGGAGCAGGAGGCTCTGGGAAGAGATCACGGAGGTTGGCATTGTTATGATGATTAAAGACACTCACCTGACCTTCAAAACCTAATATAGTACCATAGACTAGTGTCTTATCTAATGCTACACATGTGTCATTCACTAGATAACGTGTGCTAAAATTATCACTACCATCTACGATAATATCGAATGAACTCAGAATAGCTACTGCATTGTCAGAGGTTAACTGTTCATCGTATATTGTGAAGTGGATATGTGGGTTTATTTGTTCGATGCGTTGTTTGGCTATACTAGTCTTGTTTTTGTTGATGTCAGCTTCTGTAAATAGTATTTGTCTGTGAAGGTTGTGATGTTCGATAGTATCAAAGTCTATTACCGCTAGTGTGCCTACACCACAACTAGCAAGGTAAGTTAGCACTGGAGAACCTAATCCTCCAGCACCTATTACTAATACCTTAGCTTGTTTTATCTTCATCTGACCGTCTATTCCTACTTCAGGTAGATTCATCTGTCTGTTATATCGCAAGAAATCTGTTGTATCCATACTATAGTTTTTTATTTATTGATAGGCTTTATCCCAGTCTTTCCATACAGGATCATATCCTGCTTCTTTTATCAGGTGGTATATCTCTGATGTACTTCTTGAGTCACATATTTCAAATTGTTCTAGAGAGTTTTCATCTACACTATATCCTCCAGGATTGGTCTTAGAACCTGCACTCATCGTAGTAGCACCTAGTTTAAATACATTGTTTCTCAGTATTTCACTCTCACGGGTAGAGATAGATATCTCAAGGTCTTCATTCCATATTCTGTATGCACATAAGAGCTGTATGAGGTCTCTATCTTCCATGATGAAGTTAGGCTCTATAACGCCTTCTGCAGGTCTTAGCCTAGGGAAGGAGACAGAGTACTTCGTTTGCCAATAAGTCTTTTGTAGATAGTCTATATGTAGTGCATTAAAGAAACTATCTACTCGCCAGTCTTCTAGTCCAAGGAGTACACCTAATCCTATCTTATGTATGCCAGCTCTCCCTATTCTATCAGGGGTGTCTAATCTATATTCAAAGTTGGATTTCTTCCCTTTTGGGTGGTATTGTTTATATACTTCTTTATGGTAGGTCTCTTGATATACTAGTACAGCATATACACCTAGATCAGCTAACTGTACATACTCATCTTGTTTTAGGGGTTGTACCTCTATAGAAATGGTAGAAAAAGACTGCTGTATCTGTTCTATACTCTGTTTGAAGTAATGGATATTGACTACGTGATTAGCTTCTCCTGTTACGAGTAATATATGATCATACCCTTGTGCTTTGATTACTTTGACTTCTTGTTCTATTTCTTTTGGAGAGAGAGTCTTTCTACGAATGTTGTTATCTAAGCTGAAGCCACAGTAGGTACAGATATTATTGCACTCATTACTAAGATACATCGGAGCATATAGTGATATCGTCTTGCCAAATCTCTTTTGAGTAAGCTGTTGACTCTGCTGAGCCATCTCTTCTAGATAGGGTGTAGCAGCAGGAGAGATAAGATGGATAAAGTCTGTGAGGGTCTTCTTATTCTTAGCTAAGATCTGTTCTACTTGTACAGAGGTTGTCTCATAGATTGTTCTCTTAATCTCTTCCCAGTCGTATTGTTCATAAGTTTGTATAAAAGACATAGTTTATTCTGTTAGAAATGCTGTTAGTGGACTAGAAGCTTGAGCGTGATTTACTACAGTAGCTAGCTTAGCCTCATACGCTAGGCGACCAGCTCTGACAGCGAGTTTAAAGGCAGTAGCCATTTGTTCAGGGTTACCAGCTACTGCTATAGCAGTATTGACAAGTACAGCATCAGCGCCTATCTCCATAGCCTTAGCTGCGTCCGAAGGCGCTCCGATACCAGCGTCTACAATAACAGGAACTTTACTATTCTCTATGATAATTTCTAAGAAGTCCATTGTTTTTAACCCTTTATTGGTACCTATAGGGGCTCCTAAAGGCATGACAGCTGCTGTACCTACTTCTTCTAGTCGTTTACACAATACAGGGTCTGCGTGTATGTATGGCAAGACAACAAACCCTAGTTTGGCTAGTTCTTCTGTCGCTTTTAGGGTTTCGATAGGATCGGGAAGTAGGTATTTAGGGTCTGGGTGTATTTCTAGTTTAAGCCAGTTTGTCTCTAGTGCTTCTCTAGCTAGTTGTGCTGCGAAGACTGCTTCTTTAGCATTTCTTGCTCCTGATGTATTAGGTAGAAGGTGGATATGTGGGTACTGTAGATGAGTGAGTATAGCATTGGTGTCAGTGGTCGTGTCTATTCGCTTCAGAGCGACTGTAACTAGTTCGCTTTCGGATGCTAATGTAGCGATTTCCATATCTGCGTTAGAACCGTATTTACCCGTTCCTAAGAATAAGCGTGACTGAAAGGTCTTATCCGCTATTGTAAGTGGTTGTGTATTCATTTGAGTATATAGTTTAGTTGTTGTAGTAATGTTTTTTTATCAGTGCTGTTTTGAAGTAAACCAGATATCGCTATGCCATGTAGTCCTGCTTGTTTTAAGTCTTCTACATCTTCTAGTTGTATGCCACCTATAGCTACTACGGGGATGTTGATATCTAGTTCTTGCATCTGTTTTAGGAGCTGTTGATAACCTGCTAGACCAAGTATAGGGCTTAGCTTCTGTTTAGTAGTAGTAAATCGATAAGGGCCTAGACCGATATAATCACAACCTTCTGCATGTCTAAGTTGGATGTCTTCTATTGTATTAGCTGTACCTCCTATGATCTTGTTAGGCAAATAAGCTTTGGCTTGTGTGATGCTTAGATCAGTAAGTCCTAAGTGGACACCATCGGCCTCTATAGCTTTAGCTAAGTCTACATGATCATTAATGATCAGAGTAGCTTGATATTGTTCACATAGCTTCTTGACCTGTTCTGCTGTTTGCCACAGGGTAGTATTCGTCGTATTTTTGAAGCGATACTGTATCCACTGTTGTCCCGCTCCTAATACAGTTTCTATGTGATATAATTGTTCTTGTGGAGTATCTCCATGACTGATGTATTGTATTTTATTTAGCATGATATCCGAGTAAGGTATGATTAGAGTTGAAGAATGTTTCTATGTAGGCTTTAGCCTTCTGAATAGCTGTCAATGTGTGATCTCCTTTTGCAATATTAGCTGTTATCGCAGAGGATAATACACAGCCAGAACCGTGTTTAGGATAATCTGATAGCTGAGTTGGAGGTATAGTTTGTATCACCTCTTTACTCACATAGTAATCAAAGCCCAATGCATTAGGATTATGTCCTCCTTTTAGCAGAACATCACAGTATTGACTTAATCGCTGTGCTTTTTGAATAGCATCGTCATTCGTAGTGACTAATTGGTGTATCTCTAGGTAGTTTGGCGTAATCAGATCTATCTGTTGTAAGACAGTAGTTAAAGAATCTATTCGTTCAATAGTCTGAAAGTCAAAACCACTAGATGAACGCAATACAGGATCCCAAATAACTTTGGTCGTTGGAGATAAACCTTTGATAGTATCCACATATAGCTTCAATGTATCAAGGTCTCTGACAATACCTATTTTTACTGCTGCTATAGTGTAGTTCTCAAGTATAACAGATAATTGACGGATAGTATATTCTTCTTCCCATCTTACATGGATAAAGTTATCTTCTGTCTGTATCGTATTAGCAGATAGCACCGCCATGGGGTATACTTGATGATGTTCAAATGTTTTGATGTCTGCCATAACCCCAGCACCACTAGTAGGGTCAAAGCCAGCTATTGCCAATGCAATTGGTCGTAATATTGACATAATTCAAATTGTTTTAAGGGTTGCTCAGCTTCCCATATTGTTCCTAATAAGGCATAATCATCAAATCCCATTGTATGAATAGATTCGATGTGAAAAGGCGTGATACCTCCAAGGGCAACTAAGGTTACTCTGTTATTAGTTCTTTGCTTTAATTCCTCTGTCCAATCAATAGTTGAGACATACCCTCTCTTAGATATACTAGGATAGATAGGACTGATGAATGCTCTGTCTATGTTTGTTGATAACTTATTAACCTCACTTATACAATGAACAGATGTTGATAACTTAGGCAGTTCTACACTATAGTTATTAACATATAAACAATCAGTTGTTGATAAGTGTGTATAAGTACTGTTTATCTTGTTGATAAGTGCTTTATATTGTTTAAAAACGTGTTCATTGTTGTTAATAACTATTGTTGGTATGTGTATAACTAAGTACGGATGATAGTAATTGTCGATATTATTCACCCATTTTACTAACTCTTCATAGGACATATTCGGTTTGCGAACATGAAGTAGAGGCAAGCCTTTCTCAAACATTTTGTTGATAAGGCTTGTCTCGTTTTCTATAGGAGTAGGGTAGGTTATGACCACCATCTCTGTTCTCTTTTATAGATATATTTCTTTTCCTAATTCTATAAACTCTTCTGACTTCTCGCGCATTCCTTGTTCTGCTGTATCTCTAATTTCTTGTGATATTTTCATAGAACAGAATTTAGGTCCACACATAGAACAGAAGTGAGCTACTTTAGCGCCATCAGCAGGTAGTGTTTCATCGTGAAACTCTCTTGCTGTATCAGGATCTAGTGAAAGGTTGAACTGATCTTCCCATCTAAATTCAAAGCGGGCTTTACTCAGTGCATTATCTCTGTATTGTGCTCCAGGATGTCCTTTCGCTAAGTCTGCCGCATGAGCAGCTAGTTTATAGGTAATCACTCCATCCTTCACGTCTTTTTTGTTAGGTAGGCCTAAGTGTTCTTTTGGCGTTACATAACATAGCATAGCCGTTCCGTACCACCCTATCATAGCTGCTCCGATAGCTGAAGTGATATGATCATAACCAGGCGCTATATCTGTAGTTAGTGGGCCTAATGTATAGAAAGGGGCTTCTCCACAGTCGCGAAGTTGCTTTTCCATATTCTCCTTAATCATGTGCATAGGTACATGTCCTGGTCCTTCTATCATGACCTGTACATCGTGTTTCCACGCGATTTTAGTTAGTTCGCCTAGTGTTTCTAACTCTGCAAATTGAGCAGCATCATTAGCATCTGCGATAGAGCCTGGTCTTAGTCCATCACCTAGAGAGAACGCTATATCGTATTGCTTCATAATTTCACATATCTCTTCAAAGTGAGTATATAAGAAGTTTTCTTTGTGATGGAATAGACACCACTTCGCCATAATAGACCCTCCACGAGATACAATACCTGTCACTCGATTAGCAGTCAAGTGAATATAACGTAGTAGTACTCCCGCATGTATGGTAAAATAAGAAACTCCCTGTTCTGCTTGTTCAATCAGGGTATCTCTAAATATCTCCCATGTCAAATCTTCGGCTATTCCTTTTACTTTTTCTAATGCTTGGTAGATAGGTACTGTTCCTATAGGTACTGGAGAGTTGCGTATAATCCACTCTCTTGTCTCGTGAATATTCTTACCTGTTGATAAGTCCATAATCGTATCTGCTCCCCAGCGACATGCCCATACCGCTTTTTCTACTTCTTCTTCTATCGATGAGGTCACAGCACTATTTCCGATATTAGCGTTGATCTTCACTAAGAAGTTACGCCCAATAATCATAGGTTCGCTTTCAGGGTGGTTGATATTATTAGGAATGATAGCACGTCCACTAGCAATCTCTTCTCTGACAAACTCCGGAGTAATAAAGTTTTTAGGAGTATTGGCACCGAAACTATTGCCTTGATGCTGTTGCTTCATGGCTGAGGTAGCGTTGTTCAGCTGTTCTATTCTTTGGTTTTCTCTGATGGCTACATATTCCATTTCAGGAGTTATTATACCTTTTTTAGCATAATGTAGTTGAGTAACATTAGCTCCTTCTTTAGCAACCTTTGGGTTATGTCTAAATTCAAAGCGCAAGTGATCTAGTTTTTCATCTGCTAATCTAGCTTTACCATATTCTGATGTGATAGAAGATAATGTATTCACATCCTCTCTATTTAGTATCCATTCTTCGCGTAGACGTGGAATACCTTTGCGTATGTCTATGGTAATATCCGGATCAGTATAAGGACCTGATGTGTCATATACTGTTACAGGAGGATTCTCTTCTGTACCGCCATTAGATAGTTTAGTGTTGCTAAGAGATATCTCTCTCATCGCTACTTCTATTGGGAAGAGCTCTCCCTTGATGTACACTTTTTTTGAGTTAGGGAAAGGAGTTTGTGAGATGCTGTGTTGTTCCATTGTCTTTTAGTTTTAAGAGTTATTTAGTTTTTTAAACGAATGGAATCAACCACCTTGTGTAGCAGTTATAATTAAGATATCATCACTAGTAGATAAGTGATAAGTAGACCATAGGGGTTTAGCAATAACAGTTTGGTTCACAGCTACCGCTATCCCTTTTTGTTTCTGTGGATAATAAATATCCAACATAGCCTGAATACTCAAGGTATCCGTGTCAAATAGTACTTGTTGATTGTTGATTTTTAGTTCCATTCCTTTTCGTTTTGATATATAACTTTAGGAATGGCTACAATAGGGTACGAACGTACCTATCTAATGAAGTCATCTTACTTTTCCCTACGCTAGTATTAACTAGATCAGGTTCCAAGGGTGAAGTCTCAGCCTACAAAGTCTTGTAGACACCCCTAAAGCTTGAGGCAAATATAGGTCTTTTTTTGAACTGTGCAAATTAGGTGTAGGGATAACATGATATAATAAAAAAACGCTGAGGGAATTCCTCAGCGTTTGTATACTTATATTTTTTCAGCGTAAACGATATAGTATCTAGGGGTAAACCATCTAAAGATCGGACGTATCCCTAGTTTTTTGATAGGGTGTGTCCACATATCTCTATCTATGATTTTATACCCTGCTTTCTCTACTAGCCAGTCTAATTGCCAAGCTTCGAATTCGTGATAATGCCTGTCTAGCATATCTGTTTTACTTCTATATGCAGTACTAAACCACAAACGCAAAGGAACAGAAATCATTATTTTAGAAGCTTTACACGACTTTAATACCGTATAAGGATTTAGTAAATGCTCTACAATTTCAAAAGCTGTTAGCACATCATAATCAGTATTTAAAAGTACACTTTGATCTTCGTCTAAGTCCTCGCCAGAAGTATTGATTACTTGATAGCCATCTTCTTTCATTATTTTGGCTAGTGGGTTAACTACTCCTAGATCTAGTATTTGTGAGTCTTTTGAAATGTGCTTATTGACAAACTCCATTGTCTTTTTAAATCTCTTACTCGGATATGTTTTCTCGTACATAATTGTGAATTCGCTAGAACATTATGCTTCTGTTATAGCTGTGTTTTTAGATATTCTGTTTACTATAATAGCGATAGCTCCATCCCCCATAACGTTACAAGCTGTACCGAAGCTGTCCATAGCGATGTATAGTGCAATCATTAAACTTTGTTGTTCTGTATCAAATCCTAAGATAGAACTTAGTACTCCTAAAGAAGCCATAATAGCACCTCCAGGTACACCAGGCGCTGCTACCATCGCAACTCCTAACATACAGATAAAACCAACCATTAACGTAAAGTCTACAGCTTGCCCTTGTACTAACATTAATGCAACAGCACACGCTACAATTTTTAATGTACTACCTGCTAAGTGTATTGTCGCACACAAAGGTATAGCAAATCCAGCTATTTTAGGATCTACATTATTCTTTAATGTTTGTTCTAATGTCACAGGTATTGTTGCCGCAGAAGATTGTGTCCCTAGAGCTGTAAAGTACGCAGGTAACATATTTTTCATTAGCTTAATAGGGTTCTGCTTACTTATCGTACCTGCTATTATGTATTGGAACAGTAGAACGAAGATGTGTAGTAAGAAGATTACTCCTATGATTTTTATAAAGGTGTCTAGTACAATGAATACTTGCCCATTATAAGTCATATTCAAGAATATACCGAAAATAAAGAGCGGTAAGAACGGAATAATGGCTTTGTTGATTAATGACATGATAATACTCTGAAAGTCGTTAAAAACACCCTCTAAGTATTTGAAATTACCTTTAGAGATTCCTATTCCTAAAATAAAAGAGATGATTAAGGCACTCATGACATCAAACATTGGAGGCATTTCGATATTAAAGTAAGGAGCTAGGTTCTTTGTTGATTCTGTAATATCTCCCATTTGTTCTGTCGCTAGTATACTTGGGAATGTCGATATACTCACTCCATAAGATATAAAACCTGCGAATAGGGTAGAACCATAAGCAATAGCTGTGGTAATGATAAGTAATTTACCTGCATTTTTACCAATGTTACCAATCGCAGGAACGATTAGCCCTAAAATGATAAGCGGGATAGAGAAGCCTAGAAAGCCACCGAATATACTGTTAAAAGTACTGAATATTCTACCTATTGATTCTGGTAGATAGTTTCCTAACACACTACCTAAAGCGATAGCGATAATGATCTGCACTAGCAGATTGTTCTTTAATAATTTCATAATAAAATTAGTTGTGTCAGGTAAAAGTAATAAAAAAAAGCCTCAGAATTAACTGAGGCTTTTCTAAATATTGCTAAAAGGTTATTGATTAACCTAAAGAAGCTCTTTTGAATCCAGTGATTTCTACGTTGAAACCTTTTACATAGTCAGCAACTTTTTTAGACTCATCTTTAATGAAGTTTTGGTCTAATAATGCTTTCTCTTGGTCTAAAGTAGTGTTGTCACTGATGAAACGTTGGATTTTACCTGGTAAGATTCTATCCCAAATGTTTTCTGGTTTACCTTCAGCTTTTAATTCAGCTTTAGCATCTTCTTCCGCTTGTTTTAATACTTCTTCAGTAAGTTGAGCGTAAGAAATATATTGAGGTACATTTTTAAGAGTTTTCCCTAAACGTACTAATTCTTCGTTTTCTTTTACGATAACAGCGATACGAGCCTCAGTTTCTTTAGCAACGAATTCTGCGTCAAAATCTTTGTAAGATAATGTTTCAGCACCCATTGAAGCAACTTGCATAGATACGTCTTTAGCAATCTCGTCAGCTTTAGCAACAGCTTCAGATAAAGCAGTGATAGCAGCGATTTTGTTTCCGTGAACGTAAGAACCGATGAAAGCACCTTCTAATACTTCGAAAGAACCGATCTCGATTTTCTCACCGATAACTCCTGTTTGCTCAACACATTTTTCAGCAACAGTCATTGTAGCGTCGAATGGAGATGCTAAGAATTCTTCTTTAGTGTTAAAGTTGATAGCTTTCTCAGCTAATTCTTTTGCTAAAGCTTGGAATCCTTCGTTTTTACCTACGAAGTCAGTCTCACA
The DNA here is from genome assembly GCF_001485415.1 of Myroides odoratimimus. Classification (GTDB taxonomy): domain Bacteria; phylum Bacteroidota; class Bacteroidia; order Flavobacteriales; family Flavobacteriaceae; genus Flavobacterium; species Flavobacterium odoratimimum. The sequence goes on from NZ_BCMQ01000005.1 coordinate 125,648, forward strand.
GTTTAATGTGATAACTACACCTCTAGTTTTGTCTGCATTAACTAAAGCTACAGCAGCACCCTCGCTTGACTCACGGTCAGAACGGTTAGCAGCAACTTTTTGTCCTTTTTTACGTAAAACTTCGATAGCTTTATCGAAATCTCCTTCAGCTTCAACTAAAGCTTTTTTACAGTCCATCATTCCGGCACCTGTTTGTTGTCTTAGTTTATTTACTTCTGCAGCAGTAATATTTGCCATTTTAAAAGAGTATTAATGAGTTAATAAAAAAAAGTCGTTATCGACAGTGTATACAAAGGTAGACAACTATCAGCATAACGACTTTATGATATTGTTAAAAAATTATGCCTTAGCAGCAGGAGCTTCTACTTTAGTAGCTTCTTCTTTTTCAGACTTTCTTTCTGCATTACCTTCGATAATAGCAGAAGTCACTAATGATAAAATTTTATCGATTGATTTAGAAGCATCATCGTTTGCTGGAATAACAAAATCTACTTGACGTGGGTCAGAGTTTGTATCAACCATAGCGAAGATCGGAATGTTTAATTTTTGAGCTTCTTTTATCGCAATGTGTTCAGCTTTAATATCTACAACAAATAGAGCTGCTGGTAGACGAGTCATGTCAGCAATAGAACCTAAGTTTTTCTCTAATTTTGCACGAAGACGTTCAACTTGTAAACGCTCTTTCTTAGAAAGAGTCATAAATGTACCGTCTTTTTTCATTCTATCGATTGAAGCCATTTTTTTAACAGCTTTACGAATAGTAACGAAGTTTGTTAACATACCACCTGGCCATCTTTCAGTGATGTAAGGCATGTTAGCAGCAGCTGCTTTTTCAGCTACGATGTCTTTCGCTTGCTTTTTAGTTGCAACGAAAAGGATTTTTCTTCCTGATGCAGCGATTTTTTTCAAAGCTTCATTAGCTTCTTCTATTTTAGCTGCAGTTTTATATAGATTGATAATGTGAATACCATTACGCTCCATATAGATATAAGGAGCCATGTTTGGATCCCATTTTCTAGTCATGTGTCCAAAATGAACACCTGCTTCTAGTAAATCTTTTACTTCTACTTTGTTTGCCATTTTCTAATAGTTTACGTTCTGTTACTTTAGCAATAATCGAGTAGCAATAAATTGGTCTCAATTATTTAGATGCTAAACTACCTCTTACAGCATGTTGTAAGTGGGGCAACAAAAACCCAGATTTTTAATAATAAATAAATATTAACGTTTAGAGAATTGGAATCTCTTACGAGCTTTCTTCTGACCGAATTTCTTACGCTCTACCATACGAGGGTCACGAGTCAATAATCCTTCTGGTTTAAGAACTGCTCTGTTTTCAACATCAAGTTCACACATTGCTCTAGCGATAGCCATACGCACTGCTTCAGCTTGACCTGTTGTTCCTCCACCGTATACATTTACTTTTATGTCAAAGTTCTCAGCGTTCTCAGTCATTGTAAGAGGCTGTAATACTTTGTACTGTAATGTACCAGTTGGGAAATAAGTTTTAAAATCTTTTTTGTTAACTGTGATGTTACCTGATCCTTCAGAAACATAAACACGAGCAACAGCGGTTTTTCTTCTACCGATTTTGTGAATAACTCCCATTACTTAATTTCGTTTAAATTAACGGCCTTAGGTTGTTGAGCTTCATGTTTGTGCTCAGAACCTACATTAACATTTAAATTACGGAATAATTGTGCTCCTAATTTGTTTTTAGGCAACATTCCTTTTACTGCTTTCTCGATCAATAATGCAGGGTTTTTTTGTTGCATTACTTTAGCAGTTAATGATCTTTGTCCTCCTGGGTAACCTGTGTGACGGATGTAAGTCTTGTCATCTAATTTGTTACCTGTTAGGTTGATTTTCTCTGCGTTGATAACGATTACGTTGTCTCCACAGTCTACGTGCGGTGTATAATTTGTTTTGTGCTTACCTCTTAAAAGTACTGCAACTTTTGAAGCAAGACGTCCCAAATTTTGACCTTCAGCGTCAACAATTAACCACTCTTTTTGAGCAGTTGCTTTGTTAGCCGATACTGTCTTGTAGCTTAAACTTTCCACAATAAATTTGTATTTAATTAAACATTCCATTCCCAATTAAGGGAGTGCAAAAGTACAATTATTTCTGTACTTTACAAATTTCTACTCCCTTTTTTAGAAAATATTGGCGCTCAATTGTTTGACTAACAATTGTATCGCTACTCTACTTCCAATATCAATTGCTCTATTTAGGTTAGTATTTTTTACTAGATACGATGTACACTAAATTCATTGATTTTTGTAATTATAAAATGTTTGTTTTGAGTAATTTAGTAAATAAAAATAAATGATATGAAGAAAAAGATCACATTACCTGTAATGGCAGTATTAGCGCTAATAATGGCTGGATGTCCACAAAAGAAAGAAGCGGCAACACATGAAGAAGTAATCGAAGAAGTAGTTACTAAAACGCCTAATCAGAAAGAGTCGCTAGATAGTATAAGTAACCAAGTAACTATGGTGTTAGAACAAGTGGCTTATGATAAAGCACCTGAAGTACTTCATTTAACGATAACTAATCAATCTTCAGTAGAAGTAAGTACTGGCTCAGACTACTCTATCAACGTTCTAAAAGGAAAGTCTTGGGAGGTGATGGATATGAAAGGTATTGGTTTTGATAGAATGATTCATCCTATTGGGCCAGGTGAAGGAGTTGGTTTTGATATCAACTTGTTTAGCAAGGAACTAAAATATGAGAAAGGTACTTATAAGATTATAAAACAACTAGCAACTGATAATGGTAGTTTTATTAAAGAGGTAGAGTTTGTAATTAAATGATGATACTAGGAAAGTAAATCACAGTCAAACGGGAGTGTTCTTTATCAAGAGATAAAATTCTTGAAGAGGGATGTTGTAGTCGAAACGTGTTTTGTGGCTTACAAAAGAGTTTATTATAACATGTATATATAGTATGGTAGTAAAACTAGGAGATCATGCTGAGTGATTTGAACTCTGATTTTACTCTATTCAGCATGTGCTTTTATTTGAGAAAACATGCATTTTGGTTTTGAATGAGTCCGTAGTGAGTCCGTTATGAGTCCGTAGTGACTCCGTAAAATCTTATAAAATAACGGAGTCATTATGGACTTAATATTGAAATAATAAGGTCATGTACTGAATCTATCTCGTTTAGAACTGATAGATGTCTAATGTAAGAGTGGTAACATAAAGAGATTTTGGTTACCTAGTGTAGTTATTCTCTTCTACTTCTATGAGCCTTTAATATAATTTTGAATTGTAGTTCTCTGGATACTTTGCCATCTCTGCATTATAGTGAGGGCCGATTTCGTCTAATACTTGTTCGAATGTTTTATCTTCCACATGGACAAGTTTAATGATACCACATTCTTTCTTTTTATAATCTGCATATCCTAATACGATAGGTACATTAGCAGATTTAGCGATATGGTAAAACCCTTGTTTCCATTGATCAGAATACCCACGGGTACCCTCAGGAGTATTAATGATAGCTATATCATCAGTAGTATTAATGACATTGACTGCGTATTCTACTAGATTTTGTCTTTTGGTTCTATCTACACCGATACATCCAAGTGCTTTAAAGAAAAAACCAAACCATGCTTTAGTATAATAATCTTTTATAAACATGCGTATAGGTACCCCCATAATCCAGAAGCAGGCTAATGCGTAGTAGAAGTCCCAGTTAGAAGTATGAGGAACGCAGATAAGTACAGTCTTCCTTTCTTTTTTTGGGTCAAAGTTATTAGGAGCGTACTTCCATCCCGTGATTCCTAACATTATTTTGCCTAGTAACTTTTTCATCTTGTTTATCTTAATAATTATTTGAGGCAAATATAGAATAATTTAGTTAGGTCTAGATTACATGATTATTGTAATAAAATGCTAATGTTATTATCAGTAATAGAGTAGGTAGTTAAAAATAGAAGTGATGCTCATCATTATGCAATAAGTTGATTCTAAATATGAACAAAAGAAATCCCCTTGAAGACATCTAAACTTCAAGGGGATACTATATATGTTTTAATTAATGTGCTTCTAGCCAATTTTCTCCAGTACCTAGGTCTACTATTAATGGTACATCTAGTTTATAAGCGTTTTCCATTTCAGATTTGACCATTGTCTTTAATGCTTCAAGTTCTTCTTTATGAGCATCAAAGACAAGCTCATCGTGTACTTGTAGTAGCATCTTAGATTTCCAATTCTCAGCAGTCAACTTCTTGTTGATATTGATCATCGCTATCTTTATAATGTCTGCGGCACTACCTTGTATAGGAGCATTGACAGCATTACGCTCAGCTGCACCTTTCACGACAGCATTATGAGAGTGAATATCCTTTAGATATCTTCTACGACCTAAGATAGTCTGTACATATCCATGCTCACGAGCGAAATCTATCTGAGTAGCGATATAACTCTTCAGTTTAGGATAGGTAGCATAGTAAGCATCGATTAGCTCCTTGCTCTCTGCGCGGGATAGATTAGTCTGATTACTTAGTCCGAAGGCAGATACTCCATAGATAATACCGAAGTTAACAGTCTTGGCATGACTACGTTGTTCTTTAGTTACTTCTTCTAAAGGTACATTGAATACCTTAGCAGCAGTAGAACGGTGAATATCCTCTCCACGTTGGAACGATTCTAGCATATTAGGCTCTTGACTCAGTGCTGCTATGATGCGCAGTTCTATCTGAGAGTAATCGGCTGCTAGTAGAACGTAGTTCTCATCACGAGCTACAAAGGCTTTTCTTACCTGACGACCTCTCTCTGTACGAATAGGAATATTCTGTAAGTTAGGGTTGTTAGAACTAAGACGACCTGTAGCAGCTACAGCTTGCATATATTCTGTGTGTACTCTATTCGTTTTTATATTCACTTGGTCAGGTAGTGCATCTACATAAGTATTTTGTAGTTTTACTAACTGTCTCCATTCTAATATGTCTCGTACTATCTCGTGCTTAGGTGCTAAGTCACTTAATATTTCTTCACCAGTAGCATATTGACCTGTTTTTGTTTTCTTAGGTTTAGAGCCTCCTATTTGAAGTTTTTCGAATAGAATGTCACCTAATTGTTTTGGTGATGCAAGATTAAATTCTTCTCCTGCTTCTAAGAATATGCGTTGTTCTAACAGCTTAATGTCAGTAGATAAGGTGTCAGATAGCGACTTTAGATATTCAGTATCTAAGCGTATACCTTCTGTCTCCATATCTGCTAATACATTTACTAGAGGTATTTCGATATTGTCAAATAACTCTTGTGTATGTGTAGCAACTAATTGAGGCGCAAAAGTTTCTTTTAGTTGATAAGTGATATCAGCATCTTCTCCTGCATATTCTTTGACTATCTCGGCATCTATGTCACGCATAGTCTTTTGATTCTTTCCTTTTTTACCGATTAGTTCTTCGATAGGTTGCGGTGTATATTTAAGGTAAGTCTCTGCTAATACGTCCATATTATGGCGCATATCAGGATTGATTAAATAATGAGCAATCATCGTGTCAAACAGAGGACCTTTTACTACAATGTCATATTGTTTTAGAATCTTGATATCATATTTAAGGTTTTGTCCTATTTTCTCAATATTTTCTGCTTCAAAGAAAGGAGCGAATTGCTGTGCAAGCGCCTTTGCCTCGTCTTGGTTCTCTGGGAAAGGTACATAGAATGCTGTCCCTTTTTCAAAAGAGAAAGCTATACCTACTAATTCTGCAGTAAAAGGGTCTAAACCTGTCGTCTCTGTATCAAAGCACACTGACTTTTGGTTTAGTAAGTTTTGGATTAATAAACGAATAGCCATACTGCTATTACACAGTTGGTATACGTGATTAGTTGTATTTAGATTACCAAAATAAGCTTCAGTAGAGGAAGAGGTATTACTCGAATCATCTCCAAAAAGAGAGAATTGCTCATCAGCTCCACTTGTAGTTGTAGCAGTAACTGTTGGAGTAGGAATGGCCTCTTTTCCTTTATTGAATAGTTTATCGAATTGTTCTTTCATTCTTCTAAACTCAAGTTCAATAAACAAAGCTTCTGATTTCTCAATATCAGGACATTCTAGTATATAGTCTTTTTCATTGAATTGTACAGGACAGTCTAGGATGATAGTAGCCAGTTTTTTAGAAAGTAATCCTTTCTCTTTATTTGCTTCTATATTCTCTTTCATTTTACCTTTTAGCTCATGTGTATTGGCTAATAGGTTTTCCATAGAACCGTATTGCTTGATAAATTTCTTCGCTGTTTTTTCTCCTACACCAGGTAGTCCAGGGATATTATCCACAGCATCCCCCATCATTCCTAAGAAGTCTATCACTTGTTCTGGATAGTCTACTTCGAATTTCTCTTTTACTTGGTCTACTCCCCATATTTCGATACCATTCCCCATACGAGCTGGTCTATACATAAAGATATTCTCAGATACTAACTGAGCATAATCTTTATCCGGAGTCACCATATATACTTCGAAGCCTTCTTTCTCTGCCTGTTTAGACAATGTTCCGATAAGGTCATCAGCTTCATACCCGCTCACTTCTACGATAGGGATATGCATGGCTTCTAAGATTTGCTTAATATACGGAACAGCTATTTTGATGGCTTCTGGAGTCTCATCTCTATTAGCCTTGTATTCTGGAAATAATTCTAATCTTAAATCACTACCACCTCTGTCAAAAGCAACAGCTAGGTGATCAGGAGATTCTCTTTTTATAACGTCTATTAGTGAGTTCATAAACCCTAGAATAGCAGAGGTATCAAGACCTTTAGAGTTAATTCTAGGGTTTTTTATAAATGCGTAGTATCCTCTAAATATTAAAGCATAGGCATCTAGTAAGAAAAGACGATTTTTATTAGCCATCTATAATGTGGTTTTTTATTAAGGGTAATTATTTATATGTTCAAAGATAATGAATTTGTAGTAGGACTTAGGAGAGAACAAAAGTTTTGTGATTTAGATGTTTGATAAATATCATTAAATATTGTTAAAGATACTTTGAAAGCATTTGGAAAAAATTAAATTTGTTATTTATAGATTATTGAAATGGGGAGATTTATAGTATTACTGTTAGTATTTATTATAATAGAGTTTTATTGTTTTCAGGCTGTTCGTCAGGTGACTAAAAATAAGCTAATGAGATGGGGCTATGTGGTGGTCTCTTTATTGGGTATTATATATATCATATATGGTTTTTCACAGTTTGATCGCAATCACGCTAGGAATCATCAGTCGCTAGTAGCAGGAGCTTTAGTTATCTTATTCTATTTGCCTAAAGCGATTATTACTATATTACTAATTACTGAGGATGTAGTAAGAATAGGTAGAGGTATCTGGAATTATAGTAAAGGCGTTAAAGTAAAGAAAGAGGATAAAGAATCTTTCGTGCCAGGGCGAAGAAAGTTTGTATCTCATCTTGCCTTTGGGATAGCGTCTATACCTTTTATCTCAGTATTACACGGTATCACGATAGGGCGATATAAATTCGAGGTTAGGAAGAGTATCATAGAGTTTGAGGATTTGCCAGAGGCGTTTGATGGATTTAAGTTTACCCATATTTCTGATATACACAGTGGGAGTTTTGACAATGAAGAGAAGATTAGATATGCGGTAGAGTTAATTAATAGTCAAGAATCAGATGCACTGTTATTTACGGGAGACTTAGTGAATAGTCTAGCAGATGAGATGCTTCCGTGGTATGATGTGTTCAATAAAATACGCCATTATAAATATGGTAAATACTCTATATTAGGAAATCATGATTATGGAGATTATGCACATTGGGACACAGAGGAAGAGAGACAAAAGAACTTTAAAGATATCTGTGATATCAGTCCAAAGTTAGGTTTCAGATTATTGAGAAATGAGCATGTGTGGTTTGAGAAAGATGGTCAACGGATAGCAGTGGTAGGAGTAGAAAACTGGGGAGTACGAGGACACTTTCAGAAACTAGGAGATTTAGATAAGTCTACAGAAGGAGTGAACTCTAAAGACTTTAAGATCTTAATGAGTCATGATCCATCACACTGGGAAGCTAAAATATTAGAACACAAAAAGAATTTTCAATTGACTCTAGCAGGTCATACGCATGGTAGTCAGTTCGGTATAGAGATACCTGGATTTATAAAATGGAGTCCTATACAGTATGTGTATAAGCAGTGGGCAGGGCTTTATGAGAAGATGGGTAAGTATATTTATGTAAATAGAGGATTTGGATATCACGCTTATCAAGGACGTACAGGTATCTGGCCAGAAATCACAGTGATAGAATTAAGGCGAAAAAAGTAAAGAATATTGCTAAAAAGTGATATTTTTGTATATTAAAAGAAGTTTATAGTAAAGTTAATTTATATTATATGTCAAAATTCGGAGAGTTAGTAACAGCAGATGTTCCTGTTTTAATCCACTTTTATGCACAGTGGAACGAAGCATGTACTACTATGAATCCTGTCTTAATCGATGTAGCAGCTGCTATGGGGGATAGGTTGCGTATAGTAAAAATAGATGTTGAGAAAAATGGTGAACTAGTAGAGGCTTTAAGAATAAAGCAAGTGCCTACTATGATGCTGTATAAAAGAGGTAGTATGATCTGGCGCCAAAGCGGTGTTATGGATGCAAACTCTCTTATCAATGTCACTAAGACACTATAACGTAGAGAAGGTATACCCTTTAGATAATAAGTAGTCAATAGTCTTAGGTAAGGCATAGTATAAATTATGACTAGCCTTGATACTATCATGAAATACAATAATACTTCCAGGAGCCATATTCGTTATGGCTCTTTTATAACATTCTTCAGGAGTGGTGTTCTTATCATAATCTTTGGTAAGATGTGACCACATGATGATGTCATATCCTTCTGATATTACTTGTTTAGCTTGTTGCTTTTTTATTTTACCATAAGGAGGTCTGAATAGACGTGTTCTGTTCTCAAAGCTAGTGTGTTTGGCCATTTCTTCCGTTGATAAGCAGAAGTTGTTTATATATACTTCATTTGCGTTTTTCCAGCCATTTAAGTGATTAAAAGTATGATTGCCTATCTGATGTCCTTCTTGTAAGATTCTATTGAATAGAGCAGGGTGTTTTCTCACATTATCACCTATGCAGAAGAATGTGGCTTTTACTTGATACTGCTTCAGTATATCTAATACCCATTCTGTGACTTCGGGTATAGGGCCATCGTCAAAAGTTAAGTAAATGTGCTTTTGAGTATTTGGCCTTTTCCAAGTGTATTTTGGAAAAAGAAGAGGAAGAAGTAATCTAGAGATATTCATAAGTCAAATGTATAAAAAAAGAGTAGTTAACTAAATAACTACTCTCTTTTAATGAATAACAATTAACTATAAAATTATTTTATACCACCTCCGACAGCTCTATAAAGCTGTACGATAGAGGTAAGTTGTGCTAATTCTGTATTAATGTAACTTAATTCTGCAGCAAGTGCACTCTCTCTAGCTGTCAATACATCTAGGTAGTTAGCCATACCTTGTACTAATAACTCTTCTGAGTATTCAGTAGCTAGGTTATATGCTTCGTATTCTTGCTTTTTAAGTTTTAACTTATCTGAAGAACTGTGGTAAGTGTATAATGCATCAGAAACTTCTTTTGACGCATTAAGAATAGATAGTTTATAACTTAGGTAAGCAGATTCTTGTTTTGCTTTAGCTACCTCATGTGCAGTTCTAACTTTTCTACCATTTAATAAAGGTTGAGTTAAACCACCGATGAAGTTTGCAAATAAAGAACTTGTATTGAATAAGTTATCAAAATCTAAACTCTGTAAACCACCATTCGCTGTAAGTCTGAAAGATGGATAGAAGTTCGCTCTAGAAACATTAGTCATTTCAAAAGCGTTAATTAATCCATACTCAGCAGCTCTTACATCAGGTCTATTGCTTAATAATTGAAGTGGTACACCAACAGAAAGGTCAGCATTAAGTTTTTGACTCTTAAGTTCTCCTCTAGTGATTGTACCAGGATTATTACCTAATAGAATACTGAATGCGTTCTCTGTTAGTTTGATATTGTTTTCAAGATCAACTAAAAGAGCTTTTGCATTGAACAATTGTGCTTGAGTTTGCTTAACAGCTACTTCATTCACTTGTCCAGATTCTTTTAAAGCTTCAATCGTTTCTAAACTGTTAGTTCTGTTTACGATAGTTTGTTCTGTTACACGTTTTTGTTCATCTAAAGCTACTAATTGAAAATACGTTGTAGCGATAGTAGAGATTAACTGAGTTTTTACAGCTTGGTGAGCAGAAAGAGTTTGTAGGTAGCTAGCACCTGCAGCTCTTTTATCACTTCTGATTTTACCCCATACATCTAGTTCCCAAGAGAACTGTCCTGTAACATCATACAAATCATTTTTAACTCTAGTATCTCCAAAAGCGATACCTTGAGGTCCGTTTTTAGATAATACAGAGTGAGTATAGTTAGCACCTAGGTTTAATGTAGGAGCGTATCCCCATTTACCTTGTTGCATATAAGCGTGAGCAGCATTGATATTCTCTAATGCGATTCTGATATCTAAGTTATTTTCTAATCCGTGTTCAATGTATTGAATAAGCGTTTGATCAGAGAATAGCTCTTTCCATGACATATTTGCCATAGAAAGAGTATCTTGAGATATGTTATCAGTACGGAATTGCGCTTCGTTAGTTACTTCAGGTCTCTCGTAATTTTTAGATACGATACAAGACTGCATAGTAACAGCTAAAACAGCAATAGGTAAAGCTCTATATAAAGTTTGTTTTTTCATATTATTCTGACTTGTGCTCTACGAATTTAATCGGTTTAATTTTTTCTTGTATGTATTGGAAGATAGCGTAAAGTACTGGAATTACGAATACCCCAAGTATAGTACCAATCAATAGACCAAATGCTGCACCAGTACCGATAGATCTGTTACCCACATCTCCAACACCTTTAGCGAATACTAATGGCATCATACCTAAGATGAAGGCAAAAGAGGTCATTAAGATCGGTCTTAGACGAGCTTTAGCACCGTTGATTGCAGACTCTGCTATAGACTCTCCATGCTGACGTCTCTGTAAAGCGAACTCCACAATAAGAATAGCATTCTTAGCAAGAAGCCCGACCAGCATCACCAGGGCAATCTGGAAGTAAATATTGTTTTCTAATCCTGCATATTTCTGTGCGATGAACGCTCCCATGATACCAGTAGGTAATGATAAGATTACAGCTAGTGGTAATAAGTAACTTTCATACTGAGCAGATAATAAGAAGTAAACGAAAATAATACATAAAGCAAAGATCATCACAGTTTGGTTACCAGAGCTAATCTCCTCTCGAGATAGACCTGTAAAGTCAATACCGTAATCAGTGCTCAAGGTTTGAGCAGCTACTTCTTGTACCGCTTTAATTGCGTCTCCAGAACTGTATCCTGGTTTAGGAGCTCCTGTGATATTCGAAGATGTAAATAAGTTATAGCGGTTCACTGACTGTGGACCATATACTTTTTTCAAATCAACGAACTGAGTTACCGGAGTCATTTCTCCTGAAGCAGTTCTTACATAAATCTCGTTTAAGCTATTCTTGTCTGATCTGTACTCAGGTAAAGACTGCACCATTACACGGTATTGTTTACCAAAACGAGTAAAGTCAGCTGCATAGATACCTCCAATATACCCTTGAAGAGCAGAGAAAATATCACTTACTAGTACTCCTGATTCTTTAGCTCTAGGGATATTTAAGTCTAACTCGTATTGAGCATAGTTTGTATTAAATGATGACTGAGCATATAAGATTTCAGGACGTTGCATTAATGCTCCTAAGTATTCTTTTGATTTTTGGTCAAAGTCAGTAAGCGCACCTCCAGTTTTATCTAATAATTTCATCTCAAAACCTGAAGACATACCGAAACCTGGTATACTTGGCGGTTGGAAGAAAATCATTCTAGCATCTTGGAACTGTGTAGCAGCGATACCAAACAGTTTACCAATGATCGCATCAGTTGCTAACTCAGGTGTAGTTCTATCTTTAAAGTCGTCTAGCTTAATCATCGCCATACCGTAGTTAGAACCTTGTCCGTTGATGAATGAGAATCCTGATACGATAGTTACCCCTTCTACTCCTGGGATTTGCTGTACTACTTTAGAGAACTGTTGTTGTAAACTCGTTACACGGTCTTGAGAAGCACCAGCAGGTAACTCGATATTACCCATGATGAATCCACGGTCTTCGTTTGGTACGAATCCACTAGGCATTGTTTTAGCAGCATAATATGTAATACCTAAACACGCAAGTAAGATGGCAAACGTAGTCCATTTATGTTTTAATAAGAACTTAAATGAGTTACCATATTTGTGAGTTAATTTGTTGAATGCAACGTTGAATGCATCAAAGAAGCGTTGAACAAAGTTTCTTTTCTTTCCTTCTCCATGAGCTCCATGTTGAGTTAAGAACAGTGCACATAATGCAGGACTCAAGGTCAAGGCGTTAACAGCCGAAATTAAAATCGCAACAATAAGTGTAATACCGAACTGCTTATAGAATACTCCTGTAGGACCTGGAATAAAGGTTACAGGTATAAATACAGCAGACATTACTAATGTAATCGAGATAATAGCACCTGAAATCTCACTCATGGTGTTTAAACTCGCTTCTTTAGCATCTTGGCCTGTCTCTTCCATCTTCGCATGCACAGCCTCTACTACCACGATGGCATCATCCACCACAATACCGATGGCCAGTACAAGTGCAAACAGTGTTAACAAGTTAATTGAGAACCCGAATACACTTAAGAAAAAGAACGTACCTATAATTGCAACTGGTACAGCAATTAAAGGAATTAACGTAGAACGGAAATCCTGTAAGAAGATATATACCACTACGAATACTAGTAAGAATGCCTCTATAAGTGTGCTGATTACTTTACTAATAGATGCATCTAAGAATTCGTTCGTATCCATCAGTACTGTATAATTAATACCATCAGGGAACGAAGTCTTCATATTCTCAAGTTCAGTATGTAAGTTCTGAATAATCTCTTGAGCGTTAGAACCTGGTGTTTGGTAGATAGCCATAGCTACAGCAGGGTGTCCATTTTGTTCAGAACTACCTACATAAGACATTGCACCTAATTCTATCTTAGCGACATCTTTCAAGTATAGTACTTGTCCATTACCCAATGATTTTACTACGATATTTTCGTATTGGTCTTGCGTTTTATATTTACCACTATACTTAATTACATATTGGAATGCCTCAGCATTATTTTCACCTAACTGACCAGCAGCAGCCTCTAAACTCTGTTCGTTTAGGACTCTTACAACATCAGAAGGAACTAATCCATAAGCTTTCATCTTAGCAGGGTCAATCCAAATACGCATAGAGTAGTTACGAGAACCAAAAGCCTGTGCATCCCCAACACCACTTACACGTTTTAGTACAGGAATAACGTTAATATTCATGTAGTTTTGGATGTAAATAGCATCGTAGTTAGGGCTTGTCGAATAGAAAGACAAGAACATTAATGCACTTGTTTGTTGTTTCTGAGTAGTTACCCCTGAACGCGTTACCTCTGCTGGTAAAAGTGGTGTAGCACGTGCCACACGGTTTTGTACGTTTACTGCAGCGATATCCGGGTCAACTCCTTGTTTAAACACAACTTGAATACTAGCACTACCATCATTCGATGCTGTAGAGGTAATATAGTCCATGTTTTCAACCCCGTTCACCTGTTCTTCAATAGGAATAACAACAGATTGCATTACTGTCTCAGCATTGGCTCCAGGATATGAAGCAGCAATCTGTACAGTAGGCGGCGCAATATCTGGATATTGCGTAACTGGAAGTACTGTTAATCCCAGTACCCCTAGTATTACTATAAGTATAGAAATAACTGTAGATAATACAGGTCTTTCAATAAATGTTTTTAACATACTTTAGAATGTTGATTTGATGTCTTCGTTAATTTTTTCAAATTTCTCTGGTACTGGAGTTATAGGAGATCCACTGCGCAGTGTTCCTAAGCCTGTTCCAATGATTTTTTCTCCTTTTTTGACACCATCTTTTACGATTGCCAACTTGTTGATTCTATCGATTACTTCGATCTTAGTAGCCTTAGCTGTATCGTTTGCCACAGTATATACATATACCTGACCTTGTTGTTCGAATGTAGCTGATTCAGGAACTACTAATACATTAGTATATTCGTTAGGAAGTAATAAGGTACCACTATTACCATTAGCCAACAATCTGTTAGGGTTGTTAAAAGCAGCTCTTAACTGTACTGTACCCGTAGTTGGATTAATTTGACCTGAGATAGTTTCGATTTTACCAGGTTCTTCATACACTTGTCCATTAGCTAACTGTAATTTTACTGTAGGTAAGTGACTTAATTTCTCTTTTAAAGATTTACCTTCTATTTTTTCTAAGAAATCGAAGTATTCTTTTTCATTAAGTGTGAAATAAGCAAATACACTACTGTCATCTGATACTACAGTTAACGGTTGAGGGTCACTAGGGCTTACTAATGCCCCTTCACGGAAGTTAATTTGTCCTACAATACCATCGATAGGGCTTTTAACCACAGCGTAGTCAATATTAGCAACTATACTTTTGTGTTGTGCTTTAGCATTAGCTACTTGACTCTTTGCACTAGCTAAGTTAGCTTCAGCAGTTTCTAACTGGATTTTACTGATAATCCCTTTGTTTACCAGAGGTACTAATTTGTCAACGTTTACTTGAGCAACATTAACTTGAGCTTCAGCTGTTCTGATTGCTGCTTTAGCTGCATCAGCACTTTCGTTTAAAGTGTTCGTCTCAAGTCTAAATAGAGGTTGTCCTTTTCTAACGATTGCACCTTCGTCTACATAAACTTCTTGAATGTATCCAGCTATTTTAGCACGAACGCTACTAGCAACTTTCCCTTGGATATTAGTAGGGTAGTTTTTATAACCTGTTACATTTTGAGTAGGTACTTCGATTACTTTGTAAGGTAATGCCTGAGGTCCCCCTTGCTGTTGATCTTTATTTCCGCATGACGCTACAGTGATAGCGATTGCAGCGAAAGTGATCGATTGTAAATAACGTTTCATATAATTACTTAATTTGTACTTTTTAATTTTTCTATTGTATCTGCTAAATGACTTTTACTTTTTGCTAAATGATCTATATAAAGTTCTACTTTATTGTTGCAATTGTCTGTTTTTAAAACACCTTCATCAACGAATTTAAGCATTTTAAGACACAATGCATGCTCACGTTCTAATACATCTCTAATGATTTGTAATCTTAGAGTCATATAGTTAGGGTTCAATCTGAAGTATCTTTTTCTTTCATCAATCTTATTGAAATGCTCAATTTGGTTATTCGAAATCAATAGATTTAAACTTGTAGAGACAGAACTCTTACTTGCATTTAATCTTTCAACTAATTCATCAAAAGTCACGCCATCTCTGTTATTATTAAACATAATGTATGTATAAATCTGTGCAGTTAATGGTGAGAAGTGGTGCACCAGTTCATGGTGAGCGCAATAATCTTGGAATAAGTCTACTAAATTTTGGTCGTATTGCATTTTACTTTAATGTTTTGAGAGATGCAAATATACGGTTAGTTTTGTAATTACCGAACCAACCAAACTTAAAAGTTTCTTAATTATTTAGATGGCGTCTATATAAGATGTATTTTATAGTAGGAACATTTTTGCATCTATTTGATATTATGATAGAAAACATTTAATTGAAGAATTATTTAAAAAAAATCAACTAAAATGCTTGCATCAAAATTAAAAATAGCATTATATTTGCATCCACAAAAGCGGAAGTAGCTCAGTTGGTAGAGCTCCAGCCTTCCAAGCTGGTTGTCGCGAGTTCGAGCCTCGTCTTCCGCTCTACAAACCTGATGTAGGTTTTAAAATAACATCGTCTGCGGAAGTAGCTCAGTTGGTAGAGCTCCAGCCTTCCAAGCTGGTTGTCGCGAGTTCGAGCCTCGTCTTCCGCTCTATAAACCTGATGTAGGTTTTAAAATAGCATCATCTGCGGAAGTAGCTCAGTTGGTAGAGCTCCAGCCTTCCAAGCTGGTTGTCGCGAGTTCGAGCCTCGTCTTCCGCTCTACAAACCTGATGTAGGTTTTAAAATAACATCATCTGCGGAAGTAGCTCAGTTGGTAGAGCTCCAGCCTTCCAAGCTGGTTGTCGCGAGTTCGAGCCTCGTCTTCCGCTCTATAAAAAAAGCCCTAACATTTGTTAGGGCTTTTTTTGTTTAGTTAAGATGGCTTAAGTCTGTATTAGTTTTTACTTCATAAGCTTCTTTATTTTGCTCAAATATTCTAGCGTCTAATTCACCTTTTAGAGTGATTCGGTCACCTTTTACTTCTAACCAACTACCTTCTCTAAGCCCTACTACAGGTTGTGTATTAAAAGCGTGGAACTCATTGATACGTGTTTCTCTAGTTTCTCCCATATGAGTCGAACCTTCGATAGGGTCTAGGTAATGAGGATTTAGATTAAAGGGTACGAAACCAAATGTCTTGAATGAAGGAGGATATACGATAGGCATATCATTAGTCGTTTCCATTGTTAGTCCACAGATATTACTTCCCGCACTACATCCTAGATAAGGAGTTCCGTTGTTTACAACATCTATTACCGCATTCAGTACATTGTTTTTATAGAGTTGTTGTACCAATAAGAAGGTGTTTCCTCCTCCTGTGAAGATTCCCTCTGCTTGTTGTAAAGCTTCTACTGGGTTAGTGTACTCATGTATTCCTTTGACATCAATATTGATAGTAGCAAAAGCGGTTCTTACTTTTTCTGTATATTGATCATGCGTGATGCCTCCTGGTCTTGCATAAGGAATAAACAATAGTGTTGATATGTTCTTAAAATGTTCTTTTAATGTCGGTAATAAGTACTCTAGATAAGTTCCATTATATATGGTAGAAGTACTCGCAATAATTAGATTTTTCATGTGGATAAATAATTTTTGTAAAAATAAGTCGTTTAAATAGAACATTTGCCTTTTCACCTGCAAATGTTCACCTAACTATAAAACACTATCATGAACCTAACTCAAAAACTCTTGAGTATAATACTGCTTTTTGTAAGTAGTATTCACCTTGCTCAGGACTCCCCATCCGTTCTTAATGGAAAAATAGTGACTAGAGACGGAAACTTTGAAGGAATAGTGATTCTAAATTCTTCAAAGGACATTTCTGTATTATCTGATGATAAGGGGTACTTCTCTATTCGCAGTCATATTAATGATACGATAAGATTTATCAGTCCTAATCATACAGAGTATCAGTATGTAGTTAACGAATTTGATATCAAGCGCAGTCCTGTACTATTTCCATTAGAACCGTTATACAGCATCAATAGACTTGACGAGATTGTCATCACGAAGATAGATAGTGATGCACTAGGCTTTACAGATAAATATACGAAGAGGTACACACCTGCAGAACGCAAACTCAGAACTGCTAAAACAGGTGGAGGAATGATACCAATAGATCCCTTTGTAAATATGCTGTCAGGGAGAATGAGTATGCTTAAGAAGAACCTTGCTTATGAGAAGACAGACCACAGAGTAGATAAGCTGATAGAAGTGGTTACTAACGAACGATTAGTTGATTACTATCAAATACCTTTAGATTATGTGGAGGGTTTTGCGTATTATGCAGTAGAAAAAACAGAAATAAAAGAGTTACTCAATGTAGGAATGGTTAATGTCAATGAATTAGAAAGAGAGCTTACACCAGTGGTATTTGAATTTCTAGAAATGATTAAGAATAAGAAGGAAGAAGAAATATGATATGTGTACAAGGTCATATTTAGTATAATATAAAGAAGGCTGTCAAGGCAGAGTATTGTCTTCCAATAAATAGAAGTATTGTAATGAATATAATTCAGAAGTTATTGACTTTATTAATCTTGTTAACTGGGATAGGTCACGGTTTGGCTCAAGAACAGGGAGGGATGATAAGTGGTAAGCTAGTCACTCGTGGAGGTGATTTAGATGGGACTGTGGTCACTAATATCAATAGAAGCAAAACGACATTAGCGGATAAGAAAGGTTATTTTGATATATATGGAGAACCACAAGATACTATACGATTTAGTAGTGTATATCATATGGAATATACTTATGTCATAGCAGAAGCAGATATAAAGGGAGGTGTGCTCTTATTTCCCTTAGAACCCTTGCCTGATTTAAGTACGAGATTAAACGAGATTCTAATCACTAAAGTAGATGCAGGAGGACAAGGATTTACAAATAAATATACGAAAAGATATACTCCTGCAGAACGAAAGCTCAGAACAGCTACTACAGGAATATTAGATCCACTGGTGAATTTATTATCTGGTAGGACTGCCATGCTTAAGAAGAATCTAGCATATGAGAGGGAGGACTTCAGAGTAAGTAAGTTGTTAAACACGATAGATGAAGAAAGGTTAGTAGAGTATTATAAGATACCTCCTGATTATGTAGAGAGCTTTGCGTACTATGCTGTGTCTAGAGAAGAGATAAGAGATATCGTAAATGCTACGATAATTGATACTAAATTCTTAGAAAGAATGATAGCTCCAATTGTATTAGATTTTCTAGAAATGGTCAAAACGAAGACAAAATAACCTATTATAGCTTACTTATACTTCTTCCTAGTCTTGTAGTATTTGCTTGTTCTAGAAGAATAGAGGAGGTGTAACTTCTCTTCTTTTGATCACCTCTGAGTTATTAGAGATTTAAATAGATCGGGGGGCATTGAGGTAATAGAGATAGATGGGTGTGGTTAGATGGAAGTTTTATTGAATACTTATTTTGAGTTTTAGGAATGTTAGCAGAGTTTATCAATGCTTTGCTTGCTTAGAAGTGAACACTTTATAAACTAGTATATGAAGAATATAAAATACATTGCCATTATAGTAACTCTTCTTTTGGGAGAATTTGTATTAGCTCAAGAAGGATTAAAGACATTAAATGGAAAAATTCTTTTTAGAGATGGCGATAGAGATGAAGTGTTGGTTCTTAATGCTTCTAAAGGAACTTCTGTATTTTCAGATGATAAGGGATACTTCAGTCTGCAGGGGGAAGCGAATGATACTTTGAGATTCGTTAGTTTATCATACCTATTACATGTGTATATGATTACTGAAGTAGATTTAAACAGAGACCTTGTTCTGTTTTCTTTAGAAAGAAATACTATAGGAGAGGTATTGGACGAAATAGTTGTTACGAAAAAGAATAAGTCTCCATACCCTAAATATACTTATAAGTCTAAAGGGCCTAGTCCTATGGAACGACAGCTAGCTTATGCTACTTCTGGTCTTATCGCACCTTTAATCAATATGCTCAACGGTAGAACTAAGATGCTTAAGAAAGCGCTGGTCTATGAGCGTGCCGGGTTTAGAGCAGATAAATTTTTAGACTACGTAAGTGATGAGCTATTGGTTGATAAATATAAGATACCTTATGACTACGTAGAGAGTTTTGCTCTTTATGCAGTGAACGATGAGAAGGTAAAAGAAGCACTAGAGGTAACACCTGTAGATATGACTTACCTAGAGACAGTGATTGCTCCTGTAGCAGTCGACTTCTTAGAAGTGATTAAGGACAGACCTTTTAAAGAATTAGAACAACAAGTACCGGGGCAGAGCGATTAAATAAGTGATTTATCTAGTTATAGGTCGTTATTTAAACAGGATCAGTTATAGTGTTTATAAGCACATTGTTTTATTTAACATAAGTTTGCGAGGGTAAAATTTGTGTATCCTATAGAATGGAATATTTTTACAATTATAATTAAGGAATGATGAGAATATTTGTAGCCTTTCTATTAATATTGAACTTTTCTGTTGTTTTCGCGCAAGAAAGAAAGATGATAGATGGTAAGATTGTATCTAGAACGAAGAGATTAGATGGGGTATATGTAGCGAATATTAATACTGGAGAGTCTACGATGACTGCTCCTGGAGGATATTTTAAACTGAAGGCACAGGAGAATGATACGATTATGTTTTCAGGACCTGTTTTTCTAGGATATAGACATCAGTTAGATGATATAGATTTAAAGAGAGATATTATTTTAATACCACTAGAGCCTAACTCACTCTATTATGAATTAGACGAAATAGTGATCACGAAGATCACTTCAGAATCTCTAGGGCTAATCCCTAAAGGGACTAAGATACGTACACCAGCTGAGCGTAAGTTATATACCGCTACTACAGGAAGTGGACTGATTTCTGTAGATGCGATAGTGAATATGATTTCAGGACGTACTAAGATGCTGAAGAAAGCATTAGCTTATGAAAGACAAGAAGGACGAAAAGATAAGTTCTTAATGTATATTAGCCCAGAAAAGCTGACTAAAGATTACAGCATTCCTAAAGATTATGTTTACGGGTTTGCCTATTATGTAGCTACAGATGAGTTAATGTCTTCTATTCTGAACACGAATATAGTAGACGAAAAGAAAGTCGCTAGTAGGGCTGGAGAACTTGCCTTAGAGTTTATAGAGCTGATCCAGGAGAAGTTAGATCTAGAAGTGAAGCAGACTAAGATAGAATAGTTTAACAAATGGTTTTAGATAAAATCTATGTGAGAATTTAATAAACTTCGTAGATTTGTAACCTTATAAATAGAAAAACGAATATTTATGTTTGGAATCGGAGGGGGTGAAATATTTTTCATCATTATTATAATTTTAATGTTGTTTGGTTCTGATAAGGTTCCAGAGATGGCACGTACCTTTGGTAAGTTTATGGCTCAGTTAAAGAATGCAACAAACGATATCAAACACGAAATCAATAAAAGCGCAGAAGAGTCTGGTATTAAAAAAGATATAACAGAGACTTTCGATATAGATATTAATCCTATGAAGGATATTCAGAATGAAGTAGAGAAGCAGAAAGAGGACATTGAGAATATTACAGGGCCAATAAAAAGACAACTTTAATGTTAGAAACAATTGTGCAGTGGGATAAGGAACTAATGCTGTTCTTAAACAACTTAGGTACTCCTACATTTGACCCATTTTGGTTATTTATCACGAAGCAGTTTAACTGGCTTCCGTTTTACCTCTTATTACTTTACCTAGTATATAAGAAAGTATCCCTAAAGACACTGGGTATTATCCTGTTGTTCATAGCAGGGCTTATCGCCTTTACAGATCAGTCTACTAATCTAGTCAAAAGTACAGTAGGTCGCCCTAGACCGTGTAGTACAGAGGATATTAAAGCGATGCTTAGAGTAGTGAAGTGCAGTAGTTCACTGAGTTTCTTCTCAGGACATGCCTCTAACTCTACTGCGACGATGCTGTTCTTATTCTTAATATTGAGAAGATATTATAAGTACGCGTTTTTAGTATTTATATTCCCACTCGTATTTGCATATAGTAGAATCTACTTGTCATTGCATTTCCCTACAGACATTTTCGTAGGAATGTGTGCAGGAATTATCTCAGGAACATTATTCTACCAAGGATTTAAATGGGTAGAAAAGAAATATAAGTTAGTTTAACTAACACTAAAAAAAGGCTTAGAATCTATATTTTAAGCCTTTTTTGTTATCGTACTCTTGATACTGTTAGTCCATCTCTTATCGGTAATAGTATCGTCTCTACACGAGGATCTTCTTTTAGTAATTTATTATACTGATCGATCTCTATAGTAGCTCTATCATTCCATTTGATATCTTCTACTACCTTACCAGACCATAGGACATTATCAGATAGGATGATTCCTCCCTTATTCATCTTCTCGATGATGAGGTGAAAGTAGTTTGTGTAATTCTTTTTATCTGCATCTAAGAACACTAGGTCGAACTTCTTATCTAAAGTAGGGATAATGTCTAATGCACTACCTAAGTGCTGAGTGATCTGATGCCCATAGTCAGACATATCGAAGTATTTTCGTTGAAAGTCTACTAACTCTTCGTTTACATCTATTGTATCGATAGTACCATCAGCTCTCAGCCCTTCTGCTAGTGATAGTGTAGCATATCCGGTGAATGTACCTACCTCTAATATGTGCTGAGGGTTAACTAGCTTAGAGATCATACTCAAAAAACGACCTTGGAAGTGACCACTCAGCATTCTAGGCTGTAGTACTTTTTGGTACGTTTCTTTATCTAGTTTGGCTAATAACTCAGGCTCATTTTCTGAGTGTCTTGCCGCATAATCCTCTAACTCTGGTGATATAAAATGCATAATCGAAATTCAAGTAATAATTAAAGGCACAAATATAATCCTAGATTGAACGTTGACCAAATACTCCTGTAGTTTTATGATTATTAGTCTATTTAGAGTTTGCTTAGACCGTAAATAGCGATATATACTGTAGATCTACTGTATAGATGGTTCGGATAGAGAATTAGTACAGTTCGCAAAAACACCTCTTAACCCTAGTATTTACTTGGTATTTCCGAACACTATCCGAACAGAAATTACATTAATAAACAGGAAGTGTTGATGTAGAGTGGATTATGCTCTATGTAGAACTTCATAATAGGTCAAAAAGGTAATTAATAGCCAAATACTCCAAATAGAGTCATCGTGATGTGATCATATTAAAAGGTGTTATTAAAAATAACTGCTAGAGAAGTGATTTATTTTTCTAAATTTATAGGAACCAATTATTTAAACTATTATGAAGGTATTAAAGAAAGTTCTGAAGTGGCTAGTGATTTTGATAGCGCTAGTTGTGGCACTGATGTATATATTTAAAGTGGATTACCTCTTTACGGCGGTGCGTACCATATACTTTAATGGATATAAGACAGCATTCTTAGATGATTATAAATATTTTCCGACTAGGGAGATTAAGAATGATGTAGGGCAGCCGTGGGCATTCACGAAGGATTATAATACGATAAAAGCGAGTGACAACTTAGAGAATACGCATAAAGAACTGGAGTCTATAGCTTATTTAGTCATCAAGAATGATAGTATCTTCTATGAGGCTTATTATGACGGGTATGGAAAGGACTCTTATACTAACTCTTTCTCGATGGCTAAGAGTATCGTATCTGCAGCCTTAGGTAAGGCATTACAGAGGGGTGAGATCAAGAGCTTAGATCAGAAGGTAATAGAGTTTTTACCAGAGTTAAAAGGGAAGTATAAAGACGAAGTGACTGTAGGAGACCTGTCTTCTATGGCGTCAGGATTAGATTGGGATGAGGCATATTACAGTCCGTTCTCAGTGGTGACGAGAGCTTATTTTGATAAAGATTTGAGAAATGTAATGCTAGGCTTAGAGATAAAGGATAAGCCTGGACAAGAGTTTATTTATAAAAGTGGAGATACAGAGCTATTGACGATGGTGTTAGAGAAAGCTACTGGTAAGTATATGACGGATTATATATCAGAACATTTCTGGAAGCCTATGGGAGCAGAGAATCCAGCGTTATGGCAGATAGATCATGAAGGGGATGGTGTAGAGAAGTCATACTGTTGTTTTACGAGTAATGCACGTGATTTTGCTAGATTTGGTAAGTTGTATAAAGACGGGGGATTGTGGAACGGTGATATGATATTAGATAGTACGTTTATTAAAAAGTCAGTTACTCCACGTTTTAAAGATGCGCCTGAGTATGGCTATGGTTGGTGGTTAGTGAATCACAATGGACAAGATTTCTTCTATATGCGAGGTCATTTAGGACAGTTCGTGATCGTGTCTCCTAAGGATAATGTGATCATTGTGCGTCTAGGACACTTAAAGGGATTACAGACAGAGGAAGATCCTCATAGTAACGATCTGTATACTTATATCGATGAGGCTTATAATATGTTGAACCAAAGGAAATAAGATATGCTTAGAAATGTGATGCTAGATAGCTTACTCTTTTTTGATATTGAGACAGTGCCTGAAGTGCCTGCTTTTAATGATCTAGATGAGGAGATGCAAGATCTGTTTGATATCAAGACGGCTTATCAGAGAAGAGATGGGCAGACTGCAGCGGAGTTTTATGAACGTGCAGGGATTTGGGCAGAGTTTGGTAAGGTGGTATGTATCTCAGTGGGGTATTTTACCTATAAGAATGGGGATAGACAGTTTAGGGTAAAATCCTTTGCAGGAGAGGAACGCCGTCTGTTACAAGAGTTTTCTAATTTAATAGACGAATATTTTAATGATCCTACTCGCGTTCTATGTGGGCATAATATTAAGGAATTTGATATTCCCTTTGTTGTGAGGCGGATGTTGATAAATGAGGTAAAAATCCCCAACAAACTGTGTATTATTGGGAAAAAACCGTGGGAGGTGAATCATCTAGATACTATGGAAATGTGGAAGATAGGAGATTATAAACATTTTACATCTTTAAGGCTTTTGACTAGAATATTAGGTATACCCTCTCCTAAAGACGATATAGACGGGAGTGAGGTGGCTAAGGTGTATTATGAAGATAAAGATATTGACAGAATAATCGTGTATTGTGAGAAAGATGTGGTAGCAGTGGCACAGGTTTTGCTGAGATTTAAGCGTGAGGAACTATTAAGTCAGAGCGAGATATTTTCTGTTTAAGTTAAAGAAATATTAAAAAACATTGGTTAGTGCTTGTTGTTAAAATAATTTTTTTCTAATTTTGACTTCAAATAAGGAAATAGTAATGCAGAAAATTTATTCAAATATGGTTTATTCAACAAAATGTGTATTCTCTAAGAAGAATGCATCGTTTATGGTATAGAGCTGTCTTTGGATACGTATAAAGATATTTAATAAGCCTCTGTACCTCACAGGGGCTTATTTTTTTTAAGAAAGAAACATATAAAAATAAAGTAATGAATTTAGTCTATAATCTATTAACGTCAACATCATATAAGGGAATTTGTTTTCCTAAGCATTCGATGTATACATACGTAGCCAAGAGAGATAGCTTGTTTTGATCATACTATTTTTATAGTTAAGAATAAATAAGAAGGTCCTTTTGGCAGATAGCTGAAGGGACCTTTTTGTATAGTGTCAATTTTATAAATAATTAAAAGAATGGAAAGTAAAGTTTTAAAAGTGTTGGGCTTCTCAGTAAGGGAACAACAATTCGCTGTAAAAACAGCCAACTACTCTTTCACAGTGAAAGATGGAAGAGAATTAGTAAGAGACGTGAATGCGAACTCTGCAGAGTTATTATTAGCTAAGCTAGCAGGTAGTATCCACGCAGTGGGAAAATTAATCGGTAATACATTGGGGTTAGATCTAAAATCTATTCAGATAGAAGTGTCTGGTGTGATAAAAGGGGAAGGCTTCGAAAAGGATAGCTTAGACCACTTCAACAGAGTAGATGTAATCGTAAAACCTACTTCTGAGGCATCTATAGTGTTGCTAAAAGAATGGCTAGATGCTGTAAAATCAGCTTGCCCAATGTTTGCAAATTTTAAAGAAAAAACTCCTACTATCGTTACGTTAGTCAAGGAATATGACCAAGTAAAAGTAGCGTAGTATGTTCGTATATTCTGTAAAAATTGTGGTATAGTATAGATGTTTAATTAGTTTATTAGATAGCTTATACTATATCACAATTATTATATATTTTTGTTATTCTAGTGATCGTACTGAATATAAAAAATGAAAGAAAATATACCTATATTATCTGTAAAGGATTTACAAATCGATTTTCTGAAAGAGAAATCTTGGAATACTATTATCAAAAGTAGCTCTTTTGATATCTATGCTAACGAGATTCTTGGTGTAGTAGGAGAGTCGGGTTCTGGTAAGTCAGTTACATCACTTGCGTTAATGGGGCTATTGCCTCGAGAAATATCTCGTATTAGCTCGGGTAATATCGTGTTTGAAGGAAAAGATATTACGCATAATACAGATAGTGAGTTCCGACTGTTGCGTGGAGCTCAGATATCTATGATATTTCAGGAGCCGATGAGTGCTCTAAATCCTTCTATTACTTGTGGCGAACAGGTGGCTGAGATACTTCGAGAGCATACTTCGCTCAGAGGAAAGGCTTTAAGAGAAGAGGTGTTACGCCTTTTCGATAGAGTTAAATTGCCTAATCCTAATCAAGTTTATACTAAATACCCTCACCAAATCTCTGGTGGACAAAAGCAAAGAGTCATGATCGCTATGGCTGTAGCGTGCAAGCCTAAGCTACTGATAGCTGATGAGCCTACGACAGCATTAGATGTGACTGTGCAAAACGAAATCATTAATCTACTGAAAGACCTACAACGCGATAATAAGATGAGTATCTTATTTATCTCTCATGACTTGAATCTAGTGTCGTCTATCAGCGACCGTATTCTAGTGATGTATAAAGGGGATATCGTAGAACAAGGAAAGTCAACAGAAGTGTTTAACAATCCACAAGATATGTATACTAAAGCCTTAGTAGCGTCTAGACCTTCTCTTACAGAGCGATTAAAAAGACTGTCTACGATAGGAGACTTTCTGAATAATAAGGTGGTGAGAGATGTGGTGACTACTGAGGATAGAAAAGATAGATTAGAAAAGTTATATAGTAATGCTCCGTTGCTAGAGATTAGGAAT
The DNA here is from genome assembly GCF_001485415.1 of Myroides odoratimimus. Taxonomy (GTDB): domain Bacteria; phylum Bacteroidota; class Bacteroidia; order Flavobacteriales; family Flavobacteriaceae; genus Flavobacterium; species Flavobacterium odoratimimum. The sequence continues at coordinate 152,112 of NZ_BCMQ01000005.1, forward strand.
GTGTTCAAGGATTATGTCATTAATGGAGGACTGTTTAAAAAAGGGGTATTCCACGCGCTACAAGATATTAGTTTTAATGTATATGAAGGTGAGACACTTGGACTAGTGGGTGAGAGTGGGTGTGGTAAATCTACATTAGGCAATGTCATCCTACAACTCGATAGAGCTACTAAAGGACAGATATTCTATAAAGGTCAAGACATTACGAAGCTTTCTTCTAAGGCGTTTAGGGTGTTTAGAAAAGATATACAGATTGTATTCCAGGATCCGTATTCGTCTTTAAACCCTCGTCTGACTGTAGGAGAAGCTATTCTAGAACCTATGAAAGTACATAAGATAGGAAGTAGTGATGCGGATAGAAAGGAGAGAGTGATCGAAATACTATACCGAGTAGGGTTAGATGAGTCTGTATTTAGCCGTTATCCACATGAGTTCTCTGGAGGACAGAGACAGCGTATCGGTATCGCTAGGACGATAGCGGTACAACCTAAACTGATCATCTGTGATGAGTCTGTGTCTGCACTAGATATATCTGTACAAGCTCAGGTGCTGAATCTACTAAACGATTTGAAGGATAAGTATAACTTTACCTATATATTTATATCTCATGATCTGTCTGTAGTGAAGTATATGTCTGATCAGGTGATGGTGATGAATAAAGGTAAGATAGAGGAAATAGGCGAGGCAGATGAGTTGTATGCTCACCCTAAGACTGAGTACACAAAGGGATTGATTAGTTCTATTCCGAAATAAGATAGTGAAAAAAAGCTCCGATACTGGAGCTTTTTTTAGTTAGTTATATCCTGAATAAGGAACTTCTTCTTCTATAAAGTGAATGCCATTCTCTTCTAATTCTTTGAGAATAGGAGTATATACTTCCTCTTCTATTGGCATCTGTACACCTGGTGTAGTGATGATTCCTTTTAATATTTTTAGCGTAGCGATAGCTACAGGAAGACCTACTGTCTTAGCCATAGCAGTGTAGATCTGATTATCTCCTATACAGACCATACGTGAGTCTATCTGGTGATTCTGTCCATGTAGTTCGTATCCTATCTTGTGATACATCACGATCATGTCTTTATCTTCTGGGCTTAATGACCAAGAATCACTTAAGATCTTTTCTAAGATTTGTGCAGGAGTCGCTTTCTTTAATCCTATTTTTTTAGTTGGGTTGAATAAGTCTAGCTCTAGTAGCTTGTCCCATATAATGTCATCTTGGTCAATACCTAGTGCTAATCTTAGTTTGGTCTCTACAGTATCTGTAGGGTGGTAGGGCAAGTAGGAGTTGATAAACTCTCTATAGGTCATCTCTTCAGAATTATCTATAGTATAGCTATCATCTGTTATTCCTAATTCTACAAAAAGATTCCAGGCTCTAGAGTATCCTACTCTTCTGATCGTACCTCTAAAGATGGTTTTAGCATCACGAAGTCCATAGACATCTTTGTATTTTAGAGAATCTCTATTGGCGTAAGCTTCGAACTTTCCATATCCTTCTACATCTAAAAACTCAGTACGTCTAAATACTTTGTTGTAAGGGATGTATTTATATTGGCCTTCTTGTAAGAATTTAGCTGCACCACCTTGTCCAGCTAATACTACATTGCGAGGGTTCCAAGTGAATTTGTAATTCCATAGATTGTTGTCAGATTCTGGAGCGATTAGTCCACCACAGAAAGATTCAAAAGAGATGACTTTCCCTCCTTTTCTTTCGATATCATGTATAATTTTCATCGCACTCATGTGGTCTATCCCTGGATCTAAGCCTATTTCGTTCATGAAGATGAGGTTGTTTTTAGTTACTTCCTCATTGAGTTCTTGCATAGCAGGGCTGATGTAAGATGCCGTAACCATGTGTTTTTTATACTTCACACAGTCTTTAGCTAGTTCTAAGTGATGTATGGCAGGTAACATAGAAACTACAATGTCTGCTTTCTGTACTAAGGTTTGTCTTTCTGTTTCGTTGAATAGGTCAAATGCGATCGCCGTAGCATTAGGATGATTCATCGCTTTTTGCTTCGCGGATTCTAGAGATAAATCTCCTATAGTAAGGTGTAAGTTCTCTGAGTCTGATTTGTCCAAGAGATACTTGATTAATGAAGAGCTGGATCTGCCTGCTCCTACTATTAAAATTTCTTTTGTCATAATATTCTAGTTGGTTTTTCAAGATACAAAAATTAGTAGTTCAATAAATAGATTAAATTCTACAAAATTTTTAATGTGCTATTTGTCTGATAAGTTGTATATTTGAAAGAAAAATAAATGGGACGAAAAGTTATATTTATAGCTGCTATAATCGGCGCAATTGGTATTATGCTAGGGGCTTTTGGAGCTCATGGTCTAAAGAAAGTTGTAACAGAGGCTCAAGTAGCTACTTTTGAAATTGGCGTTCGTTATCAAATGTACCACGCACTTTTTTTACTTTTTATAGGTATATGCGGAATATTTTCAGACAAGGCTAAAAAAATAGTTATGTATCTGGTTTTGTTTGGAATATTGTTTTTCTGCGGTTCTATATACCTTCTTACCTTTAAAGATATGATAACCATAGACTTAAGAGTTGTTGGTCCAATTACTCCTGTAGGAGGAGTATTGTTCATTGTTGCATGGCTATATGCTGGAATTCAGGCGTATAAAAGTAAAAACATGATTAAATAATTCTTTTGTATATTTATATTTTAAATTTATTTCTAAGTTTGCAAACAAATTAATACACAACCTAAATAATGAAAATGGATATTTCTGAATCAATTTCACTGGAAAAATATGGTATTAAAGATGTTGTAGAGGTAATCTATAATCCTTCGTACGACGTTTTATATAATGAAGAAACTAACCCTAACTTAACAGGGTATGATAAAGGAGTTGTAACTGAGCTAGGTGCAGTTAACGTAATGACTGGAGAGTTTACAGGACGTTCTCCTAAAGATAAGTACATCGTTAAAGATTCAGTTACAGAAAACACAGTATGGTGGAATTCACCAGAATCTCCAAATGACAACAAACCAATCGATAACAGAACTTGGAATGCTTTAAAAGAGAATACTGTTAATCAGTTATCTGGAAAAAGATTATTCGTTGTTGATGCGTTTTGTGGAGCTAACGAGAATACTCGTTTAAAAGTTAGATTTATTATGGAAGTAGCGTGGCAAGCGCACTTCGTAACTAATATGTTTATCCGTCCTACTGCAGAAGAGTTAGCTAACTTCGGTGAGCCAGACTTCGTAGTAATGAATGGTTCTAAAACTACTTTCAAAGACTATAAAGATTACGGATTAAACTCTGAGGTTTATATCGCGTTCAACTTGACTGAGAAGATTCAAGTTATCGGTGGTACTTGGTACGGTGGTGAGATGAAAAAAGGTATGTTCGCAATGATGAACTACTACTTACCTCTTAAAGGAATGGCTGCTATGCACTGTTCTGCTAACAAAGGTAAAGATGGTGATGTAGCTGTATTCTTCGGATTATCAGGTACAGGTAAAACAACTTTATCAACTGACCCAAAACGTGAGTTAATCGGAGACGATGAGCATGGATGGGATGACGAAGGTGTATTTAACTTCGAAGGAGGTTGCTACGCTAAGACAATCAGCTTGAGCAAAGAGAATGAGCCAGATATCTATGGTGCTATCCGTCGTGATGCTTTATTAGAGAACGTTACTGTTGATGCTAATGGTATTATTGACTTTAACGATGGTTCTGTAACACAAAATACACGTGTATCTTACCCAATCGAACATATCGAGAATATTGTTAAGCCTGTGTCTAAAGCTGGACATGCTACTAAAGTTATCTTCTTAACTGCAGATGCTTTTGGTGTTATGCCTCCAGTTTCTAAGTTAACTCCAGAGCAAACTAAATACTACTTCTTATCAGGATTTACTGCTAAGTTAGCAGGTACTGAGCGTGGAGTAACTAAACCAGAGCCTACATTCTCTGCTTGTTTCGGTAAGGCTTTCTTATCTCTACACCCAACTCAATACGGTGAAGAGCTAGTGAAGAAAATGGAAGAGCACAATGCTACTGCTTATATGGTAAACACTGGATGGAATGGTACTGGTAAACGTATCTCTATTAAAGATACTAGAGCTATCATTGATCGTATCTTAGACGGTTCTATCGAGAATGCTGAGACTACTATCGTGCCTATCTATAACTTCGCTGTACCAACAGCTTTAGAAGGTGTAGATACTACTATTCTAGATCCTCGTAATACGTATGCTAATGCTTCTGAATGGGAAGAGAAAGCAAAAGAATTAGCTGGATTATTCGTAGAAAACTTTAAGTTATATTCTAATAATGATGAAGGTAAAGCTCTAGTAGCTGCTGGACCTCAATTATAATATAATTATAGCTATAGAAAAAAGGAGATGATGTAATCATCTCCTTTTTTTTGCTCTTAATTAAGCAGTGAACTCTTATTTAATAAGTATAAAAAAACCACCTCTTCATAGAGGTGGTTTTTTATGATATAAATAGATATTATTTATTTACTTGTTGAATGTACTTTTCTAATGCCATAGTCATAGACGGTGTTCCTGGTGCAGGAGCCATGATGTCTACTCTTAAGTTATTGTCTAAAGCTTCTTTTTGCGTTGTAGTTCCAAATACAGCTATTCTCGTATTGTCTTGACTAAAGTCAGGGAAATTTTTGAATAGAGATTTAATACCTGTTGGACTAAAGAAAGCTAAAACATCATATTTCACATCTGCTAAATCTGATAAGTCACTCATAACAGTACGATAGAATGTACCTGGAGTCCAATTTACTTTTAAATCATTTAAAGTAGTTGGTACATCGTGATTTAATTGATCTGATGCAGGAAGTAAGAAGGTCTCATCTTTATACTTCTTAATCAAAGGAGCTAATTCTGCAAAGTCTTTCTGACCTACATAAATCTTTCTTTTACGGTATACTACATATTTTTGTAAATAATATGCTACCGCCTCTGACTGACAGAAATACTTAAGCGTTTCAGGAACTTTATATCTCATTTCTTCTGCTACGCGGAAAAAGTGGTCTACAGAGTTCTTACTTGTTAAAATAATAGCAGTGTAATTGTTTAAATCAATCTTTTGGTGTCTTACCTCTTTGGCTGGTACACCTTCTACGTGGATGAAGGGTCTAAAGTCAATTTTTACTTTGAATTTCTGCTCTAATTCGAAGTAAGGTGAGTTTTCTACTTTAGGCTCTGGTTGAGAAACCAAAATTGTTTTCACTTTCATAATTGTACTTTTTCTTATAATGCTCCGTAATCTTTTAACCAGAAATATAATAATAGATAAGGAGCTATTTCAAGGGTGCAAAGATACAAAATAAAATAGAACACCTTATTCATTATTGATTTTTGGTTGTTTTTTATAAAAAGAACGTATAAAAGGATATTTGTTGCGATTAATGCAATCAACATGAACCCAATTATAAGTTTGTTGGTTATATTGTTGTAGAATAAAAGAACGTTTACTGCTAACAGTAACATTCCGATATAATTTCGATAGGTAGCTTTTTGTAGATTTAAGGCATCCGAAAATTCGTCTATACCAAATGTTGTTGATATAATCTTATCTATTAAATACTTTCCGATGATAAAGGTGGTTACAAAATTTAAAAGCATTAAGAACGAACCAAAACTGTAATCTGGTATGAGTTCGAAAGCTTTTAATGTTATTTGTATAAAGAAAGTAATCGATATAAGTTGTACAAGTAAAAAAGATAAAGTGAAACTATTTCTTAAGTTTGTATTATCCTTATAAATCTTTAAGTACTTATTCGATGCTGCTAGTTTTGTAAACTCAGAAAAACGTACGCCGAAGATGGTACGGTTAACTGCAATAATAGAGAATCCGATAAAGAATAGGACTGTTGCCCAATCTTTACTAGGGAGTACACGCTCGATAAGTATTAGATTCTCCATAATATCTGCAAAATTAGCAAAAAAACCTTTTAGATTGACTTTGTATTTTATTTAAGTGATAACTTTCTAGAAAAAGGTTATTTTTGTGGCAAACGTTTTAAAAAATGGAGTCAGGACTTGTCATTATACCAACGTATAATGAAATTGAAAATATAGAATTGATTATCGATGCTGTTATGGCATTGCCTCAGCATTTTCATGTTCTGATTGTTGATGATAATTCCCCTGATGGTACTGCAGCTGTAGTTGAAGAGTTGCAAAGTAAGTATCCCGAATCTTTGTTTTTAGAGAAGAGAGAAGGTAAGAATGGGCTAGGTACTGCTTATGTCCATGGTTTTAGATGGGCTTTGGCACGTGACTATGACTATGTATTTGAAATGGACGCGGATTTCTCTCATAATCCGAATGACCTTCCTAAACTTTTAGAGGCTTGTAAAGCGAATCAAGGCTTAGCCATAGGTTCTAGATACGTTACAGGAGTAAATGTAGTGAACTGGCCGTTAAACCGTGTTTTGTTGTCTTATGGAGCTTCTATTTATGTTAGAATGATAACTGGGATGAAGATTAAAGATACGACAGCAGGCTTTGTTTGTTTTTCACGCAAAGTATTAGAGAGTTTTGATTTTGATAAGGTGCGCTTTGTTGGGTATGCTTTTCAGATCGAGATGAAGTATCGTACTTATGTAAAGAACTTTTCGATTACCGAGGTGCCTATTATTTTTACAGATAGGACGAGAGGCGAATCTAAAATGTCTGGAGGAATTATTAAAGAAGCTGTTTTTGGCGTTATTAATCTACGTATACGTAAACTACTAAACACACTATAATGACACACTATTTAATTAAAAACGGAAAAGTCGTAAACGAAGGGACTATTGTAGAAGCGGATGTTCTAATCGAGAATGGCTTTATTGTGAAAGTAGCTTCTAATATCGAAGTTTCTAATGATGTAACTGTTGTCGATGCGAAAGGAAATTATGTCATTCCTGGAATGATCGATGATCAAGTGCATTTTAGAGAACCAGGTTTGACTCATAAAGGTGATATAGAATCTGAGTCTAGAGCAGCTATTGCTGGAGGGATTACTTCTTTTATAGAGCAACCGAATACAGTGCCCAATGCTGTGACTCAAGAATTATTAGAACAGAAGTACGAAATAGCGTCTACTAAATCGTTTGCTAACTATTCATTTATGATGGGAGGTACAAATGATAACTTAGAAGAACTGCTAAAAACAAACCCACGTAATGTAGCTGGTATTAAGCTTTTCTTAGGTTCGTCTACAGGTAATATGTTAGTAGATAGACAGGATGTATTAGAAAAGATCTTTTCGAGTACTTCTATGCTTATCGCTGTACACGCTGAGGATGAAGGAACGATTAAGGCTAACTTAGCGAAGTATAAAGAAGAGTTCGGAGAAGAGATCCCTGTGAAGTATCACCCAATTATCCGAAGTGAAGAGGCTTGTTATTTATCTTCTTCTAAAGCGATAGAACTAGCGAAGAAAACAGGAGCTAGACTACACGTATTCCACCTTTCTACAGCGAAGGAAACAGAGTTGTTCAGAAACGATATTCCTTTAAAAGATAAAAAGATTACTGCAGAGGTATGTGTTCACCATCTATGGTTCACGGATAAAGATTACGATAAAAAAGGTAACTTTATTAAGTGGAATCCTGCTGTAAAAACAGAAGCTGATAGAGATGGTCTTTGGAAAGCGTTGTTAGATGATAGAATAGATGTTATCGCTACAGACCATGCACCTCATACTTTAGAAGAGAAGAGTAAGGCATATTCTTCTGCTCCTTCTGGAGGGCCACTTGTGCAGCATGCTTTAGTTTCGCTATTTGAAGCTTCTAAACAAGGGAAAATCAGTATAGAGAAAATCGTAGAGAAAACAGCACATAATCCTGCTATTTTATTCCAAGTAGAGAAACGCGGTTATGTAAAAGAAGGATACCATGCTGATATAGCTATCGTAGATGTGAATCATGACTGGGAAGTAAATAAAGACAATATTTTATATAAATGTGGGTGGTCTCCATTCGAAGGAGAGAAATTTAGTTCTAAAATTACTCATACTTTTGTAAATGGTTTCTTAGCGTATGAGAACGATATGGTAAAAGAAGAACATAAAGGACAACGATTATTATTCGTACGATAAAATCAAAGAATAGATGAATAAATACTTAGTAATATTAGCTGTGTTTATACTTATGTCATGTAAGAATGATGTGGTAAAACCGTCTCCATTTATCGAGCAACAAAAAATGGAAGATATCTTATATGATATGGCATTGTTATACTCTATCGAGAGTGTAAGTGCGTATAGTAGAGAAGATACTCTGAAAAGGCTTAACGTTAACTCTGTCTTTAAAAAATACGATATAGACAGTCTTACTTTCGTATCGAATAATAGATATTATGTAGAGTTAGGCGATGGTGTGTATCACACTATGCAGAACAATATTCTAAGTCGTCTAGAAGCAGCTAAGGTTGTAGCAGATTCTTTATTGTCTAAATCTCAAGAAGAGCCTAAAGACGAATTAAAGAAAGAAGATATTAAACTTGATGATACTTTGAAATTGGACCGAGAAAAGATTGATAGTCTTCGAAATCAAATTCAATAGTGTTTTTAATTTTTGAACAATCATAAATATAAGAAGAATGAGAAGCTTGCGCGATTGATCGTGTAAAGCTTCTTTTTTTTCTCGTTATCAGAGAGACGAAGTTGTCTAACTTCCATGCGAATAGACTTGATGTACGCGATACATGGATACTAGGGTGTTTCTTACCCATTAAGTCTGCGATATGATTGATAAGCTCTTGGTAAGTAATATTATTAGAAACTAATGCAAATCTCTCATTTTTAATATCACTGATCATGAGGAGATGCATTGCTTTTACTACATCATTTACTCCTACGATTCCCGCAATACCTGTGGTGTAGAATGGAAAGTCTTTCTTTACTTTTTGGAAGAAAGCTCCACTGCCTTCATAACCGAAGCCACGTCCGAATACAATACCAGGATTGACGATGACTACATCTAGTCCTTCTTGAGTTCCTCTCCATACCTCCATTTCGGCTCCATACTTAGTGATAGCATAGTCTCCATGGTATAGCTCAGGGTTCCAATCTGTCTTTTCTGTAATGATTTTATCTTTGGCTAATGTCTCACCTAGAGCGGCGATAGAACTTACATAGCACAGTTTTTTTACGTTAAAGGCGATAGATAGGTTCACGATATTAGCGGTACCTTCTATATTCGTCTTGCGAAGTTTTTTTTCATCTTTAGGCTCGAAAGAGACTAAAGCTGCACAATGATATACATAATCAATTCCAACAAAGGCTTTCTCAAGTGCTGGTACATCTATTAGATCTGCTTTGACCCATTCTATTTTTAAGAATAGGGCTTCTTGATTGTTTAAGACGAAGAGGTTCTTCGTTTTTTTAATACTATCCTCATTTCTATAAATAGCACGAACTGCACCTTCTGACTGAAGAAGATGTAATAATAAATGTGCTCCTACTAAGCCTGTACCTCCTGTTACTAGTATCATATTTAGACAAAAGTAAGTTATATGTTTTACATAGTGAAAAATTATGAAATAAAGTTGAATTCTAACGCCCCTATTATTAGTTCTTAAAGGATAAATGTAGAAAACGTATAAAAATGCAGTGTTTGAGAATTTTTATTCCATAAGCTAAGGTTTTGAGCTATCTTTGTGTAAAATTTATTTAAATGAAGAATTTTATTGAAGAAGTGACTTGGAGAGGAATGCTCCACGACGTAATGCCAGGCACTGAAGAACATTTGTTGGAGCAAATGCGTGCTGCGTATGTGGGAATTGACCCAACAGCCGATTCATTGCATATTGGACATTTAGTAGGAGTAATGCTATTGAAACACTTTCAATTAGCTGGACATAAACCTTATGCTCTTGTGGGAGGTGCTACTGGTATGGTAGGTGACCCTTCAGGAAAGTCTAATGAAAGAAACTTATTAGACGAAGAAGCTTTACGTCATAATCAAAATGCGATTAAAGAACAATTAAGTCGTTTCTTAGATTTTAATTCAGGTGCTGAGAATGCTGCTGTGTTAGTAAATAACTATGACTGGATGAAAGATTTCTCTTTCTTAGAGTTTATCCGTACAGTAGGGAAGCATATCACAGTGAACTATATGATGGCTAAAGATTCTGTAAAGAAACGTCTAAACGGTGAGTTCCAAGATGGAATGTCTTTTACAGAGTTCTGTTATCAATTAATGCAAGGATATGACTTTTTGCATTTATACAAAGAGAATAATATTACATTACAAATGGGAGGATCTGACCAATGGGGAAATATTACTACTGGTACAGAGTTAATCCGTAGAACAATTAGCGAGAAAGCATATGCGCTTACTTGCCCATTGATTACTAAAGCTGACGGAACTAAATTCGGTAAGTCAGAAGGGGGTAATATTTGGTTGTCTGCAGAGTACACTTCTCCATATAAATTCTACCAATACTGGTTAAACGTGGCTGATGCTGATGCTGAGCGTTATATTAAGATCTTTACATTCATCTCTAGAGAAGATATTGAAGCATTAGTTAAAGAGCATTCAGAGGCTCCACATTTACGTGTGCTACAACGTCGCCTAGCAGAAGAAGTAACGATTATGGTACACGGTCAAGAGCAATTAGATAATGCTATCAAAGCGTCTAATATCTTATTCGGTAACTCTTCTACAGAAGATTTAAAACAATTAGACGAGAAGACTTTCTTAGAGGTATTCGATGGAGTAGGACAGTCAGAAGTAGCAAAAGCAGATATCGAAGCAGGGTTAACTATCGTAGATGCCTTAGCTGCTAATTCTAATTTGGCTTCATCTAATGGAGATGCTCGTCGTTCGTTACAAGCTAATTCTATCTCTGTAAACAAAGAGAAAGTAGCTGAAGACTACGTAGTGACTACAAATGATTTGATTAATGATCAATTCGTATTACTACAAAAAGGAAAGAAAAATTACTTCGTTTTACATGTAAAGTAAGATTATAAGTATACTTATATAAGGGCTCTCAGTAATGGGAGCCCTTTTTTTTGGCCTATAATTTATCTGGTCATAAGGTAATGGGGTATTGATGGCATAGTGATCGCATAAAAAATGGGTAAAACTATGCGAGCAGTATGCCATCACTATGCGATAACTATGCGACCAGTCGCGTTTTTGTTGAGAAACAAGGATTACTCCCTCGTTGTATTTACTAGTTTTTGGCTCTAATTAAAAGGTTGACTATTCTGTCGTTTTGGATGGTTATGGTGTCTTTCTTCTCTGAATATTATGAGAGAGAATTAAAATATACCATATACATGGTATTTCATAGAATGAGGTGTTGAAATACCTTTGTATTACAAAAGTAGGGAGTGCTATATCCTTAATCTGTTGTGTATAATTATTGTTTGTTTTGTAAGAAAATAATTACATATAAGGGTTTCCCTACTTTGCTTTTTTCACTGATAAGAAAAAATTATATAACCTAAATATTATGCAATCAATTCAACAAAAGCGAGAACTTGACACTCGTATTTTTAGATTTACTGATTTCTTTTCTTCTAGCGCATCTTCTATGATGTGCATGTGTTGCTGCCTATAGTTTATTCTTTTTAGGTCAGCTCATAGTGGCTGTACCGATACTACATTTCAATATTTCTAGACATAATGAATCAGTCTTTCAAAGATAGTTCATTTTAAACTAATTGTTTTATGCAAAAAATTTACGCAATCTTATTTGTGTTTGTTAGTGTTTTAAACTTACAGGCGCAAGAAAAACTTGTGACAGGATCTGTTACAGATATAAGTGGAGCCTTACCAGGTGTGAGTGTTCTGATTCAGGGAAGTGATGAAGGAACAATGACAGATTTAGATGGTAATTACTCTATAAAAGTTAATAATGGACAGGTATTAGTCTTTTCATTTATAGGATATACCACAAAGAATATTACATATAAAGGACAGGAAGTTCTGAATGTAAAACTTGCAGACGAAGCGAGTGAATTAGGAGAAGTATTAATTACAGTGCCTTATGGTACTGCTAATAAGAAGACATATACTGGGTCAGTAGGTTTAGTGCAAGCTAAAGATATAGAAAAGGCACAAGTAAGTGATGTGTCTAAAGCATTAGAAGGTACTGTAGCAGGGCTTCAGTCTTTCTCGGCTAGTGGACAGCCAGGGTCTAATGCGACAATTAGAATCCGTGGTATTGGGTCTATGAATGCAGATAGTGATCCGTTATTCGTAGTTGATGGTGTGCCTTTTGAAGGAGGGTTAAACTCTATTTCTCCTACAGATATCGAATCTATATCAGTGTTAAAAGATGCTACTGCAGCGACCTTATATGGATCTCGTGCAGCTAATGGGGTAATAATGATTACAACTAAGCAAGGTGGTAAAGAAACAAAACCTCAGATAGAAATCAGTGCAAAGCATGGTTTTTCTGATAGAGCACGTAGTGATTATAAACAATTAAGTACTAATCAGTATATGGAATTGCAGTGGGAAGCATTAAGAAATGGGCAGATGGATGCTGCAAAAATGAATGCTACCGAAGCAGCTGCTTATGCTACAAATAACTTGATTGGTTCTGTAGGTATTAACCCTTATGGAACAGGTAATCCATTTCCTGTAGGTACAGACGGTAAGTTATTGCCAGGGTTAAAGCCTTTGTGGAATGACGATTGGAATGATGCATTAAGTCAGAATGCGAGATTTACAGATATTAATTTACGTGTAAGTGGAGGAGGTAAGAATACTCGATACTACGTTTCTGGAGGGTATTTAAACGATCAAGGATACGTGTTAGAATCAGGTTTTAAACGTTTTAATATGCGTTCTAACATTGTGATAGATGCTAAGGATTGGTTAGAAATAGGGATGAATGTTTCTGCGTCTCATTCTATACAAGACTATCCGAAACAGGATGATAGTGCGATTAATAATGTAATTGGTTTTGCGAGAGGGTTACCTTCTTTTTATCCTATTTATCAACGTGATTTAGCTACAGGAGAATATCTAAGAGATGCAAATACTGGAGGACTGATATATGATTATGGGAACTATAGAACTACATCTTATAGAAATTACAACTTAGTAGAAACTCTTCCTTTGGATAAGAGTGAAATAAAAAGAGATGTAGCGAGTATTAGAACATACGGACAGGTTAAGTTTTTGGATAACTTAAAATTAAAGACATCTTTAAGTGTTGATTACAATAGTATGTATGACCATAGTGTGTCAAACCCTGATAAAGGAGCTTCTGCTAATTATGGAGGAAGTATTAGCCGTAGAAATACAAGAACAATTAATATGACGTTTAATAATGTTTTAAACTACAATATTGATTTAGATGATAAGAACGCATTAGCTGTAATGGCAGGACAAGAGTATTATCAGTATGATTCTAATTATTTTGGAGGTGCAAGAGAACAGATTGCGATGATGGGATTCGAGGAGCCTGATGCTGCTTCTAGATTGATAGATTTTTATGGAAAGGCTGATAAATATAGTATGTTGAGTTTCTTCGGGAGTGTAAACTATTCTTATGATAAGAAATATTATTTATCAGGGTCATATAGAGCAGACGGATCGTCTCGTTTTAAATCATCTAATAAATGGGGAGGTTTCTGGTCATTCGGTGCTTCATGGAGAATTATAGATGAAGACTTTATGAGTGAGTATAGAGATACTTGGTTAAACAATTTATTATTAAAAGCAAGTTATGGTGCACAAGGAAATGATAAGGTAGGGTATTATGCTTATCAAGGGTTGTACGCTATACGTAATAACTTAGGAGAATCTGGACTAGTTAGCTCTAGAATGGAAACGCCTAACTTATCGTGGGAAACGAACTTAAACTTAAATATTGGATTAGATTTTGGATTGTTTGATAATCGTCTGACAGGTACAGTAGAGTACTTCGAAAGAAGATCAAAAGATTTATTATTTAATCAACAGTTAGCTCCATCTATTGGATTTGCTAGTAAAGATGTAAATATTGGAGGAATTAAAAACTATGGATGGGAATTTACTTTAGATGGTATTCCTATTCAAACAGAAGATTGGAGATGGCGTGTAGGATTAAACTTGACTACATATAAAAATAAAATTACTTCATTACCTAGTTCTGAAATCAATAAAGGAAATCAGATATGGAAAGTAGGAGGATCTATTTATGATTTCTATTTGCCTGAGTGGGCTGGTGTAAATCCAGAGAATGGTAATGCACAATGGTATATTCAGAATGAGGATGGTAGTCGTACAGTGACTGAGAACTACAGCAGTGTAAGTGGAAATAAAAATAAAGTATACAAAGGAACTTCGTTACCTGATGTATCTGGAGGTTTCTCAACAGAGTTGTCTTATAAGTCATGGCAATTATCTGCTAACTTTACCTATAATATAGGAGGTAAGATTTATAATGGGGATAAGGTAGGAATGTATAGACATGCTGGTAACGGTAGTACATGGAGTGCGGATATGATGGGAAGATGGACGCCAGAGAATCCTAATACTGATATCGCTAGATTAACAACTAATCCTGCTAATAGCTGGACGAATACTTCAGATCGTTTCTTGGTAGATCGTTCATACTTAAAATTAAAGAACCTTACGTTAGCTTATAACGTTCCACAAGAGTGGTTAAGAAAAATTAATTTATCATCTGCTTCTATTTATTTCCAAGCAGAGAATTTATTTACATGGACAAAAGAACAAGGTTTTGATCCAGAGCAAACATTCAACGGGACTACTTATTATAGATACCCAGCGATGAAGACATTGTCTTTAGGATTAAATATTAAATTATAAAGAATTAAGAAATCATGAGAAAAACAATTTTTAAATATATAGCGTTTAGTGTTCTATTTTCTATTGGAATGACTTCTTGTTCTTTAGATACTGAACCTACAGATGCAGTGGTGAATGAGAATGTTTTTACTACAGTAGAAGGTAATGACAAGGTATTGATCGGTACATGGGCTAACTTAATGGATTCATATAGTACTTATGCTAATCCAGGATATGGAGCGTTTTTAAGAACAAACGACGCTATGGGGAATGATGTAGTGGTGAATAATATGTATGGATTTAGTAGTCATTATGCTTTCACAGCTCTTTATAATCGTGGAGGGACAAATTCGTTTAGTTGGAATCTTACGTATAAAACGATTGATAATGCTAATAACGTAATTGATAAAGTATTTGCTTCAGAAGGTACTGTAAATGAAAAACAGCGTGTACGTGGTCAAGCATTAGCGTTGAGAGGATTTATGTACTTACACTTAGCTTCTAGTTATGCATTAGCTATAGACGTAAATCCTAATGCTGTAGTAGGGCCTATTTATTTGACTGCAACTACACCTAGTACAGTACCTGCATCAGCAGCTACTGTGACAGAAGTGTATAAACAAGCCATTTCGGATTTAGAAGAAGCGTTGTCTTTGATACCTGATACTTATAAGAGAAATCTTAAGTATAAATTTGATAAGACTGTAGTACAAGGATTATTGGCACGTGCTTATTTGTATACTCAGAATTGGGAGAAAGCTAATTTTTATGCAGAGGCAGTGTTGAGCAAGTATGGTCAATTGATGTCAGAAGATGATTATAAGAGTGGTTTTAACGACTCTAGTAATGTAGAGTGGATATGGGGACATCAACAGACATCTGAACAAAGTGGGGCTTCTTATCAGTTTAACTATTTAGATGTAACATCAAAAGAGAGTTATTATTTCAGTTTTAATGCTGACCCTTACTTTAAAGAGTTATTTGATGAAGGGGATTATAGAAAAAGTATGATTTACTGGACTCCAGATCCTTCTAATACTTCTCCGAAAACGAGAGATGTAGCTTATATGAGATATGCTAAATTTAAGTTTAAAGCTGGTCGTATAGCAGATATTGTATTAATGCGTTCGTCAGAGATGTATCTAATAAGTGCAGAAGCAAAAGCTAGATTAGGACGTGCTGATGCTATTAATGCCTTGAATGTTTTAAAAACAGCAAGAGGTGCTAAGGAAGTGAGTGGATTAAGTGGACAAGCTCTTCTTGATGAAATCTGGATAGAGAGAAGAAAAGAATTGTTTGGTGAAGGATTTTCACGAGTGGATATTGTGCGTAACAAGTTGGCTGTAGAAAGAAAGTTATATCCTCAAGATAAGTTGGTTCCTTATACTTATGAAGTAATGGATAGCCAAGGTAAGATAAGCCAGATAACGGTAGATTTATTACCACAAGGACATAGAATCATTAGTTTTTCTGACAAGTCTTCTTTTGTTCCTAATAGTGTGAATTACTTATTTAGAATTCCAGAGGTAGAGGAGATCGAAAATGGAAACCTTTATAAATAAGGGAAAAAATAAAAAGAATTAGTTAGCGTTTATTCATATAAAAGGTTGCTCTTAATATTATAATTAAGAGTAACCTTTTTTGTTATAAGACTATTTAGTGTTGTGTTAATACTAGAAAAAGTTATGTATTTTTGTAGTAGAATATTAATAAGATACTTTATTCTAGCAATAGAGGAGTGGAAGAGTTAACTTAAGGAGATAAGGATGTTAAATATAGGGATAGTAGAGAGTCAAGAAATCACGCGTTACGCTTTACAAGGGCTTATTAGAGAGGTTTGCTCAGGAGAGGTAAGTATTGTTGAGATTGATGATTTGACGGGCTTAAAGAGTTATCTTCTAAAGAACCCTAGTGCAGTCATTATTGTAGATCCTTTTAGTAGATGTCTAGAGAAGCAAACGGAGTTATTGCTACTGCTGCGAGAGCAAAGTGAGAAGTCACAATGGTTGTTGTTTTTTAGTGAGTTAAATGAGCAATGGTTAAAACAGTTTTTGTCTAATCGCATTTCTGCTTTTAATATTGTCTTCCAAAATGATAAGCTAGAACATATCAAGGAGGGTATCTATAAGACTATTTCTAAGGAGACCTATCTCGCACCTTGGATAATGAAGAAGCTGGAAGAACATCAGGATAGTATTCTGAAAGTGGAACAGGTGCTTACTAATGCTGAGCGTGAGATACTAAAAGAAATAGCATCTGGAAAAATGACTAAGGAGATAGCTGCAGACCGCAATATTAGTGCTCATACAGTGATAACACATCGCAAGAATATATTTAAGAAACTAGGTGTTAGCAATGTGTATGATGCAACGCGATATGCTATTAGGGCAGGTATTATTACAGTAAATGAGTATTATATCTAATGATAGAAATAAAAAAAACTGCTATTAAGCAGTTTTTTTGTTTTATATAAAGTTTTGATTTTTAAACATCTCAACGTTTATTTCTTCGATATAGTTTAAGACTTCGTCTCTACCAGTTTTGTCTTCTGATGAGGTAACAAAGCACGGAGGCATTTCTTCCCAGTTATCAGCTAACATTTTCTTTCTGTAGTCGGCTATTAGTCCAGCTACTTTTTGCTTACCTACTTTATCAGCTTTAGTAAAGATGATAGAGAAAGGAACTTCTGTCTCTCCTAGGTATTGCATGAATTCTAAGTCAATCTTCTGAGCCTCATGTCTGATATCTACTAATACAAAGGCACTTACTAATTGTTGTCTATTCTCGAAGTAATCTGTGATGAACTTCTGGAATACAGCTTTAGTCTTTTTAGATACTTTTGCGTACCCATAACCTGGTAAGTCTACTAAATACCAATTAGAATTAATTTTAAAGTGGTTGATTAGTTGTGTCTTTCCTGGTCTAGAAGAGGTTTTGGCTAAGTATTTTTGATTAGTAAGCATATTGATCAGAGAAGACTTACCTACATTAGATCTACCGATGAATGCGTATTCAGGGATAGGTTCATTAGGACACTTCTTAGCGTCAGAGTTACTAACAACAAATTCAGCTGTATTTATTTTCATTTTACTTGATATTTCTTTTGATAAACCACGCGTTTAGTAATTCGTTGAATTGATCTGGGTGTTCCATCATAGCAGCATGTCCACACTCATCGATCCAATACAGGTCAGAGTCAGGTAGTAGTTCATTGAACTCTACAGCTACTTCAGGAGGGGTTACTTTATCATTCTTTCCCCAGATTAAACACGTAGGTACTTTTATTTTAGGTAAATCTTTAGACATATTGTGTCGTATCGCACTTTTGGCGATAGTAATAGTCTTGATTACTTTCATTCGATCATTAACTGTAGCAAAGACTTCGTCTACGATTTCTTTAGTAGCTATTTCTGGGTGATAAAATACATCTTCAGCTTTCTTCTTGATATATTCATAGTCCCCACGTTTAGGGTAACTGTCTCCCATAGCACTTTCGTATAAGCCAGAGCTTCCTGTTAATACCATCGCTTGAAGATATTCAGGATACATTTTTGAAAAGTACAAAGCGATATGTCCTCCTAGAGAATTTCCTAGCAAGATCACTTTTTTATAACCTCTTCTATCTATAAAATCTTTTACAAATTTTGCGAAAGCCTTTACATTCGTTTTTAAAATACTGTTCGTGTAAAGTGGAAGTTCTGGAAGAACTACTTTGTAACCTTCATTTGGGAAAAAATTTGTAACACCATCAAAATTGCTCAGACCTCCCATTAATCCGTGTAAGATAACAATTGGTGTACCTTCGCCAATTTCTATAAAACGGAATTTACCATCTTCTTTTAAAGTTCGCTCCATGTAGTTTCTAAATGCGATTTTTAAATTCCCACAAATATACGTTTTTAAATATGAGAAAAATTCTAAAAGGAGTAATAATTTATTGTAAAAGTGTGAATTTGTCCATTTCAGCGCTTCTGGCCTTGTTGTAAATGCTAATTTATGGATGTTGATAAAAGCATTTTTATAGTCAAATGCGAGGGTTCGAATTGTGATTTGTATTTTAAAATTAAGGGCTATTAGTCAGCTGATTACCCTATTTACTTGAATTATTTAGTTTAACACTCAAAACTTATCAACAAAGTGGGAAAAAGTGGTAAATTGTGGTAAAAAATTGACTACATTTGCTAAGATTATATTTATAGGTGTACATAGATGGCAATAATCGGAACATATGAATGCAAAATAGACGCCAAAGGAAGGGTGCTAGTACCTGCTTCTCTAAAGAAGCAGTTGCCTGGTATTGGTGATGGTTTTGTATTAAAACGTTCTGTTTTTGAGAGCTGTTTAGAGTTATGGCCGATGGCGGAATGGGATAAAATGATGAGCAAAATAGGAAAGTTGAATCCTTTTGATAAAAAGAATGATGCTTTTATTCGTCGTTTTATGGCCGGTGTAAAGAATGTTGAAATAGATGATGCAGGACGTCTTTTGATAGCGAAAGACTTAATCGACTTTGCACAAATAAGCAAGGATCTTGTTTTTTCGTCTAAAGTGAATATAATGGAAATTTGGGATAAGAAATTGTATGAGGCAACGCTAGAGGTAGATGATTTTGATTTCGGAGAGTTGGCTCAGGATGTAATGAGTAATATAAGTTTTGATGAGTAAAGAAGAATACGGTTATCACAGACCTGTTTTGTTGACAGAGAGTATTGATGGATTAATTACTGATCCGAATGGTGTCTATGTAGATGTGACATTCGGAGGAGGAGGGCACTCTAGAGAGATACTTAACCGTCTAGGAAGTGAAGGAAAGTTGTTTGCATTTGATCAAGATGAGGATGCATTAGCTAATGCGATAGATGACCCAAGGTTTACTTTGATTAATCAAAACTTTAGATACCTGAAACGTTATTTGCGTTTTCATGGAGTGAAGGAGGTAGATGGAGTGTTAGGAGATTTAGGAGTGTCATCACATCAGTTCGACGTGCCAGAGAGAGGATTCTCGACTAGATTCGATGGTGAGCTAGATATGAGAATGAATCAGTCTGGAGATATCTCTGCTTTTAACGTGGTGAATGAGTATGAAGAAGCAGACCTTAGAAATATGTTTTATATGTATGGGGAATTAAAAAATGCCGGAGCAATTGCAAATACAATTGTCAAAGCTAGAACAGATGCCCCAATCAAGAATACAGATGAATTAAAAGAGGTGTTGGCTAGATTCTTACCTGCACATAAGAGTGCTAGAATTTTGGCTCAGATATATCAAGCGATTCGAATAGAAGTGAATCAGGAAATGGATGTATTGAAAGAAATGTTGACGCAAAGTCAAGAGGTCTTGAAGCCGAAAGGGAGATTGAGCATTATCTCTTACCATTCATTAGAAGATCGTTTAGTGAAACGATTTATGAAAAACGGAATGTTCGAAGGAGAACCTGAAAAAGACTTCTTTGGAAGATTTGAAGTTCCGATGAAACAGCTAGGGAAGTTAATCTTGCCTACTGATGAAGAAATTGCAGTAAATAATAGAGCTCGCTCTGCGAAATTGAGAATTGCCGAGAAAAAATGAAAAATAAAATAAGTAGCCCAGGAGATATTATCAAAGCGAAGATTCTTGTTAATGAGAATTCAGCTAAGACTTGGGCATTTATTATTTATGTAATCATTTTAAGTTTATTGTTAATTGGTAATACTCAGTCGTATGAGGCGAAAGTATTTAAAATAGCAAAACTAACTCATGAAGTGAAGATGTTGCGTGCAGAGTTTGTTGATACACGATCAGAGTTAATGGAACTGAAGATGGAATCTACCATCACTAAGAACTTAGAAGAAGATGGGATATTCCCTTCAGAGACACCAGCGACGAAGATTAAAGTAACTAGAGAAGTAGAAAAAGAAAGTTTTTGGGATAAGTTATGGCGCTAAATAATAAGAATATTTATGTGAATATATACCTTATCTCTGCTTTGGTTTTGCTCTTTGCAGGGGGGATTGTCTATCGATTAGTACAGATCCAAGGGATAGAAGGAAAAGAGCTAAGAGCTAAGGCTCAAGATAAAACTAGAGTAAAGATAGAAGAGATTCCTGCGAATAGAGGGAATGTGTATTCGTCAGATGGAAGTCTATTAGCGACTTCTGTACCGGTCTTTGAAATTCGTTTTGATGGTTTGGCACCTAGTGAGAAGGATTTTTATGAGAATGTGAAGCCATTATCTGATTCTTTAGGAGTGATGTTTAAGAAACCTTCTAGCTATTATGAGAATTTGCTTAGAAAGGCCAGAAAGAATGGAAACAGATATGTATTCATAGCTAAAGATCTTAGTTATACACAATATGTAAGAGTTAAAAGCTTTCCTCTTTTAAAAAGAGGCCCTTATAAAGGAGGGCTTATATCTCTGCAAAAAACAATTAGGCAACATCCTATTGGTAAGATTGCACAACGAACAATCGGGTATGAAAGAAAGAATGAGGATAATTCTTTCACTCGAGTGGGAATAGAAGGAGCATTTACATCTTATTTAAGTGGAGTAGATGGTCGTAGAAAGATGCAAAGTCTTGGAAAGGATCAATGGAAGCCTATTAATGATGAAAATGAGATAGAGCCTATCGATGGGCAAGATATCGTATCTACCATTGATGTCTATATACAAGATATCGCTCACCATGCACTACTAAAACAATTAGAGTATTATAGTGCAGATCATGGGTGTGTGGTGGTAATGGAAGTTGGAACTGGTGCTATTAAGGCTATTTCTAATTTAGGACGATCTGAAAGTGGTAATTATTATGAAACGATTAATTATGCTGTAGGAGAGAAACACGAGCCTGGTTCTACGTTTAAGCTAGCATCATTATTAGCTCTTTTAGAAAAAGGTAAAAGTGATACTGCTAGGATATACGATACGAATGATGGTGTTGTGAAATTCTATAATGCTAGAGTTCGTGATTCTAAATGGGGAGGATATGGTAAGATATCGTTAGCTAGAGGAATAGAGGTGTCTTCAAACACTGTAATAACACAAGCAGTGAATGAAGGATTTAAAGATAAGCCTAGTGAGTTTACTAATTATCTATCTACTCTAGGTATGGATAAGGCATTAGATATACCTATTAAAGGAGCTAGTGTACCTTATATACCGAAACCTGGTAAAAAAGGCTGGAGTGGATTAGCGCTGCCTTGGATGGCTTTTGGGTATGGTATTTCAATAACACCTTTACATACATTGACATTGTATAATGCAGTAGCAAATAATGGAGTAATGGTGAAACCAATGTTTGTCTCAGAAGTAAAAGAGTTTAATAAAACAGTGGTGAAGTTTGAACCAGAGGTTTTAAACCCTCAGATTGCTTCTCCAGAGGTTATTAAACAGGTACAAGGAGTACTGACTAATGTAGTTGTAAAAGGTACAGGTAGAAAAGTAGGTTCTCCTAATTTCTCAATGGCGGGTAAAACGGGAACTGCTCAGGTAAATTATGGAAAAGGAAAAGGAAAGGATATGTATTATTCTTCTTCTTTTGCTGGTTATTTCCCGACAGAGAATCCGAAATATTCATGTATAGTAATTATACATAAACCAGATAGAACGAAGAGTTATTATGGTGCGGATGTGTCTGGACCAGTATTTAAACGTATAGCACAGAAGATATATACGGATGTGCCTACAACAACAAGTTTGAGCAATATAGATGAAGTACCATCTAATGTGAGAACGAGTTACCAAGATTATCATGAAATAGTAATGGATAATCTTGAAGTTATGCCTGATGTGAGAGGAATGTATGCAATGGATGCAGTACCTCTTTTAGAAAATCTAGGCTTAAAAGTAGAAATAAAAGGAATAGGAAAAATAAAGAAACAGTCTGTAATAGCTGGACAAAAAATAAGTAGAAATCAAAAAGTAGTATTAGAACTATCGTGAAAAAGTTAAACGAATTATTATACAAAGCAAAAATGATATCTGTTACAGGAGGTGATTTAGAACTTTCTATAGCAAAGATTGCATTTGATTCACGTGAAGTTTCAAAAGAGACTCTATTTGTAGCTATACCTGGTACTGTAGTAGATGGTCATGATTATATCACACAAGCAATCAAAGATGGTGCTAGTGCTGTTATTTGTGAGAAACTACCAGTTGATATTGCACAAGGAGTAACTTATATTTTAGTAGAAGATAGTAATAAGGCATTAGCCATCGTTGCTAGTAATTTTTATGACAATCCTTCTTCTAAATTAAAATTAGTAGGAGTAACAGGTACCAATGGTAAAACGACTATTGCTACTCTACTATATACATTGTTTAAGAATTTAGGATACGAGGCAGGTTTATTGTCTACTGTAGTTATAAAAGTAGGAGATATAGATTATAATGCTACTCATACTACGCCAGATTCTCTTACGATCAATCATTATTTAAATGAGATGGTAGAGGCTGGATGTGAATACTGTTTTATGGAAGTTAGTTCGCATGGTATTGTTCAGATGCGTACACATAGTCTAGAGTTTGATGGAGGGATATTTACTAACCTAACACACGATCATCTAGATTATCACAAAACATTTGCTGAATATAGAAATGCGAAGAAAGCCTTTTTCGATCAGTTGCCTAAAGGTTCTTTTGCAATAACGAATGTAGATGATAAAAATGGGTTGATTATGACCCAAAATACAGATGCAACTATCAAGACTTACGGTCTTAAGAATGTAGCTGATTATAAAGCAGAAGTATTAGAAAGTCAGTTCTCAGGAATGCTGATGAAGATTAATCAGCGAGAGATTTGGGTTCAACTAATAGGACTCTTCAATGCTTCTAATCTATTGGCTGTTTATGCAGCAGCTATTCAATTAGGAGTGAATGAAGATGAGGCTTTGTTAGAAGTAAGTAAGTTAACTAGTGTAGCAGGAAGATTCCAATACGTAGTATCTTCTAAGAAGGTTACTGCTATAGTAGATTACGCTCACACACCTGACGCATTAAAAAATGTAGTAGAAACAATTAACTCTATTCGTACTTATAATGAGAAGCTGATCACAGTAGTAGGATGTGGAGGTAATAGAGATAAAACAAAAAGACCAGAGATGGCACAGATAGCCTCAGAACTGAGTAATAAAGTAATATTCACTTCAGATAACCCACGATTCGAAGACCCTGTTGTAATCTTAGAAGAAATGGAAAAAGGAGTGGAGCCTCAGAATACGATGAAGACGATAATAGTGGTAGATCGTAAGCAAGCTATCAAATTAGCTTGTCAGCAGGCAGAAGCTGGGGATATTATTTTAATCGCTGGTAAGGGACATGAGACTTATCAGGAGATTAAAGGGGTAAGAAATCATTTTAATGATTTAGAGATTGTAACTGAATTTTTAGAACAATAGAATAAGGGAGATTTAAGGTATGTTATATTATTTATTTGAGTACTTAGATGATTATTTCAAAATTCCTGGGGCGGGGATGTTTCAATACATCACTTTCCGATCAGGTATGGCTATGATATTCTCATTGCTGATTTCGATCATCTACGGTAAGAGAATTATCAAATATCTACGAAAAATGCAGATTGGTGAGACTGTGCGTGAGCTTGGATTAGAAGGGCAGAAGGAAAAAGCAGGTACACCAACTATGGGAGGACTAATCATTATTGTAGCAACTCTTATACCAGTTCTATTGTTTGCAAAACTTGACAATACATACGTTTTATTACTTTTATTAACGACAGTATGGATGGGGACTATTGGATTCTTAGATGATTATCTAAAGATGAAGAAAAAAGATAAAGAAGGACTAAAAGGACGATTTAAAGTAATAGGACAGGTAGGACTAGGATTAATCGTAGGAGCAGTGCTTTATTTTAGCCCTACTGTGACAGTCAGAGAAATGCCTGCGAATAGAGCTTTAGTAGAAGATGTAGCTAGTAGATACGATGTAAAATCAACAGCAACGACTATTCCTTTTCTAAAAGATAATGAATTTGATTATTCGATTTTAATCAGTTGGTTAGGAGAAGGAGCAGAGAAATATACTTGGTTGATCTTTATTCCTATTGTGATATTTATTGTGACAGCTGTCTCTAACGGAGCTAACCTAACAGATGGTATCGATGGATTGGCTGCCGGTACATCAGCAATCTCAACATTTGTGTTGGGAATTTTTGCGTTTATTTCGGGGAACGTTGTGTTATCAGCCTATTTGAATGTAATGTACATACCCCATTCAGGTGAGATGACTATTTATATAGCCTCCTTTATGGGTGCATTGATAGGGTTCTTATGGTATAATACTTATCCTGCTCAGGTATTTATGGGGGATACGGGTAGTTTAACTATCGGAGGTATTATAGCAGTATTAGCTATAGCTGTACGAAAAGAATTAATCATTCCAGTATTATGTGGAATATTTTTAGCAGAGAACTTATCAGTAGTATTACAGGTAGGTTACTTTAAATATACAAAAAAGAAATATGGAGAAGGAAGAAGGATATTTTTAATGTCACCACTTCATCACCATTTCCAAAAGAAAGGATATCACGAGAGTAAGATTGTAACTCGTTTTTGGATTATCGGAATATTGTTAGGAATATTCTGTATTGTTTCTTTAAAAATTAGATAGTATGAAGGTAGTTGTATTAGGAGCAGGAGAAAGTGGAGTAGGTACAGCTGTACTAGCTATGACCAAAGGGTATGATGTATTCGTTTCAGATTTTGGACAGATTGAAGATAAGTACAAGGCTGTTCTTAATGAGTTCAATGTACGCTGGGAAGAAGGAAGACATACAGAAACAGAAATATTGAGTGGTGATATAATAGTTAAAAGTCCTGGGATACCAGATAAAGTAGCTATTATTCAAAAAGCATTAGCAGCGGATATTGATGTTATTTCGGAGATAGAGTTTGCTTATACTTTTAATACAGAGCCATCTGTCGCTATAACAGGTAGTAATGGAAAAACAACAACGACGATGCTTACTTACCATCTATTGAGTAAGGGAGGATTGAACGTTGGTATAGGAGGAAATATAGGTGATAGCTACGCTAAGCAGGTAGCTGTGAATCCTGAAAAGTGTTATGTGTTAGAATTGAGCAGTTTTCAATTAGATGGCATACGCAAGTTTAGACCTCATATCGCTGTTATTACTAATATTAGCCCAGATCACTTAGATCGATATGATTATAAATATGAAAATTATATCAATGCTAAGTTTAGAATTACATTGAATCAAACCAAAGAGGATTATTTAATCTATGATGATGATGATGTGGAGATTCAACGTTGGTTAACTAATAATAAAACTGCCGCTAAAAGAGTACCATTTTCTATTACTAAAAAGTTAGAATATGGAGCTTATTTAGAAGGGCAAAATATTGTAGTGGCTATGGACAAGGAAACAGTGGTATTACCAATTAGCGAATTGGGTGTTGAAGGAAAGCACAATGTTAAGAATGCTATGGCAGCTACGGCTGTGGCACAATTAAAAAGAATAAGAAAGCAAAGTATTAGAGAGAGCTTATCCGATTTTCAAGGAGCTGAACATCGTTTAGAAAAGGTAATGAAAGTAGAGAATGTTCAGTATATAAATGACTCTAAAGCAACTAATATCAACGCTACCTTTTTTGCATTAGAAAGTATGAAGACACCAACAGTATGGATTGTTGGAGGAGTAGATAAAGGAAATGATTATGATGAGTTAATGCCTTTAGTTCGCGAGAAAGTAAAGAGTATTATTTGTCTAGGTGTTGATAATAGTAAGATAAAAGCAGCTTATGAACAGGTAGTGGACACATTGATCGAGGTTCAGAGTATGGAGGATGCTGTGAAGATGGCACAACGCTTAGCTGAGAGTGGTGATACAGTATTACTGTCACCAGCCTGTGCAAGTTTTGATTTATTTAAAAATTACGAAGATAGAGGACATCAGTTTAAAGCTGAAGTAAATAATCTATAAGATAAAATGAAAAAGTTAGTTGCTAATTTATATGGGGATAAACATATATGGACAGTAATATTTTTACTGGCCTTATTTTCGTTTGTACCTGTATATAGTGCGAGTACTAACTTAGTTTATACGATAGGTACAGGGAAGTCTACATTCTCTTATTTGTTTAAGCATTTTGCTCACTTATCTATTGGTTTTGTGTTATTGTATTTAGCACATAAACTAGAGTATAGATATTTTAGGCAATTGTCCATTCTTATGATGCCAGTAGCCATTGTGTTACTGTTCTTTACTTTGATTCAAGGTAAGACCATAGGAGGAGCAAATGCGAGTAGGTGGTTAGACTTAGGCGTTATTCAGATACAACCATCTGCGATAGCAGCTGTAGTTGTACTAGGGTATGTAGCGCAGTATCTGGTCAGTATTCAAGATAAGAAAGTTGAGTTTTGGCCTTCAGTATTAGAGTTATGGTTGCCTGTTATGGTTGTAGTTGGATTAATCTTTCCAGCTAACTTTTCTACAGCAGCTTTGATCTTCTTGATGGTTGGTATATTGGTATTTGTGGGGAAGTATCCTTTTAAATATCTAGCAGCTATTTTTGGAGCAGGAATGTTGTTTGTGACCTTGTTTGTATTGGCAGCAAAAGCTTTACCTGAAGGAACGATGCCTAACCGTGTAGATACATGGATAAGTCGTATAGATAGATTCGCTAATGCAGATGAAGGAGGAAAGGATCTTTATCAAGTTGACAACGCTAAGATAGCTATCGCATCTGGTGGATTAGTGGGAAAAGGGCCTGGGAAAAGTGTTCAGAAGAACTTTTTACCACAGTCTTCATCGGATTTTATTTATGCTATTATTGTTGAAGAATATGGTATGGTGGGTGGACTATCGATACTGTTTCTTTATCTGTATTTGTTCTTTAGGTTTTTGATTGCAGCACATAAGGCTCCGACTTTATTTGGGAAGTTGTTGGTTACTGGGTTAGGGTTTTATTTTATATTCCAAGCCTTGATCAATATGGGAGTAGCTGTGTCGTTACTGCCTACGACAGGACAAACGTTACCTCTGATTAGTAGTGGAGGAACATCGATCTGGATGACTTGTATTTCGTTAGGAGTGATTCTAAGTGTTACCAAAAAAGAACAGGAGATACAGAAACAAGAGATGGAAAGAATGATAGAGGAAGAGCGTATGCAAGAAGAGCTAGGTAAACAAGAAGAGCTTAGGCAAAATCAAGAATTAGTAAAATAGAATATAGGAAATAATATAATAAATGAAACGTGCACCGAGAGTCATATTAAGTGGAGGAGGAACAGGAGGACATATCTATCCTGCGATAGCTATTGCTAATGAGATTAAGGCAAGGTATGCAGATGCTGAAATCTTGTTCGTAGGAGCTGAGAATAAAATGGAGATGCAGAAGGTGCCGCAGGCAGGTTATAAGATAGAAGGATTATGGATATCAGGTATTCAACGAAAGTTGACTGTAGATAATCTTGCGTTTCCGTTTAAACTGATTAGTAGTTTATGGAAGTCTGGTAAAATAATTAAAAAGTTTAAACCAGATGTAGTAATTGGTACTGGAGGTTTTGCTAGTGGAGCTGTAGTGAAAGTTGCTGCTGGTAAGAATATACCGACATTAATCCAAGAGCAGAATTCCTTTCCAGGTATAACGAATAAGTTATTAGGAAAGAAGGTAAATAAGGTATGTGTGGCGTATGATCATCTAGAAAGATTCTTTCCTGCGTCAAAGATTATAAAGACAGGTAACCCTGTTAGAAATGATTTATTAGATGTTAGTTCTATGAAGGAGGAAGGTATTCGTTCTTTTGGATTAGATAGTTCTAAAGACATTCTTTTAGTTTTAGGAGGAAGTCTTGGAGCTAGGAGAATAAATCAATTGATTGAAGAGAATTTAGAAGAGATAAAGAAGAAGAATATACAAGTTATATGGCAGTGTGGTAAGCTGTATTATGAGGAGTATAAGAAATATCAGGCAGAGGGGGTATTAGTAACTGCTTTTGTGGAGAAGATGAACTTAGCCTATGCAGCAGCAGACTATGTGATTTCTAGAGCAGGAGCTTCTTCTATTTCTGAATTAGCATTGGTAGGTAAGCCTGTTATATTTATTCCTTCTCCTAATGTAGCTGAAGATCATCAGACTAAAAATGCGATGAGTATTGTAAGCGAAGAAGGAGCAATATTGCTAAAAGAAGCAGAGCTAGCAGAGCAGTTCTTGCCAACATTTACTGCGTTAGTAGAAGATAAAGAGTTGCAAAATAAGTTAGGTACTAACTTTAGAAGGTTAGCGTTACCTAATGCAACAAAAGATATAGTAGATCAAGTAGAAGCTATAATGAATATTTAAGTATGGAATTAAGTAAGATAAAGAGCGTATTTTTTATAGGAATCGGAGGCATAGGTATGAGTGCCTTAGCTCGTTATTTTAAATTTATAGGAAAGAATGTTGCAGGATATGATCGCACTGAAACACAATTAACTGATGAATTAAAAGAAGCTGGAATTGATATCCACTTTGAAGATAATTTAGAGTTAGTAAAGGATGTGTATAAGGATAAGGAAACAACTTTAGTTGTAGTCACTCCTGCGATACCTAGTACACATACAGAGTGGAACTATTTTATCGATAATGGATTTGATATTCGTAAGCGTTCTGAAGTATTAGGGTTGATAACTAAGGATACCTATTGTTTTGCAGTAGCAGGAACACATGGTAAGACTACAACAACAAGTATTTTAGGACATTTATTATTTCAAGCAGGTGTTGATGTAACAGCATTTGTTGGTGGAGTAGTAGAGAATTATCAGACTAACTTAATCGGAAGTGGTAAAACAGTAACAGTAGTAGAGGCAGATGAGTTTGATCGTTCTTTTTTAAGATTGTATCCTGATACAGCTTGTATTACTTCTACTGAGGCGGATCACTTAGATATATTTGGTACTGCAGAAGAAATGTTAGTAGCATTCCAAGACTTTGCAAATAAGGTTGAGGATAAGACTAAATTCTTTAAAACTGAACAAGTAGACTTAAATGGTATTAAAGTTGGTTTTGGAGAGGACTGTATTTATAGAATAGAGAACATATCTATTGATAATGGATGGTATGTTTTTGATATTATAACTCCTAATGAGAGCATTGAAGGTGTTCGCTTTGGATTACCAGGTAGACATAACCTATCTAATGCATTAGTAGCCTTCGCTATGGCTTATAATTACGGAATAGATGCAAATGTATTAGTAGATGGTTTAGGAAGCTTTAAAGGTGTTAGAAGAAGGTTTTCTTATAAGATCAGAAGAGATGATCTTATTTATATAGATGATTACGCTCATCACCCGACAGAAATACAAGCAGTAAGTCAGGCGGTACATGAGTTATATAGTGATAAGAAGATAGTAGCTGTGTTCCAACCTCATTTGTATAGTCGTACAAGAGACTTTATGAGTGAGTTTGCTATAGCATTATCTACCTTCGATCATGTAGTGTTATTAGATATTTATCCAGCAAGAGAGTTGCCTATAGAAGGAGTGACGTCAGCAGCATTGTTAGATCAAATGACATCAGTGGATAAAGTGGTCTTGCAAAAAGAGGAGTTATTACCTTATTTAAAGGCTTCTAAGGCTGAATTAGTTTTGACTATAGGAGCTGGTGATTTAGGAGAAATGGTAGAAGATATAAAGAAAGGATTAGAATAATATAGAAGTTTTAGTACGTGGAAAAGTTGTTTAAGAAAATAAAGTGGTCAGATGTTCGCATATTGCTATTGTGTGGACTGTTACTGTTTTTGTATTCTTTTACTAATAAACGTAGTAATGATCGTGAAGTTAAGGATATCGATGTGGTTTTTAAGGAAAGTGAAGAACACTTTGTAACAAGTAGTGAAATTCGCAATTTGCTTAAAAATAAATTTCCAAAAATTTCCGAGATTAATAGAAGTGTTTTAGATTTGAATAATCTAGAGAAAAACGTGCTAAAAAATGAATTAATCAGAAATGCGGATGTTTATTTGACGATAGATAATAAAATAATCGTTGATATTTGGCAAAAAAAAGCAATCGGAAGAGTGATAGATGGGGATAATAATTATTATCTTGATGAGTTAGGGAAAATGATGCCATTATCAAGTAATTTTTCTGATAGAGTTCCTATGGTGCAGGGAAAGGTGAACAAGAGTAATGAAAGAGATATTAAGGAAATACTTGAATTAATCAACAAGGACGAATTCTTAAGAGAAGACATTACAGGGATTGTTATAGAACCAAAAGGAACTTTAATGTTGATTAGTCGTACAAACCGTTTTGACATTTTGTTTGGAGGGTTTGATGAAATGGAAATAAAGTTACAAAACTATAAAGCCTTTGTACAGTATTTGATAAGAGAGAATGTTGAACAAGAGAAATACAAGTATATAAACCTCAAGTTTACCCAACAAGTGGTATGCACGAAATAGAAAAAGAGTATGGAAAAAGAAAATATAGCTGTAGGTTTAGACATTGGGACAACTAAGATTGTCGCAATGATTGGAAAGAAAAACGAATACGGTAAACTAGAAATTTTAGGATTAGGTAAAGCTAAAAGTCTAGGTGTTAAACGAGGTGTTGTTAACAATATCACGCAGACTATTCAGTCTATTCAGAATGCTGTTACTGATGCTGAGTCAGCAGCAGGGTATAAGATCAAGAATGTAGTAGTAGGTATTGCTGGACAACATATACGTAGTATTCAACATAGTGATTATATAAGTAGAGATAATCCTGATGAAGTAATAGGAGACAAGGACATTGAGCAATTAATTACTCAAGTTCAGAAGTTGAGTATGCTTCCAGGAGAAGAAATTATACACGTACTTCCACAAGAGTTCAAAATAGATGGAGAGCCTGGTATTAAGGAACCTATCGGAATGTATGGAAGTCGTTTGGAAGCTGTATTCCATGTAGTAGTAGGTCAAGCCGCATTAATAAAGAATGCAGGGAGATGTATTAAAGATGCAGGATTAGAGCTTTCAGGTATTACTTTAGAGCCTTTAGCATCAGCTGAAGCAGTTCTAAGTCAAGAAGAAAAAGAAGCTGGGGTAGCACTTATCGATATCGGTGGTGGTACAACGGACTTAGCTATCTTTAAAGACGGTATTATTCGTCATACAGCTGTAGTGCCTTTCGGAGGAAATGTTATTACAGAAGATATTAAAGAAGGATGTTCTATTATAGAACGTCAAGCTGAGATACTAAAAGTAAAGTTTGGGTCTGCTTGGCCAGGAGAAAATAAAGATAATGAGATTGTTTCTATTCCAGGATTAAGAGGAAAAGAACCAAAGGAAATATCTTTAAAGAACTTGTCTAAGATTATTCATGCTCGAGTAGAAGAGATCATACAATTGGTATTCTCTGAAATTAAGAGTTATGGATATGAAAGCCCACAGAAGAAACTGATTGCTGGTATTGTTTTAACTGGAGGTGGTTCTGAATTAAAACATATTAAGCAATTAGTAGAATATATCACTGGTATAGATACTCGTATAGGATATCCTAATGAGCACTTAGCAGGAGATTCTAATTTAGAGATATCTAGTCCATTATACGCTACTGCGGTAGGGTTAGTAATGGAAAGTGAAAGACATCATATAAAAGGAGCTGTTTCATTAGCAGATATTGCTGTTGAGAATAGAGTTCCAGAAGTGGAGGCGCCTGTTGTTAATCGCGCAGAGCCTGTGGTGCAACAACCAGTTGTATCACAAGATCCAATAGAAACAGTAAGTCAAGAAAGACCTAAAGTTTCTGAAGAACCAAAAGAGACTGAATTTAGATCGCCAACGGCAGAAAAATTTGAATCAAATTTCTTTGGTACTTTTTTTAGAAAAATAAAAGATTTTATTGAAAAGCAAGAATAAAAAGGCTACGTATATGGAGAATACAGATTTTGGAGGAATAAAGTTTGATTTACCGAAAAACCAATCAAACGTTATCAAAGTAATAGGTGTAGGAGGCGGTGGAAGTAATGCTATTAATCACATGTTCCAACAAGGAATTAAAGGTGTAGATTTTATAGTGTGTAATACTGACTCTCAAGCATTAGAAAATAGTCCAGTTCCAACTAAAATTCAGTTAGGAGTTAACCTTACGGAAGGGTTAGGAGCAGGAGCTAATCCAGAAGTGGGCCAACAGTCTGCTTTAGAAAGTATAGAAGAGATAGAGAAGATGTTAGATACCAACACTAAGATGGTATTTATCACTGCTGGTATGGGTGGTGGTACTGGTACAGGTGCTGCTCCAGTTATTGCTCAGTTATCTAAAGAACGTGATATCCTTACAGTAGGTATTGTTACTATTCCTTTCCAATTCGAAGGTAAGGTAAGACAAGACCAAGCTTTAAAAGGGGTTGAACGTCTACGTAAACAAGTTGACTCTTTAGTTGTTATCAATAATAATAAGTTACGAGAGGTATATGGTAATTTAGGTTTCAAAGCTGGTTTCTCCAAAGCCGACGAAGTCTTATCTACTGCAGCTCGTGGTATCGCAGAAGTTATTACGCATCACTATACTCAGAATATTGACTTAAAGGATGCTAAGACTGTATTATCTGATAGTGGTACTGCTATAATGGGATCTGCTACAGCTTCTGGTGAAACTAGAGCTAAAGATGCTATTGTAGATGCATTAGATTCTCCTCTATTAAATGATAATAAGATTAGCGGTGCTAAGAATGTATTGTTATTAATTGTGTCTGGTGCAAATGAGATTACAATTGATGAGATAGGTGAAATCAACGACCACATCCAGACAGAAGCTGGGCATAATGCTAACATCATTATGGGGGTTGGTGAAGATGAGTCTTTAGGAGATGCTATTTCTGTAACAATCATTGCTACAGGTTTCAATATCGAACAACAAAAAAGTATTGTTACAACAGGTGAGCCTAATAAGATTATTCACGTATTAGAAGGTGATCAGAAGTTAGAGCATAATTTAATGCAAGCTTCATCTGTAGAGTCTTTCGGCTACTCTTCTCCAGATGAGCCATTATCTAAGGTTACTACTATTATTTCTTCTTCAGAAGATGCAGTAGAAGAAACAGAAAAAATTACTGTACATCAGTTAGGTGATTTTGAAGATGAAGATCTTGATGAAGGTATCTCTGTAGAGGCAATGAATGAGGAAGACGTTCAAGTAAATCAAGTGACAGCAGAAGCTACTGAGAAAGCAAGTGATGCTAATGGATTAGATGTTTTTTTTGAAATCGTAACGCCTTCTGAGGAAGTAAAAAAAAATACTAGTATTTCAGAAGAGCAAAATTTAGCAAAAACAAAAGATATAAGAGATATAAATGTTGTTGATCCTGAGTTTGTTATTGTAAATGTAGCAAAAAGACCAGAAACACAAGTGTCTCAACAACCACAAGCAAATGCTCCTGTTGTGTATCATTTAGAGGATGATGTGGTAGAAGCAAAAAGCAATATTGCTTATGGTAATGAAGCTAAATCAGTTCAAAATATGGCTGCTCCTAAAGAAGAAATTATCATGTTCTCTTTAGAAGATTATACAGATAAAGAAAGTGAGTTAGCATCAGCAAAACCGATTAATAAACATCAAGATGCAATAGAAGATGAATTTAGATTTTTTATTAAATCTGAGGAACCAACTCCAGCTGCAGTAGAAGCATCTAATGCAGTAGTAGAAGAGGAACTAGATGAAGTAAACCCTATCGAGATGAGTATCGAGGAGTTTACACTTAAGAGTCGCGCTGCTGAACGCAGAAAAAAGATGAAAGAGTTTAACTACAAGTTTAATAATACGAACAGTCAGTTAACAGAGTTAGAGCGTGAGCCAGCTTATAAAAGAAGTGGAGTAGACTTACACGAGTCAGACGAGACAACTAATAAGTCACGTATTACTTTCGGGTTAGATAGTAATAACGATGGGCAGTTAAGATCTAACAACTCATATTTACACGATAATGTAGATTAATTACAAGTATATTATTTAAAAGGACTATCGAAAGATAGTCCTTTTATTTTTCGCCATATTTTGACGCTAGAATTGGATAGAGTTAAACTTTTTAGTTTGTACTTCTTTATCCTTGATTTTAATAGTGAAATTATTTATCTGCGGTTGATTAATATGGGTACTTACTTTGATAGCATTTTTTAGAACATCTACATAAGCACTATTCTCTGGGTATAGCGTTAGTATATAGTCGCCTTTAGGAATGTATAGAATATAGTTACCACTATCTGACGTATAGGTAGTGTAGCTTTCTCCAGTATGGCTTTGAGCTACGATACGTTGTCCAGAGAGATTTCTATTGATAAGATGCGAGTTCTCAGAGAATTCATAATTAATACTACCAGATAACGTAGTTGTCTGTCTTAAGTGAATGCTATGTGTGGTATCTGATTTTAATACGATCTTATCTGTATTAGCAAACCATTCCTGATCATTTTTGACTTGTATGGTATAGCTATCAAGAGGTAACTTTTTATATTCTATTGCTCCTTCTTTATTCGTGATAAATGATTTATTGTTGATATAGACTATTCTATTAGATGCAGGATAGTTATTATTCGCTTCATCTTGGTAGTAAACGATTATCTTTAGAGTATACGCTTTCTCATAAGGCTTGTAAGGCATTAATTGTTTGATTACACCTATTTGTACATAATTTGTTTTATTGTTCTTAGAAAAGCCTCCATAGTTGTTATAACTACTAACATAGATATCAAAGTCCTTTGTCAACTTATATTCTAAACGACTATTTAATTGCCATAAGTCATCTGTTGTTGATGTCTTCGTATAATAAGCGTTAAGTACCACTCCTACATGATTATTGAAAAAACGTTGTCTATAGTTTCCCATAATCATCAGATTAGTATAAGTACTTGTATCTATAAAGCCTAAGTAACTCGAGTTGATGACTTCACTTAGATTGCTATAATTGTACTGATAGCTCACTCCAAAATCAACACTTTTATAGTTGACTCCGGCATTTAAGCGGTAGTGTAATTTATCAGTTAAACTTACCTTAGAGAGATAGTTCCCTAAATCAAGTGATACATTATATCCTAAGCCACTAGTGAAACTATTGTGATTGAATGAAGTACTTAATCTCAATGCATCTAAGTCATCCATTAATTGAGTTTTGTAATTGAAGCGTTGTTCATTTACATAACGTGGGCTTAGTAGAAGCATATTGGTCTGAATTCTATAGGAATAGTTTAGCCCTATGGTATTAGATTGTTGTTTTGAGTTATTATAATCTGTATAACTGTATTTAGGAGCATAGTGGACGAAACTTTGTGTCAAGCCAAAACTATGCTTATCAAAGTTTCTTCTGATGCTACTAGACACTTGAGAAGCACCTTGTCTAATACCTGCATAATAAGGGCTACTGTAGAAGCTATTTGTTTGGAATTGATACTTGTCCCATCGGGCATATGCATTTATCCCTATAAAGGCTCCTAATTGATTATTTTCTTTACTATCTATAGTAGAGATACCTTCCATCATTTCTAAATTAAATGTAGGAGTATTCCATAGGCTAAATGTATTATACCACAGCGTCTTTTTCTCATCATAGCGATGGTTTAGATCATAGTACAGCTGTGATTGTCTCCACTTGTGTTTAAGCGAAGTAAACCCAATCCATGTATTATAGCCAATAGAGCGATCACTTGCATCTGTGATTAAATAGGTTTTATCTAAGTATCCACCTTGTATAGAAATGGAGTCTTTTATATTAATATTAGTTTGTATCCCTCGTCCTTGTAATGAGAATTCCCCTGTTTGGTAAATATTACCAGCTAGTACTTGTACTTTTTCGGTCTTGATATCTGCTAGGAAGTGACGTAGATTATATTTGTTCTCCTTGTCCCAATAGATTAGATCTCCAGTTAATCCTACTTTAGTCTTTTCGCTTAAGTGAACTTCTGTAGAACCTATCAACTGAAATGAGTTCATTACATTATTACCACTAACACGGTTAAGTTCTATTGTGTTTCTCTGGTAATAAGGATCTGTATTCGAATTATCTATTTTATATCGTCGTTTAGATTTTAAAGAGCTGACACTATAGTTAGTACGTGATATAAAATCTCCATTTTCATATAATAGCGTAGCAGTGATATCAAAATCCTCTAGTTTAACAGCTTCTTTCGAGATGATTTGGTTGATAGTAATGAGAGTATCTCGCTGTGGAGCTAATGTGATATGAGAAGTATGAGTACGGTGTTTATTGACCTGATTCGGAAAGGTTATGATATAATGAAGCTTTTCTGATGTATTACCTCTATTTTGAATCGAAGCTTTTAAATGTATCGTATCTCCTATTTTTTGGAACTGTAAATGATTGTTCTGATTTTGAAGTAAGATACGTCTGTTTCTTTGTATTAAAATCTTTTGTTCAGCTACTTGTATGATTTGATTTAGATTGTTGCTTAGACTAGCTCTTATGAACAAATCTATCTCACTACTAGCAGACTGGTCTATATTCGCTATGATAGGGACATAGACTCTCTGTCCAGGGTGTATCTGAATGAATTTATTAGCGTTACTAGATATGCGTAAGTTAGTAGAATTACCTTCTATCTTTATATTCCCAGACCATTGTGTATTACTGACATTAGATACTTCTATGGCTGATGAGATATTACCATATTCATCCGCAGGAGTTTCTATATCCGTAAACTTTAAATGTATAGGTGTTTGTTGTGTGTATGAAAGTGAAAACAAACAGATAAACAGTAATGTATAAAGCTGTTTAAGCATTAATTAGGGACAATTACAAAGTATAAATAAGTTTCGTATCTACCACTAGCTTGTTGTAATTCCTTCTGATTAGGAGGAATGCTCAGTTCAAGGTTATATGACATCGATTGACTCCATCTCGAGAAGGAGGCAAGAGGCTGTTCATTAGCAGACAGTGATAATGGACCGAATATCTTTACATCTCTAGCATCTGAAGGACTACCTCCTTCAAGGTTATTTAAAGTCGCCTTTAGTTTTAGTATAGAAACAGGTAAGCTATTCGACATCGTGTTATTATACATCATATTATCTGCTGTCTTTACGAGTACTTGATGACCTTGATAACTCTTGATGTAAAGAGCATTGCTTATCGTGATCGTTTTCCCTTTTACAATATCATCTGGTGAATCAAAGTTAAAGACAAATTCACTAGCACCATTTCGCAACTCTGCTATTTGATCTCCGTGATTTCCTACATAGTTAATTTGGAATCTTGCATTACCAGTA
This sequence comes from Myroides odoratimimus, assembly GCF_001485415.1. GTDB lineage: Bacteria > Bacteroidota > Bacteroidia > Flavobacteriales > Flavobacteriaceae > Flavobacterium > Flavobacterium odoratimimum. The sequence goes on from NZ_BCMQ01000005.1 coordinate 190,054, forward strand.
CCAGATGTTTTACGTAGAAGTAACTGGTCTCTACCTGACGAAGTATCATATAAGGAGAACTCGTATGTACTCATATAAGTATTGTTAGGAATAGTCAGTAAATGTACCCCTCCTCGAATAGTCAAGTCAAAGTTTAAGGTATAGTAGTTACCTTCTGGTAGAGGTGTTGTACTCTCTATGATCGTATTTTCTTGATATTTGCTTAGAGGTAAATCTCTTCCCACGACACTGAAGGCAAGTTGATTAAAATTACCCCCTTGTTTATTCGTACTTAATGTTGACATCTCAGCAGGTACCATATAGTTTCCTGCATAGTAATCATCGAGTAGTCTTACCGTTAACTTCCATTTGGTAGGTGAAGGCGTTCCGTAGAATCTGCGAAACTGTACAGAGATCTGTTTATCTTCTGTCTTCCCTACTTTTAGATCATTATATGAATTTAATACAGACTGTCCGCCTCCATAAATATTTAAGTCATACTGTGCTAATACCGTATTGCTCAGTAGTAATAAAAATAGGCTGATGTATATATTTAACTTTAGGTTCATAGCGTGAAGTCTAGTTCTGCCACTTTTACGATATTATCCTTGCCATAAGTTAGTTGGATAATAAAGGTGTAAGTGCCTGTTTTTAGTTGATTCGGTAGTGGTATAATATGCTTTCTTAAGTCAGTAGGTAGACTGTAAAAATCTAGTGTATTCAATGTTGTTTTCTCTCCCGTTTGTTGATTGAAGATACTCGCTGTCATCTTTCCGTCACTCCATAGTTTTCCATCGTTCTGAAAGTTAACTTCTATCGCTTTTTCTCCCTCAGCAGTCTTGGCAGGTTTGATATCTACTATTTCTACAGACTCTGTATTATTTTGATTTGCATGATATACTTTTAGTCCCATACGCACTGTCACTTTGATAGCAGCACCGTTTTCATCCACTGCATTCCCAGGATTTAACTGAGTGAAGAACACCATCGCTGTATGTACAGGTATATTAGCAGGCAGGTCTTGAGGAACATTAAGTATAATCTCTACTTCTTTGACTTCGTTTGGTTCAATTACAAAATAAGAATTAGGTAATACTTGAATCCATTGAGAAGCTGAAGTTTCTAATGTATTAGCTTCTACTACATTATTACTACCTCTCTCATCATAATTCCAATCTCCAATAGAGACTCCTACTTCGACAGCTTTGTCATTTGGATTGGCTATACGAACTTTTTGAGTAGCTATAGTTCCAGCAGCATTTCTAAAGTACATTTTACCAGGAGAGATAGACAGTCCTGCTTGTGCGAATATTGGAAGAGCGCTTAGTAAAAGGAATAGTAGTATTAGTTTTTTCATTATGATGTGGTGCTTTAATTTTAGTGAGGCAGTAGCGTGTATATAATCTCTGTTTTATATGTTCCTGCTTTTTTATTTAATATACTTACAATGTTTTGTTTCGGAATCGCGTAATTGACATCTATTTGTTGACTGTTACTTCTGTTCTCAGATTGTAAGATTATCTGAGGCTTATCAGATAAGTTGATTGTACTTAATCTCAACGGGAAGTTTAATAGGGTAGATGTGGCTACACTTGGCTTGATATGAATGATAGACACAGGCAGTGATGACAATGTTGACTCATATTGAAAATATGGATTTATGGTGCGTACTGACAATTCGTATGGAGTAGAACACTTTATGATCACATGATTTTTCAGAATACCTGTTTCTGCCCCTTGTGTATATACTTCTCCTCTATTTAAGTTTAAATCTACAGTAGAATGTGAGATAACCAAGGATTGTTGCTCCTTAAAGTTTAGTACTATCCTAGCCCTTGTAGATCCTATCTGAGCCATAGCGATGCTGGTGACACAGAAGAGGAGTGTGATGAATAATGATTTTTTAAACACGTGTAATATTACAATGATAAGATAGTGTAAGTAATTACAGTACTATAAGTACCTACTGGTTTATTTAATAATTCTTCGGATGCATCCATTTTATAAGACACATTGAAAGTTCTTTTCACATCACCTAGATTAGAACTAATCATATTGTGTTCTTTCATAGATAGTGATACAGGTATCATGGTTATATTTTCTCTAAAGTCACCGATAGTTCCTAATGTAGGGTTTAGACTAATGTTTTCTAAACTTATTTGTTCATTATTACTAGTCAGCGGAGAGCTAGCAGCCACCCTTACTTCATAAGTACCACTGCTCATTACTTCTATATGATCTGCTTGGTCGCTGATCTTTCCTTTAGTATAATCTTCTACTGTTTCGAAAGACAGATTGATATTAGATTGTTGATCATTAATCTTTATAGACTGTATTGGTTTTAGAGTCACGATAAGGTTAGTTTGCGCAGTATTCTGAGCATGCATTACCACACTGACTAAGATCAAAAAGAAGGTAAAGAATAATTGTCTCATATCATCTGTTTTAGATATTCTAAATTTAGTAAAAAAAAGCGTACAAAGTCAATAATCGTCAATGTTTTTAGCTGTTTTGGGTAACAAATAAATGGAATAGAAGCAGAGGGTATTAATTCGCTTTTTAGTCCAAAAAAAAATCTACTGAAGTGAATGATATCACTACAGTAGATTTATATTGTATAAGGCTATATCTTATTATAGAGCATATAAGTTATAAGTAACTGTAGTGCTGTATGTACCTGCTTTTTTGTCTGTATATGCAGAAGTTTGGCTTGCTGGTATAGCGTATTCGATAGCATATCCCATCTTAGCACTTCCTGCAGATGTAGTGATTAAAGAGCTGCTCTCTGTAGTAGCTAATGGAGTGATGTTATGAGTAGCATTAAAGTTAGCTGGTGCAGCACCTTCTGCTAAGTTATTGTTACCTTTTACTCTTACTTCTACTGTGTTTACAGGGATGCTAACTCCATCATTTGTTAAATCACTGCTAGCGATCACTTTTACTTCATATTTTTGAGTAGCTGTTACTTCTAAGTGGTTTTGTAATTCACCTGAAGTACTACCTTTTTGAAACTGTTCTACAGTGTTCATTTGGATATTTACATTAGGATTCTTAACAGTCAATTCATAAACGTCTGATAAGTTAACGTTTAAGTTTGTGCTTCCTGTACTTTTTTTGTCTTGTGCGAAAGTTGAAGTACTTGCGAAAGCTAAAACTGCTACTAATACTAATTTAAATGTTGTTTTCATTTGCTTATTTCTTTTTAATTGTGGGAATACTTGATTTGTTATTTTGTTTGGCAAAAGTATAGCAGCTTTGATTCTCAAATAGTGTCATTTATCTTCAAAGAATTGTCATTTATCACATAATGTGATAAAATATTCTTAATAAAAGCCTTGATTTTAAAGATTTGTGAATTTGTTTTATGTAGTCTAAGATGTGTTTTTATATGTTATTGACACTTTAAATAGTAGTAGATTGTTGTTATTTAGGTTTTTAAGTTTAAACGGTATTAAAACCTCTTTTTGTTAGGATTATTTAGTCGGAGAGAGAATTGACTGTGAAGGATGTAAAAAATCCCCTTGTAAATAGTCATTACAAGGGGAGAAGGGATAAACGATATTATAATAGTTCTCTATATTCTTTAGGGCTCAGTCCTGTTGCTTTTATAAAGAAACGGATGAAGTTACTCACGTCTTCAAAGTTTAGCTCAAAAGCAACTTCCTTAATGGTCATCGGAGTATGCTTTAATAATAGCTTTATTTCGTTGACCACTGCACTCGCTATTATTTTTTTAGGCGTAGTCCCAAATACTTCTTTGCACACTTCAGTTAACTTAGCGATAGAGATATTCATCTGTTCTGCATAGAAATGAACGTTTCTTTCTTTTCTAATGTTATTTTTGATCAACTCATTAAATTTTACAGTATGTTGTATTTGTAGTGGAGTAAGTTTCTCTTTATTAAAGCTGACAAACTTCTCTATATGGCCTGCCATAATATACAGAAGAACTCTCTCTATAATATTATGAGCTAACATATAATGTACATCACTATATTCTTTTGACTTCAGTTTTAATAAAGTGGTAAAATAACATTGTACAAAAACTTCGTGCTCCGGCTTAAGCGTAATCGAATTAATAGCATTCGTATTATCAAAGAAGAAACACTTGCTTAAAAAGTGACTGTCAAGTTCTGTTCTACAGTAAAAATTATCTGTAAACTGCACATAGTATAAGGTGTAACTCTCAGAAGCCGTTAAGCGAAATAGCTCATTCTTTCCTAAGAATAGACAGTCTCCTTCTTTAATTTCTTTTTTGTTCGTAGTTAGGGTGACAGTTACTTTTCCTTTTTGTAACCAAAGTAGTTGGTAGACATCTTTGTGTTGTTCGAACGGCACAGTGTCTTCTGTAAGGTAAGTAGCTCTACCTACCTCTATACCATAGGTAGATTTTAGTTCGATAGAAGTTAGCATATTTTGTAAGGTAGTAATAGGTGTTTATAATGTTTTATTGCTTGTTTACGTTATATCGCTTCTTATGTTTGTTAGTTTTGGTTTGATGCTTTAGTAGACCGTCTCTATATTGGGTTCAGACGAGTTTTGACAAATATCAAATTTTATTATGATTATGAATATTTTTAAAAGTTAATTTTTAAAACTTTTAATTCTGATTCCCAACAGAAAAGAGGTACATTATTCGGATAAATAAGTTGATTATTGTATAATATAAAGAATTTAGTGAACTTATAACTATATGATTTTGTTAGTTACATGGGCTTTTTTATATATTTGCAAAAAATAAAAATAATTGATATGAGTTTACAATCAAAGATCATGGACGCTATAAAAAGTGCAATGAAAGCGAAGGATACAGTAGCTTTAGAAGCATTAAGAGCAGTAAAGTCAGAGTTATTATTAGCTCAAACTCAATCAGGAGCACAAGCTGATTTAACAGAAGAAGAGGAGATTAAGATTCTTCAGAAGTTAGTAAAACAAAGAAAAGACAGTGCTAATATTTTTTCAGAGCAAGGGAGAAATGATTTAGCTGAGCCAGAAATAGCACAAGCTGCAATCATAGAACAATTCTTGCCAGAGCAATTATCAGAAGAAGAAGTTCAAAAAATAATAGGTGAGATAATTACGAATGGTGGTTTCAGTGGTATGTCTTCAATGGGACAAGTAATGGGAATCGCTACTAAAGAATTAGCTGGTAAAGCTGATGGTAAGACCATCTCATCTGCAGTAAAATCTCTATTGTCTAAATAGTAGATTTAATGTCCGTGTAGTTCAACTGGATAGAATATCAGATTTCGGCTCTGAGGGTTGGGGGTTCGAACCCTCCCGCGGACGCAAAATATATACGCTATTATCTAATCATAGATAATAGCGTTTTTTGTTTTATAGACTTTACTGTTTGCTATAATGATGACTTATGTAGCAAGCTATCTCCTAGTTAAAGAATAGATTTTTCAAAAGCCTGTTTTATACTCTTATTATCTCTTTATTATACTCCTACTTTTATATTATCGGATATTGATGGGGATGTGATCGGGTAGTGATGGGCTTATTTATAGTACTTTTTAGCCGAGCACATGCCTATCATATGCCGACCACAAGCCGACCACCCCTATTTTAGTAATAAAAAAGACTGCTGAAGAGAGAGGTAATATTCTTTTTTTGTAGTGGGTAGAGATTATTCTGTAGGGGTAGATTTCTTTTGTGTGAAGTGATAAGTAGTGATAAACGCTAAGGGAGGACGCAATTGGTGTTGTGTTAGACTGAAAATAAAATTGCCTTTTTTTAAAAAATAAATGAAAAAAGATGGAATCTGATAAATATCATATTTTTAGATATAGTGTTAGGTTACATTTGTCCTAACAAAATAAGTTATGATATGAGACAGAATGTACCAATTTCTAGTATTATGGCTTCAAAACTTGTCAAGTTAAATCTAACAGATTCATTGACAAATGCTGAAAAGTTATTTAAAGAGAACAAGATTAGACATCTTCCTGTGTTATCTGGAGGAGAGTTAGTAGGAATTCTCAGTTATACTGACTTAGTAAGAATTAGTTTAGCAGAGACGGTAGGAGATAATGATGATATTATTGATACCACTATATATAATATGTTCTCTATAGAACAAGTAATGGTTAAGGACGTTGTGACTATACAAGCAGATTGTAGTATTAAGGATGCAGCCGAAATAATTATCGAAAGAGGATTTAGATCATTGCCTGTTATGGATGGAGATATATTAGTAGGAATGCTTACTAGTACTGATTTGATTAAGTATTTGATAAAGCAATACGAATAAGGAATAAAAAGAATTGCTATAAAAAAGATTATTATATTTTGTAGTTTGTGAGTTTGGCTACGAAATTACATATTGTTGTTTGAAAAAAGCATTAGAGGTGAGTTCTAATGCTTTTTTGCTTTTATACCTATGTGTAAGTTTTTTTGAAATACTTCTATTGATAGAATGAAGTGATTGTTATATTTGTTTTTCTATAAAACCATAATTAAGATGAATAATTTATATCAAGAGCTTTTAGTGGCATCTAAGGCAATATTAGAATCTAATGTATTAGATAGAACAGAGAAGTTAAAGCAAGTATGTGTTCTTTTAAACGAGAAAATAGCGTACTATGATTGGGTTGGGTTCTACTTTGCAGTGCCAGAAGAGAGAGTGCTTCATTTAGGACCTTACAGCGGTCCTGAGACAGACCATACAGTGATTCCCTTTGGTAAGGGGATTTGTGGACAGGTGGCTGTTAGTAATGAGACTTTTTTAGTAGAAGATGTGACTGCTCAAGATAATTATATTGCTTGTAGTATTACTGTTAAGTCTGAGATTGTAGTTCCGTTATTTGTTGATGGAGTTAATATCGGACAAATAGATATTGATTCTAATACGATTAATGCATTTACAGCTGAGGATCAATCATTTTTAGAATTACTAAATGTAGAAATAGCTAAATTGTTTATTTAGTTCCTATTATAAAGAAGACTTGCGTTTTGTTTAGATTATACTGTTATTAATTGAGGTATTGGTAATCAATGTACTAGAGGGTAAATAAGAACCTAAAAAAAAGTGTATTATTTATAGTTGTATTTTGAAAAATAAAATTACCTTTGCAAACGTAAATATGGATACACCATATTTCATGCATAAAAATCATTAAAAATAATATTGGCATGTATTTATCAAAAGAGAAAAAAGCTGAGATCTTCGCACAACACGGTGGAGCTGCAGCTAACACTGGATCTGCTGAAGGACAAATCGCTTTGTTCACATACAGAATCACGCATTTAACTGAGCACTTGAAAAAAAATCGTAAAGATTATAATACAGAGCGTTCATTAGTTCTTTTAGTAGGTAAAAGAAGAAGACTTCTTGACTACTTAAAGAATACAGAAATTAACAGATATCGTGAGATTATCAAAGTATTGGGTATTAGAAAATAATCAATATAGAGAAGAGGTGCCTTTGTGCGCCTCTTTTTCTTTTTAGCCTTTTTGCAGAAAAAGACTGGTTTTTCATTGGGTTTCATACAACTACACAACAACACACACAACACAACACACAATTATTAATGTCTCTCTTCGGAGAGACAGAAACCCTAAAGTATTAATTTATTATGATTCCTAAGGTAACTAAAGAGATTATCGATTTAGGAGATGGCCGTAGCATCTCGATCGAAACTGGGAAATTAGCGAAACAAGCAGATGGTTCTGTAGTTGTTCGTATGGGAGACTGTATGCTTTTAGCTACAGCTGTATCAGCGAGAACTGCTAACCCTGGTGTAGACTTCCTTCCTTTAACTGTAGATTACAGAGAAAAATTTTCTGCTGCTGGACGTTTTCCAGGAGGCTTTTTTAAACGTGAAGCTCGTCCGAGTGATCAAGAGGTGTTAACAATGCGTTTAGTAGACCGTTGTTTACGTCCATTGTTCCCAGATGACTATCACGCAGAAACACAAGTTATGATTCAATTAATGTCTCATGACGAAAATGTAATGCCTGATGCATTAGCTGGATTAGCTGCTTCTGCAGCATTAGCAGTATCAGATATTCCATTCTATAATTCTATTTCTGAGGTAAGAGTTGCTCGCGTTGATGGGCAGTTCATCATCAATCCATCTAGAGAACAACTAGACGCATCTGATCTTGATATGATGATCGGTGCATCTAAAGACTCTGTATGTATGGTGGAGGGTGAGATGAAAGAAATCTCAGAACAAGAAATGATTGATGCAATAAAGTTTGCTCATGAGGCGATTAAAATTCAGATCGAAGCTCAAGAGAAGATGCGTGCTGCATTAGGACTTACTTACCGTGAGTACGAACCAGAAGCAACTGATGAAGAGGTGGAGAAAATCGTACATGATGCAGCGTATGCTAAATTGTATGAAATAGCTTCTCATGCTAGTGCTAAATCTGAGCGTGGAGAGAAATTCGCTGAGGTGTATGAAGAAGTTAAAGCTTTATTCTCTGAAGAAGATTTAGAAGAGAAAGCTGAACTGATCAGTACATACTTTAAGAAAACTCAAAAAGAGGCTGTACGTAACCTTATTTTAGATCAAAACATTCGTCTTGATGGTCGTAAGACTACTGAGATTCGTCCTATCTGGAGTGAAGTAGATTATTTACCTTCAGTGCATGGGTCTTCTATCTTTACACGTGGTGAAACGCAAGCGTTAGCTACTGTAACATTAGGTACATCAAGAGATGCGAATATTATCGACTTACCAAGTGAGCAAGGTGAAGAGAAGTTCTACTTACATTATAACTTCCCTCCATTCTCTACAGGTGAGGCAAAACCATTAAGAGGTACTTCTCGTAGAGAGGTAGGTCATGGTAACTTAGCACAACGTGCTTTGAAAAACATGATCCCTGCAGACTGTCCTTATACTATTCGTTTAGTATCTGAGGTATTAGAGTCTAACGGTTCTTCTTCTATGGCTACTGTATGTGCTGGTACTCTAGCATTAATGGATGCAGGTATTCAAATTGAAAAACCAGTTTCAGGTATTGCAATGGGACTTATCTCTGATGCAAAAACTGGACGTTGGGCTGTATTGTCTGATATCTTAGGTGATGAGGATCACTTAGGAGATATGGACTTTAAAGTTACTGGTACTAAAGATGGTATCACTGCATGTCAAATGGATATTAAGATCGAAGGATTAGCTTATGATATTATGGAGCAAGCGTTAAAACAAGCTCATGATGGTCGTATGCATATCTTGGGATTATTACAAGAGACTATCGCTGTGCCTAATCCTACTGTTAAACCTAAAGCTCCTAAGATTGTTACTGTTACAATTCCTAAAGACTTTATCGGTGCAGTTATCGGACCAGGTGGTAAAAATATCCAAGCGCTTCAAGCAGAAACTGGTACTACTATCGTTATTAACGAAGAAGGTGATTATGGTATCATCGAAGTATTAGGTACTGATCAAGCAGGTATGGATAGAGCATTAGCTGCTATTAGTAATACTACTTTCTCTCCAGTAGAAGGTGAGACTTACCATGTTAAAGTGGTTAAGATGCTTGACTTCGGTGCAGTAGTAGAATTTGTACCAGGTAAAGAAACTTTACTTCACGTATCTGAATTAGATTGGAAACGTATTGAGAATGTATCTGACGTTCTTAAAATGGGAGATGAATTAGATGTTAAGTATTTAGGTATAGACCCTAAAACTAAAAAAGCTAAAGTATCTCGTAAAGCTTTAATGCCACGTCCTCCTAGAGAAGAGAAAAAAGACGCGGCTCCAAAACAAGAAAATAAATAAGAGTAATTCTTTTTATTATATAAAGGACATCTAGTAATAGGTGTCCTTTTTTTGTATTCATTTTTATGAGATAGCTAGTCAAGTGGTGGCTATCCTAGATATCTGTTAGTATATCTGACCTCCTCTTTCCATATCGATATTATATACTGCTGATTATTGTCATTGTGGTAGTTGTGTTTTTGCGGTTAATAATGGTGTTTTTTGGTTAAGTCATTAATTTGTATTATATTAGCAATTAACGTTAATAGGGGGTGGCATGCTTATATATTTTTAGCATGTGTATTCAACTCCTATCCAAATTCAAGTTTGATATACTTGACCTTATTTTCAGCATATAATTATGCTGCCTAATGTACATCGTTTATTAGATGTATCTATTATAGAATACGAACATGTGGTATTCTATCTCGGCTGAGCAATCAGTGATAATCATTTTATTAATTTCTTCACTTTATAGTGAGGACAAATTCGTTATGTAGTTATGTTAAATTTAAAAGTTGGAATTATTGGTGCTGGTCCGAGTGGATTAGCCATGTTACGTGCGTTCGAGTCAGAACAAAAAAAAGGTAACCCTATTCCAGAGATTAAATGTTATGAAAAACAAGATAATTGGGGAGGAATGTGGAACTATACTTGGCGTACAGGTGTAGGGAAATATGGTGAACCAATACACGGGAGTATGTATAAATACTTATGGTCTAATGGGCCTAAAGAATGTTTAGAGTTCTCTGATTATACATTTATGGAGCACTTTAAACAACCTATATCTTCATACCCACCGAGAGAGGTTTTATTCGATTATATACAAGGGCGTATTAAGCAGAGTAATGCAAGAGATTTTATCAAGTTTAATACTGTGGCTAGATGGGTAGATTACCTAGAAGATAAGAAGCAGTTTAGAGTTATATTCGATGACTTAGTAAAGAATGAAACTTTTGAGGAGTACTTCGATTACTTAGTTGTGGGAACGGGACACTTCTCAACGCCAAATATGCCTTATTTTAAGGGAATAGATAGCTTCCCTGGGACTGTTATGCATGCGCACGATTTTAGAGGTGCAGATCAGTTTATAGATAAAGATATTTTGTTAATAGGAAGTAGTTATTCTGCTGAGGATATCGGTGTACAATGTTTTAAACACGGTAGTAAATCAGTTACTATTTCATATAGAACCAATCCTATAGGTGCTAAATGGCCTAAAGGTATCGAAGAAAAGCCTATTGTAACCCATTTCGAGAATAATGTGGCTCACTTTAAAGATGGTTCTAAGAAGGAATATGACGCCGTAATTCTGTGTACGGGGTACCAACATAAGTTCCCGTTCTTGCCAGATAATTTAAGGTTAAAGACAAAGAATAACCTATATCCAGATAATCTGTACAAAGGAGTTGTGTTCAATGAGAATGAGCGACTAATCTTTTTAGGAATGCAAGATCAATATTATACGTTCAATATGTTCGATACGCAAGCTTGGTTTGCTAGAGATTATATGTTAGGACGTATCGCTTTACCTAATAAAGAAACTAGGGATAAGGATATCGCTAAGTGGGTAGAACTAGAAAAAGCGTCTGTAACAGGAGAGGAGCATGTAGACTTCCAGACTGATTATATCAAAGAATTGATAGAGATGACAGATTATCCTACATTTGATCTAGATAGAGTGGCAGAGATGTTTAAAAGTTGGTTAAATGATAAAGAAACTAATATTCTAAATTATAGAGATAAAGTATATACTTCTGTGATGACAGGTGTCACTGCAGAAGAGCATCATACACCATGGATGAAGGAGTTAGATGATAGCTTAGAAAGGTATCTGGATGAGGTAGAGGTAGATGAGTTAGAATTAAGTAAAGAGAATTACTACTAAGATAAAGAGTTATATTTTTTATAAAATAAAGTTAGCGCTACAGGATTTTGATTTTGTGGCGCTTTTTTTGTGTAGGTAATATGAGGTTAAAAAATATTTTTAAAAATGTTGTAACCTTTTAGTAATAGTGTACGTATAACTAATGTGTGAAGAGCACATCATAGCAAAAATAAGGATAGAAATAATATGAGACAACTTAAAATTACCAAGCAGGTAACGAATCGTGAGACCGCTTCTCTAGATAAGTACTTGCAAGAAATTGGTAAAGTAGATTTAATTACTGCGGATGAGGAAGTAGAGTTAGCGCAACGAATCAAAGCAGGAGATCAAAGAGCACTAGAGAAATTAACGAAAGCAAACTTACGTTTCGTAGTATCGGTGGCAAAGCAATATCAAAACCAAGGATTGACATTACCCGATTTAATTAATGAAGGAAACTTAGGTCTGATCAAAGCTGCACAGCGTTTTGATGAGACACGAGGATTCAAATTCATTTCTTATGCAGTATGGTGGATTCGTCAGTCGATTTTATCAGCTTTAGCAGAACAATCTCGTATCGTACGTTTACCATTGAATAAGATCGGTTCTATTAATAAAATTAATAAGATGTATGCTTTATTAGAGCAATCTAATGAACGTCCACCTTCAGCAGAAGAAATCGCTGTAGAGCTTGATATGACTGTAAATGATGTAAAAGAGAGTATGAAGAACTCTGGTCGTCATTTATCAATGGATGCTCCGTTAGTAGAAGGAGAAGATTCTAACTTATACGATGTATTGCGTTCAGGTGAGTCTCCTAATCCAGATAGAGAGCTTATTCATGAGTCTCTTAGAACAGAAATCGAGAGAGCATTAGAGACTTTGACTCCTAGAGAAGCTGACGTTGTACGTTTATACTTCGGTTTAGGTGATCAACATCCTATGACATTAGAAGAAATAGGAGAAACATTCGATCTTACTAGAGAGCGTGTTAGACAGATTAAAGAGAAAGCTATTCGTAGATTAAAACATACGTCTAGAAGTAAAATTCTTAAGACATACTTAGGATAATATAGATTAGAAGCGTTACTATTTAGGTAACGCTTTTTTTTATACCTTAGGTTAGCGTATATTTGTATTGTGAGAAAGTTTTTGTTTATAATCATATCCTTATTAGTATTTAGACCAGTAGTGCCGTTGGTAGACTACCTGGTAGACTATGATTATATCGCTACTTTTTTATGTGTGAATCAAGACAAGCCTGAGATGCATTGTAATGGACAGTGTTATCTAATGCAAGAATTAGCTAAGATAGCTAAGGAAGAACAAAAGAAAGATGCTGTTAAGCAGGTATATACTATTGCTTTTGTTTTGATGTATGTTGATTATAAATCTGAACTACCTACTCCTAATTTTGATATAAAAGGAGTACATAAGGTTTATGATAGATATAATAATTTGTATTCCTCTTTATTTAGCCGTCAGGATCTACGTCCTCCCCTCGTTTAATTAGTATTTATAATGTGATTATTTGATCGTCTATCTATAGTAGTGCGGTCAGTGAGCTTATGTATAATATTAATTAAAGATTCTTATGTCTACTAAGATTATAAAATCCTTTCCAATCAGTTATTTTACACAAGATCAGTCTTCATTTTTTATTAAGCCAATAAGTGCCTTAGGCAATGCTTATCCTTTATTAAAAGATAGTTTTAGGGCTAACTTTTACATGATTGTCTTTGTGTATAGAGGGAGTTATGCTATTAAGATTAATGGGGTTGATTATGTTGATTATCAGTCAAGTGTTTACTTTATAAAACCAGGTGATGTTGTACAGATGCAGTTCAATACTGAATGTACAGGTATATTCATCGGTTTTGAGGATTCTTTCTTTTCTCAACGCTATCATGAGAACATATTGCGTTATTTTGATTTCTTTCAATTAGATAGTGCCTCTCAGCAGATAGTGAGTGAGAGTGTGCGTACTAAGGTTGTGTTATTGGTAGATATGATGTTGGGTGAGTATAGTACTGATAGAGTATATCGAATGAAGGTTCTGCGTTCTTATTTAAATATATTGCTATGTGAGTTACAGAGCGTGGACGAAGAAGATCAGCACTTTTCGATAGAGTATAATAAGGCTGGTTATAACGATCGTATTCTTGCTTTTATGGATTTAGTCGAAGTTCACTTTAAAGAGGCTAAAACGCCTTCTTTTTATGCTGAGAAGCTCTGTGTGACTCCTAACTACCTCAATAAACTTTGTAAACAAGAGCGAGGTATAACTGCAGGACAATTAGTTCGTCAACGCATTGTGGTAGAAGCAAAGAGATTGTTGCAGTTTAGCACATTTAATGTCAATGAGATTGCGCAGGAATTGTGTTTTGATAGTACGTCTTACTTTGTTACATTCTTTAAAAAACAAGAAGGGATTACACCAGATCATTACCGCAAGTCATTTTCTTGAATATAGGTATAAAAAAACGAGACTTAATAGTCTCGTTTTTTATTTCTTAGTGTTGGTACACTACATATTTTGTATCACCTTCAGTTTCTACTTTAGTAAGATTGTGAGAAGCAAGTCCTTTCATTGCTTTATCCCATTTCTTACCACTTAAAGCAGCTTGTTCTTTTAGAGAACCTAATTCTACTTTATTGTCATTGTTTTCTAATATCTGAATAATGATTTTCTCTTCATCTGATAATTCTACTGAAGGAGCTGTTTTCTCTGGTCTCATTTGAGGGAAGAATAGCACCTCTTGGATAGAAGGATTATTGGTTAAGAACATAATTAAACGGTCCATACCGATACCTAATCCTGATGTAGGAGGCATACCATACTCTAATGCACGTAAGAAGTCTTGGTCGATAAACATCGCTTCATCATCTCCACGATCAGCTAAAGCCATTTGAGCTTCGAAGCGCTCTCTTTGGTCAATAGGGTCATTAAGCTCAGAGTAAGCATTCGCAATCTCTTTACCACAAACCATTAGCTCAAAACGCTCTGTCAATTCTGGATTATCTCTATGAGCTTTTGTCAATGGAGACATTTCTTTTGGATAGTCAGTAATGTATGTTGGTTGGATATAGTTTCCTTCACATTTCTCTCCAAAGATTTCGTCGATAAGTTTTCCTTTACCCATTGTTTCATCTACTGGAATACCCATGCCTAAAGCAGCTTGACGAATCTCATCTTCTGATTTACCAGTGATATCAAATCCTGTAAACTCTTTAATAGAGTCAGCCATCGTGATACGTTTGTAAGGAGCTTTAAAGTCGATTTCGTGTTCTCCGAAAGTAGCTTTAGTAGTTCCATTAACAGCGATAGCACAGAATTCTAATAAACGCTCTGTGAATTCCATCATCCAGTTATAGTCTTTATAAGCTACATAGATCTCCATAGCTGTAAACTCAGGATTGTGTGTTCTGTCCATTCCTTCGTTACGGAAGTTTTTAGAGAACTCATACACACCATCAAAACCACCAACGATTAAACGTTTTAAGTACAATTCATTAGCGATTCTCAAGTATAGAGGAATGTCTAATGCATTGTGGTGAGTGATGAATGGACGAGCAGAAGCTCCACCAGGGATAGACTGTAATACAGGAGTTTCTACTTCCATATAACCAGCTTCGTTGAAGAACTGACGCATAGCGTTGAATAACTTCGTACGTTTAATGAAGATATCTTTATTTATAGGGTTTACCACTAAATCAACATAACGCATTCTGTAACGCAATTCTGGATCTGTAAAAGCGTCAAATGTATTTCCTTCTGCATCCGTTTTTGGTAATGGAAGTGGTCGTAAAGATTTACTTAATAGTTGTAATCCTTGTACACGTACTGTTTTTTCTCCTACTTGTGTAGTGAATAACTCTCCTTCGATACCAACGAAGTCACCTAAGTCAATAAGTTTTTTGTAAATCTCATTGTAAAGAGTCTTGTCCTCTCCTGGGCATAACTCATCACGATTGATATATAACTGAATCTTTCCTTCGCTATCTTGAATAGTTGCAAAAGAAGCTTTTCCTTGAATTCTTGAAGACATTAATCTACCAGCCACGATAACCTTCTTACCTTCTTCAAAATCGTTCTTTATCTCCTTCGATGTATGGTCTACTGGAAATAGATTAGCAGGATAGGGATTCACACCAAGCTCTTGTAACTTGCTCAGCTTTTCTCTTCTGATGATTTCTTGTTCTGAAAGTTGCATAATAACTGTAAATTAATTTAAAAGGCAAATATAGTTAATCTTTGAAAATGCGACAATTAGTATTCGCTATAAAACGACTTAATTTGCAATACTTTGTAATAAAACGAGGTAGGTCTCATCATTTTAACTTCATTAACGAGGGAGTTGACTAAAAAATGCCGAAATTTGTATCAGACAAAATTATTTAGCCATGAGTTTAGGAAGAGTATTATTATCTATTTTTTTACCACCTTTAGCCGTTTTAGACAAGGGATGTGGATCTATTTTGATAGTGACACTGTTGACTATCGCAGGTTGGGTACCAGGGGTTATTGCGGCATTAGTCATACTAAATAATCCTAAATACAATAAATAACAAACAACACAATGAATAAACAAGTAAAGCTTATTGATTTAGGCGAGAAAGATTATAAAGATACTTGGGATTACCAAGAAGAGATATTCCAATCTATTTTAGATGTCAAAATTAGAAATAGAAGAGAAGAGCGTACAGATGATACAGATAACTATTTACTATTCGTAGAACATCCACATGTTTACACATTAGGAAAAAGTGGAGATGTGCACAATATGCTTTTAAACGATGAACAGTTAAAGGCAAAAGGTGCTACATTCTATAAGATTAATAGAGGAGGTGACATTACTTATCACGGACCTGGTCAGGTAGTAGGATATCCTATCTTAGACTTAGAGAACTTCTTTACAGATATACATAAGTATTTGCGTTTATTAGAAGAGACTATCATTTTAGTTTTAAAAGATTACGGAATAGAGTCTGGTAGAAGTGAAGGAGAGACAGGAGTATGGTTAGGAGTAGGAACACCTTTTGCACGTAAGATATGTGCGATGGGGGTAAGAGCCTCTCGTTGGGTGACGATGCACGGTTTTGCCTTAAACGTAAACTCGGACTTAGGTTACTTTGACAATATTATCCCATGTGGTATTCGTGGTAAAGGAGTTACTTCTCTGAATGTAGAACTAGGTGTAGAGCAGGTAGATGAAGATGAGGTAAGAGCTAAGATTATCCAATATTTTTCTGAATTATTCGAAGCAGAAGTCATTAAACAATAAGCAATATACGTCCCAAGAGCCTTCGCTGTTGGGATTTTTTTTATCTTTGTACAAACAACACAATTATATGAAAAATACGATTATAGCACCTTCAGTATTAGCAGCAGACTTTGCTAATCTTCAGAGAGATATTGAAATGGTGAACAACAGTCAGGCAGATTGGTTCCATATTGACATTATGGATGGAGTATTTGTGCCAAATATTTCTTTTGGAATGCCAGTATTAGCTGCTATTAATAAGCATGCTAAGAAGACATTAGACGTTCACTTAATGATAGTAGACCCTGATCGTTATATTAAGACGTTTAAGGAGCTAGGAGCAGATATCTTGACTGTGCATTATGAAGCGTGTACACACCTACACCGTACAGTACAAGCTATTAAAGCTGAAGGTATGAAAGCTGGAGTAGCACTTAACCCTCATACACCTGTAAGTGTATTAGAAGACATCATTCAAGACTTAGATTTAGTACTTATCATGAGTGTTAACCCTGGTTTTGGAGGACAGAGCTTTATTGAGAACACATATGAAAAAGTGCGTAAACTAAAAGCAATGATAGAAGCTAAAGGAGCGAATGTAATGATAGAGATAGATGGAGGGGTAAATAATAAAAATGCAAAAGCTTTAGTAGATGCTGGAGTAGACGCTTTAGTAGCAGGTAACTTTGTGTTCAGTGCTGCTGATCCTATCGCAACTATTGCAGACTTAAAAGAAATTACTTCTAAGTAAGAAGTTTAAAATAATGATATAAAAAAGGCTTGGTGTATTCAGTACACTAAGCCTTTTTTTGTTCTTACTGGTAAGGTAAAAAATAAGAGGCTGTCTAAAAAGACAACCTCTTATATAATATTGAAATAAGATAAGGTATTACATCATACCTGGCATACCACCACCCATAGGCATAGCAGCAGCGCTGTCATCTTTAATGTCTACTAATGCACACTCAGTGATTAAGATCATACCAGCTACAGAAGCAGCATTTTCTAAAGCTACTCTAGTTACTTTCTTAGGATCGATTACACCAGCGTTAAGCATATCTACATACT
This sequence comes from Myroides odoratimimus, assembly GCF_001485415.1. Classification (GTDB taxonomy): domain Bacteria; phylum Bacteroidota; class Bacteroidia; order Flavobacteriales; family Flavobacteriaceae; genus Flavobacterium; species Flavobacterium odoratimimum. Next base: position 207,948 of record NZ_BCMQ01000005.1, read on the forward strand.
CGTTTGTTTTAGCATTGTATCCGAAGTTTTCTTTTCCTTCTAATACTTTAGAAACAACTACAGAACCTTCTAATCCAGCATTCTCAACAATAGTTCTCAATGGAGCTTCTACTGCTTTAGCGATGATAGCGATACCTGTTTCTTCGTCAGCATTCTCAGCTTTAATGTCAACTAAAGTATTTTTAGCTCTTAATAAAGCTACACCACCACCAGCTACGATACCTTCTTCTACAGCAGCTCTAGTAGCGTGAAGAGCGTCATCTACGCGATCTTTCTTCTCTTTCATCTCTACTTCAGATGGAGCACCTACGTATAATACAGCTACACCACCAGCTAACTTAGCTAAGCGCTCTTGTAACTTCTCTCTGTCATAGTCAGAAGTAGTAGTTTCCATTTGAGCTTTGATTTGGTTGATTCTGTTTTTGATCATTTCAGCCTCACCATCACCACTAACGATAGTCGTATTATCTTTATCGATGCTAACTCTCTTACAAGTACCTAGCATTTCTAAAGTAGTATTCTCTAATGTATACCCTTGCTCTTCAGAGATAACCACACCACCTGTTAAGATAGCGATATCTTCTAACATAGCTTTTCTTCTATCTCCGAATCCAGGAGCTTTAACAGCAGCGATTTTTAACGCTCCTCTTAATTTGTTTACTACTAATGTAGATAACGCCTCTCCATCCACATCTTCAGCGATGATTAATAGAGGTTTTCCTGATTGAGCGATTGGCTCTAATACTGGTAAAAGTTCTTTAAGAGAAGATACTTTCTTGTCGTATAATAAGATATATGGAGTATCTAATTCTACTTCCATTTTCTCAGAGTTTGTAACGAAGTATGGAGATAAGTACCCTCTGTCAAACTGCATTCCTTCTACTACATCTACATAAGTCTCAGTTCCTTTAGCTTCTTCTACAGTGATAACACCTTCTTTACCTACTTTTTCGAATGCTTGAGCGATTAACTCACCGATGAAGTCATCGTTATTAGCAGAGATAGATGCTACTTGTTTGATTTTATCCATAGAACCACCTACTTCTTGAGATTGTTTTCTCAAGTCTTCTACGATGATTTCTACAGCTTTATCTATACCACGTTTTAAGTCCATTGGGTTTGCACCAGCAGCTACGTTCTTAAGTCCTTCTTTTACGATAGCTTGAGCTAATACAGTAGCAGTAGTCGTACCGTCACCAGCTAAGTCATTCGTTTTAGAAGCAACCTCTTTCACCATCTGAGCACCCATGTTCTCTAATGTGTTCTCTAACTCAACTTCTTTAGCTACAGAAACACCATCTTTAGTTACTGTAGGCGCACCAAATGATTTACCGATGATTACGTTTCTTCCTTTTGGTCCTAATGTTACTTTTACTGCGTTTGCTAAAGCGTCTACTCCGCGTTTTAAACCTTCGCGAGCTTCGATGTCGAATTTAATATCTTTTGCCATTTTATTCTTTTGGATTTAGTTGTTAATGATTCAATTTTAAACGATTGCTAAAATGTCGTCCTCTCTCATGATTAGATAGTCTGTACCTTCTAATTTTAGTTCAGTACCAGCGTATTTACCGTATAGTACAGTATCTCCTACTTTTACTGTCATTTCATGATCTTTAGTACCATTTCCTACAGCTACTACAGTACCTCTTTGTGGTTTTTCTTTTGCTGTATCAGGGATGAATAATCCTGAAGCAGTTTTAGTTTCAGCTGGTAATGGTTCGATAAGAACTCTGTCTGCAAGTGGTTTAATATTTACTGCCATAGTTTTATAGTTTATGAAATTGAATTATTATTTTTAATTATTATAGATAATGAAAAGGCATAAAGTGTGCCAAAGCTAAAAAGTGACAATATAGGCAAAAAAAAATGCCAGCTTGACAGCCGGCATTTCGTGTATTGTTTAAAGCTAAAATTATTCAGCTTGATTTTGAGTCTCTTGAGTTGGAGTAGTCTCTTCTGTTGTCACAGGAGCTTCTTGCGTAGCAGGCGCTTCTGGTGTCAGATTTTGAGTAGGTACTACTGCGTTAGGATCTAATAATTTAGAATCTCCAGCAGCTCCACCACTGAAACTAGTAGATGATAACAGGATTAAGATGATTAATGCTGCACCTAATGTCCAAGTACTTTTATCTAAGAAATCATTTGTATTTTTAACTCCTCCAGCTACAGTAGATCCACCGAAAGAAGAATCTAATCCTCCACCTTTAGGATTCTGTACCATAATTACTACGATTAGTAAAAAACATACAATTGCGATTAAGATTAAAAATATTGTAAATGTGTTCATGGTGTTAACTATTATGTTGTTGTAACGCTTTTATATCTAATATTTGGTTTGCAAAGAAACTACTTTTTTCTGGATATTTCAAAATTAATATTTCATAAGCTTGTATTGCTTTCTGATATTTCTTTTGTTCTAAGTATATTTTTGCCAACGTTTCTGTCATTAAACTACTGTTCTCTTGTACTGAAGTGTCAATGTTTGCAGGGGTTACGGTAGGTTTCTTAGTAGGAACTATCTTAGGGTTAGTTTCTATAAATTTATCTATTAATTCTATTTTTTTTTGTTTTTCGATATCTGATTTTTGTTCTAAATCTGTTAAAATAGAATCATTTTCTCTGTCTATCGGTTTTATTTTAGATAATTGTAACCACTCTTGGAAAGACAATTTCTCGTTTTCTGAGAAGTTTAATGGTTTTCCTATTTCTAATTTCTCTTCTAGCTTTTCTATTTCTTGCTGTACAGTTTCTTTTTCTTCTAGCGTAGTGACGATGGGAACCTCTGCGATGACCTCTTCAGACTCTATAACGACTTCTGTAGGTGTTTCTTCTACAGGATCTTGTATTTCTTCCTTATCGTCTGTCTCGTGGAAGGTGATAGACTGTAGTAAGCTCTTAATAGCCGTAGAGGTTAGCTTAGGTTCTGGAGCCTCTTGTTGAGGTTCTTCTTCTGTTGGTATTTTAGACTCCTCAGCAGCTGTAGGCTCTGTCATGTCTATCACGATAGGAGTATACGTAGCGAACTCTGGAGAAACGATGAAATCAAAAAGAATATCTCTGTCTAGCGTATGTGCAGCAGTCTTCTTTAACTCTAAGTTATATTCTGTACTTTCTTGTACATATAAGCTCTTCAAATAAAGACTTCTCACAGACTGGAAGTACGGATACTTCTCTATGAGTTGCTTTAGCTGAGGACTGTCACTCTCTTGGATTTGCTGAGGTTGACGAAGCAATATGTCTAATTCGTTTAGAGTCAAGATATTTATTTTTATATAATTACCACTTAGCTAATGATTCATTGAACACATCCTGTGTGATACGCTCATAGATAGTCTCGATAGCTGTGTTAAGACTAGCCCCTGCTAACTGTACGTTCGCATCATAGTCATAATAGAATGAGAATCTCTTTTCGAAGTCGTCATCAGGTTTTTTCTTGTTGAAGAAACGCACATTCACAGACACATATAGTCTGTTCTGAGCCGCTCTCTGATCAGCTGTAGCAGTCATCGGACTGATACGGTATTCTACGATTTCTCCCTCATAGACTAAGTCAGCATCAGCATTAGTAAGACTTAAACTAGTTTGGTTTTGGATAAGATCTTGTAAGGACATTGTGAAGGTACGCTCTATACCAGGCTCTACTAAAGGAGCATTGTTCTGGAATGAGTTGACCTGAAATGAACTAGCATCTATCTTACCTGTTCCCGTAAAGTTATAATATTTACAGCTAGTAAAAAATAAAGATATAAATATTAGAGCAAATAATTGTTTGATTCTCATGTCTATAAGTCGTATTGTTTTATTTTTCTATACAATGTTCTCTCTGAGATGTTTAATTCTTTAGCAGCAGCCTTTCTCTTGCCGTTATGTCTCTCTAGTGCTAGTTTGATCAGCTTTATCTCCTGATTTGCTAAGTTTAGAGGTTCATCATCTACTGTCTCTGCTTCTAGATAGTTAGAAGTATCTTCGTCATCATCTACTGTCTCGTGAAAACCTAGATTAGCACTAGGAGATACCGGAGTATCCATAGCGATGATGTCTAGATTAGTACTCGGTGGAGCCATCAGTTCTGGTAGCTCAGTCTTCTTCGTACCATAGATCTTTTGGATAAGAGATTTGTTGGTTTCGGATACTGTCCCTTTATCGTGTTGTAGTAGCTCTAGTGTCAGCTTCTTTAGATCAGTTAAGTCACTCTTCATGTCGAATAGGACTTTGTACAGTATTTCTCGTTCATTGCTGAAGTCAGACTCTGCCTTTGGCCCATTCACGATAGAAGGTAACTGTCTGTCATGGTTGGGTAAATACCCTTGAAGTACAGGTAGAGAAATATCTCTATTGGTCTCTAATACCGATATCTGTTCTGCCACGTTTCTTAACTGACGGATATTACCATTCCAGCTATAGCGCATAAGGTATGCAGCTGCAGCAGGCTCTAGCTTTATCGGAGGCATCTTATACTTATGTGAGAAGTCAGAAGCAAACTTTCTGAACAGTAGGTGGATATCTTCGCCTCGCTCGCGTAGAGGAGGTAAGGTGATCTCTACCGTACTCAGTCTGTAGTATAGGTCTTCTCTAAACTTGCCCTTATTGATAGCATCCATCATATTGACATTAGTCGCAGCGATGATGCGTATATCTGTTTTTTGGACTTTAGAAGAACCTACTTTTATAAACTCTCCATTCTCTAACACACGCAATAGTCTTACCTGAGTAGTCAGAGGTAGTTCTCCCACTTCATCTAAGAAGATTGTACCGCCATCTGCCTCTTCGAAGTAACCTTCACGAGTGCTTATAGCACCCGTAAAAGCCCCTTTTTCGTGTCCGAATAACTCACTGTCTATCGTCCCTTCTGGGATAGCACCACAGTTCACCGCGATGAACTTACCGTGCTTTCGATGAGACATAGAATGTATAATCTTAGGAATACTTTCTTTACCCACACCACTCTCTCCAGTGACTAAGACTGAGATATCAGTAGGAGCTACTTGTATAGCTTTTTCCAATGCACGGTTTAGTTTGACATCGTTACCGATAATTTCGAAGCGTTGTTTTATGACTTGAAGGTTTTCCATTCTTATATTTTAAATATTGCTATTTACTATCCTTGCATAGGAGAGTATCCTACCGCTTTACCGATTAATGTAGCAGAAGTACAGTCAGCGATCTCTACCATCACGAAGTCTCCTACGTTATAGTGCTCCTTAGGGAATACTACTGTAGTGTTCTGAGAGTTACGCCCAGACCATTCGTCTTCATTACGCTTAGATGTTTTCTCGATAAGTACTTCTACCGTTTGACCCACGAAGCGTTTTGTACGCTCAAGGCTGATTTTGTTTTGTACAGCGATGATCTCTGTAAGACGACGTTTTTTAACCTCTTCTGGCACATCATCCTCTAACTTACGAGCAGCTAATGTACCTGGTCTCTCAGAGTAGGCGAACATAAACCCGAAGTCATATCTCACGTGCTCCATTAGTGATAATGTATCTTGGTGATCCTCTTCAGTCTCTGTAGGGAATCCAGTGATCATATCTTGTGATAACGAGATATCTGGTATCAATGCATAGATCTTATCTACTAGTTCGATGTATTCTTCTCTAGTATGCTGACGGTTCATCTCCTGTAAGATACGTGTACTTCCAGACTGTACTGGTAAGTGGATATACTTACAGATGTTCTCATGTCTAGCGATAGACTCTATCACCTCGATATGCATATCTTGAGGGTTAGAAGTAGAGAAACGGAAACGCATCTTAGGGAATGTAGTAGCACACTGATCTAATAACTGAGCGAAATCTACAGCTGTCGCTTTCTGCATATCGCTAGCTTTATCGAAGTCTTTTTTAAGACCTCCACCATACCATAGGTAGCTATCTACGTTCTGACCTAGTAACGTGATTTCTTTAAAACCTCTCTCTTGTAAGTCTGTGATTTCTTCTATAATACTCTGTGGGTCACGGCTACGCTCACGACCTCTAGTGAATGGTACCACACAGAATGTACACATATTATCACATCCTCTAGTGATAGATACGAATGCTGTCACCCCATTACTCTGTAGACGCACTGGAGAGATATCACCATAAGTCTCATCTTTAGATAAGATCACGTTGATCGCATCTCTACCTTCTTCTACGTCTTTAAGTAAGTTAGGAAGATCTTTATAAGCATCAGGACCTACTACCATGTCCACGATTTTTTCTTCTTCTAAGAACTTTGCTTTAAGACGCTCAGCCATACATCCTAGAACACCTACTTTCATACCAGGGTTCTTTCTTTTTACTTGGTTGTATTGGTCTAAACGTTTTCGAACAGTTTGTTCTGCTTTATCTCTGATCGAACAAGTGTTTACTAACACTAAGTCCGCTTCTTCTAAGTTGTCTGTTGTATTATACCCTTCGTTAGATAGGATAGATGCTACAATCTCACTGTCAGAGAAATTCATTTGACAACCGTAGCTTTCGATAAATAGCTTCTTGTTGTTGTCTTGTTTTTGTTCTAAATGTAAGCTTGTACCTTGTTTATTTTCGTCAATTACCTTTTCCATAAGATACTTTAAGGATGTTTTACTTTAAGGGACAAAGATACTTTTTTTTGTCTAACTGACAAGATGACAGTGTTAGTTTTAAGGTTTTTTTGTACCCCATTTTATTTAACGCTATAGAATACCTTTTTTGCTCATAATCTTTGAGTTGTAATTCTAAGTTGTTGAGTTGATTATTACAGAATGGATACTAATGAACTGATTTGGCGTTTATGGCTCTATAATCCCTTTTTGACCTCGTATGCACTTTTGTTTTGGTTTTATTTTATTGATATTCAGTATTTAGTGTTGTTTTGGTTTATTTTCGTTCGGAAGTTGTTCGGAGATAGTCAGTGCTTACTTGGGATGAGAGGTGTTTTCTAAAAGCGTACCCTATCTCTACCCGAACCATCTACTACCAAAATAAAATGGAATACAAGGAAATTTCTAATAATGATACGATGAATAGTGGGGCATATATATAAAACTATAAATATTAAACAAAACATATAAACCTCAGTTCAATTAAAAAGATTTTATGCACGATTCTAGAATAATGTTGTTTTTAAATGATATAAATATGTGTACTTCGCTTGCACTTCTTAGGGGATTCCTAGGAGTTTTCTAGGGCTTTCCTTGCCCAGAAGGCATCTTTGTCGAAGAAAGGTGCAAGAAACCCTCAAGCAATCCCCTAGTAGATCAGAACGAAAATATCTTTAGTTAACTAGTATATGCTGATGAGCTAAAAATAGTTTTTTACGTACACGCCTTTAAAAAACACTAAGTCGTTGTATTTATAATGTTTAAACTAATACTGTTTTTGCTTATTAAGTAATTATTTAAAACAATTGATTAATAGAACTCAGGTTATAAATAAAAAGTGATTTTAAAAAAATGCAATTTGTTTAGTTGTTAAACAGTAGATTCACTATTGACTTTTTTACTTCTAAAGGTTTAGAAAACTTTAAGCATTGTGCGAAATAAAAGGGGTATAAAAGCATTGAGAGAGGTAAAAATTAAAAAATTTAGAGAATTGTTATTAAATTGTGTAATTTCTTGATTTTGTTTGTAAAAAAAATCAATATATCGGTTTATTACTAGAATGTTGGTTTATTTTACGAATAACTAGGTAATTATTACAATTTTTATATGCTGGCATATTAGTTAAAAGAAGCATTAATAAGTAGTGGCACGGATATATTCAAAAAAATCATATATTTTTGCTTCACAAAATAATGAAGTATGGCAAAGAATTTAGTGATTGTTGAGTCACCTGCAAAGGCAAAAACCATTGAAAAATTTTTAGGACAGGATTATCAGGTAGAGTCTAGCTATGGACATATAGCGGATCTGCCTTCTAAAGAAATAGGAGTAGATGTAGAGAATAACTTTAAGCCTAAATATGAGGTATCGAGTGATAAGAAGGCGGTAGTTAAGAAGTTAAAGGATCTTGCGAAGAAAGCTGAAATGGTTTGGTTAGCATCCGATGAGGACCGCGAGGGAGAGGCTATTGCATGGCACTTAGCGGAAGAACTAAATTTAAAGAGTAATAACACAAAGCGTATTGTATTCCACGAGATTACAAAAAATGCTATTTTAAAAGCGATAGATAACCCACGTCAGATAGACTATAATCTAGTGAATGCACAACAGGCTCGTCGTGTACTAGATAGATTAGTGGGGTATGAACTGTCTCCTGTACTGTGGAAAAAGGTAAAAGGAGGATTATCTGCTGGACGTGTACAGTCTGTGGCTGTACGTCTTATCGTAGAGAGAGAAAGAGAGATTAATGACTTTAAGGTAGAGTCATCTTACCATATATCAGCAGAGTTTAAGACTGCTGAAGGAAAAACATTAAAAGCTAAACTGCCTAAGAACTTTGCGACTGAGAAAGAAGCAAGAGACTTTTTAGCAGTTAATATTGGAGCAGCGTACAGAGTAGCAGATTTAGAGACTAAACCTGCTAAGAAATCACCTGCAGCTCCATTTACCACTTCTACACTACAACAGGAAGCGGCTAGAAAGCTTCACTACTCAGTAGGTCAGACGATGATGTTAGCGCAGCGTTTATACGAGAGCGGACTGATCACGTATATGAGAACGGATAGTGTGAACTTATCTAAAGAGGCAATGAGTGCAGCAGCAGCTGAAATCACGAAGTCTTACGGAGCAGAATATTCTAAACCACGTACTTATACGACTAAGAGCAAAGGAGCTCAAGAGGCGCACGAGGCTATCCGTCCGACGAATATGGCTCTGCACAGTGCTCCTGTAGATAGAGATCAGGCTCGTCTATATGATCTGATTTGGAAGCGTACTTTGGCATCTCAGATGAGTGATGCTCAGTTAGAGAGAACGAATGTGCGTATAGAAGCAAATAAGTTTAAAGAGTTATTTGTGGCTACGGGTGAGGTATTGCTTTTTGAAGGATTCTTAAAAGTGTACTTAGAAGGGCATGATGATGAGGATGAAGAAGTAGAAGGAATCTTACCAGCATTGAGAATTGGAGAAGGATTAGAACAAAATGCGTTAGTAGCTACTCAACGTTTTACTAAGCCTGCTGCTAGATATACAGAAGCGTCATTAGTGAAGAAGTTAGAGGAGCTAGGTATCGGTCGTCCGTCTACTTATGCACCTACTATTTCTACTATTATCGCTAGAACGTATGTCGAAAAAGGAGAGACTGAAGGTAAAGAGCGCAACTATAAGATGATGATGCTTAGAGGTGCTGAGGTGAAAGAGAAGGTGCTGACAGAGAAAACGGGATCTGATAAAGGGAAGTTAGTACCTACAGATATCGGTATGATCGTGAATGACTTCTTAGTGAAGAACTTTAAGACGATCTTAGATTATAACTTCACTGCTAAGGTAGAAGAGGACTTCGATGAGATCGCGGCTGGTAATGAGGATTGGGCTAAGATGATGAGAGAGTTCTACGATCACTTCCACCCAACAGTGAAAGATGTAGAAGAGAACGCAGAGCGCGAGTCTGGAGAGCGTATATTAGGTATCGACCCTAAGAGTGGACGTACAGTATTAGTGCGTTTAGCTAAGTTTGGTCCTGTGGCGCAGATCGGTAATCCTGAGGATGAAGAGAAGCAATATGCTAGCCTTACTGCTGAGCAGAATATCGGTACGATTACATTAGAAGAAGCACTAGCATTATTCCTATTGCCAAAGGTATTAGGAGAATATAAAGGAGAAGAAGTAGAGGTAAACAATGGTAGATTTGGTCCTTATGTGAGAGTAGGTAAGTCATTTATCTCTCTGCCTAAAGGAGAAGAACCTGCTGATGTGACGCTAGATAGAGCATTAGAATTAATCAAAGAGAAAGAGCAAGCAGATGCTCCTATCGCTACATACCAAGGGCTGCCTGTGCAGAAAGGTGTGGGACGCTTCGGACCATACTTAAAGTGGAATGGTATTTTTATCAACGTGAATAAGAAGTATAACTTCGACAATCTATCTCAAGCGGATATCAACGAGCTAATCGAAGATAAGATTCAGAAAGAGAAGGATAAGGTAATTCACGATTGGGCAGAAGAAGGTATCCGAGTAGAGAAAGCAAGATGGGGTCGTTCTGTAATCTTAAAAGGAAAAACGAAGATAGAGCTAGGTAAGGATGTGGATGCTGCAGCGTTATCTCTAGATGAGGTAAAGGCAATGATCGAAGCAAAAGCGCCTGCTAAAAAGACAGCTGCTAAGAAAACGACAGCTAAAAAAGCAACTACTACTGCTAAGAAAACAGCAACTAAGAAGACGACTAAAAAATAAGAAAGAATGATCTACGAACTGCTAAGACCGATAAATAACGAATTAATCACTTATATAGATGGTTTACAGAGTCAGTGTATAGGGAAGAAAGTAACGTTCTTCTCTGGTGGTTCTTTTGAGAATGAAGGTCGATATAATATTGCTATTATAGGTATTAGCGATAATCGAGGTAATGGTGAAGGAGTGAGTATAGTAGATATCACTAAAATAAGAAAGGCTTGGTATTCGTTATATCCTGGTAACTGGGGTGTGAATATTATAGACTTAGGAGATGTAGTAGCGGGTGAGAGATTAGAGGATACATACTATTTAGTAAAGACTCTAGTAGCTGATCTAGTGAGACAAGGGGTAATCCCTGTGTTCGTAGGAGGATCTCAGGATATGACTTATGCGATGTATAGAGCATATGATGCGCTAGAGCAGTCTGTGAATCTAGTGTCTATAGATGCTAAGTTAGACCTTTCTAAGACAGAAGGTGATGTGGCAAATAGTTATCTGACGCGTATTATACTAGAAGAGCCTACGAATCTGTTTAATTTTTCTAATATCGGGTATCAGACTTACTTCAATGCACAAGAAGAAATAGACTTAATCGCTAGTTTATATTTTGAGGCGTATAGAGTAGGAGAAATATCTGGTAATATAAAATTAGCTGAGCCAGTACTTAGAGATGCTGATATCGTAAGTATCGATATGACTTCTGTTAAGTCTGCAGATTCTGGTAATTTTGAGTTCTTTAATCCGAATGGATTTGATGGAAGAGAGATATGTGCCTTAGCTAGATACAGTGGGTTAAGTGATAGAGTTTCATCTTTTGGAATATTTAATTATAATAATAATAAAAATGAAACGTTATTAATAGCACAAATCCTTTGGTATTTTGTGGAAGGTGTTAATTATAGATCGAATGAATACCCTTTTGTCAGTAAGGCTAGTTATATGAAGTATATCGTGCCGATAGAGGGATATGACGACTTGATATTCTATAAGAGTGATATCTCCGAACGCTGGTGGATAGAGGCTTCTATAGAAACGATGGATGCCGAAAGAAAAGTGTTGTTGCCTTGTAGTTATGAGGATTATGAGCTGGCTATAAGCCAAGTTATACCTGAAAGATGGTGGCGAACAATAAAAAAAAGTGTAGTATAAAAATTAATTTAACAAAAATAAATAATTAAGTTAAATTAATTTTTAGCTTTGTTTTGTGAAATAAAAAGAAAAAAAATTACTTGTAAGTATTTTATAGTAGTACATAAAAACCTAAAATTATATGAAGAAGATCATTACGTTAGGAGCAGTTTTAGCTTTGATGACCAGTTGTGGAACTGGAGATCGAGGTGAATTGATGCATGGTGAGGCTGGAAAAAGATGGAGCAGTGAGAAACCACAAGGGATGTCACTTATTCCAGGAGGTACTTTTACCATGGGTCAAGCCAATGAGGATTTCTTAGGAGCCCAAGATGCGCCAACAAAAACAGTTACTATCGGTTCATTTTATATGGATGAAACTGAAATTTCGAATAACCAATACCGCAAATTCGTAGAATGGGTAAAGGATTCGGTTGTTCGAACTAAATTAGCTATTGCAGCTGATGAAATGGGTGTGGCTAAAGAATCAGGTGGTATCGGTGCGTATGCATTCGTAGATGCTGAAGAGGATTTAGAAAGAATGACTCCATACCAACGATATATGTATGAGAACTATTACAGCCTTCAGGTGAGTGATGATATCTACTCTGGACGTCGTTTAAATAAAAAAGTTCCTTTAGTGAAAGATACTAGAAAGTATCCAGACGCTAACTATGTGGAAGTAATGGATTCATTATATATCCCAGCTAGTGAGACGTATAATGGTATGACTACTTTCGATAACTCTAAGTTGAAGTTTAAATATTCTTATGTAGATGTAGATGCAGCTACTAGAGATAGATCAACAGAAAATAGAGGGAAGAGAAATAGACACTTAAAAACGGAGACGCTATTAATCTATCCTGATACAACACGTTGGATTAAAGAATTCCAATATTCTTATAACGAACCAATGCACAATGATTACTTCTGGCACGAAGCTTTTGGTGATTATCCTGTAGTAGGGGTAAACTGGCACCAAGCTAAAGCATTCGCTGCATGGAGATCAATGTATAAAAACATTTATCTGAAAGATAATAAGATGACTCTTGAGATCAATGAATTCCGTTTGCCAATGGAAAGTGAGTGGGAGTACGCTGCTAGAGGTGGTCTAGAAGGAGCTATGTATCCTTGGGGTGGACCTTATGCAACGGATGAGAAAGGATGCTTTATGGCAAACTTTAAACCAACTCGTTTTGATTATGCAGCAGATGGAGCTCTTTATACAGCTAATGTTCGTTCTTACCCTCCTAATGGATATAACTTATACAATATGGCAGGTAACGTAGCAGAGTGGACTAGCTCTACTTATGATGCTTCTAGTTACGATCACATGTCAGCTTTAAAGCCTAGAAATAGACCTAGCGAAAGCCCACTAAAAGTAGTAAGAGGTGGTTCTTGGAGAGACCCAGCATATTTCTTACAAGTTGCTACTCGTGATTCTGAGTACGCAGATTCAGCAAGAAGTTACATTGGATTTAGAACAGTACAATCTGTGTCAGGTTCTTTATCACGTGTTAACCAAGCAAAAATGGCTCGTTAATAATCAAACAAAAAAATAAAAGAAGAAAAAGGCTATGGCAATATCTAAAAAAGTGATGAACTTCTGTTATGGAATGGGAGCTTCAGTAGTAATCATCGGTGCATTATTTAAAATTACGCACATGGAATTTGGACCTTTTAATGGTAACAATATGTTAACTGCAGGTCTATTAGTAGAGGCGTTTATTTTTGCAATCTCTGCATTCGAGCCAGTTGATGAGGAATTAGATTGGGCAAAGGTATATCCAGAATTAAAAGATGGGAAAGCTAGAGAAGTAAAAGTGGCTAAACAAGCTGTTGTAGAGCCTCAAGATACAGAAGGGATGCTTTCTAAAAAATTAGATCAGATGTTGAAGGATGCTAAAATTGATGGAGAGTTAATGAATAGCTTAGGAAATAGTATTCGTAACTTCGAGGCTGCTTCTAGAGAGATGGGGCCTTCTGTGAATTCTGTTGCTTCAACACAAAAATATGCGCAAGAAATGACATTAGCTGCTCAACAGTTAGAGTCTCTAAATAAAGCTTATAAAGTACAATTAGAAAGCGCAACAGCGAATGCTGAAATCAATAAGGCAGTAGCTGAAAACAATGCTCAGTTAAAAGAGCAAATGCAAGCATTAACAAACAATTTAGCGTCATTAAACAACGTTTATGGTGGAATGCTTTCTGCTATGGGTGGTGGAAGAAATGCTAATTAGTTTATAATTTTTAAAATATTATAAGGTAATGGCTAAACAAAAACTGACCCCAAGACAAAAGATGATTAACCTGATGTATCTGGTGTTTATCGCGATGATGGCACTTCAGGTATCTACAGAGGTTTTATCAGCTTTTGGTGTAGTGAACGAGAAGTTCGAGGCAGCTAATGAAGGTGCAAAAGCAAATAATGAAGGTTTGCTAGGGGCTTTAGAGAAGAAGGCTGAGGAGAACCCAGCTCAATTCGCTGACCCTGCAAAAAAAGCAAAGGAAGTAGAGAAAATTACGCAAGAATTCTATGACTTCGTGGGTAAATATAAAACTCTAATTACTAGCGAATTTGAAGGAGAACGTACAGAGAATGGTAAGTTACCTGCTGAGCGTATGAATAAATCTGATATTATCAATGACGCTTGGTTTACAGGTGATAATTATTCAGCAGAAGGACAGGCTTTTATCGATGGTATTAATAAGTACAAAAAAGCACTTCTTGATATCTTAGAAAAAGATGCTAAGTTCCAACCTATCGTATTAGATATAAATAGTAAATTTAATCTAAACGATGTTAAAGATAGCCAAGGAAAAGATAGAGCTTATTTAAATTATAACTTCTATGGTTTCCCAGCTATTGCTTCTTTGACTAAGTTATCAACAATGCAAAACGATGCAAAAATAGTTGAGGCAGAGATTTATAACAGCTTAATGGGTAATACACTTAGTAAAGCTGCATCTATGAAGAACTATCAAGCAATCGTAGTAGCTGATAAATCTACTCTTTTTGCTGGTGAAACTTATAAAGGTAAAGTTGTCTTAGGTCGTTATGACAAATCAACTGTTCCTACTAAAGTAGTTGTTAATGGTCAAAACATTGATTTATCTAAATCATTAGTTGATGGACAAGTTAACTTAGGGTTTACTGTTGGTAACGTAGGTGAGCACCAAATCGGAGGTAAGTTTACTTTCGTAGAGGATGGCCAGCCAGTAGAGATTGATATTAAAGGTAGTTATGTAGTAGTACCTAAACCGAACTCAGCTAATATATCTGCTGATAAGATGAACGTAGTATATCGTGGTGTTTCTAACCCTATGACTATTTCGTTTGCTGGTATCGCTAATGATAAAGTACAAGCTTCTGCTCCAGGACTTACAAGTCAAGGAGGTGGTAAATATACACTAAGACCACAATCAGGAAGAGAAGTAGTTATCAATGTAACAGGGACTTTACCTGATGGACAAAAAGTATCTGATAGAAAAGTTTTCCGTATTAAAGATATTCCTTCTCCAAGAGGAACAGTACGTGGGGAGTTCAATGCTAAGGGACCTAAGTCTAACTTAGAGATTGTGACTATCGGTGCTAAATTAGAAGACTTTGACTTTGATTTAAATCTTACAGTTACTAGTTTTGTATTGCAAATACCTGGACAACCTAGTATCGTTGTTCCTGGAAATAGAATGAATGAAAGAGCAAAAGCGGCTATTCGTAGAGCTCAGTTAGGTGACGTGGTAGTAATTTCGGATATTAAAGTGCGTTTAGAAGGTGCAGGAGACTATGCATTGAAAAAAACATCACCATGTACGTTTGAGATTATGTAATTTCACTTAAATTTATAAGAAGAAAATTTTGAAGAATATGAACTTGAAGAATTTTTCACTATATATAGTGTTTACGCTGTTTTCAATAGCATCATTCGCTCAGACGAATCTATTGAATGCAAAATCTGCTGCTGATATTGGTATTATGCCAATCTCGGAGATTCTAATCAAAGCAGAAGGACCAATACCTTACGGACACGTTCGTGAGAAAGATATCTTATTCGGTATTAAAGTATGGGAGAATATTTCATTAGCTGAGAAAGCGAATGAGATGTATCTATATCCTATTGATGAGTATTCATCTGAAGGAAGAAAACCTCTGTTCCAAGTTTTAATCGATGGTATTAAATCTGGAGAGATTACTGAAGTGTATGATAATAGTGATTTTAAAAATCAACGTACATTAAAAGATATTCAAGACTCTTTCGTGAGAGTTGATACTACAGATGCTGGTATCGAATATTACAATGCTGGAGAAGCTATTCCTGAGGAATATATTCAGAAAGTAGAGTTAAGACCTTCTGATGTTAAAGAGTATCACATCATGGGTATGTGGTATTTCGATAGAAATGAAGGACAGTTAAAATATAGATTATTAGGTATTGCTCCAGTAGTAGCAGACTTGTATACTAAAGGATCAGCTAACGAGAACTATGTAGAGTTATTCTGGATATTCTTTGCTGATGCTCGTAATACATTGTTCCAAAACTATGCATTCAATGCTAAGAACCCACTTAATCCTATCAACTTTGACCATTTGTTAAACTCGAGAAGATTCAGTGCTACTATTTATAAAGCAGATAACCAATACGGTAATCGTAAAATTGATGATTACATCAAGAGTAATGATTTAAAACGTTTATTTGAGGCAGAAAGAATTAAAGAATTGATTCGAAACCTTGAAGATGATATGTGGAATTACTAATTTTGTAGTTTCTAATTTATTAAGCTCTTATCTATTAGAATAGATAAGAGCTTTTTTAATGGCTTTAAGTATGGTAGATTATATTGTAGTAGGTACGGGTTTGGCAGGAATCTGTTTTACAGAAAAACTAGCTAGTGAAGGAAAGACCTTTGTGGTGATAGACAATGAGAAGCGCTCATCTTCACTAATGGCCGGTGGTATGTATAACCCTGTTGTATTAAAGCGTTTCACGGATGTGTGGAAAGTAGGAGAACAATTAGATATTGCTTTGCCTTTTTATGCAGCATTAGAAAGAAAGTTAGGAGAGAAGTTTATCTTTGAAATGCCTTTGTACAGAAGATTGTTATCTGTTGAGGAGCAGAATAATTGGTTCCATGCAGCTGATAAACCTAATTTAGAAAAGTATTTATCGCCTAAGTTAGTTCGTAATGAAATTAATGGAGTGAAGTCTCCTTTTGGTTTTGGTGAAGTGAATTATACAGGTTATGTCGAAACTAAAACCTTGATTAAGGCTTATAGAGCTTATTTGAACGAAATCAAGAGTTATAGACAAGAGGATTTTGATTACGATTGTTTAAGTTATACAGAGGATGAAGTTAGCTATAAGGATATAGTGGCTAAGCATATTGTTTTTGCAGAAGGTTTTGGGATGTTACAGAATCCATTCTTTAAAGATTTGCCTTTAGATGGTACTAAAGGTGAGGTGCTTTTGGTGAAGATTCCAAATCTTAATATAGATATTATATTGAAGGCAAATGTATTTTTAATCCCAGTAGGTAATGATCTATATAAAGTAGGTGCTACTTATGATTGGGAAGATAAAACAGATACGACTACAGAAGAAGGGTTAAGAGAGTTATTAGAAGGATTGAGAGATGTTGTTGACTTAGACTTTGAAGTAGTAGCTCATAATGCTGGTGTGCGTCCTACTGTAAAAGATCGTCGTCCATTGTTAGGAAGAAGTAGAGAGTCTGCGAGAATCCATGTGTTGAATGGATTGGGAACTAGAGGGGTGTTATTAGGCCCTTTCTTAGCAGAGAAATTATATAATAATATAGAAAAGGCTATGGAGCTAGAGGAGAATATCTCTATTCATAGATATAAGAAGTTTAAATTTTAGTACAATCTAAGTATGTTAAATATACACAATCTATCAGTTTCTTTTTCTGGTGAGTATTTATTTGAGAATGTGACATTCCGCATCGGTGCAGGTGACCGTGTGGGGTTAGTTGGGAAGAATGGAGCTGGTAAGTCCACTATGTTGAAATTATTATCAGGAGATTTAGAGCCTGATACTGGAAGTATGGCTGTTGAAAAAGACCTCCGTATCGGATTCTTAAGACAGGATATTGATTTTATACCTGGTAGGACTGTACTAGACGAAGCTTATCAAGCTTTCGTAGAAATCAAGAAGGTAGAAGCAGATCTTGAAAAGGTTAATATTGAATTAAATGAACGTACAGACTATGAGTCTGAAAGTTATAGTGAGTTAATCGAAAAGTTAAGTGATTTGACGCACCGCTTTGAGATTATCGGAGGATATAATTATGTTGGTAACACAGAACGTATCTTATTAGGACTTGGTTTTAAACGTGAGGATTTTAATAATCAGACAGATACTTTCTCTGGAGGATGGCGTATGCGTATCGAGCTAGCGAAATTGTTATTACAAGATAACGATTTGTTACTTCTGGATGAGCCAACGAACCACTTGGATATCGAGAGTATCATTTGGTTAGAACAATTCTTAAAGTCGTATGCTGGTGCAGTAGTGATTATTTCGCACGATAAGATGTTCTTAGACAACGTAACGAATCGTACGATAGAAATATCACTAGGGAAGATATATGACTTTAATAAGCCTTATTCACAGTGTTTAGTATTGCGTGAAGAGCTTCGTGAGATGCAGTTAGCTTCTCAAAAGAATCAGGCGAAGAAGATTGAGGAGACAGAGAAACTTATCGAGAAGTTTAGATATAAAGCGACGAAGGCTTCTATGGCACAATCTCTTATCAAGAAATTGGATAAAGTAGAGCGTATCGAAGTAGATGAGGATGATAATGCGGTGATGAATATCTCTTTCCCTGTGAGTATAGATCCAGGTAAAGTAGTTTTGGAAATTGATAAAGTAACGAAGCGTTATGGTGATAAAGTGATCTTTAAAGATATTGATCTTTTAATTGAACGTGGTACTAAGGTAGCCTTTGTAGGACAGAATGGTCAAGGTAAATCTACGTTGATCAAAGCTATAATGGAGGAGTTTGAATACGAGGGTACTATTAAGCTAGGACACAATGTTCAATTAGGATACTTCGCTCAGAATCAGGCAGACTACTTAGATGGTGAGAAAACGGTATTAGACACAATGTTAGACGCGGCTACTGATAGTAATCGTGTGAAAGTACGTGATATGCTAGGGTCTTTCTTATTTAGAGGGGACGATGTTGAGAAGAAGGTGAAAGTACTGTCAGGAGGAGAGCGTAACAGACTTGCGTTGTGTAAAATGTTACTTCTTCCTATCAACGTATTGCTGATGGATGAGCCGACGAACCACTTGGATATTAAGTCTAAAAACGTATTGAAGAAAGCTCTAGAGAACTTTAAGGGAACTTTACTGTTAGTATCTCACGACCGTGACTTTTTACAAGGGTTAACGCAGTTGGTTTATGAGTTTAAGGATCAGAAGATAAAACAATACTTAGGTGATATCAATTACTTCTTAGAAGAGCGCAATGCACAGAATATGCGTGAAATCGAGAAAGTAACTGTTGCTCCAGTAGCTAAAGCAGTAGTGGTGGAGGAGAAAAAAGCACCTGCTTTATCTTATGAAGAACAAAAGAAGCAAAAGACACTTCAAAATAGATTGAGCAAGATTGAGAATGAAATAGCTGAACTTGAAAAAAAGGTAGCTAAGGATGATGAACGTCTAGCTGTGGACTATGAAAAACTAATGGCTGACTCTAATTTCTTTAGTGACTATGAGAAGAAAAAGAATAAGATTGATGATTTGATGATTGAGTGGGAAGAAATCCACGAACAATTACAATAGATAATAAAAAAGGGATTACATTAAGTAATCCCTTTTTTTATAAAATAGGCGTAATAAAGTTATATTATTTCAAGAAAAAACCACTTCAAGTGATTGAAGTGGCTTTTACTTAGTAGCGGGAACAGGACTCGAACCTGTGACCTTCGGGTTATGAGCCCGACGAGCTGCCTACTGCTCTATCCCGCGCTATTGTGGTACAAATGTACAACCAATATTCGGGTTGACAAAATCAGACAATTGAGTAAAACAGTGTTTATTGGCTTTAATGTTAAATGTTTTTCACTGCTAGGAGTCTTTTTTACTTAATTATTATTGATAATATATTTTATAGAAGTAATATTACTAGAAGGTTATATTCTTTTTAAGAAAGTTGTTTGATAGGTGTGTAAGTGTTAATTAAAAAAGAGGTGATTCATTTATTTTGTGAATATTTTAGTATTTTTGACTGTGTTAGTCAGGGTAATAATAGTACTTATTCTGTTTCTGAGACTTATTATGAATTAATACTTCCCTATTATATGAAGAATATTGAGAAAACATTTCAAATTATTAGTTACCTACAGTACCCTTTTCTATTAATAGCTTTATTCTATAGCTTTAAACCGATCTATGATAGAATAGCTTTCGGTAATATGGATACTTATTTATCGTGTATGAATAATGCATTGATGTTTATAGGAATTGGGGTCAGCTTTTCGGCATTGCAGGATTCGACCAAGACGCAGAATAATTTCTCTAAACGTATATGGCAGGACAAGAAGAAAGGTGTAATAGCCTTATATATTATAACGCTAATGGCTGTACTTTCTTTTATTGGAGGTGGAGTAGGATACTATTTTGCTGTTTCTAGTGTTTTAGAAGAGATAGCAGTTGGTTTACTTGTACTAGGTATTGGTTTGCTTGGATTGCTAAGTGTTGCCATAAATATGTATAAGTACCAACAGAGTATCATCAAATAAAAAAGCCACTTCGTTAGAAATGGCTTTTACTTAGTAGCGGGAACAGGACTCGAACCTGTGACCTTCGGGTTATGAGCCCGACGAGCTGCCTACTGCTCTATCCCGCGTTATTGTGGTGCAAATATAGAACGAATATTTGGGACTCACAAATGAGTCCCTAAAATAATTCGCTCTTTTTTACTTTTATTTTGATTGTAAGCCTTGTGTATACTCAGAATGAGCTGATTCTAAAGCCTCAATGTCATTGTTAAATAGGTGTTTAAGGAGATGATTTAGTTTTTCTTCTGGCCAATCATAAATTTTTAAATCCAATAACTTTTTTATTATTTCTTCTGAGAAACGCTGTTTTATTGGTTTTGCAGGGTTACCAGCTACGATAGTATACGGTTCGACATCCTTTATAACGACAGCACCCGAGGCGATAATAGCTCCTTCACCTATAGTGATGCCTGGCATGATCATAGATCGCATACCTAACCATGCGCCATCGCCTATCGTAGTGTCTCCTTTTGCCTGATACGCTTCTTGTATCACATCTAGATAAGGATATAGACTAAACCAATCTGTGCGATGCGTATTATTCCCTCCCATTAAGATAACGACTTCCGCCGCTATACAGACATGAGATCCTATGTATAACTGATCTATATGCCATAGTGGTTCCCAGGCTTGTAGACTGTATTCATCACCATATAGGTAACGTACTACACTATCTTCAAAGCTGTCCGTCCAGGCATTGCTGTAATAACTTGTTGTTCCCTTGATATGTATATTAGGATTCTTGACTGTTTCGTGTAGGTATTCTACTTTAGACCAATGTTTTTTGTTCTCATCTATCATTTGTTCTCTTCTATTTTTAAGTATATAACCTTAGATAGGCTAATTGTTTATCTATATTTCAAAAGCTAAATATATATAAAGTGTTGTTATAAATAATATTTAATTTTTCCTATGTCATTGATATAAGCTACCTTTGCTACCGAAAAAATTAAATAATATGACGCATAAAGCTGGTTACGTTAACATTATTGGTAATCCAAATGTAGGTAAATCAACACTAATGAATGCTTTAGTAGGAGAGAGATTGTCTATCATCACTTCTAAAGCACAGACTACTAGACATAGAATATTAGGAATCGTAAATGGAGATGATTATCAGATCGTTTTCTCAGATACTCCTGGTATTATTAAGCCTGCATACGAATTACAAGAATCAATGATGGACTTCGTTAAATCTGCTTTTGAGGATGCGGACGTATTGATTTATATGGTAGAGATAGGGGAGAGAGAGTTAAAAGACGAAGCGTTCTTCGCTAGAATTAACAACTCTAAAGTACCTGTAATGTTGCTTCTAAATAAGATAGACAAATCTAATCAAGAACAACTAGAAGAACAAGTAACCCTATGGAGTGAGAAGGTTCCTAATGCTGAGATATTCCCAATATCTGCTTTAGAGAAGTTTAATACGCAGGCTGTATATGATCGTATCATAGAACTATTGCCAGTATCTCCACCGTATTTCCCTAAAGATGCCCTAACAGATAAGTCAGAACGTTTCTTCGTGAACGAGATTATACGTGAGAAGATTTTGCTTAACTATGATAAGGAGGTGCCTTATGCTGTAGAGGTAGAGACAGAGGAGTTTAAAGAAGAAGAGAATATCATTCGTATCAAAGCTGTTATTATGGTAGAGCGTGATAGTCAGAAGGGGATTATCATCGGACATAAAGGTGCTGCTTTAAAGAAAGTAGGGATAACAGCTAGAGAAGAGATGGAACAATTCTTTATGAAGAAAGTTCACTTAGAACTATTCGTAAAGGTGAATAAAGATTGGAGATCGAGCGACTATCAACTACGTCGTTTTGGATATAATCAAAAGAAATAAGGAATAATAAAATAATCATTAAAATATCGCATTGAAATACTAACTTTGCGACATATTTAAAATATTTATGAGTAGTATAGTAGCCATAGTTGGTAGACCAAACGTAGGGAAGTCAACTTTTTTTAATCGATTGATTCAAAGAAGAGATGCCATCGTAGATTCGGTTAGTGGAGTGACACGTGATAGAAACTACGGCAAGTCAGAGTGGAATGGAAGAGAGTTCTCAGTGATTGACACTGGAGGATATATAAAAGGATCTGACGATGTTTTTGAAGGTGAGATTAGACGTCAAGTATCTTTAGCTATTGAAGAGTGTGATGTAGTAATATTTGTAGTAGATGTAGAAGAGGGTATTACACCTATGGATGCTGAAGTAGCTCGTTTATTGCGCAAGGAGACTAAACCTGTATTCGTAGCTGTAAATAAAGTGGACAGCTCGAAGCGTATGGATGATACATTCGAGTTCTATAACCTAGGTTTAGGAGAGATATACCCTATCGCAGGGATGAGTGGAAGTGGTACTGGAGATCTATTAGATGCTGTAGTAGCTGCATTGCCAGAAGAAGAAGTAAGAGAGACAGAAGAAGAAGAGTTACCACGTTTTTGTGTTGTAGGTCGTCCTAATGCTGGTAAATCTAGTTTTATCAATGCACTTATTGGTGAAGATCGTTATATCGTTACAGATATTGCTGGTACTACACGTGATGCTATTGATACGCGTTTTACACAGTTTGGTTTTGACTTTAACTTAGTGGATACTGCGGGTATCCGTAGAAAATCAAAAGTAAAAGAAGACTTAGAGTTCTACTCAGTGATGAGATCTGTGAGAGCTATCGAGCACAGTGATGTATGTATCCTTATGGTAGATGCTACACGCGGGTTCGAAGGACAGGATCAGAATATATTCTGGTTAGCAGAGAAGAATAGAAAAGGGGTTGTTATCCTTGTAAACAAATGGGATTTAGTAGAGAAAGATACTATGACTACTAAACAGTTTGAAGATAGAATCCGTCAAGAGATCGCGCCATTTACAGATGTGCCTATTATCTTTACCTCTACAGTGACTAAACAGCGTTTATTAAAAGCGTTAGAGACTGCTGTGGAAGTATATGAAAATAGAAAAGCAAGAATTTCGACTTCTAAATTTAATGAAGCGATGTTGCCTATCGTAGAGAATACGCCACCTCCTGCAATTAAAGGAAAATATATCAAGATAAAATACTGTATGCAATTGCCTACAGCTACACCTCAATTCGTATTTTTTGCTAACTTGCCACAATATATCAAAGACCCTTACAAACGATATATTGAGAATAAGTTAAGAGAAATGTACAACTTCAGTGGTGTGCCTATCGATATTTATTTCCGTCAGAAATAGTAAGTAATATATTCTATATATACTAGCGGTCTTTGTGTAATAACATTGACCGCTTTTTTTATGAGAAACTTATTGACGTTACTACTATTAATCTCCTGTGTGAATATGTACTCACAGAGTACTGTGAATATTACTGGGACAGTAGTAGATAGTTTAAAACAGCCGATAGAAGCGGTGACGGTATACCTATCGAAAGAGAAAGACTCTACGCTAGTGGAGTACACCATGACGGATGTCAAAGGTAACTTTAAGCTTGCCTTCAGTAAGCTATCTGATCCTTCAGTGCTCAAGCTTTCTATGGTAGGGTACCAAGATTACGCTAAGAAGTTTGAAAAAGGGGTACAAGAAAATATAGACCTTAAAACACTTATCCTTAAAGAATATGGCAATCAGCTAGACGAAGTGCTGATTGTGGCAGATGCTCCACCTATTCGAATGAAGAAAGATACTTTAGAGTTTAACGCTGCTTCGTTTAAGGTAAGACCTGATGCTAATCTTGAAGAGCTTTTAAAGAATCTACCAGGAGTGCAACTAGATGAAAATAAAAAGATCACGGTCAATGGTAAGCCTGTCAATGAAATCTTAGTCAATGGTAAACCTTTCTTTAACGAAGATGGTGCAGTAGCGCTAGAGAACTTACCTGCTGAGATTATCCAGAAAGTACAAGTCACTGAAAAAAAGACTAAGAAAGAAAAATTCACAGGTGAACGCAGTAGAACAGATGATGCGAGTATCAATATCACGATAGACGAGGATAAGAATAAAGGGCACTTTGGACGAGTATCAGGCGGATATGGAACAGATGAGCACTATGAAGCAGGAATGTTCTTAAACACCTTTAATAAGCGTAGAAAGATTAGTCTGATCGGATCTGCTAATAATATTAACGCTGTTGGGTTCTCTATGGACAAGGTGTTTGATAATATGCGTACAGGGCGCTCTAGAGGAGGGCTTACAGAGTCGCGTATGTTAGGATTAAACTTTGTAGAAGATGTATCCGATAAGCTCAAGGTTAATGGTAGTTACGATTATAACTTTGCAGAGACAGAACAAGCTAATAAGTCATCTAGTACTAAGTTTTTGCCTTCAGGGCAGTTTAGCACAGATTCTAATTCTTCTTCCCTAGGAGGGAATGAAGGGCATAGGGGGAATGTATCTGTAGACTATATGGGAGAGAAAGACGCTTTCTATTTTAGCCCTCATTTTAGTACAGATCACACCTATTCGACTAGTGAGAGCAATCAAGTATCTTATGATGAGCATGGAGAAAAACTGAATAGTAGCAATGCTCACTCATCATCTAGAGGAAACTCAGATAGTTTTAGTTCATCTGCACAGTATACACGCAAGTTTAAAAAAGAGGGACAATATCTAAGTATAGGTTTTAATAATAGCAATAGGAGTGCTACAAATAATGCATTGAGCGAATCTCTGACGCAGTTTTTTCAATCAGATACAGAAGACGATTGGCGTAGACAGTACAGAAAGAATTATACGACTACGGATAGTTATGGTATATCTGTAGAATTCACACAGCCGATTACAGATTCATTAAGAGTATCTATAGGTGTGGACTGGAGTAGAAATCAGAGCATTAACGATCTGCAAGTGTTTAACTATAATGAGACAGAGCAGGGGTATACTGATGTCAATGTACTAGAGACAAATAGATATACGGATATTGGGAATAAGGTGTCTCCTTATGTAAACTTTGCGTTGAATAAGAATAAGTACAATATTAATATTTCGACGAGGACTCAGATCGTTAAGAATACAGCTACTGCTCTTTATAATGCGAAGTGGTATAGTCTAGATAAACACTACATCGACCCGAATATTAATGCTATGATTAATTATAGACTGACGAAGGATAAGAGTCTATTCGGTATCTATCGATATAATGTGAATTATCAAAGTGCAAGCCAATTACTAGATATCACAGATATCTCTAACCCATTAACGACTACGATCGGTAACCCGGATCTGAAGCCTACTGGGCAGCATAACGTTAATCTTAGCTACCGTTCGTATGACTTTCAGACTCGTGCTGGATATAGTATTTCGGCTAATGCAGGAATATTTGATAATAGTATAGTAGGATCTGTAATCTATGATGAGGATAAGAAGGCTATCTCTACGTATAAGAATATACAAGGGAACTACCAATGGGGAGTTACAGCTGACTGGTTTAAGAATAGTAAGTGGGGAGAGCATGCGCTGAGATACGGTATTATGTTTAGATATAATCAGACCATTAATAATGGGTATATAGACGGAGAGACCTATACCGCTAGAGGGAATACGATGGGACCACGTGTGTATCTAACCTATGATTACGGAGAATGGGTGTCTATAAAACCATCATATAACTATAATTATAATAGAACGAGTTATACTAATTTCTCTGTAGATAAGGCTTCTAACTTTACACATAGATTTAATATACAGACAACAACGTATTGGCCGAAGAAGGTTACATTTGGTAACGACTTTGCTTATAATTATAATTCACAGATTGCTAAAGGCTTTAAGAAAGATTTCTATATGTGGAATATTAGTCTAGCGTATGATTTCTATAAAGACAAATTCAGTGCTAAGGTGAAAGTGTATGATGTATTAAATCAGAATACTAGTAGTACACGTACCATCGACCCAATGCAGATAGTGGATTCTGAGAGTTTGGTACTGAAGCGATATGTGATGTTCTCATTGACTTATAAGCTTAATGAGTTCGCAGGAACTAAAAAAGGAGGGAATAGAGGAAGAGGAGGAGTCTCTAGACCGATGCGTGTGATGAGGTATTAAAAAAAGGACTTAAGTAAAATACAAGAAAATATAGTAAAGGCAAGTCGAGTATAGCTAGAATAGGAGTTATACTCGATTTGCCTTTTTGACTTGTGCGGTTTGACTCCGTAGTGAGTCCGTTATGTGTCCGTACTGACTCCGTAGTATCAAGAGAAATAACGGAGTCAGTATGAAGGTGTAAAATAGTTGTGTTGTAAAGACAGCGAGCGAGAGTGCATAAAAAAAGCAGGCAATGTAGAAGCGACTAGCACTAACTATATTACCTGCTTATATGTTTAGAATGACGTATGTCTACCAGCTACCGCTAGATCCTCCTCCGGAGAACCCACCGCCGCCAAAGCCTCCACCGAAGCCTCCGCCACCGCCTCCACTTCCGAAGCCACCACCGCCACCGAAGCTTCCGCCGCCTCCGCCACCACGGCCAAGACTGCTTAATACAAGGATGTCTAGTAAGCTACTTCCAAAGTCACGTGAGCGATGATTACCTCCGCCTCTTCCATTGTTATCTTTCTTACCGAATACGATAGTCAGTACGATGATCAGTATAATGATTCCTAAACACGCTAGACCACCGATGCTATTATCACCATCTGTTCTAACGGTCTTGTCTGCCTTATATGTACCCGTCAATAGCTGGAAGATGGCATCTGTCCCTTTGTCTAATCCTGCGTAATAATCATTGCGCTTAAACTCTGGGATAATGATATTACGGATAATCTCTCCTCCTTGTCCGGCTGTGATAAGGTGTTCTACTCCATAACCAGGGTAGATACCGATCTGACGTTCTTTTGCCGCCATAAGGATTACGATACCATTGTCCTTTCCTTTCTGTCCGATGCCCCATTCTTGTCCCCATTTAGGTCCTAGTATACCAATGTTTTCTCCTTTTAGAGATGGAATGGTAATTAGGACTATCTGAGTAGAAGTAGAATCACTATAAGCAATGAGTTTGCGCTCTAGCTGCTTCATTTGATTCGCTTCTAATATGGTAGCATAGTCGTATACAGAAGTTTGGAAAGAGGGTTTCTTAGGGACGTCTAATTGAGCATAAGTTACCTGTGATAATAATAGAATTATAATCAGGGTTATGAAATGATATGCTTTTAGTAATAGCTTGATCATTGATTTATGCTTTTGAAATTTCGTTTGATAATTCGTTTTTATTTTCTTCAAGTGAAGGGAAGTGTACTTTTAGTTGACTTCCTGCTTTTAGGATCCCGTAGACTAATCCTTCTTTGAACAGACCTTGTCTGAAGTGATTAATCACTAGTTCTTTGGTTCCTTCCCAGAAGTTATCTGATCTAACTTTATGATCTATTCCCTGATCACCCAGTATCACGAATGCTTTAGAGTTAATACAGATGTAAAACAGTACACCATTTCTAGCAGCTGTCTTATCTATGCCTAATTCAAAGAAGACCTCCTGAGCTCTTTCAAAAGGATCTTTCTTAGAAGTCGTTTCGATATGTACTCTAATCTCTCCAGAAGTATTCTTTTCTGCTTGAGTTATAGCAAGAACAATTTCTTCTTCATCCGTTTTGGTTAAAAACTCTCTTAGTCTATCCATTTTATAGTTTTTTAGAATTTTACTTCAGGTGCTTTCTCTGCTCCAGCTTCTGCTTGGAAGTAAGGTCTTTCTTTATAATCGCTTAAGAAGAACTTATTAGGCATCTTAAGTACATAACTGTTATATACAGCTACAGCGTCATTAAAACGAGTACGTTGAGTTAATATTTGGTTCTCTGTACTAGCTAGTTCATCTTGTAGTTTTAAGAAGTTTTGATTTGTTTTTAAATCAGGGTATTTCTCTACAGTTACTAATAATCTTCCTAATGCACTAGATACACCAGATTGAGCTTGTTGGAATTCTTGGAATTGTTCAGGGGTTACATTAGATGGGTCTATATTAATAGAAGTAGCTTTTGCACGCGCATTTACTACAGCTTCTAATGTTGATTTTTCGAAGTCAGCAGCCCCTTTTACTGTGTTTACTAAGTTTCCGATAAGGTCGTTTCTACGTTGGTAAGCCCCTTGCACATCAGCCCAAGATTTATCTGTAGCCTGTTTGTGTACTAGAGCCGAGTTGTTGTAGTTCATAGATAGCATAAAGTATCCTCCGATTAATACTACAAGTACGATGATAATTGGTAAAGCTTTTTTCATTTTGATTTTTTGTTATTTAGAGTTCATTTTTAATATTCAGTAGCGCTGTTTTGATTCCTTCTAGTTTCTGTATGATTTCGAAGTTATCCATAATGTCTTTTGCATTCTTCTTCATGTGTTCTTTAGCACCGTCTAGTGTGAATCCTCTTTCTTTCACTAAGTGATAGATGAGCTGAAGATTTTGCACATCCTGAGGTGTGAACATTCGATTTCCTTTTGCATTCTTTCTAGGTTTGATAATGTCAAATTCTTTCTCCCAGAATCGCAATAACGAAGCATTTACATCAAATGCCTTGGCAAGTTCGCCAATGCTATAGTATCGTTTATCAGGTAAGTTTAATTCCATTAGTCAAGTGATTGGTTTTCTTGGTTAGCTTCTTGTGATAGAAGTTCAAATTCTTTAGCAGAGATTTCTCCGTAGTAGTAATTCAGTGGATTGACTACGTTCCCTTGGTAGTGTACCTCATAGTGTAAGTGAGGACCAGAGCTACGCCCAGTACTACCTACATATCCTATGATATCTCCACGTTTAACAGACTGTCCAGCTCGAGCTTGGTACTTGCTTAAGTGAGCGTACCTAGTTAGGTATCCATATCCGTGATCTATCTCGATTAGGTTACCATACCCAGATAGTTCGTTGTTAGCACGGATTACTTTACCGTCTCCAGTAGCGTATATCGGAGTACCTACCTCTGCAGAGAAGTCCATACCAGCGTGGAACTTCTTGATTTTAGTAAAGGGGTCACTACGATATCCGTATCCAGATGCCATTCTCTTTAGATCTTCATTCTTCACTGGCTGTATCGCAGGGATAGAAGATAAGAATTCTTCTTTCTTCTTGGCCAGTGCGATGATGTCATCTAAGGATTGGGACTGTATGGCTACTTGTTTCAGTAGTTGATCCATCTTCACATTCGTTTCTGTCAACAGCTTTTCGTTGTTAAGCCCTACGAATGATCTATATCTATTAATACCTCCTAGGCCAGACTTGCGTTGTTCATCAGGGATAGGCGCGGTATTAAAGTAAGCTCTATAGATATCGTTATCTCGCACCTCTAATTCGTCTAGTACCTCTGTGATCAGGTCAAGTTTCTTGTTTAGAAGAGTATAGTTAGTTTTGAATTCTGCTATTTCTCTAGCTTGTTTCTTTTCTTTAGGAGTTTGTAGGATATCACTATTAATTAAAAAGATTAATCCAAGCACTCCAAAAATAGCTGCTGTTAGTAAAAACAAGAGTATATTACCTATCTGTCTAAACTTTTTAGGGCGTATTTTAAGGAACGCTAATTTTTCAGGGTCGTAATAATATTTTACCTTAGCCATATTTTTAAAAAAACACTATTTTTGCACTATCTTTTTTGTATCTTATAAGAAGTGCTGTCATTGGTTAGCTAACAAATTTAAAAAATGTTTTCGTTATAATGATAGTTTAAGTGCCAAAGAGAATAAAATAAAAGCTAGTTATTCGTTAATTTATAATATGTTTAACAACTAACCGAATAACTTAATAATAAGAATATAAAAGAATAAATTAGTTTCCAAAGGATATGAAATCACAAGAAATTCGTCAGAAGTTTTTAAACTTTTTTGAAGAAAGAGGTCACATGGTAGTGCCTTCTGCTCCGATCGTTCTTAAAGACGATCCAACTTTAATGTTTAATAACTCTGGGATGGCCCAGTTTAAAGAGTATTTCTTAGGAAACGCCAAGCCTAAAAGTAACCGTATCACTGATACACAGAAGTGTCTTCGCGTGTCTGGTAAGCACAATGACTTAGAAGAGGTAGGTATCGATACATACCACCACACAATGTTCGAGATGCTAGGGAACTGGAGTTTCGGAGATTACTTTAAGAAAGAAGCTATCAATTGGGCTTGGGAATTATTGACTGAAGTTTATAACATCCCTAAAGATATTTTATACGTTACTGTATTTGAAGGTAGCGAAGAGGAGAACGTTCCTTTTGACCAAGAAGCTTATGATATTTGGAGTACCCTAATCGGCAAGGATCGTATCCTGATGGGGAATAAGAAAGATAACTTCTGGGAAATGGGAGATCAAGGACCTTGTGGACCATGTACTGAGATACACGTAGATATCCGTAGTGCTGAGGAGAAGGCAAAGATAGCGGGTAGAGAATTAGTGAATGGAGATCATCCACAGGTAGTAGAGATCTGGAATAACGTATTTATGGAGTTTAACCGTAAAGCGGATGGTTCGCTAGAGAAGTTACCTGCTCAGCACGTAGATACAGGTATGGGGTTTGAGCGTCTATGTATGGTGCTTCAAGGAGTACAGTCTAACTATGACACAGATGTATTCTCTCCACTTATCGCTAAAGTATCTGAGCTAACAGGTGGTAAATACACAATGAAAGCAAAAGATGATGAGGAAGAGAAGATTAATATCGCTATCCGCGTTATCGTTGACCACGTAAGAGCAGTTGCCTTTGCTATTGCAGATGGGCAGTTGCCTTCTAACAATGGAGCAGGGTATGTGATCCGTCGTATCTTACGTCGTGCTATTCGCTATGCATTTACGTTCTTAGATAAGAAAGAACCATTCATCTATGAGTTAGTAGAGGTGTTAAGTACACAGATGGGAGCATTCTTCCCAGAAATCACTAGTCAAAAAGAATTAGTGAAAAACGTGATTAAAGAAGAAGAAACTTCTTTCTTAAGAACGTTAGAGCAAGGGTTACATTTATTAGACAATGTGATCAAACAAACAGAAGGTAAAGTAGTATCAGGAGTGAAGGCTTTTGAACTATACGATACTTTTGGTTTCCCTATTGACTTGACAGCGCTTATCCTTAGAGAGAAAGGGTATGAACTAGACGAAGCTGGTTTTGACGCAGCAATGTTAGAACAAAAAACACGTTCTCGTGCGGCTTCAGAAGTATCTACTGATGACTGGACTGTGTTAGTGTCAGGAAATGTAGAGCAGTTCGTAGGATATGATCAGTTAGAGAATGAAGTGAAGATCACTCGTTATAGAAAGATTGACAGTAAAAAAGATGGTAAGTTATTCCAAATCGTGTTAGATTCTACTCCATTCTATCCAGAAGGAGGAGGACAGGTAGGAGATACTGGAATATTAGTATCTGCTAATGACACTATCCAAGTAATCGATACGAAAAAAGAGAATAACTTAATATTACATATCGTAAGAGAGCTTCCTGCTAATGTAGAAGGAACTCTAGTAGCGAAGGTAGATGTAGAAGCGCGTAAGCAATCTATGGCTAACCACTCTGCTACTCACTTACTACACCAAGCATTGCGCACTATCTTAGGTACTCACGTAGAACAAAAAGGTTCGTTAGTGGCTCCTACGCACTTGCGCTTTGACTTCTCTCACTTCTCTAAAGTGACAGAAGAAGAGTTAGCACAAGTAGAGGTATTCGTGAATGATAGAATTCACGATCACTTGCCATTAGTAGAGCGCAGAAGTATACCGATGGCTCAGGCTATTGCTGAAGGTGCTATGGCATTATTCGGTGAAAAATACGGTGATGAGGTACGTGCTATTAAGTTTGGAGAGAGTATGGAGCTATGTGGAGGTACTCACGTAGGAAATACAAGTGATATCTGGCAGTTCAAGATCGTAAGTGAAGGAGCTGTAGCTGCTGGTATTCGTCGTATTGAGGCGATTACGAATAAAGCTGCTCGTCAGTTCTACGTAGAACAAGAAGATACATTAAAAGAGCTTAAAGCAGTATTAAAGAATCCACAAGATACCTTAAAAGCGGTAGTATCTCTTCAAGATGAGAATGCTAAACTTAAAAAACAAGTAGAGCAATTATTAAAAGAGAAAGCAAAGAACCTAAAAGGAGACTTAAAAGGTCAAATCCAAGAGGTAAACGGTATCTCTTTCTTAGCTGTAGAAGTGGACTTAGATGCTGCTGGAGCAAAGGACCTTGCGTATGAGTTAGGTAATGAGTTCTCTAATCTATATGTACTGCTTGGTAGTGTAGCGAATGATAAGCCAATGCTGACTTGTTATGTATCTAAAGATATAGTAGAGAGCAAAGGTCTTAATGCAGGTACTATCGTACGTGAGTTAGGTAAACACATCCAAGGTGGTGGTGGTGGACAAGCGTTCTTCGCTACAGCAGGAGGTAAGAACCCAGCAGGTATGGCAGACGCTATCGCTCACGCAAAAGATTATTTGAAATAGTATTATATTTGTAATAATAATAGATAAAAAAAGATTCTCATATGAGAATCTTTTTTTTGTTCAAGAGTTCATCAGATTATGAAGTTTAGTACAGTAGTGCCTACTAAGGTAGCAAAGGATAGAATTAAATACGAGCATAAGATCTTATCTATGGGATCTTGTTTTGCTGTGAATATAAGTGATAAGCTAAAAGAGTATCAGTTCCAAAGTGTGGTGAATCCATTCGGTATTCTGTTTCACCCTATCGCGATAGAGCGCATATTAGAGTATGCGGTGAAAGGGCATGAATTTACAAGTGCAGATGTGTTCTGTCATAACGAGGTGTGGAGTAGCTTTATCGCACATTCTGATTTGAATGAATTAGAAGAAGAAGATATCGTGACGAAGCTGAATGTAAAGTTGTTTGACTTACAGGTAGCTTTAAAAGAGAGCTCGTTTATGTATATCACTTTAGGAACAGCTTGGGTATATGAGCATATCGAGAGTGGAATGGTTGTTGCCAATTGTCATAAGGTAGCGCAGAGTAATTTCAAAAAGAGGTTATTAAGTACTGAAGAAGTGAAGGTTAGCTTGTCTAAAATTATTACATTAGTACAAGCTATTAATCCGGATATACAGATTGTGTTTACGGTGTCTCCAGTGAGACATTTTAAAGATGGTATAGTAGAGAATCAGAGAAGTAAGTCAGTATTATTTACTGCCTTACACGATGTGTTAGATCAGCAAAGTGGAGATAAAATTAGTTACTTCCCTTCTTATGAGATTGTAATGGATGAGCTAAGAGATTATCGCTTTTATAAAGCTGATATGTTACATCCAAATGAGTTGGCGATAGATTATATCTGGGAGCGCTTTGTGACGACTTGGATTCATCCTGATATGTATCCGATTATGCATAAAGTAGATGAGGTGCAAAAAGGATTGAACCATAGACCTTTTAACCCTACTGCAGAACAGCACTTAGCTTTCTTAGATACATTGGTAGCCAAGATAGATTACTTATTAGAGAAATATCCATTTATGAACTTTAGATAGTTATGAGAAAGTTATTGCGCGTACTCTTCGGTATATTTATAGTGCTCTTCTTTATGTTTGCAGGAGTTGTTTTGTATAACAGCTTTGTGAAGGGGGATAAAGATGATATGCAATACAATACAGCTCTAATCCAAGAGCAGTTAAAAAACGTGAGTAAACTAGTCGTGACAGAAGCTACTTTCTCACAAGTAATGACGTATAAGGATCAGCAGAAATACTTTTTAAATATGCTTTCTTTTGATAAAAAGGCTGTGGTTATTATTAATGCAAAGGCTACAGTGTCTTATGATTTGAGTCAACTGCAATATCAGATCGATGAGAAGAATAAGGTAGTGCAATTAATATATATACCAGAAGCAGAAGTTAATATATATCCTGACTATAAAATACTAGATGTAGAACAGAGTACTTTCAACCCTTTTAAAGGTGATGACTACAATAAGATTAATGCAAAAGTGAAGAAAGACTTAGAAGATAAAATAGAAAAGTCCACTTTAAAATCGAATGCGGAGAATCGACTTATAAGTGAACTTTCTAAAATATTAATAGTTACCAATACTCTAGGTTGGAAACTAGAGTATCAAGGTAACGTTATTCAAAGTGATAAAGATTTGGTATTAGATATAGCTTTATAAGCTTTTTAGAATAATATCTATACCGTCTTTGATTAAATGAGCTACTTCAGGTCTGTTTGTTTGAACAGATTTAAGGTGGCTCATTGCTTTTTCAGCTAATACTGTATTTGAAGCTTTTTTAGCTAATTCCAGTATTTCTACTGTAAGTAACCAATCAGAAGGGTATTCGTTGATTAGAACATCTAGTACGTTGTTTAAATCAGTTGTTTTACTCTCTTCTCTCATGGCTCTAACTTCTTGGTAGAAGTTTTCAAGCTTTATTTTACTCTCGTCTCTTTTTGCTTTTATTGTTTGGCTAGAAGGAACATGATTGATTAGATCAAAACTGTGGTAGTCAGCAGGTCCTGAGAAAGCAGAAATCACATGAGCACCAACAGCCATATCATAAGTCCCCCATTCTGGTTGGAATAGTACTTCATCATTGTGCTTCACTGTACAGTCACTAAAACTAATCAGAATAATCTTACCATGTATATTGCGAATACCCGTGATATTAGTTCCAGATACAGTGATCCCTCCTTCGAACTCTAGAGTTACTGGCTTGCCTTCATATAAGTTATAAGCTTTTAGATCTCTAGGGCTCATGTCTTCTATAGCAAGGTTGATTCCCTTTAAACGACCTAATGCAGTACCAAAACCATGTGGATGAGTCTCTGTGCCGTGTCCTACTAATTCTTTCTCTCTATAAGACAAAGCTGTTTTGCCTGTTGTCTGTACATAAGCAGGTGTGCCTTCGTGTTCGATTACACGTGTAAATACACCTGATATCTGTAGACCTGTATTCAGTTCTATCGTACCTAAGGCTTTAGAGTCTATTAGTTTGTTTATTCCCATTAAGCCTCCTTTTCTTAAAGCCATCTTATTTGCAAACTCTTCTAATACTTCACTTAGATAAGCAAAGTCAGGAGTTACATATAACTGAGGTTGAGGTTTAGTGATATCAAAGCCTTGGTATGCAGCTTCTATGCTGTAAGGAAGTTTTTTTACATTATCAGTCATACACCATGCACTCTCTCCGATAGAAGATAGTAAGCCTGCTCCGTATATCTTAGGGTTATCCGTAGTACCGATTAATCCATACTCTACTGTCCACCAGTGAAGATTACGGATAAGTGCCATCTCAGAAGGTTCTTCTGTTATACCTTGTAAATAATCTACCTGCTCTTCTGCCTTTTTGATTTCTTCAGGGTCTACACCCTCAGCCTCTTTTAAGATAGACAGTAAGCGGATAGCTTCATATATCTCATAGTCTCTGCCAGAAGAAATAGCCTTACAGCCTATCTCTCCGAAGCGTCTCAGATACTCAGCATACTCAGGGTTAGCGATAATAGGAGCATGTCCTGCCCCTTCGTGTATAATGTCTGGTGCAGGTGTGTATTCTATATTTTCTAATTGTCTAATATCTGATGCAATAACAAGTACTTTATACGCCTGAAACTCCATAAAGGCATTCGGTGGTATAAAGCCATCTACTGCTACAGCAGCCCAACCAATTTCTTTTAATATTCTATTCATCCCATACATACTAGGGATACTTTCTATAGAAATACCTGTTTTAGCTAGACCGTCAAGATATGATTCGTGAGCAACTTTAGATAGATAATCAACATTTTTACGCATAACGTATCGCCACACAGCTTGATTAATAGGTGTATAATCCTGATAACTCTGTGGTTTGATAAATTGTTTTAAATGCTGTGGCAATCTTTCGATCAAGTCGTTACTTTCATATTCTTGTGTTTTCATAAATGAAATTTGTTATTGTTTGTCGTAAATATAATAAAAACAATGGACGATAGGCACTCAGAATACCCTATTATTGTGTTTTTAGTCGAATCATTAAGAGAATTCTTTGGAAAAGTATAAAAGAACAGAGGCTCTCCTTTAAGGGAAAGCCTCTGTGTATATCATCTATAGGAAGAATTATTTCTTCTCTAGCGTAGGAGGGAACTTAGTTAATATCTTTTCGATAAACTCATGTATTCTCTCTTCTTTTTTCTCTGGAGTAGGTGCATTGTCTAGGTATCCTGTTCCTATTCCTTGCCAGATTAAGGCTTTTTTCTTTGTGTCTAGAACGTCTATATAAAGTGTCCCCTCTATAGAAGTAGACACTGTCGTATTATTAGGTCCCCAATATGGTCCCCATCCCCAACCGTAGTATCCGTAAGGAGAATAGAAGTTGTTATGGGTAGTCACATTGACTTGTTTTGACGCTTTAGTGAAAATATTAATAACAAAATCAGGATTGCTACTAGCTTTTGTAAAACCTTTTGCTGTAAGATTACTATCAATAGCAGTTAGAATTCTCTTCTTGTCTAAGTCATTAATCGTTGCTTGATCAATACCTTCTTTAAAGAAAGCATACGTTTTGTATTGTTCGAAGTCCACAGCTTTATCATAATCTGCTGTTACTTTAACGCTACTACATGATGCTATAAATAACATCAATAGAGCTAGTGGTAATAATTTAATAGCTTTCATGAGTGAAATTGTTTTAATTGTTATTTCAATAAGTTTTCATCTACTATATTTGGAATAGTTACTTTTAGAAGTGGTTCTACTTCCATCGCTCTTTTTATTGCAAAAATAGCTTCGTCATTTCTAGCCCAGCTTCTTCTAGCGATTCCATTATTAACATCCCAGAATAGCATTGATTCTAATCTTTTTTGTGCTTCAATAGTACCATCAAGTAACATACCAAAACCACCATTGATTACTTCTCCCCATCCTACACCACCACCATTGTGGATAGATACCCAAGTAGCTCCTCTGAAACTGTCTCCGATAACGTTATGGATAGCCATATCAGCTGTGAATTTAGAACCATCATAGATATTAGACGTTTCTCTGTATGGTGAGTCTGTACCTGATACATCATGGTGATCTCTTCCTAATACTACAGGGCCTATCTTACCTGCTTTAATAGCGTCGTTAAATGCTCTGGCGATATTAATACGCCCTTCAGCATCTGCATATAAGATACGAGCTTGTGACCCTACTACTAGTTTATTCTCTTGAGCACCTTTTATCCAACGGATATTATCAGCCATCTGTTGTTGTATTTCTACAGGCGAGTTTTTAATCATCTCTTCTAATACCTCACAAGCGATCTCATCTGTTTTGGCTAGATCTTCTGGCTTACCAGATGTACATACCCATCTAAATGGTCCAAATCCGTAGTCAAAACACATTGGCCCCATAATATCCTGTACATAACTAGGGTATTTAAAGTCGATATTATTAGCTGCCATAACATCAGCTCCTGCTCTAGAGGCTTCTAATAAGAAAGCATTTCCATAGTCAAAGAAATAAGTTCCTTTAGCTGTGTGTTTATTAATAGCGGCAGCTTGTCGTCTTAGAGACTCTTGTACTAGTTCTTTAAACTTAGCTGGGTTATTAGCCATTAAGTCATTTGCTTCTTCAAAAGCAACGCCTACTGGGTAGTATCCTCCTGCCCAAGGGTTGTGAAGAGAGGTCTGATCAGAACCTAAGTCTATGTATAAATCTTGTTTGTCAAATTCTTCCCATATATCTACTACGTTACCTTGGTATGCGATAGATACGATTTCTTTATGCTCTTGTGCTTTTTTAACGCGAACGACTAGGGCGTTGATATCAGTTATTACTTCGTCTACCCATCCTTGAGAATGTCTAGTATGTACTGCTTTAGGGTTTACCTCTGCACATACCGTAATACATCCTGCAATATTTCCAGCTTTTGGTTGAGCACCACTCATTCCTCCTAATCCTGAAGTCACAAACAGCTTACCTGCTAATCCTTCTCCGTTTTTAGCTATTTTTCTACCGCCGTTTAGCACTGTGATTGTTGTCCCGTGTACGATACCTTGAGGACCTATATACATATAGCTACCTGCAGTCATCTGACCGTACTGTGTCACACCTAACGCATTGAACTTTTCCCAATCATCCGGTTTCGAGTAGTTAGGGATCATCATACCATTAGTCACTACTACACGAGGTGCGTTTTTATGAGAAGGGAATAGCCCCATAGGATGACCAGAATACATTACTAATGTCTGCTCGTCAGTCATCTCTCCTAAATACTTCATCGTCAGTAAGTATTGAGCCCAGTTAGAAAACACAGCTCCATTACCTCCGTAAGTAATTAACTCATGTGGATGTTGTGCTACAGCATAGTCAAGGTTGTTTTGGATCATTAGCATGATTGCCTTCGCTTGTAGACATTGTCCAGGATATTCATCTATTGGTCTAGCATACATCTTGTAGTCCGGGCGTAGACGGTACATATAGATTCTTCCGTACTTTTCAAGTTCTTCTTTGAACTCAGGGATAAGTGTACTGTGGTTCTCACTTGGGAAATAGCGTAGCGCATTCTTAAGGGCTAATACTTTCTCATCATCAGATAAGATTTCTTTTCTCTTAGGAGCGTGGTTGATAGATAAATCATACTCTTTCTTAGGAGGTAACACAGTCGGTATCCCTTGTAAAATATGTTCTTGAAAAGTCATTTTTATAATTTTTTGTTTGTTATTAATTTTTATTTAAATACTAGTGAATTAGCCAAATCATTAACTATTTTTGCTACGTTGACGCTTTATTACACTAGCTGTAGTAAAACTGATGGGAAGATAGTAATAAACTTGGATAAAATTAATATCTCGATTATTAAAAAGTTCTAAAAAAAGAGAGTGGTAATTGTTTGTAAATATTTAGTTCCTAAAGGATATCAGGGAATAACATTGTTTCCCTTTATTATTTTAAGATCAGCAGAATCTAAAGGAGATCGTTATTTACTAAATCATGAACGCATCCATCTAAGGCAACAAATAGAACTGTTGATTGTGTTATTTTATCTTTGGTATGTTTTAGATTTTGTGTGGCGTTATTTTCAAACTAAGGATGTGAAAAAGGCATATCGTAAGAACCTGTTTGAGAGAGAAGCGTATCAATATGAACACAATCTTGACTATTTAAAAACGAGAAGACTTTATTCATTCTTAAGAAATAATACTAATGTTTGAGAGCGAGAATGTATATAATGAACAATTGAAAGTAGAATTGCCTAGAGGGATTACTATTTTTGTCAAGAGAGAAGATTTATTACATGAAGAAGTATCAGGTAATAAGTTTAGAAAATTAAAGTACAATATTTTAAAGGCGCAAGAGTTAGGATATAGTAAGCTTTTGACATTCGGGGGGGCATATTCTAACCATATAGCGGCTACTGCCGCGGCAGGACGTATCTGTGGAGTAGAGACGATAGGTATCATTAGAGGTGAAGAGCTAGAAAATAACTACACAGGCAATCCAACACTAACGAAGGCAGTAGAGGATGGAATGACGCTTGGTTTTATGACGCGCACAGAGTATAGAAGTAAAGGAGAGGTAGAGATC
Organism: Myroides odoratimimus; assembly: GCF_001485415.1. Lineage (GTDB taxonomy): Bacteria > Bacteroidota > Bacteroidia > Flavobacteriales > Flavobacteriaceae > Flavobacterium > Flavobacterium odoratimimum. Next base: position 247,589 of record NZ_BCMQ01000005.1, read on the forward strand.
ATCGATAGACTAAAAGCTAGGTATGGAGATTTTTATTTAGTACCAGAAGGAGGAACGAATGCAGAGGCAATAAAGGGAACAGAAGAAATATTAAAAGAAGGTGATGAGGCCTTTGATTATATCTGTACAGCTGTAGGAACAGGAGGGACGATAGCGGGTATTATTAACAGTTCTCATCAGAATCAAACCATATTAGGCTTTCCTGCCCTTAAAGGGAGCTTTTTATATGAGGATATTCGTAAGTTTGCTACTAATGACAATTGGGACTTAGTTTTAGACTATCACTTCGGAGGATATGCTAAGTACAATGAGGAATTGCTGTCATTTCTAAGAGAACTCTATAGACTGACAGGCGTTTTGTTTGATCCTATTTATAATGGTAAGATGATATACGGGGTGTTAGAAGAGATTAAGAAAGGAAGATTTAAGGATAATAGTAAAATACTTGTAATACACACTGGTGGCTTGCAAGGTTGGAATGAAAAGATAAATATTTAGCAATAGTAATGTATGTATAGAAGAATCATTTTTTTTATTTGTATGGTCTTTCTTGTTGGGTGTGCTAGCAAGAAAACTCCAATGCCTAAGAGTAAGGCTCTAACTACGAAGAGATATCCTGCTCCTACTGGAAAAAAAGTAAAAGAAAAAGAACTCGTGTCTAAGTCTGAGTATAGAGATAAACTTCAGAAAAATGAAGTGGATAGAAAAAAAGAAGAGAAGAAGAGAAGCTCTAGTGAGGTCTTAGAAGCTACCTCTAGACTAAGTGTGACGACTGATATGATACGCGACTATATACTTACATATAAAGATGTTGCAAAAGATAATATGACGACATACGGGATCCCTGCTAGTATTAAATTAGCTCAAGGGGTGTTAGAATCTGGCTCAGGACAAGGGACACTGAGTAGAAATGCGAATAACCACTTCGGTATTAAGTGTCATCAAGGATGGGACGGTGAGTCTGTACGCCATACAGATGATGCACCAGACGAATGCTTTAGAAAATATAGCAATCCTAACGAATCTTATACAGACCACTCTCTGTTTTTAACGAATAGAGGGCGTTATAGCAGTCTGTTTTTATTAGAAAAGGATGATTATGAAGGATGGGCAGTAGGACTAAAGAGTGCGGGGTATGCTACTGACCCTAGATATGCTGAGAAGTTGATCAGTCTTATCGAACGATATGAACTGTATAAATACGATGCTGAGGTGCTAAATAAGACTGTGACAGGGCCTAGACCTAGAACAATAGCTACAACGACTGATAAGCCGAGTACAGTAACAGAAACTAAATCTACATCGAAGTCTTCTCAGTCTAGTGCTAAAAGTAAAGGGACGGTACATGTAGTGAAAAAAGGTGATACATTATACTCTATCTCTAAGAGATATAATACCACTGTAGCACAAGTACAGAAAATGAATAAATTAACAGGAACAAACCTTTCAATAGGTCAAACTTTAAAAATAAAATAATATGTTATACCAAAGAAGTAGTAAGCTTTTTGCAGAAGCTGAGAAAGTGATACCAGGAGGAGTTAACTCTCCAGTACGTGCTTTTAAATCTGTCGGAGGAACTCCTATCTTCGTTAAAGAGGCTAAAGGAGCATATTTATACGATGAGGATGGTAATAAACTTATAGATTATATTAACTCTTGGGGACCTATGATCTTAGGACATGCTTATGAGCCAGTAGTTAATGCTGTAGTCGAAAAAGCAAAACTAGGGACTTCTTTTGGGATGCCTACAGAGATAGAGACACAGATAGCTGAGCTAGCTGTATCTATGGTACCTAATATTGATAAAATTCGCTTTGTGAATTCTGGTACAGAAGCCTGTATGAGTGCTATTAGATTAGCTAGAGGGTATACAGATAGAGAGAAGATTGTCAAATTTAAAGGTTGTTATCACGGGCACTCAGATTCATTCTTGATTTCTGCAGGAAGTGGAGCTGTTACTTTTGGTTCTCCTAACAGTCCTGGTGTAACTGCAGGTACAGCAAAAGATACTTTATTAGCAGATTATAATAATCTGAGTAATGTAGAGTCTATCCTAGAAGCCAATAAAGGAGAAGTAGCTGCGATCATCATCGAGCCTGTAGCGGGGAATATGGGATGTGTACCTCCTGCAAAAGGATTTTTAGAGGGATTAAGAACACTATGTGATAAACATGGTGCGCTATTAATCTTTGATGAGGTGATGACAGGGTTCCGTCTAGCGAAAGGTGGAGCACAAGAATTATTTGGTGTGAATGCCGACATCGTTACTTTTGGTAAAGTGATTGGTGGAGGATTGCCAGTAGGAGCTTTTGCTTCTCGTAACGAGATTATGAATTACCTTGCACCAGTGGGGCCTGTATACCAAGCAGGAACACTATCTGGTAATCCATTAGCGATGGCAGCTGGTCTTACGATGTTACAAGAGATTAATAAGGATGCTGATTTATTTAAGCGCCTTGAAGAAAAGACAGCATATTTAGAAAAAGGAATGCGCAAGGTATTAACAGATAATAAAGTAGCTTATACGATTAACCGTGTGGGATCTATGATCTCTGTATTCTTTGACGAAAGAGAAGTTGTTGATTTCGAAACAGCAGGGTATGGTAATAACGATACGTTTAAGAAATTCTTCCATGGATTATTAGCTGAAGGGGTATATATCGCTCCATCATCTTATGAAACTTGGTTTATTACTGACGCATTGACTTATGAAGATTTAGATTACACGATTAATGCAGTGAATAAGATCTTCTCTTAAGCGAATTATTGCAATTTCAAAATACAGATCAATAACCTATTCTATGGAAAGAATAGGTTATTTTTTTATCTGCTATTTTGGGAGTTATCGCATAGTGGTCGCATAGTGATGGGATAGTGGTCGCATATTTTTGCCTGTTTTTAATGCGATCACTATGCGATAAGTGTCTTATCATTATGTTATGATAGGTATCTATGAGGACTAAATGAGATATTGTGTAGACTGTAGTGAGATGTTGTTAATAAAAAAGCACACCGAAGTGTGCTTGTAATCTATAGTATTTAGGCTATTATAAGTCTAGTTTTAATTGATCAGGTAGAAGTTTAAAAGACATTCTATGGTACTTGCAAGGGCCATATTTTGCAATAGCTTCTCTGTGTTCTTTAGTAGGGTATCCTTTGTTTTTCTTCCAATTGTACATTGGGAATTCCTCGTGGATTTTATCCATATAATCATCTCGATACGTCTTTGCTAATATAGAGGCAGCTGCTAAGCTTAGGTATTTCATATCTCCTTTGACAATACACTGATGAGGTAAATCTGGGATAGGAGTGAACTTATTTCCATCTATAATGAGAAACTCTGGTTTAGGGTCTAAGTCAAGTACAGAAAGAGTCATAGCCTTAATAGAAGCGTGTAAGATGTTTAGTTCTTCGATTGCGTCTTCGTGAAGATGAGTCACTTTATAAGTTAATGCCTGATCTTCTATGATATCTCGGAGTTTGTATCGTATCTTAGAGGTGATTTTTTTAGAATCGTTTATTTCTTCATTGATAAAGTCTAGTGGGAGTATTACAGCTGCAGCCGTTACAGGGCCAGCGATGCATCCTCTACCAGCTTCGTCAGTACCAGCTTCTAAGCTAAACTCGGAGAAATTTTTTAATAACATCTAAAGTCTCGTTTTTAATTACCGCAAATGTAAATAATATTAGCTGGATAGTTAGAGAGAATCTTATGATAAATTTTATAGTTCTTAGTTCAATGTTTTGTTAAAAAACGATGAGTTTTTTAGTGATTTATTTTTGCTGATAAGACGTATTTAGTGGTATTGGAAGATTTAAGTGTTAAAAAAAATAAGTCAGTTTTGTTTTTTTTAGCATTGAGTTAAAAAAACAATTGTTTTGATGTTTAGTTATTGTTGTTTTATTTGATTGTATGTATTTTTTAATTGTTAATATTTTAAATATTAATTAATATATTGTGAATGCAATTGGTTAGTATTGTTAATAATGGGTATTCTAGTTAGGTTATCTAATTACTTTTTTAGATTTGTGAACTAACTAATTCAATTTAATAATGATTTCTAAGTTAAGATGGACTTTAGCTCTTGTAGCAGGGCTAGCTGTGCAAACTTCTTTTGCACAAGAAAAGACTCTATCTGGAGTAGTATCAGAAGGAGGACTTCCATTACCAGGTGTAAGCGTGGTAATCAAGGGGACTAACGAGGGTACTCAAACAGATCTAGATGGAAACTACTCTCTTAAGGTAAAACCTGGAGATGTATTGGTATATTCTTTCATCGGAATGAACGATAAAGAATATAAAGTGTCTACAGCAAATAACTATAATGTTTCTTTAGAATCGGAAGATTCTGTGCTAGAAGAAGTAGTAGTATTAGCTTATGGGCAGGTTAAAACTAAGAATGAAGTAACAGGTAATGCTGTAGCTATTAAAGGTGATGCTGTTGCAGCCACTCCATTGGCTTCTGCTGACCAAGCTTTACAAGGACGTGTGGCAGGTTTACAAATGTCTGCTTCATCTGGTTCTCCTGGAGCTAAACAAAATATTCGTATTCGTGGACGTAACTCTATGACTGCTACTAATGAGCCGTTATACGTTATCGATGGTGTACCTATGTATGATGGTGATTTCTCTGGAGGAAATCAAGGATCAGACTCACCTTCTACATCATTATCATTATTAGCAACAATTAACCCAGCAGATATTGAGTCTATGACTGTATTAAAAGATGCTGGTGCGACTGCAGTATATGGTGCTCGTGGTACAAATGGGGTAATCTTGATTACTACTAAAAGAGGTAAATCAGGAGCTACTAAATATAATTTAAGTGCGCGTGTAGGATTCCAAAATAACGCTGTTAGAGGACCTAAATTATTATCATCTAATCAGAAAGAAGAGCTTTATTTAGATGGGTTATATAATACTTTTGGTGCTGCAAATGGGTTCACTCGTGCAGAAGCTGGAGCTTGGGCATTAACACAACCTAAACATGCTAATGCAGGTGGTTACAGTAATTGGATTGCTGCAGGCCGTCCTGATAATGATTGGGGTGAATATGTTAAGAATGCAGATGCACCTTTAACTAGTATCAACTTTTCTGCTACAGGTGGTGGTGAGCGTAACAATTTCTACGCATCTATGTCACATGACAAAATGGAGAGTACTGTTATCGGATCTGATTTTAGACGTATCGGAGCTTCTTTAAGCTTTATGCAAAAATTAAGTGATAAAATCGAATTTAATACTAGTATTAAAGTTACAAATACTAAACAAAATGGTATTTCTGAAGGGGGATCATATTTCTCGAATCCTAACTATATTAAGTTAGTTATGAATCCATGGAACCCATTGTATAACGAAGATGGTAGTTACTATCTACCACCATCAGGATATCACAATGTTGTATATACTACAAAGCATAATCAAAATTTGAATGATGTTACTCGTGTAATTAATTCTAATTCTATTAGTTATGCTATTACTGATAACTTGAAGTTTACTTCTTCTATGGGTATTGATTATACATTAGCAGATTATTCTGAGTATAGAAACCCTATTCATGGTGATGGTAGAACTTATGATGGTACTGCTGCTAAATATGTTAGAAGAAACTTTAGTTATGTAGCTCAAAACGGATTAGACTATAGATTCTATTTAGGAGAGAACCATAAGTTCGATGCTAAAGTATTAGTAGAATATCAAAAATCTAAACGTAGCTTCTTACAAGGAACGGGACAAATCATCTTAGATGGATTCAATTCTTTAGCTGCTGCGGCTGCTAATAGAGATGCTGGATATGATTTCTTAGATGATTCTAACTTAGGATATGTAGGTATCTTAAACTATAACTATCAAAATAGATTCTTAGTAGATGTAACAGGAAGACGCGAAGGTTCTTCTAAATTTACAGATAGAATAGGTTACTTCTATTCAGTTGGTGGTGCATGGAATATGCATATGGAAGAGTGGATGCAAAATCAACAAACTATTTCGACATTACGTCTTAGAGGATCTTATGGTACGAATGGTAACTCTCAGATTAATCCTAATCAATATGTACGTCGTGCTGATATCGTATCTTATGATGGAGAGGCAGCACTTATTCCAACTCAGATTGGAGGACCAATTGGATGGGAGAAACAACAAAAAATGGACTTTGGTTTTACTTTAGGGTTATTTAATGAGCGTATTACATTAGGAGCTGCTTATTTTGACAGTAAAACAAGTGACTTACTATACAATAGATCTCTTTCTAAAATGTCTGGTTTCACTAGCCAAATGATGAATATGGGAGCTATGAATAACCGTGGTATTGAAGTAGAGTTCAATGGGGAAGTTGTTAGATCTGATGATTTTAATGTTTCTGTTGGTTTTAACTTTGGTACAGTTCGTAATAGAATTACTGAGATGCCTGTTGTTGATGGAAAAGAGTTGGAGGTTTATAAATCTTATAATGCTGATGTAGCTGGACATGAAGTAGGTGAGTGGTATATGCCAACATGGGCTGGAGTTGATCCTGCTACAGGACAACCTATGTGGTTTGATAAAGACGGTAATGCTACTTCTGATTATTCTAAAGCAGAACATAGATTCCAAGGAGCGAGTGCTTTACCAAAATATACTGGAGGTGCTAACTTACACGTAGATTATAAAGGATTCTTCTTAGATGGTATGTTTACTTTCGCTGGAGGACATAAAGTATATGAGCAGTATGCATTTAAAACAGCTGGTACTACAAGTGCTTTAGTTTCTTCAAATGCTTCTGTAGAGATGTTAGATAGATGGCAAAAGCCAGGTGATATTACTAACGTGCCAATCGTAGAGTACACTGCTACTGGAGGTAACAAGAGTTTCACAAGTCCATCTACTAGATTCTTACACGATGGAGATTATATTAGATTGCGTAATGTTACTTTAGGATATAATTTCAATTCTGAATTTACAAGAGCTTTGAAAGTTGATGGTTTAAGTTTCTCAGTTATTGGAACGAACTTATGGACATGGGTTAAAGACAAAGGATTAAAATATGATCCAGAGGTTGACCCTTCAGGTTACGTTAGTGTAGCTACTCCGCCTGTAAAATCAGTAGTATTCTCTGTAAATGTTAAGTTTTAAAAAGTTATGAAAAAAATTATATTTTCAATATTATCTGTAGTTCTTTTATCTGCTGGAATGACTAGTTGTTCAGATGATAGATTAGACGCTACATTAGAAGGTGCTCGAGATATCGAATCTAAGCCACTAGTATCTGCTACTGACTTAAGAGCGGCAGTATCTGGGGCGTATTATAGAATGGTAAATTATAATTACTACGGACGTGATATGGTTATCTTCAGTGAAGTACGTGGAGATAATGCATATGCGGCGGCTGGTTTTTCTAACCGTTTTCAAAATGTATCTAGTTTTACTTTGACTCCTACTCATGCTTTTCCATCAGATACATGGAAGAAGATTTATGAGGTAATTAGTTCTGCTAACTTAGCTATAGGTTCTAATATTACAATAGGTGATAAAACTGATATTAATCAAGGAAAAGCTGAAGCTTTAGCAATAAGAGCATTAGCTCATTTTGATCTATTGCGTTTATTTGGACAACAAAATGTTGACAATGCAGGATTAGCAGGATTAGGAGTACCTTATATTACGCAGTTTGGTGAATTAGATGCTAAAAATTACAAAAGACTTTCTGTTAGAGAAGTTAGAGATCTTATTTATAGAGATTTAGATGAGGCTTTGACTTTAGTGAACAAGATTGAAACTAAGAAAACACGTTTCAATGCACAATCAATTAATGGTGTGAAATCAAGAGTGGCATTGTTTTTTGGAGCATTTGATAGTGCAGATTATAACATTGCAATGGAAAGTGCTGAGAAAGCATTGAGTTTAGGTGGTGCTGTTGTTCAAAGAAGTGCATATGTTGCTTCATTTAGAGCTGAAGAACCACAAAGTAACTCTATATTAGAATTAGCACAAGATAATATCAATAATCAAGGTATTAATGGATTATCATATATCTATTCTTATTTAGGATATGGAGATGTAGTAGGTATAGAAGAGAACTTAAAAGCTCTTTTTACAGACAAAACAGATATCCGTTCATCTGAAGAGATGCAAGGTGTAAATATGGTGAAAGGTGCACCTGAGTACTACCGTAACTTTGGTAAGTATACAGCTGTTAGCTCTAACATCAAGGTTATGCGTTATGAGGAGTTAATTTATAACTACGCGGAGGCTGCAGTTCGTACAAAATCAAATGTTACAAGAGCTTTAGAATTAGTTAATAAGGTGGCTGAAGAAAGATATGAAGGTAACCCTAAGGCTAAATTTACTTCTTTAACGTTAGAAACTGTATTAGCAGAGAGACGTAAAGAATTAGTATTTGAAGGATTCCGTTTCGACGATCAAATGCGTAATAAAGAGAATTTAGGTGCTACGCCTCAATCTAAGGATGGAATTAAATATGGTGATGCTAAGTTAGCATTCCCTATACCTCGTAGTGAGATCAATGATAGTAAAATCGATCAAAACAAAGGTTACTAGTTTTTTAGTAATGTTTAATATAAAGGCTTTCGCAGATGCGAAAGCCTTTTTTGTTGTAAAATAATTTGTTATTACTATCTGTGAATAAAAGAGAATATAATTTAGTTAGTATAGGCTGTATATTTGACTATTTGAATGATTTGACAGGTAAGAAGAGTTCTTTTATGTATGAATATTCAAGCGGTAATGTAGTTAAGGCATCTAGTAGTGATAAAGTTTATACTTATGACTATGATAACCGTGGTAATCTGACTTCAGTATCGGACGATACAGGTGAATTATTTACCTATACTTATGGTGCAGGATATAATCCATTTGTACACAGTGAGTATAATTTGACATTTGAGTATTTTCCCGGTGGTGATCTAATCCGTTTTGTTCAAAGTTCTAAGAACAATATAGAGACAGCTACTAATAAAAAGACAGGAGAGATATATACATTTAAAACGACTGCCTCTCATGAATTTGGGTATCCTACTAGTATAGAAGTTAAAGGAAAAGATACTTCTAAATTGTTTAAGTTTGATTATGTTATTATTAGAGAGCCAGAGAAATAATCCTATGTAGTATCTAAAATAAAAAAACCTATAAGAATTTCTTATAGGTTTTTTTTATGAAAAAAATTAAGATATAATTATTCGTATTTTACGATGAATTTATAAGTTTAAAATATTTATAAGTTTATTTTTTTGTTAATTATATAAGTTATGTTTTTATTTTTTGTGTTTTAGTTATCTATTATTTTTTACTACAAATATGTTTTACTGTTGTTTCTTAATATTATTGTAAAATAATTCAAATATTTTGTTAGATTTGTTTCACTAACTAATCAATGTTATTAATGAAGAAATCTAGACTTAATTGGTTTTATGCTAGTTTGCTATTACTTTCGGTAAGCGCAGGTTATGCACAAGACAAGAAGCTTACGGGAGTTGTAAGCGAGGGAGGAACTCCTCTTCCAGGGGTTTCTGTTACAATCCAAGGTACTAACCATGGGACACAAACAGATTTGGATGGTAATTATTCTTTGAATGTAAAACCAGGAGATGTATTAGTCTTTAGTTTTATTGGTATGCAAGACACCACTTATAAAGTAGGTAATGCAAATACTTACAATGTAAATCTATCTACAGATGAGAACATCCTAGACGAGGTTATAGTTGTGGGGTATGGAACTGCAACTAAAGAGTCATTTTCAGGTTCAGCATCTCAAATTAGTTCTGCTCAAATTGAGAAAAAAAGTGTTTCTAATGCTGTAGCCGCATTGGCCGGAGAAGCTGCAGGTGTACGTATTATAAATCCAACTGGACAACCGGGGGCAGAGCCAACTGTACGTATTCGTGGTTTTGGTTCTGTTAATGGTAACCGTAGCCCATTGTATATTGTAGACGGCGTACCTTATAGTGGTAGTATTAGTTCTATTAATCCAGCAGATATTGGTTCAATGACTGTGCTTAAGGATGCTACTGCAACTGCAATTTACGGTTCTCGAGGAGCTAACGGGGTAATCATAATAAATACAAGAACTGGGAAAGGCTCGAAATCTTTTATAGAGGTTGAAGCAAAAACTGGTGTTAACTGGAGAGCTCTACCTAAATATGATAAGATTGAATCCCCTGAAACCTATATAGAGTATTCTTACGAAGCATTGAAAAATTATGGTAAAATTAAAGGTAATTTTTCTGATGCTGATGCTACTTTATGGGCGAATAAGAATTTATTTCTAGCTGATTATGGTATTCGTCCAAATTATAATATGTGGAATGTTGCTAATGGAGGAGAGTTAATTGATCCGACTACTGGTAAAGTTCGCCCAGGTGTGACGAGAAAATACACTCCTGAAAAATGGGATGATTATGCATTTCAGTCTTCTAGACGTATAGAGGGAAATTTAAATATGGGTGGATCAAGTGATAAGACATCATATTTTAGCTCTATTGGATATTTAAAAGATGAAGGATATTCAGTGAAATCTGATTATGAAAGATTAACTGCTAGATTAAACTTGCAACATAAGCCAAAAGAATGGTTAGATGCAAAAATGAATATTGGTTATACTCATTCTCAAAGTAATAACAGTGGGCAAGCTAGTGATTCTGGAAGCGTGTTTTGGTTCACAGATAATATACCATCAATCTATCCATTGTTTTTAAGAGATTCAGAAGGAAATTATGTTAAAGATATTTATGGTGGGAATCAGTACGACTATGGTGCTGGTAGAGGATTTGGTGCATTAACCAACTCTCTTGGAGATGTTCATTATGGCTTAAATAGAAGTATTCGTGATGAGATAAATGCAAACGCATCATTTGTTGTTGATTTATATGATGGTTTAACCTTTGAGACAACTATTGGAGGTCAGTATTACAATAATACGAATAATCAAAGAAGTGACCGTTTTTATGGATCAGCTGTTGCGATGAAAGGGTCTATTTATAAAGTAAAAAGTGAGGTTTTTTCTTATAACTGGACTAAGATGTTAAGGTATAAAAATGTTTTTGGAGAACACGGACTTGAGGCTTTAGCTGCACATGAGAATTATTCATATGAGTATAGATATAATACGATGAATAAGAGTGGCCTTGCAGATCCGAATGGTACAGAATTAAATAATGCAAGTACTACGATCAATGCTACAGGGTATATTAGTGATTATACTTTAGAAAGTTATTTTGGACAAGTAAATTATGATTATGCAAATAAGTATTATTTAACTGGGTCTATTAGACGAGATGGGTCTTCTAGATTTAAAGAAAATAAATGGGGAACATTTGCTTCTGTAGGTCTTTCTTGGGTAGCTTCAAAGGAAAACTTTATGTTAAATCAAGACTTATTCAGTTATTTAAAGTTTAAAACAAGTTATGGTACTGTTGGTGATCAAGCTGTAGGTAGCTACTATCCAGGGGAAAATATGTGGCAAGTAGATAGTTATGGAGGTGCTTTAGCAATCTATGAAACGAGTATTGGAAATCCTCTTTTGACTTGGGAAAAAAGTAAAATGTTTCAGGTAGGAGTAGAGTTCAGTCTTAAACAATTTTTAGATGTAAATATTGATTATTATATAAAAAATACTGATGATCTAATCTTTACACGTGCTGTTGGACCTTCTGCAGGATATGCTTCAATGACGGTAAATGACGGTAAGTTATTAAATAAGGGATTAGAATTCAATGTTACTGGTCATTTGTTAAAAACTAAAGATGCTTATATCGATTTATCTATCAACGGAGAGTATTTAAAAAATGAATTAAAGAGAATGCCAATAGATCCATCTACAGGTAAGGAGAAGGTTCTTGATGTAAGTGGTATTTATGGAAGAGCTAAAGGACATTCTTTAGGAGATTTCTATATGAGAGAGTGGGCAGGAGTTAATTCAGAAACGGGACAAGCTCAATGGTATACCTATACCTATATGGGGGATGATGGTAAAAAGAAGCATGTAGGGTCAATGGTAGATTTTTTAGAAAGTAATCCTGAAATGAAAGGGAAATTAACAAAAGAAACTACAACAACTTATTCTAATGCTACTTTACAACATACTGGTAAGTCTGCAATACCTAAACTTAGAGGAGGTGTTAATTTAAGTGCAGGGTACAAAGGATGGGATTTAAGCGTTCAGATGTTGTATAGTCTAGGAGGATATGCGTATGACAGTGCTTATGCTCAATTGATGGGTAATGATAAAATAGGTAGTAATAATTGGCACAATGATATTGCTAACCGCTGGCAAAAGCCAGGAGATATCACAGATGTTCCAAGATTATCTAGTGAGGCTGATACAAATGTAAATTCAACATCTACAAGGTTTTTAGTTAAAAGTGATTACTTAGCGATAAATAATATCAGATTAGGTTATACACTACCTAAAACATATGTAAAACAATTAGGATTAGCGGATTTAAGTTTCTTTGTTTCAGGTGATAATTTATTCTTGTTTACAAAACGTGATGGATTTAATCCTGCAGCCTCAGAGTTTGGTTCTTCTTCTATGTACCAATATCCTCCATTGACAACATTCACAGGAGGTGTTAAAGTTAAATTTTAAGTATTAAATTGAAGATAATGAAGACAAAAATAATGATAGCACTTAGTGCAAGTATGCTTTTAGGAGCTTGTTCTAAAGATTTTTTAGAGACATCAAGTACTTCTACTCTCTCTAAGTCAGATATAGATAAAATTTCAGAAAACTCTCCTCATTTAGGTGAAGCAACGTTAAATGGATTGTATGCTTATAACGTACGTGCTGGTGGAGGTGGAACTACAGGACATGATGATTTCGGACAAAAGGGGTATGATGTATATATGGATATTCTAAGTGGCGATATGAATCAAAATCAAAATGGCTACGGTTGGTATAGAGAAATAGGGAATTTTAGTGGTTTGATAAACTTTGCTAGTCAACCGAATTATAAAGGATGGCGTTTTTATTATTATATGATTCGTGGAGCTAATAATATTATTGTTAGTTACAATGGAAAAACTAGTTTGAATGATAGTGAAAAGAAAGTATTAGCTGAGTCTAAAGCTCTTCGTGCATATATGTATTATAACTTGGTTATGATGTATACAAAGGGATATGATGCTAATGAAAAATTATTGCCAGTTTATACAGATCCTTCATTAGCAAATAAACCTGCAAAACAAACACAAGAAGTTTTTGAGCTTATGATTGCAGATTTAAAAGAATCATTATCGTTATATGAGGAGGCTAATTTCACGAAGGGACCGAATATAAATTATTATGTGGCTAAAGCATTTCTAGCTTATGTCTATGCAGCTAAGGGAACAACTGATGCTTTACAAGAAGCAGCCATATTAAGTGAATCTATTATCAATGAAGGAGGATATCCTTTAGCTACTAAAGAAGTATTATTAGGAGGGTTTAATAAAGCTGTAAGTAATCCAAACTGGATGTGGTCAGCTACATTGACACTAGACAATAAATTGAATCTTATTTCTTGGTATGGACAAATAGATGTATTTACTTATGGTTATGCCGGTCTTGGAGATACTAAAGGAATGGCATTTGAATTATATAATGCTATTCCAGTAAATGATGTAAGAAAGAATCAATATGTTGTGAATACGGTTACTGATGATAAAGGAACTTCTAGGGATTATGGAACTAAAGCTGTTATTGCAGCAAATAAATTTTATTCAGCAAAAGGAAAGATTTTAGATGGACAACGCTACATAGAGTCTGATTATGTGTTTATGCGAATAGAAGAAATGTATTTATTAAATGCAGAAGTAAATGCTAGGCTTGGTAATGAAGCTAATGCTAAGCAAGTTTTAAAAGATTTGTTATCTATTCGTCTTGATGATACTTCACATGTTGATAATTTATCAGGTAAAACATTAATTGATGAGATTTTATTCCAAACTCGTATAGAGCTATGGGGTGAAGGTAAAGCTTATGCTGCTATAAAGAGAAATAAAGGAGTATTCCAATATGCTTCTAATCATTTGGCCAATCCAAGTGGTAGATTTCAGTATAATGATGATCGTTTAACTTTTAAGGTTCCGCAAGCCGAATTATTAAACAATACTGTTTATAATGATTAATTAAAATTAGATTTCTAATTTTTCTTTAGAATTGTATTAAAGCCCATCCAAATTTTGGATGGGCTTTTTTATTTGAATTCTATTACAAATACTTTATAGTTCTTTGTTTATGTTAATTTAATGTTAAGTACTGTGTTTAGATTTGTCATACTAACTAATCAATGTTTTTATGAAGAAATTTAGACTTAATTGGTTTTATGCTAGTTTACTATTACTTTCAGTAAGTGTAGGACACGCACAAAACAAAACACTTACAGGGAAAGTGAGTGATGGAGGAACGCCTCTTCCTGGTGTTTCGGTTACTATAAAAGGAACACAACATGGGATACAAACTGATTTGGATGGTAAGTACTCTTTAAATGTTAAGCAAGGAGATGTGCTTGTATTTAGTTTTATTGGTATGCAAGAAGTTACTTATGAAGTGGGTGCTCATACTATGTATAATGTCAATTTATTGGCTGAGGATAATCAGTTGGCGGAAGTTATTGTGACAGCTTATGGAGAAAATAAAGCTAGAAATGAGGTTACAGGTAATGTAGTATCAGTTAAGGGAGACGTTATTTCTAGTGTGCCAGTGGCATCTGTTGATCAAGCTTTGCAAGGTCGTGTAGCAGGATTACAAATGGCAGCTACTTCGGGATCACCTGGTGCTATGCAAGATATTCGTATACGTGGACGTAATTCATTGTCTGCTAATAATGAACCATTATTTGTAGTAGATGGAGTGCCTCTTACAAGTGGCGATATCTCTGGTAGTAAGACTGAAGTAGGTAATAGTTCTACATCAATTTCGTCTATATCTGGTATTAATAGCGAAGATATCGAAAGTATTAGTGTGCTAAAAGATGCTGGAGCAACTGCTGCATATGGTGCAAGAGGTGGAAATGGTGTTATTTTGATAACCACTAAACGTGGGAAAAAAGGAAAACCTAGTTTTGACTTTAAAGCTACAGTAGGTTTTCAAGATTTTGCTGTAAAAGGCCCTAAGTTTTTGAATGGGGAACAGAAAAAAGAACTTTGGTTAGAAGCTATTTATAATACGGATGGAAAGGCGAATGGGTTTACAAAAGATGGTACTTATGATTGGTATGTTCAAACCCGAGAAGGTTCACAAAGTCAATTAAAAAATTGGGTAGACAATGGTTCTGTCAATAATGATTGGAGAAATGCTGTATTAAATAAACACGCTTTTATGAGTTCCGTAGCGTTAAGTGTAACTGGTGGTGATGATAAAGGAACTTATTTTGCCAGTGTTGGACATGAGAAGTATGATGGTGTGGTGATAGGAACTGACTTTAGAAAGGTAACAGGTTCTTTTAATATGAGTCGCAACCTGTCAGATAGGTTTGATATAAAAATCGGAGCGAATGTATCTAATATTAAGCAAAATGCAATTTTAGAAGGAGGAGCATACTTTTCTAATCCGAATTTAACAGGTATGTTTATGAGTCCATGGGTAGCTATTTATAATGAGGATGGTAGTTTAAATACTAATATTGGTGGACTTCATAACTCTTTGTATACTGTTAAAAATGATTTTACTGAAAATGACATTTCTAGGGTTATTTCGAACAACTCTCTAGGATTTAAGATTATAGATGATTTAAAGTTTGAATCTACCTTGGGTTTAGATTATATCTTAGCTAATTATAAAGAATATAAAAATCCTAATCATGGAGATGGTGTTGGTGTAAATGGTTATGCTCAAAATGCAGTAAATCAGCGTTTTAATTATGTTTGGCAAAACTCTTTTAATTATAAGTTTTATTTAGGAGATGGACACCGTTTTAATACTCGTGCTATTATGGAGTTCCAAAAAAATAAATCAAATCTATTAAATGGTTATGGAGAAGTGATACCTCCTGGAATGACAGGTTTAGGAACGGCAGCAGCTAATTTTCACACTAGTGCAGAATATATTGATTGGTCGCAGTTAGGTTTTTTAGGATTAATGAATTATAGTTATGAAAATAGATATCTTCTTGACCTTACTTTACGTAGAGAAGGTTCGTCAAGGTTCTCAGATGACAATCGTTGGGGGACTTTCTATGCTATCGGTGGTGCTTGGAACCTGAGTTCTGAAAGCTTTCTAAAAGATATAAAGAATATTAATTTACTTAGACTGAGAGGGTCTTATGGAACTACAGGGAATTCTGAAATTGAAGCAAATAGATATGTGCAGCTTGTAGGTACAGGATATTATAATAATGAGTCGGCTTTAGTTTCAACTCAGTTTGGAGGCCCATTAGGCTGGGAGAAACAAACTAAAGTAGATTTCGGTATCGAGTTTGGTTTGTTTAATAATCGAATTTCAGGTAGCGTAGCTTATTTTGAAAGTAAAAGTAAGGATTTATTATATAGAAGACCTTTATCATTGACTTCAGGTTTTGAATTTCAATGGATGAATATGGGGGATCTTAAAAATAGTGGTTTTGAGTTTGAAATAAATTTTGACGTGATAAGAAAAGATAATTTTAATTGGTCAATAGGTGCAAATTTAGGAACTGTTAAAAACGAAATGGTTAATATGCCAATAGTGGATGGCAAACCATTAGAGGTTTTGGGGAGTTTTAAGGGGACAGTAAATGGTAAAGCCTTAGAGACATGGAGGCTAAGAGAGTTTGCAGGTGTTGATAGTCAAACAGGTTTGGCACAGTGGTATAAAGAAGATGGAACTAAAACTACTTCGTATAATCAAGCTGAAATTCGCTTCCAAAACACAAGTGCATTACCAAAATTTACAGGAGGTGTTAATACTAGGCTAGAGTATAAAGGGGCTTATATTGATGCATTATTCTCTTTTGCAGGGGGGTATAGTGTATATGATTATTGGGCAGGTTATACTAATGGAGTAAATTCAAGAACATTAAACACATATAATGGAACTACGGAATTATTGGATAGATGGCAGAAACCAGGTGACGTTACTGATGTACCAAAGTTAACAAAAGGTGGTGGAGGAAGCTATACTTCTGCAAGTACTCGTTTTCTTTATAAAGGAGATCATATACGATTAAAGCAGTTAACTGTTGGGTATAGTTTGAACAAGAAAGATGTTAAATTTATCGGCGTAGATGCAGTAAATTTATCTTTAACAGCACGTAATCCATTAACATGGGTTAAAGATAGCAGATTAAAGTGGGATCCAGAAGTGAAAGCAGATGGTTATATTGAGATGGCAACACCACCTTTAAAAACTTTTATATTTACATTAAATGTTAAATTCTAGATAGTATGAAAAAGAAATTTAGTATTTTCCTGATAGTAGGAATGATAACTTTGACGGGTGGTGTGCTTAATTCATGCTCCATAGAACCTAGTCAATCAAATTATAAAGACAACACAAAAGATCCTATTAAAAACAAGTATGACATGTTGGCTAGTTTAAATGGATCTTATGCAAGAATGACTTCTGCAAGTTATTATGGAAGAGATATTATTGCTTTTTCTGAATGTAGGTCGTCTTATATGTACTCAGATGATAGAACTGGTCGATTTGGAGTAGTATCAGCTTTTTCTTTGAATCCAACGTTTGCCTATCCAAGAGATACTTGGAAGCAAATTTATATGGTAATATCTAATACAAATAGAATTTTAGAAGCTCAAGTAGAGGATTCTCCTGAAGTGAAAAATTATCGAGGACAAGCTTATGTGATTAGAGCATTAGCACACTATGACTTATTGCGTTTGTATGGAGAGCAATATGTGGATGGTAAAGGCTTGAATGCTTTAGGTGTTCCATATAAGACAAGCTTTAAAGATATTGATGAAATATTATCACGTCCAAATGTTGGAGAAAACATGAATGCCATTTTTGCTGATTTGAATCAAGGTATTGATTTGCTTAAAGATGCAAAACTTGGTAATGGCGACAAACATCGTATAAATTTAGCGAGTGCTTATGGGATTAAATCAAGAATAGCATTGTTTTTTGGTAAATATGATAAAAGTAAATATGATATTGTGATAGAGAGTTCTTTGTTAGCTATTAACAGTTCTAATGTTAAAGTAATGTCTCGAAGTAGTTTTTTAGATGCTTATAAAGGAGATGGAATTATGTCAAATTCTTTGTTTGAATTAACTCAAAGTGGTACTGATAACAAAGGTAATAATAGCCTGTATAACATTTATGTGAAGAAACCTGATACAGGAGAAGGTTATGGAGATTTAGTATGGATAGAAGCAACAAAAGAAAATATCTTTCCAACAAAAAAGAATAATGTTCGCATAGATGATATTAGAAGTGCTGTAGTTGATACTTTAAAAAAGAATGATGTGTATCGAAATATTGGCAAATATACGAGTCGTAGTTCTAATATTAGAATGTTACGTATAGAGGAAATTATGCTTAATTATGTTGAAGCGGCGCTTTATGGAGCATCAAATGCAGATATGGCTAAGGCTTTAGATTTTTTCAATCAAATTGTAGAAGAGCGCGTGCTTGAAGGAGGAATTCCTAAAGTTTATTCTACCCTTTCTATATCTGAATATAAGGATGAGAGAGTAAAAGAGTTAATGTTTGAAGGGTTCGCTTATGAAGATATTATGCGTTGGGAAACTAAAGTTAATAATCCAAAATTGTCAGAAAATCCTGATATTCCAGTAAAAACAATTCAGTTTGGTGATAAGCTGACAGTTTTTCCTATACCACAATCAGAGATAAATGTTAGTAAGGTAGAACAGAATCAGGCTTATAAATAGAAGATTAAGAGTCTTGTTTAAAAGAAAAGGTTACTATGTTAGATAGTAGCCTTTTTGTTTTAATGTTAAAAATGTTTTTGTTTTTAATTTAATGTTTATTTGTTTTTGGATTATGTTTTCTTTTTGTTGTTTTTTTTTGATAAAAAACACAAGTTTGGATGATTTAATAATGTAGGTTGTAATTTTTTTATTTAAAAATAATTAAAGAAAACTTAACATGTTTAAAATCTTTTGTTAGATTTGTGATACTAACTAATCAATAATTAAAATGAAATCAAAGTTTAAATGGATCTTAGTAGGGTCTCTTGCTTTTTTGGTGCAAGTAGGTTTTGCTCAGGAAAAGACTTTTAATGGGATTGTAAGCGAAGGTGGGCTTCCTCTTCCAGGTGTTTCCGTTACGATTTCTGGTACTTCAGAAGGTACTCAGACTGACCTTGACGGAAAGTATTCATTAAAAGTTAAAAAGGGAGATGTAATTATTTTCTCTTTTGTAGGAATGAAAGACATTAAACACACTGTAGGTGGTGAAGCTGTTTACAATGTGACTATGGCGAGCGATGAAGAAATGCTTGACGAAGTGGTAGTAACAGCTTTAGGTATTAAGCGTGACAAGAAAAAGTTAGGTTATTCTTCACAAGAAGTTAAAGGTGATAACTTATCTGGATCAGGTCAGACAAATGCTGTTAATGCACTTTCAGGAAATGTTGCTGGTCTTCAAGTGACTTCTCCTTCTTCTATGGGTGGTTCTGCGCGTATCGTATTGCGTGGAGTGAAGTCTGTTACGGGGAATAATCAACCGTTAATTGTTGTGGATGGAGTGCCATTGGATAATAGTAACTTTGCTGATAGCAATATGCAACGTGGAGCTGGAGGTCGTGATTACGGAGATACTTCTGCCGACATTAATCCAGATGATATTGAATCTGTAACAGTATTAAAAGGAGGGCCTGCTTCTGCACTTTATGGTAATAGAGGAGGTAATGGTGTAATTATATATACTACTAAGTCTGCTAAAAATGGACGTACTGATATCGAGTTTAATACTGGATTGAGTTTTGAGAGCATTAATATTATGCCGAAACTTCAGACCTTGTATGGAGGGGGGTCTGCTAGTAAATTACCTACTGCTGTTATAGGTGGTAAAACGTATAACATTGCGGAGTATAAAGTAGATGAAAGTTGGGGACCTAAATTTGATGGTACACCATATTTACCATGGTATGCGTTCGATCCTGAGTTTGCTGATGATTATATGAAAGAAGTGCCTTGGCAAAAAGCTAAAAATGACGTTAAATCATTCTTCGATACTGGAATTACACATAGTCAATCTGTTTCTGTTGGAAAATCGTTTAAAGAGAGTAATGTAAGGATGTCTTTTAGTAACAATGTTACAGAAGGAGTAGTTCCAAACTCTAAATTGCAACGTAACAATTTTTCGGTTAATGCTTCTACGCAGTTGACAGATAAATTAAAGGCAGAGACTAACTTTAATTACGTTTATACAAAAGGATTTAATCGCCCTGAGGTAGGATATGGTGATAATTCTGTTGCACAAAAGTTCTTTCAATGGGGACAACGTCAAGTTGATTTTAAGAAATTAAAAGATTATAAACTTGCTAATGGAGATCAACGTTCTTGGAATAGAAATGCTTGGGATGATGGTACTCCTGCTTATTCTGATAATCCTTATTGGGTTGTTAATGAAAATACATCTCAAGATGTTCGTAATAGAATGTATGGGAATGTGAAGTTAACATATAATATTACAGATAAAATTTATGCTGTAGGTACTGTATATGGTGATCGTTATAGTTTTACAGTGGAGGAGCGTGTTGCTAAAGGATCCCAAGCTACGTCTAAGTATAGTATTATGAAACGTGATGTGTCAGAGTACAATTACGAAGGGCGTGTGCATTATGATGATCACTTTGGAGATTTTGGACTTAACGCTTTTGTAGGTGTTAATAGAAGTGAAAAGCGCAGAGACTATGTTTATGGTACTACTGTTGGTGGGTTAGACTTACCTAATCTTTATAACTTAAGTAATAGTGTTTCTGATGCGAAAGCAAGTAATGAGAAATTTCATTCAAGAACGAATAGTGTTTTTGGGTCTGTTAGTTTGAATTATAAGGAATTTTTATTCTTAGAGGGAACTATGCGTACGGATTGGTTTTCAACTGTTAAAAAATCAGTTACGTATCCTTCTGTAACAGGAACATTTATTTTCTCACAATTATTGCCAGAAGTTGACTGGTTATCATTTGGTAAAGTTCGTTTAGGATGGGCGCAAGTTGGAAATGATACAGAAGCTTATAGAACAGCAGATTATTATAATTTAGATGGACCATTTAACGGAAGTCCTACTTATTCATTAAGTGCAACTGCAAATAATCCTGATTTAAAACCAGAGATGATGACTACTAAAGAAATTGGATTAGAAGCTGGTTTCTTAAATAATAGAGTAGGGTTTGAGGTTTCATATTATCAAATTGACACAAAGGATTTGATTACTCGTGTTCAGTATGATGCAGCTAGTGGATTTGCTTATCAATGGCAGAATGCTGGAGATATGAAAAACAAAGGTATTGAAGCTACAGTGAATTTAGCGCCTGTACGTACTGATGACTTCTCATGGGATATTACTTGGAACTTCTCTAAGAATAAAAATGAGTTGACTCGTTTAGCGGATGGTGTTAAATCTGTAGAAATCACACGTGCTCCATTCCAAGTTTCATTACAAGGACAAGTGGGAGAAACTTATGGTCAAATTTATGGAACTGATTTTGTCTATGATGATCATGGAAATAAAGTTGTAGGTGCAGATGGTCTGTATCAAAAAACAGGTATTCAGGCATTAGGTTCTTATTTACCAGACTATAATATGGGACTTAGAAATAGTTTTAAGTATAAAAACTTTAGCTTAGGCGTGTTAATCGATATGCAAAAAGGAGGTAAATACTTCTCTACTTCACATATGTTTGGTATGTATACTGGTATGTTAGACAAGTCTGCAGAAAATGGTGTACGTGAAAATGGAATTATTCTTGATGGGGTTAAAGAAGATGGGACTAAAAATGATAAAGTAGTTTCTGGGCAGAAGTGGGCACAAAGCCACTATGGCGGTGTTGATGCACAAAACGTTTTTAACTCTGATTATATAAAATTACGCGAGATTTCTTTAGGATATGATTTGCCTACTAAATGGATAGGACCTTTCAAAGGGATTACTATCTCAGCTTATGGGCGTAACTTGTTTACATGGAACTTAGACTGGAAAGGAATGGATCCAGAAATGGCTTCTTACGGAAGTGGAAATATTCAAGCTATTGAAGGGGCTTCATTGCCTTCTACAAGAACTTATGGTATGAATGTTAAATTTAAATTCTAGAAACTCACATGAAAAAATATATGTATAAGATATCTCTTTTAGCTTGCGTTATAGCTTTTGTGAGCTGTGATAAAGACTTAGAAGATATCAATGTTAACCCTAATAAACCTTTGGAGGTACCAACGGGAGGGTTGTTTAATAAAGCGAATAAAGATTTAATGACTAATACACGAGGGGTATTCCCTTCAGGGCGTATGTCGTTACCTTGGGTTCAGTATTCAGCTCAAAGAAATTATACTGATGAGGATTTATATTTATTCCGTACAGGAGTGAATAATAGTTTATACACGAATATTTTTTTAGCAGCAAAAAACTATAAAGAAATAATAGATATTGTTACTAATGAGAATAATCAGATAAAAGTTCAAACTTATGGACATCCTGGAAATATGCTATCTGCGGCTCGTATAATGATCGTATATGCTCAGTTACAAGCTTTAGAGACGTATGGTGATATACCTTATTATTCATATGGTAGTGATGATCCTGATTTTGAAGCAATGACTGTGGGTACTGCAAATGCAAAACCAACACCTAAATTTGCTCCTCAGGAGAAAATTTATAAAGATATGTTGAAGGAATTGAAGGAAGCAGCAGAAAGTATAGAATTGGATGCAAAGATTTTTAATGCTGGAGATTTTCTTTTTCAAAGTCCTCTTAAGATGCAAAGATTTGCAAATTCACTTAGATTGAAAATTGCAAATCGTGTTAAAAGTGTTATTCCTGAAGCTCAGGCACATATTGATGATGCTGTTAAGGGAGGTGTTATGCAGTCTAATGACGATACAGTTGGATTAAAGTTTCAGAATGATAAAGTTAATCCAGCACCTTTTTATAGAGGAGCTTTTATAGATAATCGTAATGACTTCGCTCCTACAAATACGTTTGTTGAGCTATTAAAAGGAGAGGAAAAAATGACAGGTAAAAAGAATCCTTTTAAAGGTATTGTGGATCCGCGTTTATTTAAAATGGTGGCTCCTAAGACACAATATCTACCTGTGAAGCAAGATGATGGTTCAGTAAAAATGGAAGAGGTTACTGTGCGTTTTAGAGCAACTGATGATATTCCTAGTATTGAAGGAATGAACTATATAGATCGCCCTGTTGAATTTTATGTTGGATTGCCTATAGGGATTGAAGGTGCTTTTACTGGCTCACAGATAGGAAGTGTATCTCAATTTGGTGGTGCTATTTATAAAGCCGATAAGGTAGAGGTGCTAATGGAGTATTCAGAAGTAGAGTTTATTCTATCAGAAGTAAATAAATGGAATGATACTAATTATAAAAATGGAATTAGAGCATCTATGCTTAGTTGGGGAATCGATCAGACAGAGATTGATAAGTATCTGAAAAGTGTGCCAGCGGCAAATGAAGAGAACGTTATGACACAAAAGTATATTGCTCTTTATATGCAGCCTTATGAAGCATGGTCTGAATACAGAAGAACTAAATTCCCTAAAACATTCCTTTTACCAGGTGAAACAAGAGAACTTGTTGCACCTGGACCAAATGGAGAAACTCAGTATACATTTGTGCCAAAAGTAGATCTGAAAGATTTACCTGAAAGAATTACATATCCTTCTGATATGGAACTTGTAAATAAGGCAAATAAAGATGCTGCAGCTGCTCGTATGGGTGGTGACAAAATGGATACAAAACTTATCTGGGCTAAGAAATAATTAGCTTATTAAGTATAAAATAGAAAGCCATCTTCGGATGGCTTTTTTTATTTAATTCAAAAATAAATTTACCTTTGTCCAAATTATATTTTTATGAGCAAGTACCTAGGTGTTTTTCTATTGTTTTTTTGTTGTATGACTATCCATGCACAGTTTCAAACTTTAGATATGCAAGGAAGTTATAGACCTGATGGAGACCAAGATAAAAAAGGGAAGAAAGAAATAGGAAGCCTTAGACAGAAGGTAAAGAAAGACTCTGTGGCACCTATCAGTGACTATAAGATAATCTCAATTAAGAATGATACGATAGCTGTTGATACAGCTCTATCTGTAAAGAAGCACTATGAGTTTAATTACTTAAGAAAGGATCCTTTTGGGTTACTACAGTTTGCTAATGAAGGCCAGACCTATAACGTATTAAAATATAATTATAAAGCAAATCATGTTTTACCAGGTTTTGGTTTCGAAGCAAAACAATTTGCATACTTAAACGTAGAAGATATAAAGTATTATTCTGCACCTACGCCTTATACTGATTTATATTATAGATCTGTAATGAAGCAAGGACAAAATCTAGATGCTTTTATTACCTTAAATACAAGTAAGAACTTAAATTTCTTTGTAGGATATAAAGGATTGCGTTCTCTTGGGAAATACATTAATCAACTGTCTTCAACAGGAAATTTTAGAATAGGATCTAGTTATCAATCAGAAAATAAAAAGTATTTGATGAGAGCTCACTTTACAGCTCAAGACATCATGAACAAAGAAAATGGAGGAATACGTGACTTAGATCTTTTCGAAAGTAGTGTTAAACCATATAATAAACGTGAACGTCTTAATGTGTATTATCGAGATGTTGAAACGATGTTGAAAGGAAAGCGTTTATACTTAAATCATCAATATCAGTTAAACAATTCTTTTAAAAATGGTATTTTATTAACTCATGAGTTTACTTATGAAGATAAGTTCTTTGAGTATACACAAGCAGATATTAATAGCCAGTTTACAGATAAGACACACTTTGGAGATGCATTTAAAAGTAGTATTGATAATAAGACTAGATATTACAATGTATTTAATAGAGTAGGGGCTGCTTACCAGTCAGATGTAGCAGGACGATTTGAAGGGTTTGTTGATTTTTATAAGTATAGATATCATTATAAAAGTATTGCTCATGTGGGAGGTGGTCTAATACCAGATCAACTAGAGAAGAATATAACAATGCTAGGTGGTAGATATATTTATCATAAGGAGAATTGGAAAGCAAATGTTTTAGCCAGTACATCTCTAGGGAATGACGAAACAAGAAATTTCGAAGCTAATTTAGATTATAAATATTCAGAAGATATTGCATTTCAATTAGGCTATCAAAACCTAAATAGAATGGGGAATTTAAACTATTATTTATATCAGAGTGATTATGTTAACTACAATTGGTATAATGAGTTTAAGAACGAAAAGATTAATCAATTCGACGCTTCTGTGACTACACCATGGGTAAAGCTGTCAGGAACATATTCAGTGTTAAAAGATAAACTATATTTTTCAAATGATGCTACTGAGTTTGATAAGTTTGGTATTCCACAACAAGTGTTAGTTACCCCTAAACAATATGGTGGTACGATTAACTACTTATCTATTCAAGCCGAGAAAGACTTTAGATTTGGTAAGTTTGGTTTAGATAATACATTCTTGTATCAAAAGGTAGATCAAAAAGATAATATCTTAAATGTACCAGAGTTTGTGACACGTAATACTTTATATTTTACAGATGCATTCTTTGATAAGGCTTTAAAGTTCCAGACAGGTATCACCTTGAGTTATTTTACGAAGTACTATGGAAATGATTACAATCCATTGATAGGAGACTTTTTTGTACAAGATAAAGTTGAAATAGGGAATTACCCAGTATTAGATTTCTTTATTAATATGAAGATTAGAACAGCTAGAATATATATTATGTTGGAGCATTTTAACTCTAGTATGACAGGATACAAATATTATTCAGCACCTAATAATCCATATAAGGACTTTACCTTGAGATTTGGGATAACATGGAACTTCTTTACATAAGAATTTAGAATAAAAAAAAGCGCAGTTTTACAAAAAGTAAAACTGCGCTTTTTTTATTCTCCAAAGAGAACACCAGACACATTCCAATAACTAAAGCTATTACCTTCTCTTCTTCCTTGAGGTATTTTGACTTCTAAGGTATGTGTACCTTTCTTTATATCTCCTAGAGGAACCCAAATAGGTGGCGTGATAGCACCAGGGCACCAGTTAGAACGGCTAAGATCAGATGAGGATAACCCTGTCTCAAAATTACCAGAAGCAGGATTATACTCTCTATAAGAGCCACAGTCTTGTCTCCATGGAAAGTAGTCTAACACTTTATCAGTATCTAGAGTGATTGTATTAAGTTTAGGATTAAATTCATCTCCATTCTCCCATCCGCCATGTCCTGTTGTGATATACCTTAATCTAGCATTTTTAATATCAGTAGTTGTCGTAAAGGTTATTTTTAAACCTGTAGGTGAAGCGAACATAATAGGATAGTTCTGACCTGCCATCTCCATTAGATTAGTAGTGTTAAAGATAGGCATCATCGTTGTCGTTTTATTAGCATTGCTTAGTCCGTCAGGATGGATAGTGATATCAGCACTTATTTTATGACCATCTTTATCATAATTGCCTATATATACCCCTACATACCATTCACTATTGCTTAATAAAGGTTGAAACTCAGAAATCTCTTGTCTATAATACACCTTCTCTTGCCATTTATAATCTAGTACATCGATATGATTAAAGCCTTTGACACCAAATGGAGTGAAGAAGCGCATTAACTCTATCGGAGGAGTATAGTTTTGTGTAGCGATAACACCTTGGAATTTCTCTGACGAATCCTGATTCTGATAGATAGGGAGTACCTCTATACCTTGTTCTAAAGCATCCATAAAAGAAATTTCGTGATAGTGCGGTATCAAGAACACACTACCTGTTCTATCATAAGCATCGCCATTAGATTGTTCTGTTAAGTTGACGAATATTTGATCAGTAGGTTTTATAGCAGGTATTTTTACTTTAGTAACGATAACTGTCCCTTTAGCGAAGCGCATTAGATTTGGCTTATTAATAATAGAGTCAGAGAAATTGATCAAGTCATCTTCGAATAGCTTAATTGTAGTGAATCTGCTTTTCCATAGTTCAGTTTTATAAGTTTTAGTATCTACCTCATGACTATCTTCTAGTTGTATATAGTCTTGTATATTCAGTTTTAAATCTTTGTTTATTTTATTAGCTATCGTTTTGTATGTACCATTGCGATCTATCTCTAACACTACCCCTAGATTAGCTCCTAATGACATAGGACTTCCTTTCGCTTTTAGATCGTTAGTGTACCATAAGGTGATTTTATTAGAATTAATTGTTATAGTCGCTTTATTGCATTTATAGCCTAATATTGTTTTGGTCTCTTTATGATGTGTGAAGGATTGGTTGGTGTTTGGAAGTACCATCTTTATTTTATTCTTCTTTGTTAGATGGGCTACACTGTATTGAATATTGTTTTTATAGTCGATATAAGTTTGTTCATAAGGATATTTTTCTAGCCCTATATCGAGTTGCTTTTTCTTAGCGATAAAAGCATTATCCTCATTTGCTATCAGAATTATAGGGTCTTCTACATTGATTATTTTATTGTTGGAGTAAGTATAGTATTCTATAAGCATATTTTGGTTAGGTTTTTGTGCGTATATAATACTAGAAGACAAGGTCATAGTAAGACAAGTGAGGTAGAATAATATTCTCATGATTGTAGTTAGTGTGATTATAGTTTTTTATAAAAATAGAGAAAACGAATTGAATATAATCAATAAGAGAATACTTTTATGAAAGAAGCTTTTCTACATTATGTTTGGGCAAATCAGTTGTTCAATTCTAAAGACTTATATACAACATCTAATGAATCTCTCAATATACTTTCTACAGGGACTTTTACAGGTCTAGATGGGCCTGACTTTTTTAATGCAAGAATATGCATTGCTGATCAGGAATGGGCGGGAAATGTAGAGATACATATTAAGGCTTCTGACTGGTATGCACATCATCACGAGCGAGATCAACGTTATGATAGTGTGATACTACACGTAGTTTGGGAATATGATATTCCAGTTTTTAGATTAGATGGCAGTGAGATATCTGTTTTCGTTTTGAAGAACTATGTAGATCAACAAGTATTAGAGAAATGTACTCAACTCTTTTTGCGCAAGAATCACTTAAACTGTGAAGATAGCATAGGAGCAGTTGACCCATGTATCTGGACCTTCTGGAAAGAGAAGTTGTTTCTGGAACGGTTGATAGAAAAAACCAAACCAATGGAACAATTGCTTTTAGAAACAAATAATCATTGGGAACATGTATTCTTTTGTTTTCTAGCTAAGAGCTTTGGTTTGAACGCGAATGGCGAAGCATTCTATGATGCAGTAAGACATCTACCTATAGTGTCTATTTATAAACAATCCCAATCCTTGTTACAAATAGAAGCCCTATTGTTTGGAGTAACAGGTCTGTTAGAAGAAGAGTATGAGCTAGAGGATGACTACGTAAAAGACATAAAAAGAGAATGGATCTTCTTAAGACATAAATATACTATTTCAGTATCATCCCCATCTCCTATACGATTCTTTCAGCTTAGACCACCTAATTTTCCTACTATTAGATTAGCACAGCTGAGTAGTTGGTTATATCACCAGCAGATCCCTGTTGTAAAGATACTGACAACAACAGATTTAGATTATTTCTATCAATTATTTGATATAAAAGTGAGTTCATATTGGGAGACACATTATGTATTTAATAAAGTAAGTAAGAAACAGGCTAAGAAGCTGACTAAAGACTTTATTGATTTAGTAATTATCAATGTCATTTTACCGATGCAGATTATTTATCAGAAGTCGATATCGCATGAAGATTACGATATTAGTGATATTATAACACTAGCCGAAAGCATAAAAGCGGAGAAGAACAGTATCGTCAGTTTATTCTCTAGTTATAATATAACAGCGATTAATGCTGTAGATAGCCAAGCTCTAGTTCATCTAAAGAAGAAGTATTGTGATAGTAATCGATGTATAGAGTGTGCTGTAGGGAAAGAATTTCTCAAAAAAAGTTAATCATACACCATAGTTCACTTCGCTGTGATGGATATTGTTTATCTTTGTCTAGTTAATATGATATAGGTATGGTTACTAGTTTAAGACACTATTTCGAGAAAAGAGGATTCAGAGTATCTAGCCGTCTAGGGGATAGATTAGGGATGCGCGCTACTAGTGTGCGTCTGTTCTTTATCTATTTATCATTCTTTACCTTAGGACTAGCTTTTGCTTTATATCTTACTTTAGCTTTTTTAGCTCGTATTAAAGACTTAATCTATACAAAGAGAACATCAGTGTTCGACCTATAAATCTCTTTGAATACTGTATGTGAGTTAGATAGTAATCTTGTAATTTTCCTGTAAAAAGAGGAGATGTTATCTAACTACAGAAAAAGATTTTACTACTACACGAAGTCACAGAAGCGAGGCCTTTTCTTTTTAGTGCTCCTTGTGATTGCCATTCAGCTTTATATCTATTATCCTAGGTCATCCGATCTGCAAATAGTTGAGCAGTATTCCACTCTTTTTAACGATGAGTATCAGAAGCAGATTAGTCTATTAGATAGTATTAATACTATTGCCATAGCTAAGCGAGATACGATCTATCCTTTTAACCCCAACTTTATTACAGATTATCGAGGCTTTGTTTTAGGAATGTCTACAGCGGAGATAGATCGGTTATTATTATTCCGAAAGGAGAATAGGTATGTCAATTCTGCTAAAGAATTTCAACAAGTTACTCAAGTATCAGACGAATGGTTGAAAACCTATAGTACTTATTTTAAGTTCCCAGATTGGGTGAATAACCCTAAGGTTAAACGAGAATATGTTGAGTATAGTAAGCCTAAAGTAGATGTCCCTATAGTAGCAATATGTATAAATAGTGCAACTTTAGAAGACTTACAGAAAGTCAGAGGAATAGGCCCGTATTATGCCGATAAGATTATGAAAGAAAGGGAGAAGTACGGTGGTTTTGTGTCCATACAGCAGTTAAAGTTTGTGTATGGGCTTTCTGAAGAAGTTGTAAATGAATTATATAGACATTTTAAAGTGATGAATGCACCAACTGTTACAACTTTAAATATCAATGAAGCCTCTATAAATCAATTGAAAGAATTACCCTATATGAATTATTATATCGCAAGAGAAGTAGTTAAGCACAGGAGTATGAATGGAGATTTTGTTAATAAAGAAGGATTACTACAAATTGAGAAATTCCCTATTGACAAAATTGATATAATTAGTTTATATTTGAGATTTACGAATTAAAACTATCAACCATGAATTTTGAATACAATGAAACTCAAGCAATGATTGCTCAATCTATAAGAGACTTTGCAGAACAACATATTCGCCCACATATTATGGAATGGGACGAAGCTCAAATCTTTCCTGTAGATTTATTTAAAAAACTAGGAGAGATGGGATATATGGGAGTTTTAGTTCCTGAAGAGTACGGAGGATCTGGACTAGGTTACCACGAATATATCACTATCGTAGAAGAAATTTCTAAAGTTGACTCATCTATTGGTTTATCAGTAGCAGCACATAACTCATTATGTACTAATCATATTTTATCATTTGCGAATGAAGAACAAAAGAAAAGATGGTTACCTAAGCTAGCGACAGCAGAGTGGATCGGTGCATGGGGATTGACAGAGCACAACACTGGATCTGATGCAGGAGGTATGAGTACTACAGCTGTGAAAGATGGTGATCACTGGATCTTAAATGGAGCGAAGAACTTTATCACTCACGCTATCTCTGGTAACGTTGCAGTTGTTATCGTTCGTACAGGAGAGAAAGGTGATTCTCACGGGATGACAGCTTTCGTAGTAGAGAAGGGTACACCTGGATTCTCTAGTGGTAAGAAAGAAAATAAATTAGGAATGCGTGCATCTGAGACTGCAGAACTTATCTTTGATAACTGTCGTGTACCTGATGCTAACCGTTTAGGAGAAGTAGGAGAAGGGTTCATTCAAGCGATGAAAGTATTAGATGGAGGGCGTATCTCTATTGGTGCATTATCATTAGGTATTGCTAAAGGAGCTTATGAAGCGGCATTAAAATACTCAAAAGAGAGAGTTCAATTCGGAAAACCAATTAGCCAATTCCAAGCTATCGGTTTTAAATTAGCTGATATGGCTACTGAGATTGAGTGTTCTGAGTTATTATTACACAAAGCAGCTTTCTTAAAAAACAATAACAAACCGATGACTAAGATCGGAGCTATGGCGAAGATGTATGCGTCTGAAGTATGTGTGAAAGTATCTACAGAAGCGATCCAAATCCATGGAGGATATGGATATACTAAGGACTTCCCAGTAGAGAAGTTCTTCCGTGATTCGAAGTTGTGTACTATCGGAGAAGGAACTACAGAGATTCAAAAATTAGTTATCTCTCGTAACATTTTAAAAGACTAATCAGATTAGGCGATATATAAGAAAGGGAAGCTACTGAGCTTCCCTTTTTTGTTGTCGTTCATGGAATGCTGTCGCCATAAGACTTAATGCGCCATCACCCACTATATTACACGCAGTACCAAAACTGTCTTGTAGTGCGAATATGGTTAATACTAATGCTATCCCTGTATCATCGAAGCCCAGCATAGAGGTTATTAATCCTAAGGATGCCATTAGCGCTCCCCCAGGTACACCAGGTGCTCCTAGAGCGAATACGCCTAGCAAAAGCACAAAGAGAATCAATGTGCTAACATCAGGTAAATGCCCATAAAGGACTAAGGATACTGTCATCACAAAGAAGGTCTCTGTAACCATAGCACCACATAAGTGTACGTTAGAAAAGAACGGAATAGTGAAGTTCGTAATCTCTGGTTTCAGTACCTTGCTCTTATGTGCCGATTGTAGAGCCACACCTAAGCTAGCCGCTGAAGACATCGTGCCTAATGCTGTTAGATAGGTCGGTCCATAATGTCTGAGTACTTCCCATGGGTTCTTTTTAGCGTACAGACCTGCGATCGTGTATAAGATGGCGATCCATACGATATGAGCTAAGATCACGATGATAATCACGATTAAGAATATAGGTAATTGGGACTGTATGCTACCTACATAACTAAGCAAAGCAAAATTACATGCAATGTATAGAGGTAATAAAGGAACTAGTACTCTATTGACTAATAATAACACGATCTCTTTAAAATGATCGAAGGCGATTTCTAGTGGTTTAGACTGCGTCCATAGAATACCTAAACCTATCATGAGTGCAAGTACTAAGGAAGTCATCACATCGAATATAGGTGGAATGTCTAGTTTAAAAAGCATTTCAGGTAATGCTCTTCCCGTAGCAGCAGTAGAGGGGATATCTAGCCAAGGTAATATAGTGTATCCTAATGAACCACTGAATAGTCCTGCTCCCACACTCGATATATAGGCTATAGCTAGGGAGAACCCTATAATAACAGAAGACTTCTGATCTAGCTTAGCGATAGACGATACGATAAATCCTAAGATGATTAAAGGAACTAAAAATAAGATTAATTGCCCTAAAATATGTTTCGTTGACAAGATGACTTGAAGTAGAATATCATTTAGATAAGGTCCTACTAATAGACCGATGATTACTCCTGATATTAATCTAACGATAGTATTGTTTACTAATTTCTTTAGCATAGCGTAGAAGGTATAAAAAAGGGAAAGCACAGGCCCTCCCTCATTATCTTTATTTATCACTGTATTTTGTTACCATAAGGCTAAGTGCTCCATCTCCTGTAATATTACATGCAGTACCGAAGCTATCTTGTAATGCAAATATCGTTAAGGTTAATGCAATACCAGCATCGTCAAAACCTAGTACGGAAGCGATGATACCTAATGAGGCCATTACAGTACCGCCAGGTACACCAGGTGCTCCGATAGCGAAAATACCTAGTAGTAGTACGAATAAGATCATCGTACCCAGCGTAGGTAATGTACCATATAACACTTGAGATACAGTCATCACGAAGAATACTTCTGTCAATACTGATCCACATAAGTGTATATTAGAGAAGAACGGAATAGTGAAGTTCGTGATCTCAGGTTTTAGCACTTTACTTTTGTGTGCAGACTGTAGTGCTACACCTAGAGAAGCCGCTGAAGACATCGTCCCTACTGCTGTTAGGTAAGCAGGAGGATAGTGTTTAATAACTTCCCATGGATTCTTACCAGAGTATATCCCTGCTATCGTATATAACACACCTAACCAAATGAAGTGTGCCACTATCACGATAAGAATCACAGTTAAGAACACAGGTAGCTGTGACTGTATAGACCCTTCATAACTAAGTAATGCAAAGTTTGCCATAATATAGAATGGCAATACAGGTACTAATACTCTATTCACTAATAATAGTACGATACCTTTAAAAGAATCAAATGCACGCTCTAGTGGTTTAGACTCTGTCCATAGAATACCGATACCAATCATTAAGGCAAGTGTCAGAGAAGTCATTACTCCAAAAACTGGCGGTATATCTAGCTTAAACAACATCGCAGGAAGCTCCTTAAGAGTCTCCACATTGTTCTCTATCTGTAAGTGAGGGATAATGTTAAACCCTAGTGTACTACTAAAGAACCCTGCTCCGATACTAGATAAGTAAGCAATAATAATAGAGAAACCGATTATACCAGTCTGTCCCTTGTCTAGTTTAGCGATAGAAGATACTACGAATCCTAGAATGATCAGCGGTACTAAGAACAGAATGATCTGACCTAGTATATGTCTCGTTGATAAGATGATTTGTAGTAAGCTGTCTGTAAGATATGGTCCTATGACTAGACCAACTATCACCCCTAGTAAAAGTTTTACTATTGTATTACTAAAGAATTTCTTCATGTTCTGATACCTGTATTTTTGATTAAAGTACTAAATTATTCAAAGCAAAGATATTTATAAACCTTGTTTTTTATTAGTCATTTTCAGAATATACCATATATATGGTAGTCGAGGTAGGGAGGTATAATATAGGATGTTAGTAATGATATGTTTTTGTTGATATAGTTTGGTTCGGAGACAGATTTAGTGTCGTTCGGAAAAGGGGTCTTTATCCTAGTAAAAACCGAGGTTTTTCCGAACAACTTCCGAACAATGTGCTTAGTAAAGCGTAACCAATTTCTTGTAAGCCTTGTCAATAAAGAGTTGATAAGGATTATCGTTTTCTCATAAATATCTATTTTAACCAAATCAGATCATTTTCTCCAAAGTAGGTCAACTCTAAAATGAATAGGGTGTTTATAAGGAGTTTATGAATTGTTACTTCATTAAATATTCGTAATATTAACCTATTGGAAATATGAATAGGCATGAAGAGCGTTTTAGAAACAGATCGATTAGCATTAAGAGAATTAACTACTGCAGATGCAGCGCACTTTTATCAACTAAACCTTAATCCTAATGTGATGCGCTATACAGGAGATGATGCTTTTGACAGTGTGGATGATGCGCATACTTTCTTAGCTAATTATAGCGATTATGAGAGAAACGGATATGGACGATGGGCAGTTATTCGTAAGGAAGACAATGCGTTCTTAGGATGGTGTGGGCTGAAGTACAATGCTGATATAGATAAGACAGATATAGGCTTTCGCTTCTATGAGGAGCATTGGAATATGGGGTATGCTACCGAGAGCGCAAAGGCGTGTTTAGAATATGGATTTACAACCTTAGGGCTACACTGTATTATTGGTAGAGCGATGAAAGAGAATATCGCATCGATTAAAGTATTAGAGAAAATAGAACTAGTCTATGAGAATGATTTTGACTTCGATGAGCATATAGGCGTGTTGTATGTAATAGCACAGTAGAGGCGGCAATACTTTTTGACTAAATAGTATAAAAAATAGAACTGAAATGGATAAAGAAATAAAAGAATATACAAAGCAAGAATTAGGGATATCAGCTATGTCTATTGGCCAATTAAAACGGATAAGAGTATTAGCAAAAGCGTTATTAATCTTAATTTTATCACAGGTATTGTTAGTAATACTATTTGATCTTTTTTTAAGTGATACACTTCAACCTTTAATGAGTCAATTTTTCCTTATCATAATAGCGGGTTTTATAGATGGTAAATTGTTTGGTTTAGGATTGTGTTTCTTATTAGCCTTCTTAATATTTGTGTATATATGTTATCTTCTATATAGATTTAGTACATCTTTAAAAATAGCTTTAGAGATGAAGAACAGTAATAAGTTAGAATATAGTTTAGGTAATCTTAGTAGGATAACTATACTTATCACTAGTTCTGTTTTAGTAGGTATTATTACTGCATTTATAATTTTTTTCTCAGTTATTAAGTCATGAATAATCAAGTAAATCAACATAGTGAAGATAGCAATCAAAAGTTAGTGCTAACAGAACAATCACTACTCTACTTAAAACGTATTAGTAAGTGGGTTATACCTTTAATTGTTGTATGTGGAGTCATTAGTTTAGTCAGTTTTTTTGAACTATTTGTGAGGTTATCAAAACAAGAATATCTGCCTGTTTTAATGAATCTGTTAAGTTTTGTATTAAGTAGTTATTCATGTATGCATTTGTTCTTTTTAAGTAGACGAATCAGAAAGACCATTATTCATAATTCTGAAGAATTTTTAGAAGACACTTTCAGTACTATTCGAAAGTTATTGTTTGTTTTCTGTTTATTCTTTATAATTAATTTAGTTATGACAGTCATTATAGGATTCGTAAGATAGAGAAGTAGGAGAATGATTTTGACTTCGATGGTCATGTAGGTGTATTGTATGTAATAACACGGTAGAAACATAATACTTTGTGTCTAACATAATACATTCTTAATGATGATCCTTATTTGATGTAAGATACTAATGAATTGTTTCTCATAAGCTTTTTTTAAAAGAATAGCTCTATCTGTCTAGTATGTCATTCCGACGAAGGAGGAATCTCATATTATAAGACATGCTGTATATGATACAAAGTGTTATGTTTTAAACCTAATCTGTTCAATATAGCATTCTTTATCTGAGTTAGTATACGAAAAACGGTTAATAGTATAAAAGCTATTAACCGTTTTTTTATGGCTATAAGTCAACAAGAATAAATAAACACCTCAATGTACTAGAGTTTATCCACATCACTAAAACTGTGAACCGCGAACTGATAACAGTAAACTGTTAACCAATCCCCATTCGCGCAGTAAATACTCCCATTCGCGCACTCGTTTTTTTAGAAGTTGTGTTGTCAGATTACGTTTGTGATAGAGTTAATCAAGAAGAAAGATGAGAACACTACTATGTTTGTTATTAACCATGTGTTTAGGTGCTTTACAGGCACAACAGATTCAACTATCGGGTACAGTGGTAAACGATAAGAATAAACCAATCGAGAATGTGAATGTATACCTTGAAGATAGCTTTGAAGGAGGATTGACCGATGCGAAAGGGCATTTCAGTTTTATAGTTACAGATACAGTAGTGAGTGGCGTACTGAAGTTAATGCACCCACAGTATGGCAATCTAGATGTAGAGATCAATACAAAGGAGAATTATAATGAACATTTTGTGTTAAGTGGGCAAGATGAGGTGATGGGAGAGATACTTATTACTACGAATAGTAAGAATAAGAGAGGACGCGCAGAGAGTATAGGATTAAATGCGATGGATGTAGTGAGTACTGCGGGTAGCCCTGGTAATATTATGGGAGTCCTAAGTACCATGCCAGGAGCGCAGACCAATGGAGAAGATGGGAGGCTACTGATACGTGGAGGTAGAGCAGAGGAGAGTGGTATATTCGTCAATGGTGTAAGGGTGTTTCAGCCTTATACTTCTTCGGTGGGTAATGTACCTGTGCGTTCTAAGTTTAATCCATTTCTGTTTAAGGGAATGTCCTTCTCAGCAGGAGGGTATAGCGCAGAGTTTGGAGATGCGCTATCAGGAGTATTACAGTTAGATACATCAGATGAGATAGATCCTTCACGTAGAGATTACTCTATCTCTACTGTAGGAGGGAGCTTCGCGCAGACACATCAGTGGGGCAAGAACTCGCTGTCATATAGTCTAAACTATCTAAACTTAGGAGCCTATACTGCAGTGGTAAGACAGCGATATAATACTAAAAAACCATTCTCTACAGCTTCTGGAGAGATGATGTATAAGCGCGAGATTAAGGACGGAGGATATAAACTATATACTGCTGTAGACTTCTCTACCATTAAGTATGAGCAAGAGATACAACCAAGTAATCGAGTAGATACACTAGGCTTTAAGTCGAGTAATGTGTATATGAATAGTGTGTTCTTTAAGAAGCTTACTCCTTATATGAGACTTGATATTGGTACAGGGTTAGGGTATATGGATTATACAGGAGATAGCAATGATTTGAGTGTAAAGAAGATTAGTTGGGATGTGAATCAGAAGGTGAAGTTGTCTTATCAGTGGAATGGGCAGTTTCAGTTTTTTGTTGGGGTAGATGTACAGGCTTCTAAGTTAGATTTGACGAGAAGTAAAGGAAGTAGAGCAGAAGACTTAGGTACGGATGCGAATAGATGGGCATTGTTTTTTGAGAACAATTGGAAGATAACATCAGACTTGTCATTGAGAGCTGGTTTGAGAACGAGTAAGTATTCAGAGATAGAAGATTGGACAGTGGAGCCACGAGCGATGCTGACGTATCAGATGACATCTAAGCATCAGATGTCTTTCTCTTATGGGGTGTTTAATCAAGCGATGAACTTAGAACAGTCATTAGCAGTGAAACAAGAAGACTGGATGCAGGCTAATCATTATATACTGAACTATACTTATGAGTTTAGAAAACGTCTATTGAGAGCAGAGATGTTCTATAAAGATTACAGTAAGTTGTTATTAACTCCACTGGGTAAACCAAGTGAGTATGCACAGTTAGGAGAGGGGTATGCAAAGGGATTTGATTTGTTTTGGAAAGATAATATCACGTTTAAGAATTTTAGCTATTGGGTAACCTATACTTACATTGACTCTCAACGTAAAGAGATGTATTGGAACGAATGGATACAGCCGTCTTATGTAGTGAAGCACAATTTCTCTGTGGTGACGAAGTACTGGATAGAGCAATGGAAGTCTCAGGTGAGTATGACGTATAACTACAGTAGCCCACGTCACTTTCACGATATAAATACAACTAATAAAGCTACTTATGAGAGTAGTCCCATACACAATGTAAGTATGAGCTGGGCTTATCTATTCAGTGGGCAAAAGATAGTGTACTTATCAGTAGATAATTTGTTAGGACGCAATCCTGTGTATGCTTATCAGTTTAATCAACGAGGGGGACAACCTGATATCACAAATGCCTCTGCAAAGCGATTTATATATGTAGGGTTTATGTGGACAATAAGTGCTGATAAGAAGAAAAACCAATTAGAGAATTTGTAAAACAACTTAAACATTAGAAACAACAGTTCGCGCAGTTCGTTTTTTAAAGATTTGATAGTCAGTGTAGATTTGTTGTGTAATTAAATAATTAGAAAGATGAAAAAGTTATTGATTTTATTATTCAGTGTATTTAGTGTAATGAGTTTCGGACAATCTAAATACGAGGCAGGAATGCAAAAAGCGATGCAACAATGGCAAAGTGGGCAATCGAAAGAAGCAGTGGCTATGCTAGACCGCATAGCGATGTCTGATAAAGAGAATTGGATACCAGTGTACTACAAGGTGTTTATAAGTATCACAGGAGGGTTTAGTAATCCGCAGGCTGATAATATAGAAGATATCGTAGCAGCTAACCGCGTACTAATAGACCAATGGTTAGAAAAGGGAGGAAGTGAGTGGTATGTATTAAAAGGAATGAATGAGACACTAGAGTTAATTACTGATCCGATGAATAAGGGGATGGTACAGACTCCAATTATCAATAAAGCGTATGATAAGTCGATAGAGTTAGATCCTACTAATCCGAGAGCGGTGTACTCTGTGGCAAGTTTTCAGATTAATAGCGCTAAGTTTATGAAGGTAGATATGACTTATTACTGTAAGATGCTAGAGAAGTCGATAGAGCTATTCGATAAACAGAAGAGTGATGTGCCATTTTATCCATCATGGGGGAAAGATTGGGCATTAAAAACACAAGAATTGTGTAAAGGGAAATAATTGTTACTGTCTTTGTTGTAATTTAGATTTTTATACATGAGAACTATGGTTATTAATTGGCGTCGACATATTCTATTAGCTACCAGCTTTGGATTGATTTTAAGTTTAATGATATCTTACTATTCTTTTCAAGATAAAGGGATGAGTTTTTTTGAGTTGTTTGGTAATGCTCGTTTTCAAAAAGCTACATTCTCTTCATTTGTATTATCAGTACTGATCTATCTGTCTAATTTTATTACAAGCACTTTAGTTTGTTGGGGGATAGAGAGGCATGAAAAAAAGATAAAAGGACAGTTAAGTAAGAAGGTTAGTAATATAGCGTTCTTTATAAATGGTATCATTACTTCTGTTACTGCCTATTATCTGTTCTTAGCTATAATGCTCAATATCTTTTATGGTTTATCGTTTAAAGACTTTTACAATGGAGATCATATGCGCTTTGGTAACTTCTTAGCAATTGTGTTGATTAGTGTATTTATTTTACTTGTTGTATTCATATTTGCTTATAATGATCAATTAAGGTTGTTAGAGTTGAAGAATAAGGAAATAGAGATAGAATTACAGAAGAGTCAGATAGAGAGTATGAAAGAGCAGCTATCGCCACACTTCTTGTTTAACAATATGAATGTACTGATAAGTACAATACAAGAGGATCCTGTTAAGGCAGAACAGTTCGCCCGTTCGTTCTCTAAAATTTATAGGTATGTATTAGAAAGATTAGACAATACATCATGTGCTCTATCTGATGAGGTAGCTTTTATAAAAGACTATGTATATCTACTCAATGTGCGTTATGATAATGCTATTGATTTCAGAATTAGTGATGAGGTGATGCACTATAGCGATATACAAGTACCTACGTTATGTCTACAGATTTTGATAGAGAATGTAGTAAAGCACAATATAATTCCTTCTGATGGAAAAATTAGTGTGATACTTACTGTAGAAGATAATGGTTTAGTGCTGTGGAATGAAAGATGTGCGAAGCCTAAACAAGTAGATTCAACTGGATTAGGACTTCAGAATTTGTCTAAGCGAAGTCTGTTGTTGTTTAAACAAGATATTGTGATAAAAGATTTAGAAGATAGTTTTAGCGTTAGAATACCTTTAGTTAGAAAAGACAGCTGATGAAAATAGTAATTATAGAAGACGAGAAGCCTGCAGCAAGGCTGTTAAGTAGAGAATTAGAAAAACTTGGGTTAGAAGTACAGCATACGCTGTATTCTGTAAGTGAGGCTATCCCTTGGTTTGTGCAACATGAGCACCCAGACTTGATATTTGCTGATATACAGTTAGCGGATGGGCTGTCATTAGAGATATTCGAACAAGTAGAGATTAAGAGTGCTATCATCTTTGTCACAAGTTTTGATCACTATGCGATTAAGGCATTTAAACTAAACAGCATTGATTATCTACTAAAGCCAATAGAGCCAACAGAACTATTAGGTGCTATTAATAAATACAAGTCACAACAACGCAGTACAACACAGACCGTAGAAAACCTTAGGCAAAGTATAGGTGGGAATAGTTATGCAAAACGGCTGATGATAAAAGTGGGGATGCAGATAAAGATGGTGTTGGTAGATGAGGTGGTGTGTTTTTATAGAGAGGATAGAGGAGTGTATGTCTCTACAGTAGAAGGAAAGACTCATCTGCTAGAAGAAGGCTCTATAGAAGCAGCTATTAAAATGGTCAACCCAGAGAAGTTCTTTCGAGTGAATAGATCTCAAGTAGTGTGTATCGATTATATAGAACAGATCGTACAACTGTCTACTGCTCGATTAAAACTAACGATGAGGAATTATACAGATGAGGTGATTGTGAGTAGAGAAAGAGTGAGTGAATTTAAGAGCTGGTTAGCGGAGAATTAGTAAGAAGTAAAAAGGATAATAGTAGTCCTAGATTTATTTAGTAATTTGGTGAGGATAAATAATACCTATTATTAATGAATGAAGGTTACGAACAAATCACAGAGAGTAATATAAAAGTACTTACTTCTATGCATAGTGGTTTAGGACTATTAGGAACTTATATGAATCGGGTAAGTTATGTGACGATGTTACTTTCTTTAGGAGGAGTAGGGTATACATTATACTATATGAAGTATAAGGTAAAACCCCCAATGTTTGATAACCCAGCGTTAGATGATCGACTAATGACAGAAGATACCTGTTTAATATTAGCAGGGGGTTGTGTGATTTTCTTTTTGATTAATGTACACCTGATGAATAGTAGTAAGAAATTGAGAAAAGCTGTGGATGTGAATAATGTGGAGTTATTAGAGAGTGGATTAATGAGCGTGAGCTGGAGTATGAGGATTATGGGGATATTTATTATGCTGTTAGTATCCTCTTTTATCGGCTGGATTGCTTATTCATTAGTGATAATTGATTTACCTTAATTTGTTTGAATGATGACAAAAGAATTTGTGTTTACTCAAAAGATACAGTCATATTTGAGAAGTATTGGTAGATGGGGAGCGTTTATAGCTGTGTGTAATTTGATGTTAAGTGTCTTATTAGTGATTATGTTTGGGATAGCATATTCAGATAAGATGATAGTCGTTTTCACTTTAGCTATTTTGTTTTTTCTTCAATTAGTTTCTGTAATAGGAATGTTAAACTATAGTATAGGCTTAAAGTCAGCCATTAGAAATCATGATAGAGAAGGGCTAGAGTATGCAATAGAAGGGATTAAAGGTTATTTTAAATATCTGTTCTTCACACTGTGTTTAGCATTTTTAGCTTTAGGAATAGGTTTGCTTTTAGTAGGATGGTAAGTGTATAGAAGTTAGCTGTTTGGTCAGCTGTTTTATGTACTAATACCTTAGTAGATAGTATAGGAAACAATGTGATCTTAAGTATTCGTATAGAATTTTTGAAATTGTTGTTTTTGGGAGGGAAACCTCAAAGAGTGGGTAATAATTAGGTAAGAGGCTCTAAGAATGTTCACACTCGTTTCTATGGCTGTTAGTTCTCTATCTTTATTTCTTAGATAAACGATAAGTATTTGTTTTTAAGTATATGTTTTTTAAAAAAAGATGTTTTTTTATTGTGATGAATAAAAAAAGTTTTACTTTTGCACCACTAATGAGAGGAGGTGTATGAAAACATGTTAATCATTCCAATTAAAGACGGAGAAAATATCGATAGAGCACTTAAGCGCTATAAAAGAAAATTTGACAGAACAGGAACTTTACGTCAGTTAAGATCTCGTCAGGCATTCTTAAAACCGTCTGTACTTAAAAGAGACAAAATGCAAAAAGCTGCATACGTTCAACACTTGAAAGATTCAGTAGAAATCTAATAAGTATTGAATATTAAAAAATAACCGTTGTAATAAAGTATTAACTTTGTTGCAACGGTTTTTTTTATGTTTGAAAATTTAGAAAAGTTTATTGAGTATATACAGAAAGAAAGAAAGTATTCTGACAAGACGGTTTTAGCCTATCAGAACGATATTGGAGATTATGTGTCTTTCTTAGAGCAACTGTCGTTAGATTATCTAAAGGCAGGATATGATGGTGTTCGTCTCTGGATAGTGAAGTTATCCGAAGAGGGACTGACTAATCGGTCTATAAATAGAAAGACTAGTGCGCTGAGTTCTTTTTATAAATTCTTGTTGAAGATAGGGGAGGTAGAGACTAATCCGCTTTACTTACATCGATCTTTAAAAGTGGAAAAAAAGTTGCAATTGCCTTTTTCTATAAAAGAGATTGATGCAGTACGTACGATGTTTGAAGGTAAGGAGGATTTTAATTCTCTGAGAGATTTGCTGATTGTGGAGATGTTGTATTGTCTTGGGCTTCGTAGAGCAGAGTTGGTTGCTTTAGATGTGGATGATATAGATTTTTATTTGCATCAAGTGCGTATTTTAGGAAAGGGGTCAAAACAGCGCATCGTACCATTATTAGGTAGTGTAGAAGTGTTATTGAAAAAATATCTTGAATCAAGAAGTTTAGTCTTGAGTTCTGTGGTGGGTATTAAGGGACTTTTGGTAACAGAATCTGGTAAGAAAGTTGATGAAATGTTTGTTTATCGAGTAATAAATTCATACTTTAGTAATGCAACAACAAAGGAGAAGAAAAGCCCTCATATGTTGCGTCACTCTTTTGCTACGCACCTTTTAGAAGGAGGAGC
The DNA here is from genome assembly GCF_001485415.1 of Myroides odoratimimus. Lineage (GTDB taxonomy): Bacteria > Bacteroidota > Bacteroidia > Flavobacteriales > Flavobacteriaceae > Flavobacterium > Flavobacterium odoratimimum. The sequence goes on from NZ_BCMQ01000005.1 coordinate 290,846, forward strand.
AGATATTAATTCAATTAAAGAATTAATGGGGCATGAAAGCTTATCAACAACACAAGGATATGCACAGATTAATCTAAGTGAGTTGAAGAAAGTGTATCAAAGTTCGCATCCAAGAGGGAAGAATAAAGAAAAATAACCTTTTAAAACCGTTAATTATGAAAGTAAACATTCAAGCTATTAATTTCAATGTGGATCGTAAGTTGGTAGATTTTGCAAACGAGCGTTTGTCAAAAATCGAAAAGTATTATGATAAGATAGTTTCAGTAGATGTTTTTTTTAAATTAGAGAACACAAATGAAAAAGAAAATAAGATTACAGAAATAAAAGTACTGGTTCCGGGTGACGAGATGATTGTTAAAAAAACGTGTAAGACTTTCGAAGAAGGTTTAGATGCTGGAGCAGATGCACTAGAGCGATTAGTGGTAAAACACAAAGAGAAAATCAAAGCTCATTAATTTAAAAAAATAAGTAAATTGTTTTTTTTAATCAATAAAATATATACATTTGCAGTCCGTTAGAAATAGCGGACTTTTTCTATTGAGTCATTTGCCGGTGTAGCTCAGCTGGCTAGAGCAGCTGATTTGTAATCAGCAGGTCGTGGGTTCGAGTCCCTCCATCGGCTCAAAGAAAAGTAATATCAAACACAGTTTGAGGGGAGATACTCAAGCGGCCAACGAGGACGGACTGTAAATCCGTTGGGAAACCTTCGCAGGTTCGAATCCTGCTCTCCCCACAGAGAATAAGAAGCATCAAGCCGGTGTAGCTCAGGGGTAGAGTGCTTCCTTGGTAAGGAAGAGGTCACGGGTTCAAATCCCGTCATTGGCTCAGGTTTTTTTATTATATTTGAACACTAATTATATAACTAAGATTAAATTATTAAATCATGGCAAAGGAAACTTTTGATCGTTCGAAACCGCACTTAAACATCGGTACTATCGGACACGTTGACCACGGTAAAACTACTACTACTGCTGCTATTACTAAAGTATTAGCTGACGCAGGATTCTCAGAAGCTCGTTCATTTGATTCAATTGATAATGCTCCAGAAGAAAAAGAGCGTGGTATTACAATTAATACTTCTCACG
>NZ_BCMQ01000006.1 GCF_001485415.1 Myroides odoratimimus
AATACATATCCAAGACAACACATCAGTAGAGACACAACACCTTACGTGTCACACAATACATATCCAAGACAACACATCAGTAGAGACACAACACCTTACGTGTCACACAATGCATATCCAATACAACACATCAGTAGAGATGCAATATTTTGCATGTCACACAATACATATCCAAGACAACACATCGATAGAGACACAACACCTTACGTGTCACACAATACATCTCCAATATAACATATCAGTAGAGATGCAATATTTTGCATGTCACACAATACATCTCCAATATAACACATCAGTAAAGACAATTAATATAAAACAAAAAAAGAGAGATGATCTCTCATCTCTCTTCATATATAAATAGAATAGTCTAATTCTTATTCCCCTTTTTTAGCTCTTCTTGATCTAGCTAATAAAGTATTCTTTAATAACATCGCTATTGTCATTGGTCCTACACCACCAGGTACAGGAGTGATAAAAGCAGCTTTCTTACTAACCTCATCGAAGTCTACATCTCCTGCGATAACGTATCCTCTAGGATTAGTCTCATCTGGTACACGAGTGATACCTACATCTACTACAGTTACTCCATCCTTCACCATATCTCCTTTTAAGAAGTAAGGTACTCCTAATGCTGAAATGATAATATCTGCTTCTCTAGTAATCTCAGCAATATTCTTAGTGCGACTATGCGTTAATGTCACAGTAGCATCTCCAGGGTAACCTTTACGGCTTAACAAAATACTCATAGGACGACCTACAATGTGAGAACGACCGATAACTACTACGTTTTTACCTGCTGTCTCTACTTTATAACGCTCTAATAATTCCATGATTCCATAAGGAGTAGCTGGTAAGAATGTCTCCATCTCTAAAGCCATACGACCGAAGTTCGTTGGGTGGAACCCATCTACGTCTTTATCCGCATCGATAGCTAATAAGATCTTTTGCTCATCAATGTGTTTTGGAAGAGGTAATTGAACGATATATCCATCTATAGCAGGATCAGCATTCAATTCTTTTACTTTAGCTAAAAGCTCTTCTTCTGTAGTTTCTTCTGGCAAAGAAACTAGTGTAGATTCAAAACCTACTTTCTCACAAGACTTAACCTTACTTCCTACGTAAGTTAAACTTGCTCCATTAGTACCAACAATAACTGCTGCTAAATGAGGTACTTTTTCTCCACGAGCTTTCATCTGTTGAACCTCAACAGCGATCTCATTCTTGATATCTTCCGATACCTTTTTTCCGTCTAGTAGTTGCATTAAAATAAAATGTGTGTTGTGTGTATGTAAATAAAGAAGGTTTAAACCTCATAATGAACCTTAAACCTTCTTCTTTAATTATCTTTGCATGCCTTTCATTTGCCCCATCATTCTCATCAAATTCTTTCCTTTTGCCCCTTGCATCATCTTCATCATTTTGCTCATTTGATCGAACTGCTTAAGCAATTGATTCACTTGTTGTATATCTGTACCCGATCCTTTAGCGATACGGTTCTTACGTTTTACATCTATAATGGATGGTTTAGAACGTTCTGCAGGTGTCATTGAGTAGATAATAGCCTCGATATGTTTAAACGCATCATCTTCTATCTCTACATCTTTCATTGCTTTTCCAACTCCAGGTATCATCCCCATCAAGTCTTTCATATTCCCCATCTTCTTCACTTGCTGAATCTGATTTAAGAAATCATCAAAACCGAACTCATTCTTCGCGATTTTCTTCTGGATTTTACGAGCCTCTTCTTCGTCGTATTGAGCCTGTGCACGCTCTACTAACGAGATAACGTCTCCCATCCCTAAGATACGGTCTGCCATACGATCTGGATAGAACACATCTATCGCTTCCATCTTCTCACCAGTACCGATAAACTTAATCGGTTTATTTACTACTGATTTAATTGAGATTGCAGCCCCTCCACGTGTATCCCCATCTAACTTAGTAAGGATAACTCCGTCGAAGTTTAATCTATCGTTAAAAGCTTTCGCTGTATTTACGGCATCTTGTCCTGTCATAGAGTCCACTACGAATAGCGTCTCATGTGGTGTAATTGCTTTGTGAATATTAGCGATCTCCGTCATCATCTCCTCGTCTACTGCTAGACGACCAGCTGTATCGACAATCACTACATTGAATCCATTTGCTTTCGCATGCTTAATAGCATTCTCTGCAATTAGTACAGGATTGTTATTTCCTTCTTCTGAATATACTTCTATACCTAATTGATCACCTACTACGTGTAACTGATTAATAGCTGCAGGACGATATACGTCACACGCTACCAATAAAGGTTTCTTATTTTTCTTTGTCTTTAAGAAGTTTGCTAGTTTACCAGAGAATGTTGTTTTCCCTGACCCTTGCAAACCTGACATTAAAATAACTGAAGGATTACCAGATAAGTTAATACCTGCAGCCTCACCTCCCATTAATTGAGTCAACTCGTCCTTAACGATTTTGATCATCAATTGTCCTGGTTGTAAAGTTGTAAGTACCTCTTGTCCTAAGGCTTTTTCTTTTACTATATTAGTAAAATCTTTAGCAATCTTAAAGTTAACGTCGGCATCTAATAGAGCTCTACGAACCTCTTTTAGAGTGTCTGCTACATTGACTTCTGTAATCTTGCCGTGTCCCTTAAGGATATGAAAGGCTTTATCTAATTTATCACTTAAATTATCAAACATATCGGTATTATTTTAATACTTTGAGTCGCCAAAGATACTATTTAACTCGTTAAGTCACAAAAAGCAAAAGCAACAAAACATACTTTTTTAAAAATTATTTGTTATTTCGGTTATTTATCACCAATTACCTTCCCTCTACCGAACCTTTTCAAAGGAGAAAAACTTATTTATAAACCGAATATCATTACCTTAGTTTTTATAATAAATCCAAAACATGAAAAAACTACTTATACTAACCTCAGCCTTCATATTATCATGTAGTCAAACAATATACAGTCAAGACTTACACGTTAAAATAGATAGTATACGCAACCTATACAACGTTCCTGAAGTCGCCTATGCCATTGTAACAAAAGATCAAACTATTCAAAAAGGAATCTCAGGACATCACAAATTCGGCGAAAAGAACACACCTTCTAATGCTGATCTAAAAAACTACTTTCACTTAGGTTCTAACTCTAAAGCCATTACAGGGTTTATAGCAGCCAAACTAGTAGAACAAGGCAAAATCAAGTGGAATACTACCTATTTTGATCTATTCCCTGAAGCAAAAGAATCTGCTAATTCTGCATACTACACTGCTACACTGAAGGACTTCTTCTCTCACAGAGCTAAAGTACATGCCTTCACTAGTGGTACGGAACGCATTGGTCTTCCAAAGCTCGAAGGGACAAAACAACAACAGAGACAAGCTTTCGCTCAACATGTATTAACGATGGCTCCACTAGAAACTCCAGATGGATATACCTATTCTAATGCAGGGTATAGTATAGCAGCTTCTATGTTAGAGAAAGTAACTAACAAATCTTGGGAAGAACTAGCAAAAGAAATTCTAACCAATGAACTAGATATAGACTTCGTCATCGGCTGGCCAAATCGCAATCTAGAAAACCAACCTTGGGGACATGCCCTACAGTATGATGTACTAGAATCTGTACCTCCTACTTATAACTATGCATTAACCCTTATAGAGCCTGCTGGTGACTTAAGTATGAATATAGAGAATTATATCAAATACATCCAACTCAATCTACAAGGTCTTGCAGGTCAAAACAACGCCCTTAAAGCAAGTACTTATGACTTCTTATTTAATAGTCAAAGCAAATATGCTATAGGCTGGGGGAATCTTATCAATGAAACTACTAAGCTATATGACCACGCCGGTTCTGATGGTACATTCTTTACCTATACACAGATAGACGGAATCACGAATACCGCCTATATCATCATGGCAAACAGTGGTACTGCCAATGCACAACAAGCTGTAATGAAAATAGTACAAGTGATGAAAGAGGCTGATAAGTAAGTATAATAAAACAATAGCGTTTAATTTTAAAACAATGCTCTTTCCCATCTCCCTTTTATCCTTAATTTTGCAGTCTAAAAATTAGAATTACATGTCTCAGCCTAAAGCTATCTTCAGAAAGTTTACCAGTGATGTGCAGTCTATAGCACTGCCGACTAAGTTTACTTTCCCTTTTTATTACGAACCTCATCCCCTAACCATACTAGCAGCAGAAGAGTTACAACGTGAACTAAGCACACATCCGCTTATAGCACCGCTATTTGACACAGAGGATGAGAACTGTCTACCTACAGGTAAGATGTTTGGTGTACTAGTAGTAAAAAATGAAAAAGGAGAACTAGGCTACTTAGCAGGCTTCTCTGGTAAGCTAGGCAGTCATACAGACCTAGAGGGATACGTACCACTAATCTTTGACCTATGGAATGAGAACGGCTTTTTTGCAAGAGAAGATGTAGAGGTAAAAGCAATTAATGCTATCAATGCCAAAATAGAAAAACTAGAAGCAGATACTGTATATAGCAATGCCAAAGCTTTATTGAAACAACAGATAGCTGAAGAAAAAACAGCCATCGAAGAAAAGAAAGTACAGCATAAAAAACAAAAAAACGAGCGAAAAGCCATCCGAAAAGAACAAGAAGTCATACTTTCTCCTGAAGAATTTCAGCTTTTAAATGATGACCTAGTCAAACAGAGTTTAAGAGATAAATATGAGTTGCGCGTACTGACAGAATATTGGCAAGAGCAAATCACGACAACTAGAGATATCACGACAAGTATAGAAGAGGAGCTAAATAACCTAAAAGAAGAACGCAAACAAAAGTCTAATGGACTACAGCAAAAACTATTCGCTTCTTACAAATTCTTAAATTATAAAGGAGAAGAACAAAGCTTATTAGAGATCTTCGAGAAGACAGTATTACAACAGCCACCTGCTGCTGCTGGAGACTGTGCGGCTCCTAAACTGATGCAATACGCCTATGAGCATAATTATACGCCTATTGCTTTAGGAGAATTCTGGTGGGGAGAGTCTCCGAAGTCAGAGATTCGCAAGCATCAGCACTTCTACCCTTCTTGTCGCAGTAAGTGTGAGCCTATTTTAGGACATATGCTAGAAGGCTTAGAAGTAGATGATAATCCACTATTGATCAACCCTGCTCTTAACAGACCTATTGAGGTAGTCTATGAGGATGAGTACTTTGCTATTGTAAATAAGCCTGAAGACTTCTTATCTGTACCTGGTATTTATATACTAGACTCTGTATATGAACGTATGAAACTTCGCTACCCTAATGCTACAGGGCCTCTTATCGTACACCGATTAGACATGCCTACATCAGGTATCTTAATCATTGCTAAGGATAAAGACTCGCATAAAGCACTACAGAGCCAGTTTATAAAGAAGAGCTTAGAGAAGAGATATGTCGCTATACTAGATGGTATCATAGCAGAAGACGAAGGGATTATAGAACTACCGTTGAGAATAGACTTTGACGATAGACCTAGACAGATGGTATGCTATGAATATGGCAAGTATGCCAAGACTAGATACGAAGTGATAGAACGAAAAGATGGTAAGACGAAAGTGTACTTCTATCCTATCACAGGGCGTACTCATCAGCTGCGTATGCATGCCTCACACCCAAAAGGACTAAACACACCTATAGTAGGTGATGACCTATATGGTACCAAAGCAGACAGACTATATCTACATGCAGAGCGTATCACTTTTAGACATCCAAAGACATACGAATTAATGACATTTACCATAAAAGAGAGCTTCTAAGCTCTCTTTTTTCATTACATTAGCTATAAATACAGCACTATGAATGAAAAGAAAAAACAGTTACAAAAGCATAAACGCATAGCTACTGGTCTATTTATACTTATGGCTATCCTCTATATCTCTATGGTATATGCCATCAGACATTCACCTGCTTCGTGGATGGGATATGTCAAGGCATTCTCAGAAGCTGCGATGGTCGGGGCACTAGCAGACTGGTTTGCAGTGACAGCTCTTTTTAGACATCCGATGGGCATGCCCATTCCGCATACTAATCTTATTGTCAATAGCAAAAACAAGATTGGAGATAACCTAGGAGACTTTGTCACAGATAACTTCTTGACGTCAGAGAATATCAGACCTTATGTGGAGAAAGTTGATTTAGCGAATATGATTTCTACTTGGCTAAACAAGCCTAATAATCAAATCATTTTAGAGCATGAGATTACTTCACTTGCCAAACGAATACTCGCTGAACTAGAGGACGAAACAATCATTGCACTGATGACTTCAAAAGCGAAAGAAGGTATTGCGGCTATTAATATCCAAAGCTTTGTATCACAAGGAGTCACCTATGCTATCGAAAAGAATGAACACAACAGATTATTAGACATTATCTTGCCTAAGGCACAACTCTATGTAGAAGAACACCGCCAAGAAATATATGACAATGTCGTAGAGAAAAAACCTATCTTAGGGCTTATCGGAGGTAAAGCGGTGACGAATCAACTTATCAGTGGTATCAATACCTTCTTAAGTGATATAGAAAAAGACCCTCATCACAAAATAAGAAAAGAGATTACCCTAAGGTTAGAAATGCTCGCTGTAGATATAGAAGCTTCTCCTATGTGGAAAGCTAAGTTCGATGAAATCATAGGTCAATTCATTACTGATGATACTATTCATACGTATATGCAAGACCTATGGCGCTCTACGAAGGAAAATCTACTCGTACAACTAGAGGACAATAACTCAGTACTGCGCAAGTATATCTCTAATAGCCTGTCTAAAATAGCACTAGACTTAGAGAATAACGAGGAGAATAAAATAAAGATCAATAAGTGGATACAACACACCATCTATAAAGTAGCTCTTAAAAACACAAAAGAAGTAGGGCAACTAATCAGAAATACTGTAGATAGCTGGGATGGTCGCGAACTGAGTGATAAACTAGAACTAGAAGTAGGTAAAGACTTACAGTATATCCGCATCAACGGTACTCTAGTGGGAGGACTAGTAGGGTTACTTATTTATATTATTACTTCCTTGTTATAGTTATATTACACTTGTAATATAACTAGGCTAATTTATTGTAATCTATATACCTATTTTACACTACTCTGCTTCCTATCTCCTCTTAAAATGAGTTGAGGTGAGTCCGTAGTGAGTCCGTTATGAGTCCGTAGTGTGTCCGTTAAATCAAATAAAAAAACGGAGGCAATACTTACTTAAACCATAAACAATATCGAAATATCTGCTATTAGACTAAACTTAGTTTACTATAAAGCTAATACTACAGAACAAAAAAAGCTGTAACATCTCTGTTACAGCTTCATTATATTAGATGGTTTAGGATCTAATTATCAGATTGTCCTTTTAGGCTTACTTCATTTCCTTCACTATCTATTGTAATGATAGTTACTTCATGTGCTACTTCTGACTCAGGATTATCCATTAAGATCGTGATCATGTCATTCGCTTTTTTATCTTTAAAATACAGTACTCTATTGCCCATCGTTCCTTGTATATCTTCAGTTCCTTCTAGAATCAGGTCAGGGACATCAGATACTAGCTTACCGTCGTTCCATATTGTTAAGCGCATTACTTTCTCATCTTTTCTATCTATACGCCAGATATCCTGTCCCGTTTTAATAATAGCATATGGTTCTAAGAACTTATTCACACTTCTGTGCAATCTCTTCTTATCTGCCTGAATCATTTCTTCTCTTATCTTCTTCTCTAGTTCAGTCTGATCGATAATGCGATAAATATCCCCGCTCTCTGTCAACCACATTCTCCCCAAGTCAAACATAATACCGCGCCATCCCATATGACTGTATTCTTCTATTACAGAGTTCGCTATCTTAGCTGAAAACTCGGGTACAAAAAACTCTTCAAAACGACTCACAAATTCGAACTCGGAAGTCACTGGTGGCAAAGGGTATTCTCGCTTCAGAGGATAAACTATTCTCTTGGCAATACCTTCTCTATCTTCATTCTCAAACAAAGTGATTAAGGATTTTATTCGTTCTACCGAAGCATCAGACAGATTACTCTCCTGACTATACCCACTTAATCCCATCACTAGGAATAAAACTGCTAATATTCTTTTCATATTTTTATTTTCTTTTTTAATCTTTCTAATCTATCGCGCATGTGCTCCGACAGTAGTTTCTGTACTTCTAGATCTGACTCCGTTTCTTTTAAATAATCGAAGTGCACTAATAATTCTTCTATTCTCTCTTGACTCAATTCTATATTAGCTGTACTCAAAAAAGTATCAAAAGAAATATGAGCTGCACATAGATAATCAAATAAATACTCTTTCCCTCCTCTTTCTAATAAAGTCTGTGCTAATAAATGAAACTTATTATACACTGAAAAATTAAGTTTAGACACTGTCCCAATATGGATAAATAACTCTCTTAATAGAGGCAAATCTACAGTATCTAATTGCTGACAAACTAACTCTGCTATCTGAATTCTAAAAAGGTAATTATCATCTTTAAACTTAGCTCCATACTTTCCGTTCCAATCTAGGGCTAACCACTCACTATCAGACGAAGAATAATTATCTATAAAACTTTGAAAATCAACACTACTCACTTCCATATCTCCTTACTTTTTTTATTCTAATACGAATGATAAAAATACAACTAAAAATAAAAAAGCGAACAATTACTTTTCTACTATTTAAAAAGTAATTGTTCGCTTATATTTAGATCCTTATTCTTTACTGTAAGAGTGAGATCATCTCTTTATTATCTTGTAATACGGCATGGTCTAATGCTGTCTTTCCTCTATTATCTTTTACTGTCTTATCTGCACCTGCCTTTAGTAAAGCACCTACAATATCAGTAGTCCCAAAAGTTACTGCAAAAATAAGAGGACTAGCATCATTACTATTCCTTCTATTGACATCTGCACCTGACTCTAATAACCAATTAACCAAAGTCAAATTCTTTTTAAACACAGCTCCTATCAAGGCTGTATTGCCCATAGTATCTTGTTTCTCTAGGTCTACTCCTGCTTCTAGTAATACCTTCACTACCTCCTTACTATCGTTATACACTGCTATCGTTAAGGGAGTAAAAGAACGATCATTGACTTGATTTAAATCTATCTTTTGACTGATCAACTGCTTTACCTCCTCTGTATTATTCTCTCTTGCGGCTGTAAATATATCTTGTCCAAAACTAATCTGAACACTACATAACAACAGTCCTAATATCATCCATTGTTTCATCACTAACACTAAAAATAGATTCAACACAAATACATATCCATAGAAGCAAATCTAGGTACAGAACAATGGTAGAAAGTAAATAATATAAAAATATAAGCTTGTACCTAAATCTGTTCTTCTATACTCTTGATAAAATATGATGTGGGGCCATATAGAGTAGATAATGTATCTATGCTGAATCCTTGTTTATACTATATCTATTATTGAGCTAAATAAGGTTTTATCTCATCTAGCTTCACATCTACTGCTTTTAATAGACGTGTACCATATTCTTTATCAGCTTGATAAAAATAAGCAATCATCTTATGTACAATCACCTTATTCTTAATCGTCTTAAATGCTCCACTCAAATTCTTGATTAAATTATCTTGGTCCTTTTTAGAGAACGAGCGATATAGATCACCAGCTTGTTTAAAGTTATTCTCCTTATCTATCACATGCTGTGTAGTACTAACAGGTTTAAAGAACTCAGACTTAGAGTACATAAACTTAGCATTATCTACTACCTCAGGTTTATTAGTCGATGGCTGATAGTTCACATCACCAGACTGTACACGTGTAGACATATACCCATTCTGGTTATAAGTAGTCGCTGTATTCTTAGGTGCATTAACAGGTATTTGTTGGAAATTCCCTGTTAAACGGTGACGTTGTGTATCTGCATAAGAGAACAATCTTCCTTGTAACAGTTTATCCTCAGAAGGCTCTATACCAGGCACTAATGTACTAGGTGCAAAGGCAGCTTGTTCTACCTGTTGGAAGTAGTTCGTAGGATTAGCCTTTAATGTCATTGTACCTACTTTTACAGACTTCGCGATCTCAGCTGGCCAAATCTTCGTTACATCTACAGGATTAAAGTCTAAGGCATCAAAGTCTTCTCTCTTTAACATCTGTACATATAAGTCCCAGATAGGATAATCACCTCTATCTATTGCGTGATATAAGTCTAAAGTCGCATGCTCTACTGAAGTTGCTTGGATAGCGTTAGCCTCTTCTTGTGTCAGGTTTTTAATCTCCTGACGAGGTACCCATTTATATTTTACATACGTTACTTCTCCTTTATCATTCACCCATTTATATGCGTGTACTCCATTCCCTTCCATCTGTCTAAAGTTAGCTGGTATACCGTAATCAGAGAACAGCCAAGTAAACATATGAGTAGATTCTGGCAAATTAGAAAAGAAGTCAAATACCCTATTCGGATCTGATGCCCCATTAGTCAAAGGAGACGGTTTAAAAGCGTGTACCATATCAGGGAACTTAATCGCATCTCTAATAAAGAATACCGGAAGGTTATTTCCTACTAAGTCATAGTTACCCTGCTCTGTATAGAACTTTACCGCAAAACCACGTGGGTCTCTATACGTCTCTGGTGACCCTTGCTGATGTGTCACAGTAGAGAATCTTACCATCACAGGCGTTGTCTTACCTGCTTGTGATAAAAAGTCTGCCATCGTCACATCCGAAAAATCAGCACTCGCTACAAACTCTCCGAATGCTCCAGCTCCACGAGCGTGTACTACTCTCTCAGGAATACGCTCTCTGTCAAAAGCAGCTAACTTCTCTATTAAATGGATGTCTTCTAATAATACTTGTCCATTATTACCAATGGTTTTAGAATGTTGATTACTTCCTACAGGGCTACCTGTATTCGTAGTCAAAACTTGAGCTTGAATAAATGATGATACTACTAATGCAGATATCAAAAAACTACGTTTAAGCATAAAATTAATATTTGTTGTTTAGATTTTTTCTTTACATCACAAATATATTATGCCCCTCAACGGTACGTCAGTCTTTACGAACGATAGATTTTATTCTATCATAGGTACTATTTATCATAAATACTATCTATTATAGATTCCTCTATATCACCTACTATTTATTCATAAAAAAACAAGTTTAGTCCTCAATGTACTATAATACCTGCAATCTCTCTATCATACTGCTTCTCTGTATAAACAAAAAAGGAGCAATAATCTTTTAAAAACTATTACTCCTCAGGGTTCAATTATATATATTCAATTGTAAGTGTCTACTTTTTTGACTAACTCATGACTACATTGATCACTGTTCTTCTAGGTTGAGATGAAGAGAACTCCTTATGACAAGTCCATTTGCTTCCTGGCTCAAATCCTTCTATTGTATTTCCATCTTCTATGACATCCCCTGCTTCCATTAAATAATAAGCATAGTCCCATAGACGACCTGCTACCTCATTCACTATCGTATCATCATCAAAGAAAAACTGAAAATCAGAAATACCTAACGCATGTAACCCTACTGTATCCATTAACAAACTTCCATACTCTGGCTGATTCACATTATATAAACGAACATTGATCATTAAGTCTAATGCAACGTAGTTAGGATCTAGACAGTCTCTCATAAATACTTCTGGATCAATCAACTTCTCACCGTGCTCAGAAACAATGATAGTAGGCTGAGCTACTTTAGCCATCGCAAAAAGCATCTGCTGCATTAATACAATACGTATGCGAGGCTCTAAACTTCTACTCAAAAAATCAGTCACTAACACTTCATATTGACAATTCTTCAATACCTCTGCTCCCTCTTCCCAATGCCAATTCTGTTCTGTATATTTCTGGTCAATCTTCTTAACACTGTCATCCTCTGCATGCATCACGACACACTGCGCAGGCACAATACCCTCTTCGAACTCTACTTCACAATCAGGGAAAGTAAACACATTAGCCTCTTTTGCAAAGGTTACATTAGGAAACACTTGTTTTAATTCTTCTAATACTGCTTGTAGGTCTATAGATGGCTTCTGTTCAAATAACAATCTAAACATCATCATCTTCGGGTTATTACCTAGTTTTTTACTTCCCATATCTTATTGAAATATTATTAATGTATTGCAAGTTTAAAATTACGGAATTACAACAATTAAAAGATGAGTATTATCACCTTATTTGCTATAAGTCTTTTTTAATAGCTTATCGATCTGATAACCATGCTGTACTAATAGATCTAAACCATCTAACTCTAGTCTTTCTTGCGTTGGCCTCCACCCTTGTTCTAATCCATAATCTAAGGCTAAACGGATAAATAATGGTCGATTTAAATTCACTACTATTTTTTTTTCTAACGCTGTATTATATAATAGCACACCATGATTAAGTGGATTACCTACATAATAGTCATCTAACACACGGAAGTGGACGAATAAAGCATACTTACTATACTTATCTACAAAGATGCGCATAATGAAAATGCTCTCCTCTGTATCAGCGATATAAGTACCTCCTATACTATATAGGTACTCCGAGTTATCTACTCTTAGTGTTCTTAGCTTCTTCTTCATTGGCATAAAAAAAGGTATGTGTAAGTAAACACATACCTTCTATATTTCAAAATAAACTATTCGTTATTTTAATTTAGCAATCAGCTCTTCTAATGATAATACCTCCTGCTCACCTGATGCTAATTCTTTTAGTGTATATTTCTGATCTGCCATTTCTTGAGATCCTACTAACACTGCATAAGGAATTCCTTTCTTATCTGCGAACTGGAATTGCTTACCTACTTTAGCTTTATCAGGGTAAACTTCTGTACGGATACCAGCATCTCTTAGCTTCATCACTGCTTGTACTCCATAGCTCATCTCTTCTTCTCCCATATTTAAGAACATCGCTTTAGAAGATGCACTTACTGTCTCTGGGAATAGATTTAACTCTTCCATCACTAAATAGATACGGTCTAAACCGAATGAAATACCTACGCCGCTCATATCTTTAAGCCCGAAGATACCTGTAAGGTCATCATAACGACCACCTCCACCTATAGATCCAAGCTGTACTGTCTCAGGTGCTCCAATCTCAAAGATCGCTCCTGTATAGTAATTAAGTCCTCTAGCTAAAGTCACATCTAAGTTTAATTTCGCTGTCTGTAGCCCGATAAGCGCTACTTCTCTTCCTACGAATGCTAACTCTTCTACTCCTTTTAATCCTTCTTCTGATGAAGCTAACATCACACGTAGTTTCGCTAATTTCTCTTCAAAAGTACCTGTGAAGTTAAACAATGCTTTTACTTTTTCAATAGACTCTGCAGCAATACCTTTTTCGATCATTTCTGCTTTTACTCCATCTTCCCCTATCTTATCTAGTTTATCAAGAGCTACAGTAAAGTCAATTAACTTATCACTTGCATCAATCACCTCAGCAATACCTGCTAATATCTTTCTATTGTTTAGTTTTATAGTTACTCCATGTACTCCTAATGCAGTGAATACTCTGTCATATAGTGTAACGAACTCTACCTCTTGCCACAGTGATTTAGATCCGATCACATCAGCATCACACTGATAGAACTCTCTATATCTACCTTTCTGTGGACGGTCTGCACGCCATACAGGTTGCATTTGGTAACGTTTAAAAGGGAAGTCTAACTCATTCTGGTGCATTACTACATAACGAGCAAAAGGCACAGTCAAGTCATAACGCAATGCCTTCTCAGAGATTTGATTCGTTAGTTTTAAACTATTCTTGCTCTCTAATACAGTCTCATCTACTTTACTTAAGTAATCCCCTGAGTTTAAAATCTTAAAAATTAAACGATCACCCTCTTCACCATACTTACCAAGTAGTGTATCAAGGTTTTCGAAAGAAGGAGTCTCGATGGGATGGAATCCAAATTTCTCAAATCCATGTCGGATAGTCTGCATGATGTATTGTCTTCTTGCTACTTCTGTTGGAGAAAAGTCTCTTGTACCTTTTGGAATTCCAGGTTTCTTTGCCATCTCTAATTAATTTTTATGTATTATTATTAGACAAAACTACTACTTTTTTTAAAATCCTCCTATTGAATCAGAGGGGTAAGTATGAGTATTTGTCACTTATTTTAAGAAAAGAAGATAACTGTGAGGTTTAAACTTTTTTGTGTATTTTTACTTCTAACAACTATATTAATTACTGCTACTACTATATGTTTAAAATCGGAATCGAAAACATGAGAATCGCCTTGACAAGTATTAAGAGTCAGATACTCCGTACTTGTATCACTGTGTTTATCATAGCGATCGGTATATGGGCATTAGTAGGAATATTAGCTGTAGTATCTGCTCTTCGCAATACAATATTAGATGACTTTGCCTCTATGGGAGCAAATACATTTACGATATTGAGATACGATGTCGCAGACAGAATGGCTAAGAATAAGTCTGTACAAAAGGTTAATCCTGTTATTACCTATAGTGAAGCACAGGCATTTAAAAGAGAGTTTTTGTTTCCTTTCGCTAATGTGTCTCTGTCTTTTAACGCTGCCTCGAATATCGAAGTCAAAAATGACTTCATGAAAACAGACCCTGAAATCCCTATTATCGGATGTGATGAGAACTACTTATCCAATAGTGGATTAACTGTCACGGAGGGTAGAAACTTCAGTTATACTGATATTGCTAATGATCACTTCGTATGTGTTATCGGTTCTGACTTTTCTAAAAAGATGTTTAAAGATCAGAATCCGATAAGTCAGGTTATCTCTATCCGAGGGTACAAATTTAGAATAATAGGGATGCTGAAAGAGCAAGGAAGTACTTTTGGTCAAAATGAAGACCAACGAATCTTTATCCCGATAAAGATTGCTCGCTCTATATTTAATACTGCACATGGTAACTATGATATCAAGATAGGCTTATTACAAGATAACTTACTTAATCAAGCCATAGATCAGGCTACTATAGACTTTAGAAATATCAGAAAACTAACTCCTGCTCAACCATCTAATTTTGGTATCGAACGCAGTGATGATTTGATACGCTCTATGATGAAACAGGTGAATATGCTGAATGTAGCAGCCTGGGTAATCGGTCTAATCACAATACTAGGGTCGTCTATAGCGCTGATGAATATCATGCTCGTATCTGTCACTGAACGTACTCGTGAGATAGGTGTACGCAAATCTCTAGGTGCTAAAAAGAAAACAATAGCAATACAGTTCTTTACTGAAACAATCATCATCGGTCAGTTAGGTGGGCTATTAGGCACCTTACTTGGTATCCTAACAGCTTATGCCTTAGCCCAGGTTATGAGTTTTAGTTTTACAGTGCCGTGGACAGCTATCATAGCTGCTTTTACCACTACCTTCGTTGTTGCGATAATATCAGGGCTATACCCTGCGATGAAAGCTGCTAAGCTAGATCCTGTGGAGGCACTGAGATATGAGTAATGTTTTTTTGTGAAATCGTTTTTTTGTGATATTGTGATGTTGTGATGTTGTGATGTTGTGATACTGTTTAGTCTATCATATCTCGCTGTAAAGTCTACTGACTTTGAGCTTTTATAACACTATTATCTTATTTACTGTGACACGCAAAATATTGCGTATTTACTTTATGTTGGGGACGTAATCTCTCAATGCAAAGTCTCCTGACTTTGAGGCTTTATAACACTATTATCTTATTTACTGTGACACGCAAGATATGCGTCTCTACTTTATGTAGTGGACGTAATCTCTCAATGCAAAATCTCCTGACTTTGAGGTTTTATAACACTATTATCTTATTTACTGTGACACGCAAGATATTGCATCTCTACTTTATGTTGGGATGGTTTGTACTCTCGCTACGCAAAGTCTACTGACTTTGAGTCTTTATAACACTATTATCTTATTTACTGTGACACGCAAGATATTGCGTATTTACTTTATGTAGTGGACGTAATATACACCGTTAACTGCCAACCTAATAATACTGTTCTAAGTCAAAGTCCAGTACAGCGTTATACTTACGATACTGCTCATCGATAGTTGCTCTAAGTTCTATGACTTCCTTTGTAACAGGGTGTGTAAATTTCAGTTCTAAAGCATGTAATAACATCGCTCCTAATCCATGTCTGTCAAGCCAAAGCTTATTCTGCTTATTACAGCCATGTGGGCGACTCCCTAGAATAGGGTGAAAGATATGTTTAAAATGCTTGCGCAATTGGTGTTGTCTTCCTGTCTCAGGATAAGCTTCTACCAAGGAATAACGAGAAGTCAAGTGCTTACCAAATGGCATTTCTACCTCTACTCTCTGCAAGGTTTTGTAATATGTTTTTGCTTCTTGTACTTGACCATTGTCATTGGTCAAAGCATAATCAATTGTCTCTTCATCTATCGTATATCCTCTCACGATAGCGATATACTTCTTCTCTACACTACGGGTAGCAAAGTCATCATTAAGCTGTTTTAGAATCTCTTTATCCAAAGCAAACAATAATACGCCTGATGTCTTTCTGTCTAAGCGATGTACTGGATAAACATACTGCCCTATCTGATCTCTTAAGATCTGAATAGCATACTCCTGAATATCACTTGCTATAAAAGATTTGTGTACTAATAAATCACGTGGCTTATTAATCGCTACTATATACTCGTCTTGGTAAAGGATTTCTAACATCTGACAAAGATAAAAAAGCAATAAAGACAATCACTAAAAACAACACAACCTTATTAGTATTCATATAAAAAGCACAAACAACAAACAATTAAACAACACAATACATAATAAAATAAAAATACAATATTAAATTTTATAAAAATTTATACATATATTTACTTCTTTAATACAAAAAATATGATAGAAGAAGAAAAAACAGAAACAAGAAATACAACGTCATCTAGTACTACTAATAGAGCACACTTACAAAATGACACTATTAATCTAGAGAGATTTAAACCTTCAGCGATATATACATTAGTTGCATGGATAGCTTTAGGACTTGGTATTACTAGTTATTGTATAGGTCTGTGGAATGCAGAGATTTTATTAAGTGAGAAAGGTTTTTACTTTACCCTTATTTTATTTGGGTTATTTGCAGTAGTTGCTTTACAAAAGAGTGTAAGAGATAAGATAGAAGGTGTACCTGTTACCCCTATTTTCTATACATTAGGATGGATTGGTACCTTAGCAAGTATAACATTACTAACTATTGGGCTAATCAATGCAGAAATGACTTTAAGTGAGAAAGGGTTCTATGCTATCTCTTATTTATTATCACTTTTCGCTGCTGTGAGTGTTCAAAAGAATGTACGTGATTTAGAAAATTTCAATAAATAGTTTTTATAATATCACTTTACCACAAAAGAAAACCTCCAATCTTAATTATTAAAGATTGGAGGTTTTTTATATTCTATTTAAAAATTAAATCGCACTGATACTAAGAATTGTGAAGGTCTTAGTTTAAAGTTAGTTGTTGATGTCTGTATACTATTGATTACTACTTGTTCGTATTCTTTTGTATTCAGGATATTATTCCACTCGAAGTCAAAGTCTATCTTCTTCTTATTCCACTTAAAGCGATACATAACATCCATAAATCGGTTAGTAAACTTCTGATTATTAAATACATTTTCTTTATAATCTAGCTTCCAAATAAAACTATGTGATTTAAAAGGGATAAGGTCTATACGCAGATTATGTGAGTTGCCATAAGAATGTGTTGACTGCTTCATATCCTTTCGCTCTATCTCCATATAATTAAAATCATAAGTAAAGTTTAACCAATCAAAATAATTATTCGTCAATTGTAATCCATAATTATAGTTATAGGTATTCACATCTCTTAGATACTCATTTACTAATATCTCTGACTTACCTTTATTAACTGAGAAACTTCCTTTAATATTAGAGCTATACTCACTAAAGAACTTACCTAGGTTAATATTAGCACTTTGATTATTTGAAATGTTCTTTTGCTCTAAAGCTTCTAAAACAGACTGTCCATTCTCATCAATTGTCTGTGATAATATAATCTTTCTCTCTTGGTAGTTATTATTTAAAGACCCATTAAAGAATATTCCATTAAAAGGATTTTTAAACTCAAACCTAAACCAAGAAAAAATACTCTGTGTGTCTTCTATCTTCGCCTTATATGCTGTAAAGTTTAGTCCACTAAAAATATAGTGACTGTACAGTTGGTCAAGAGGGGTATAACTAGTACTCAAGTTACTTCCTCCTCTTAATGTCCACATATTATTAATCTTATATGACAGGTATAATGATGGTGAGAAATCTACTACATTCTTTGTAGTCTTCGTATCTATAGACTTATCATCTAGCTTCATAGATGACCATATAATAGGCACAGTAAATGTCATATCCCACGACACTCCCTTAAAATTAAAACTAGAGTTTAAACGATTTACAAATCTATTGTAAGTCAAATCATTCTGATAATTATCCCCTAGCCAAACAGACTGAGTATCATATCCGTATAAGTCTGTCTCAAAACGCTTATTCTCATACAATAAACTATACTCTTCTGTAAAAGTCCACTTTCTGTACTTCCACGAAAGTGATAAAGCATTCTGTGTATAGAAAGTATTGTCTAAGAATGACTGATTTAATAAATCGTATTTCTTCAAATATTGATCTGGGAAGTTCACATTGCCATTCGCTACCACATCATAATCTTGTTTATCTCTTGTAAAGTCAATAATAGACTTAAAGTTAGCAAACTTATTACTACCTACTGGTACTAGGGTACTCAATGAATTCTGTAAGCTAAAAGAAGGAGATAATACACTCTGATTAATAGGATCGTTATTCTGTAATAATAGTCCTCTTTCTTTATTTCTACTTACATTAATCGTTATATAATCTTTTAAGTAATTGTCTTTTGTATTCTTCGTAATCGTAAACTTAGAGTTAAATGCTTCTTTAAAGTATCTGTTCTCATCTTTTCTACTATATCTAATTACATCACTGACATTGCCATTTGCGTCTAAGTTTCTAATCTCTGTAGATTGTGCTCCTGATTGCTTAACCTCATCATTGTTATAAAAAGCATTCGTATTCATCTCTATCTTATCTGTAAACTTCACTAAGAAGTTAGCAGAAACATAATGAGATCTATTGTCTAAATAACGTGATTTAGCAATACCAGGAGCAGACGTTGTACTCATAGACAGCGCCTGGCCTGTACTCTTCGTATAATTATAAACATCAAAAGAACCAAAAGAGCCAAATGCTCTAAATTTATTAGTAAGGTCTTCTCCTGTATTATTAGTATCATAACTTACTAAGTACTGTAATCCTTTACTAAAAAACATCGGAGATATAGTACTATTCCATAAAAAGGGATCACCACCTACTCCTATCTTAGCACTACCACTTAAACTTATTTTATTCTTTAATCTAATATTAATAGCAGGACTCTCTGAAGGTACTTTTCCCTCTAGCATCTTAATCGGCTGATGGTTTTCTATTACCTCTAGCTTGCTAACATGAAGATTAGGCAAGGCTTTAGTAATAGCACCATATCTTCCTTGCATCAAGTCTTTCCCTTCTACATAAAACTTATTTAGAGGCTTACCTTGATATTCTATTTCTCCATTACTCTTCACCTCCATTCCTGGCATCTTCTTTATCACATCTTCTAGTACTCTATCATTCTTCCCTGCAAATTTGCTAAGATCAAATACTAGAGTATCATTGTGTTGAGTAATAGGAGAAGCTTTAACGAATATTTCTTCTAATTGTGTAAACTCATCTACTAACTGAATTTGAATATCCTGAGACTTATTCTCAATCACTTTTTCAAATACACTGTAGTTCACTATAGATGCCTTGATCTTTAATGTTGTTAGAGAAGACTTGATAGGTATCTGATAAGTCCCTTTGCTATCCGTCATCTCATAAGCTATTACAGCATTAGTCTCTGGATTAAGTATAGAAACAATTACATTAGATAATGCTTGTTTATTCTCACCATTTACTTTTCCCTTCAGAACTACTTGTGCCTGTAAAGGCAAGGCTACTATAAAGAAAAGTATATATATTACATATTTCATCGTTAATAAGGTCGTTTGGTTAATTACTAATAAAGCTCTATAGGATTAGGCTCTTTGCCAAATTTCTTAGTCATAAAATCAGAAGGTTCTTTGTCATCATTCATTAACTTTCCTCCTATTTCTTGTATGAGTTGCATATAAGTTTTATTGGCGTTTAATGTTTTTAATCGATTTAATTGTTTACCTGTTACTTCCTTGAAAAAATCTAATTCCTTTAATTCAACCCAGTAATTATGTACTCTCATACTCTCAGTAAACTCAAATACATAGTCTTTATTTTTATCCTCTGCTTTTACTACAAAACCTGGCAGATTCTTAAACTTATAAGGGCCTTCTATTATAGGTATCTCAGTAGTAAACCATACTGTCCAATTACGTCCACTTAGTTCTCCAGTTGCCTTCTGTACTTTCATACCATGATACTCTTCTATCTCACTTGAGATAGTCCATTGAATAAGATTAAGAGGCTGTTTTACTTTATAAGCTTCTAACGAATTAATCATCTCATAAAGAATAATGTTCCCTGAGTCTTTAGCAACCATCCAAGGCACTTGAGAATTTGGAATATCTATTTCTATCTCTTCTAATTCAGCAACAAATTCTTGGTAAGTAAACTCATCATAGAACATAGAATTACTCCCGTCTATATCCAGATAGAACTTCTCTGTGATAGGAAGACTATCAGGCATTACTTTTACATCATAAGGCTTAAAAGTCAATGAGTACTCATAACGCATAAAGTCTTTTTTCTCTTGAGCCATACTATGAATAGATAATAAAAATAGTACAACACATCCTATTAAATACTTCATAACCTTACTTTTTTAACCATTCAAGGTAATTACTACTATTTCCCACTTTCTTATTTAGCATCTGTTGATTCTCAACAGTATCTTCAAAATAAACAATCATACCTTGACTATCTAAATTCTGCTTAACTGTCATATTCGCCTTAACCTCTCTTAGCTTGACTAACTCACTAGTTTTATACAATCCAGCCTGTTTATATTCGTTGAAGTCTACTGGTATTTCTACTTTCTCACTCTTTCTGAACTCAAAAACATAATCTTCCTTATCATCCTGTGCTTTGACTACAAATCCAGGCAAGTTCTTAAACTTATATGGCCCTTCTATGATAGGAATTTCAGAAGTAAACCATACTGTCCAATTACGCCCATTCAGTTCACCTATAGCTTTCTGTACCTTCATACCTTCAAACTCCTCTACAGTATCATCTATATTCCATTTGACCTGATTAACTGGACTTTCTATCTTCAACATAGTACCACTCACATTCTGTACATAAAATAGTTTATTAGCTTCCTTTACTAATACTGCTTCAAGCCGTGTCTGTTCACCAGCCATACTAAACGACTTACCTATTAGTCCGCTATTCTCTTTTTTAGCTAAACGTTCTACACGGCTAGCATATCCTTTAGAATAAAAACGAGAAGAAGTATCCCATACATCTAAGAATACAGACTCTGTAAACATTTCGTCTGACTTAATAGATGGTTTAAACGTTGCCTCATATTCATATCGCATGACCTCTATTTTCTCCTGAGCTACTACTCCTAAAACAGTTAAAACAGTAACTGTAATACTAAATAAATACTTCTTCATAACTTAATCACTTTATACTAATAGAACTCAATAGGTTTAGCCTCTTTGCCTGTCTTCTTTTTTAGTTTATCATTGGTTATATCATTCCCCTTTTCATCTACTACCTTTACAATAGTACCTGCTCCTATCTCACTCATCATTTGAGAGAAACTTTTATTAGCATTGACATTCCTAATCTTATCCCATTGTTTCTTATTGACTTTCATGGCATTTTTATGTCTATCCATTAGCCAAAACTCCGCTGTGACTTTTTCACTCTTTAAGAACTCAAACTTATAATCACCTGTACTATCCTCTGCTTTGACTACAAATCTAGGTAAATTCTTAAACTTATAAGGTCCATCTATCAAAGGGATATCTTGAGTAAACCATACTGTCCAAGTACGTCCACTCAGCTCTCCTACCGCTTTCTGTACCTTCATACCATTGTAATCTTCTATATCTCCAGAAATATTCCACTTAATTAAATTACTAGGTTCTTCTACATTATACGTTTCTATTCCTGAATTTTCATAAGTATTTAAGTTTGCTTGATCCTTATAGATAATCCAATTTACTTTACTTCTAAATTGACCTAAAGCTTGGAAACGCGCTGTATGATCTGCTGTTTTTTTAGCTCCTGTAGTGTACTCTATAAGTGTTTCTTCTCTTTTAATATTTCCTTCACTAGCAAATCTAGATTCGCTATTCTGCACATCTAGATATACTATTTCAGTTGCACTATTAGAAGTATTAATATCATCAGTCGTTTTGGCTAAGGGCATGGTCATCTGATACTCATATCGCATTACCTCAATTTTCTCTTGAGCTAATCCACTTATACTAGTTATAAACGCGACTATACTTATCACTAACATTTTCTTCATAATCCATTGATTTTATTACACTTGTACAGTAAACATACTAATAGAACTCTATAGGCTTACTTTCTTTTCCCATCTTCTTTTTAGTCATCTCATCGGTTATATCCTTCCCTTTTTCATCTACCATTTTAAAAGTAGCTGTACCTCCTCTTTCGTTCATAATCTGAGAGAAACTTTTATTAGAATTCATATTTCTAATCTTATCCCATTGTTTCTTATCTATTTTCATCGCCTTCTCTTGTCTATTTGATAACCAAAAATCAGTAGTAGCTCTCTCACTCTTTAAGAACTCAAACTTGTAGTCTCCTGTACTATCCTCTGCTTTGACTACAAATCCAGGTAGATTCTTAAACTTATACGGTCCGTCTATCAATGGGATATCTTGAGTAAACCACACAGTCCAAGTACGTCCGCTCAACTCACCTATTGCTTTCTGTACTTTCATCCCATTGTAATCTTCTATATCTCCAGAGATACTCCATTTCACTAGATCATTAGTTTCTCCAACATTATACGATTCTATACCAGAAGAAGCATAAGTGTTTAATTCTGCTCCATTTTTATATACTGCCCATTTTACTCTACTCTTAAATTGACTTAAAGCTTGCATACGCACAGCAAAATCTGCATCTTTCTTAGCCCCAGTAGAATATTCCATCAAAGTCTCTTCTCTTCTAATATTTCCTTCACTAGCAAATCTAGACTCACCTCCCTTAACATCTAAATAAATAATTTCAGTACTACTCTGAAGAGCTTCTTCATCTCCAGTAGCGGTAGTTGCTGGTAGTGTTAGTTGATACTCATACCTCATTACATCTATTTTCTCCTGTGCATTAGCTAACATCACACTACATAATGCTGCTACTGTTAGATACATCCTTTTAATCATATACTATAGTTATTTATGGTTTATACTAATTATGATTTAAATTATTTAACATCTATATTATTTTCAGAACGGCCATACTAAATAAATATAACACTAATAATTAAAAATTAATAAATATATTCAAATCATTAACAACAAAAACTAACTTATCATCACTAATAAATAGTTATCCAAACTAACAACTATTTAATTAGTTTTACAACTAATTAAATAGTTTAAATATAAAAAATTATCTAAATCAAAATAACACCCTTATTTTCAATTACTTAAAAAACATAAATAACAGAGTCTATTTATAAATACCATTGGAATAAAAAAGGTACTAACCTATATCTTAATTACATAATCAACTTATCTTTGAGCCCTTAAATACCCTTAGACAATTCATTAAATATGTCAACAACAACATTTAAATCAAAAAACAATATATTTTCTTTAATCAAGCAATCCTTTTCTAATGAAAACTTTGACTTGACTAATATGTCCATTAATAAAGCTGTTTTTCTACTAGCTATTCCTATGATGTTTGAGATGCTAATGGAGTCAGTGTTTGCTTTAGTTGACTTATATTTTGTTGGTCATTTAAAAGAGAGTGCCTACGCTATACAAAGTGTCGGGCTAACAGAGTCTCTACTATCTATTATTTACGCTATATGTATAGGGATTAGTATGGCTGCCACAGCTATCGTAGCAAGGCGTATAGGTGAAAAAGATAAAGAAAAGGCAGCGCAAAATGCAGCACAAGCCATCACACTTTCAATATTAATCACTATTGTATTAAGTATACTTGGTTTTATTTATGCAAAAGATTGGTTACTGTGGATGGGAGCATCAGAAGCTTCAGCAGAATATGGATACGGATATACCAGAATCTTATTAGTCAGCTGTGTATCCATCATGCTCTTATTCCTTATTAATGGAATATTTAGAGGCGCAGGTAATGCGGCCATAGCCATGAAAAGTCTTGGTTTTGGTAATATCATCAATATCATCCTATGCCCTATTATGGTTAGAGGATGGTGGATATTTCCAGAAATGGGATTAGAAGGAGCTGCTTACTCTACAGCTATAGGACGTAGTATGGGGGTAGTGTATCAGTTGTATTATCTGTCTAAAAAAGATTCACTTATCCAGTTAAAACTAAAGTACTTCAAAATACAATGGGATATGACCTGGAATATCATTAAAATCGCAGTACCAGGTATGGTACAGTATATGATATCCACTTGTAGTTGGGTTATTCTTGCACGCATAGTAGCGCAAAGCGGAGGAGAAATAGGCTCGTCAGGTTTCTTGACATGTTTACGCCTTCTTGTATTTTTTATTCTTCCCGCATGGGGATTGAGCAATGCGGCTTCTACTTTAGTTGGTCAAAACTTAGGAGATAACAATCCCGACAGGGCATATAAATCAGTGATTGCAACTTTAAAATACAATGTCTTCTATATGGCTATTGTCACGATTATATTCTTTAGTATGGCCGAAATTTTAGCTTCCTTCTTTACAGCTGATGAAGCTATTAAAACAGTCGCTAAAGAAGCAATGTATATAGGAGCTATTGGTTTTATAGCTTATGGAGCAGGAATGACCTTGATGAATGCCTTTAATGGAGCTGGAGATACTGTTACCCCAACAATAATAAACATAGTAGGGTTCTGGTTATTTCAGATACCTTTTGCTTATTTAATGACTTATCATTTTAATTTGGGCTCTACAGGAGCTTTTATCGCTATCCCTTCTGCCGAATTAGTAATAGCTATTCTTGCCTTTATTTTATTTAGGCGAGGTAAATGGAAACAGAAAAAAGTATAATAAAAACGCCTTAACAGATGATATTAAGGCATTTTATCTATTTAGTATATTCTGATGCTTTTCTAATCATATCCACATGTGGAATACCATCTTCTAAATACTCTTCAGAAGAGGCTACAAATCCAAATGAACTATAAAATTTCTTCAAATAACACTGAGCTCCAATCTGAATATCTTGAGCTCCAAACTCCTCTTCTATCTTATCTATAGCATGTTGCATTAAGATACGACCATAACCATCCTTGCGATAGTCTGCATGGACAGCTACTCTTCCTATTGCTATTTCTGGATAACTAAGCCCAGGAGGGACAATACGAGCGCAAGCAACGACTTGATCTAACTTCGTTGCATAAATGTGTAAACATTTCTTATCCTTACCATCTAATTCAGGATAGGGACAGTTTTGTTCTACCACAAACACATCTGTACGCAAACGCATAATATCATATAATTCACTCACTGTCAACTCATCGAAAGCTTTGGTATGCCAATGGATACTATTCATAACTCAATATTTTAAAGTCTATTACTCAAAGATAATTATTACAAATTAACATATTGTAATTTTTATTTAAAACACATTAATCATTTATAGTTAAATCCTCTTCACTTAATGTAACCTTCTAAGAATACCTATCTATTTAATAACACCAGTCCCATACAATAATAACATAAGAATAGTATTATAGATTATATGTATCATACAATTATAACCAAAACCAAATCTCATCCGTATATATCCGAGTAGAAGTCCTCCTATGAACTGAGGAAGAAACAACAAAGGGCTATATACCAGTACTTCAGTATTAATCGTATAAAAGTTACTAATATGCATAATCATAAACAAAAATGTGTAACTGTAAAACACATACCCAAAATACTTCTCATGTCTCTCTTTAAGTATCACTATATTATTTCTATGTAGATAAAGATAGGCACACAGTATCACGTAGAATACCCCTCCTACTATGAAGGCTATACTCAGATTAAACCTATACAAGATCCAAAGGCTATATACTAATGTAAGAGGAGTACTTAACAACAAATACCAACTCTTAAACCTTAGAGCTAATCTAAAAGCAACCTCCTCTGCTAAAGGTCCTAATAATACAATAAACAACATAGCTACTAACAGTCCTTTGTCAGCTATAAAATCAAGTAATCTAGCTGTCTTAGGTAATGGAACTATTTTATTAATACTGAATATATAAACTGTTATCACTATTAATGTAAAAACAACTAATACCAAGCTTCTTCTTACTTTCTCTTTCTTGCTAATATCTAATACTTCAGTATGAGGTTGTCGTATATAATGGATAAAATCACTAATGATAACTGATATACTCATTTTATTAAGTCAATAATTTTACAATACAAGATAAACAAAAAAACAGTAATCACGTTTCCGTGATTACTGCTTCAACAACTTATTATACTCTGAATTTGCCTAATTCAAAACACGCTAACTAATTTATTTAAAAGAAATACCTAAACTTACCTACAAAGCTTCGCCCAGGTTTTTGTAAACTAAAATTATCATAAATCATTTTATCTAAAATATTACGTCCTTCAAAAGTGAACTGATACTTTGTGTCTTTTCCAAAACTATATGTGATAACAAAATCATGAGATACTTGATCTGGAATATTGAATTTATCCTTTCCTAATGATGGCCAATACAAATAGAACTCTTTAATGTAAGACACCGAATATCCTAATGTCAAATTATCATCCTTAAATACTTTATTAAAAGTATAATTAACATCTATGTTTCCATATAGGTAAGGTATGTTAGGCAATCTATCTTTGTATAAAATACTTTCAACACCTCCTACATATTTATTAGTATTAATTAAATTTTGATAGGTACCATTAACTCCAATATTAAAATTTCTCTTAAAGAAATATCTAATCTCTCCTTCTACTCCAGTATTCTTAATTGCTGCTAAATTCCCAAATTTTGTTTCATTCTTATTAGTTCCTGAAGGTTCTTGATAAATAAAATCTTTTGAATCTCTATAAAAACCGTTAATATCTAAAATAAATGAATGGTTTTTACTTATCTCCGGTTGATAAGTAACTCCAATATTATAATTATAACTTATCTCTGGTTTTAATCCAAAGTTCCCCGTAATATTAACCTTATCTCCAAAAAGTTCACTTGAAGCAGGTAGTCTTACACTTTTCTCAAAGGAAGTCTTTAATTGTAAATCTTCTCTTACAAACACAGAACCAGTTATCCCATATCCGAAATCATTAGTATCTTTACTATAGTTTCGATATGCATAATCTCCCCATTGACCTGATGGATTATAGGAGTCTGTATATTTAATATGTTGATTATAATATTTTCCAAATACAGTTACTCCCCATATAGTAGAAGGAGTATATTGATAACTCAATCCACTAATATTCTTAGTTGTCTCTGAAGGTTTATTTTTTAATACATCGTCTGGATATAATTCATCTTTCCCTTTTCGTTTAAAGAAATTAATCGTATTGCTTAAAGAGAAGTTGTGTTTATCACCAAGTTTATAATTAACAATAGTATTTACCATCCCATTATTATTTTTATATTTATACATGGTTCGATTCCTTTCACCTCCTTTTTTTCCATACATCTCTTCAAAATCCACGTAATCTCCAAGCCAATTGTATCTTCTATAGACTGTATCAATCACTTGATCACTTCCTAGATTGTAATTAGCATTGACACTTACATCTAATCCTTCTGTAAATAAATTGTTCTTTTTATAAACAAAAGTTGGCATAACTATATCACCTCTTTGATGTAAGTTTCCAAATACAGCTTCCATCCTTGCAGCTGTCTGCACCTCCTTATAACTTTGTCCAAGATTAATACCAAACGCAATTCGATCCGCAAAAGACTTATTAATAAAACCTATTTGTCCTATAAAGTTCTCATTATGGTATTTATCATGAAAGCGTTTTACCTTTATATTTTGTCCGATTATTTTCCCACTTGTTATATCATTTACATTTACACGTACTTTATAGTCATTATCAGAGTAATTCTGATACGCATTTAATTGGGTAAAGAAACCAGACTTTTTATCTACAAATACAAAGTTTACATTTGTACGATGTGTATTAAAGGAACCATATGAATAAGACATATCTAAAGAAGTCTTATCATATGTGTTAGTAATGATATTTACAGCTCCTCCTAATGCATCTGATCCTAATCCAACAGGAACAACTCCTTTATATATCTCTATACGATTTGCTAAATTTATTGGAATATTATTCATCTGAAAAGCAGAACCGAAATTATCCATTGGTATTCCATCAATAAAAAATTTAATTTGGTTACCACTATATCCATTTAAAGAAATATTCATTGCCGAACCTACTCCACCATCTTGTCTAACGCGGACACCACTAGTTTTATCAAGGGCTTGACCTATATCAAGCGCTCTATTATGTAATTTAACAGCATCTACTACCGCAACATTATATGCTTTTTCTTTAACTAATTGTACTTTACTTTTTCCCTGTATATTAATCTCTGAAAGATTATAATTATCAGGCGTTAGTGTAATGCTAAATACTTTATCACCATTTACTGTTACCTTTTGTGAGAAAAATGTGTAACCAATATAACTGACCTCAACAGTATACTGTTTATTTGATTGTAATTTAGGAATGATGTACCTCCCATTTGAATCAGTCTGCCCGAACTTATTGTTCTCTTTTATTACTACAGTCGCTCCTATAACAATTTCTCCAGAATTATCTTTAACGACTCCCTGAATACTAACTAATTCTTGTGCATATCCTAGATGAATCGTACCTAAGAAGACAACTATAAAATACTTTATAAAACTTCTCATATGTATTATTATAAATATTGATGTAAGAAAAAGACAACCTATTGATATGGTTGTCTTTAGTATGTTTTATAAATTATAGTATTATTTAGAAGCTACTTTAGTAATAGCAGTAATAGTTCCACCTTCTACCTTTATACCTTTAGTAGCAGTACCTTTCTCTGCGTCCATCTTATATACAAAACTACCTTCTTTAGTAGTAACTCCTACATATACAGTTTTACCATCCATTACCGCATAATTTCCTTTATCTGAGAACCCAAGATCTTTAATCCCTTCAGGTAATCCCTCTACCCATTTAAATGTTTTTGTATACACATTTAAACTTGCGTAACGTACATCTCCTGATTCTAATTTATTATTTTCAAGTCTAGCAATGAAATTACCTTTACCTGCATAGATAAAATTATTCACAAAGTACCCATTAGTTGATTTTTCTATATCCCAGAAATAAGTATTGTCAAACTCTAATGTTTTACCATCTATTTTCAAAATACCTGATGGGTTTTTACTAAGTAATTTTCCTTTCTCTGTAACATTAGCACTAGAGAATGCATATCCATCTCCTTTTTCGTCTTGAATTAATCCATTTTTAAAATACCCTCCTATGTAAGAACTCTTATCACTTTTAATTACTTTTTCTAATTTCATACTTGGGTATTCGTATACTGCAGCCCATGCTGTATTAGGAAATGATGTTCCCCAAACATCTCCAGTAATACCTCTCATAGAGAAATAAGGAGCTACTAACTTGTTCCCTATCTGAGTTAATCCACTGAAGTGAGCTCTTTCTCCATTATTTGCAAGTTCTACTGTATTAATTACTCCCTGTTTAGTTATCACATCTGAGTCTGTATTCACAATATACCAAGGTGCAATTTCTACTCCTGAACGCGGAACTTTCCACATTACAAAATCATTATCTATAGCTCCATATACTTGTACTGTCTCAGTCACAAAGTTATTAGTCTTCTCTAACTTTCCATTTTTATTTAAAGCATAAGCCGTTACAGCCCCTGGATTACCTTGACCATATAGTAAACTGTAAAACTTATTCTTAGCTGTTAAATAATAACGATAAGCCCCATCTTGCTCTATACCGTTATTAATTAAACTAACAGAACCTTTCTCAATATCTTCTACTGTAAGTAAATAATCTGCGATATCTGTATGCTCTACTGATGAAGCTGCAATAACAAATCTTTCTACTTTCTGATTTTCTCCTCCTCCTTCTTCTGTTTCATCATTTGGAGAACTATTGTCATCACTACTACAAGAAGCAATACTTGCCATTAAACCTAACACTAAAAGTGATCGTAAATATTTTTTCATAATTTATATTTATTTAGACTAATTTTATATAAGTGCAAATATATAGTAAAACTTAACATAAAATCAAGTTATGCGAGTATTTATTTTTAATAAATCTAAATAATAAAAAAAGGCGATTATTCATTGTATGAATAATCGCCTCTATATTAATGCGTTATAACGACTAGAACAATCCTTTTAATTTATCGATTGCTCCTCCTAATCCTTCTTTTCCTCCTAGTAAAGACCCTAGCATATCTTGTGCTCCTCCTTGTCCTAGTCCACTTAGGATTGTAGACATATCAAAACCTGATTCTCCTCCTTGTATTTTAGCTACTATAGCTGATACCACTTGCGGTACTACACCATTAGCAAAACTTCCAGCTACACCTTCTGATAAACCTAATTTACCAACTAATCCACTGATAAGGTTACCTATCATACCTGTTACGATAGGATTAGATGCAATATTAGAAGCTTGACCTGATAATAAATTAGTCAATCCACTAATATCTCCAGAGCTAACACTATCCTTTAATCCATTGATAATACTGTCTCCTGTTTCTTTAGTAACTGCACTTGTAAGATCTGACGTGATCCCACCTTTAGCCACTTCACTAGAACTAATCTGTTCTACTAATTTTGTAATTTGCTCTAACATAGTTTTATTTTTTAGATGTATAAAACTACTTATTATTTTCGCAATACTTGCATTTTCTCAAAAATTTCATCCCATATTAACACTTTACTTTCATCAGTAGAAGCATTAATATTAGGAGATAAAGAAAAGGCAGGTTGCATCAATACTTGAATAGCGGGATGAGGCTCCTCTTCGAATCGATCAATCCCAGCAAACAATACCGTTTCAGCATTTACTACATCCACTAAATCTACTTCGTTAATCGCTTCTGGATAAGCACAGTTAATCACTCCTATCAAGTTATGAGCATGACTAAATGCCTCTTTATCTAAGATATACTTTTGATAATGTTTAGTATGAATAGTGACAAAATGAGAATCATGTAATAATCTATGCATATCTGTAGAAGCCAAATCTACTCTAAAGTGTATTCCATTTGGCAATACAAAGTCAGCTTTAATCTCAGGTACTGAGGCATCTGTATACAACACATTCATTCCTAAAGCCAACGCTTTTTGAGCCACCTTCTCTCCTGCTGTATTTAAACCTATAATCCCAAGTGTCTTACCTGCTAATTCAATCCCATTGCTATAAGACTGCTGTAGAGATTTAAAGCTAGCATCGCCTTCTAAAGGCATATTGCGGTTCGACTCTTGTAACAAACGACATCCCGAAAACAAATGTGCAAATACTAACTCTGCAGTAGCATTAGACAATGCTTCTTCTGCCCATATTACCTTAATACCACAACTTTTGATATAATCTATACTATCTAAGTCTATCGAAGTACCTGCAAAAACAATAGCTTTTAGATGGGACATCTCATCTATCATTTTTTTATTCAATAAAGTTCCCTGTTGTAACAACAGAATCTCTATCTCATTCTTACTTGTATAATTAACTAACTGTTCGTGAGCTACACGAACCTCTTTTACTTCAAATCCCAATCCCTCTAAGTCGTTCTTTACTTCTTCTGGGATACCATCATTCGCTAATATTCTCATCTGCGTTATTTGGTTCTTTATTAAATCTTTGATTTCATCGTATGTAACACTTCTACTAGAGCATCCACACTCTCTTGTTTCAAGGCATTATACAGAGAAGCGCGATATCCTCCAGCTACTCGATGACCTTTTATATTGGTGATATTCGCCTCCATACACAATGTATCGAAGACCCTTCTCATTGTCTCTTCTTTAAAATCAAAAGTCATATTCATCTTTGATCGATATGCTACATCAGCTAGTCCTACTACATAATCTAACTCATCTATAGCACGATATAGAGTAGCTGCTTTTTGATTATTAATCTTTTCGATAGCCTCTACACCTCCTAAACGTTGTAACCATCTCAAGTTTAATAAACTCGTGTATATAGCAAACACATTAGCTGTGTGATATAAACTACCTTTATCGATATGCTCAGCATAATCCATCATTTGAGGTATCATGCGACCTGACTTACCAAGAATACTATCTTTTACTAAAACAACACTTAACCCTGCTGGGCCTATATTCTTTTGTGCTCCAGCATAGATTAGGTCTATTTTATCACAGTCATATACTCTAGAATAAATATCCGAACTCATATCACAGACTATCGGACAGTCTGCCTTAGGCACATCGCTAAACTGCGTACCATATATTGTATTATTAGAAGTATAATGCACATAATCTAGCCCCGAAGGAATAACGATATCTTCTGGGATATAAGCATATTTTCTATCCTTAGAAGTAGCTAATACCTCAACTTGACCGAATGTTTCTGCCTGTGCTATAGCCTTAGAAGACCAATTACCTGTATCGATATATCCTGCTCGTTTCTGCATTAGATTATATGGAACCCTTAAGAATTCCATACTTGCTCCTCCTTGTAAGAATAGAGCTGAATACCTCTTCCCATCTAGTCCCAACAGAGACAGAGCCAAATGCTGTGCTTCTTCTAGTACAGCTATAAACTCCTTACTGCGATGAGAAATCGAAAGTATAGATAATCCACTTCCATTAAAATCCAATACAGCATCTGCAGCTCCTTTATATACCTCATCTGGTAATAGACATGGCCCTGCACAGAAATTATGTACTTTAATCATGTTTTGTTGTTTTTTCTGTGAAACTGTGAATTTGTGAAACTGTGAAATCGTTTTTTTGTAATGTCGTTTTTTTGTGATATCGTGAAATTGTTCAGTCTATAATCCTAAAATTAATCTATCAGTTGGCGCGGATTTATAATCCGTGCCATGTTCTTTAAACATTAACTGTGACACGCAAAATATTGCGTCTCTACTAATGCTGATGTGGTTTGTAACCCGCGCCGTATATCAGTTGGCGCGGATTTATAATCCGTGCCTTTACTTACTGTGACACGCAAAATATTGCGTTTCTACTTGCTGTCACAGATTTATAACCTGTACCGTATATCAGTGTGCACGGATCTATAATCCGTGCCATGTTCTATAAACATTAACTGTGACACGCAAAATATTGCGTCTCTACTAATGCTGGTGTGGTTTGTAACCTGTTCCGTATATCAGTTGGCGCGGATTTATAATCCGTGCCATCTCTAATCATTACAATCCTAACAAAAATTCAATAGTATCCACATTATCAGCATAATCCCATAACTGTGGTTCTTGTGTCTGTCCAAAAGCAATACTGCCATCTACTAGATTATTAGACACGATACATTGTATCTTATCCACATCCTCAGCTAGTCTCGCTTTTACCTCATTAATATCAGTATAGTATTCATAGAATACAGACGATATAGGTGAAGCATATCCCTTATCCTCTTTCACAGTTAAGAATCCATTATCTAGAATCTTAAACTCACTCATTAAGAATACAGCTTTATTATAATCATAGTTATTAGAATATTTCTCATATTCTATAACATCTTTGTACTCAAACATACCTTGATAAAAACTATCAAATACATAACCTTCTGGTACGAATATCTTAGATACATTACGGCATCCTAAGCCGTAGTATGTAAACACATCTTTACCTAAAGCCACCATATCCTCATGACTCTCTGTACCATCTAAGACAGCAACAGAGTTTCTATTCTTGCGAATGATATTAGGAACACTATTAAAGTAATAATCAAAATAACGAGCTGTATTATTACTTCCTGTAGCTATCACTGCATCAAATCCTTCCATCTTCCCTTCAATAAAATCAAAACGACTAGCAAATCCAGGCTCTACAGCTACTAAGTAATTCGCTAAAAAAGGAAGTAATTTTTGGTCATTAGAAGACATTTTTACCTTAGCAATATTACCCGAAATCAATACACTGATAAAATCGTGAAATCCTACTAAAGGAATATTACCTGCTAAAATCAATCCTACTCGCTTATTAGGCTCAGTAGAAAAATCATATTTTGAAGTCCACTTTTCTAAATTATCTTGTGTCAACGCACTTGCCCAAGAGTTGATCGAGATCACTACTTGTTCTAATGTGAACCATCCATTGTAGTTTACTGAGCTGTGAATCAGCTCTTCAAACT
The DNA here is from genome assembly GCF_001485415.1 of Myroides odoratimimus. Lineage (GTDB taxonomy): Bacteria > Bacteroidota > Bacteroidia > Flavobacteriales > Flavobacteriaceae > Flavobacterium > Flavobacterium odoratimimum. The sequence continues at coordinate 34,527 of NZ_BCMQ01000006.1, forward strand.
TTGAAAAAAATTCATCATTATGACATACATCATTGTTTTTTACAAATTCATTTGCAGCGAATTGGCTCAAAAATTGACCTAACTTAACAAATGCATTTTTTTTAACATCTAAATTCATATTGACTTGTTTGTGAATTGTTTTGGGTGTAAATTTGCATACAAAGTTAATACATATAAAACAAAATATAAGCTATGGCAATCATTATAACAGACGAATGCATAAATTGTGGAGCTTGCGAACCTGAATGTCCTAACACAGCGATATATGAAGGAGCAGATGACTGGAGATATAAAGACGGTACAGCCTTAACAGGTAAGGTAGTTTTACCTGATGGTACTGAAGTTGATGCTGAAGCAGCTCAAGAACCTGTTTCTGATGAGTTCTACTACATCGTACCTTCTAAGTGTACAGAGTGTAAAGGATTCCACGAAGAACCTCAGTGTGCGGCAGTTTGTCCAGTAGATTGTTGTATTCCTGACGACAACCATGTCGAAAGTGAAGAAACTCTTTTACAAAGACAAGCATTCTTGCATAAGCACTAAGCAACATATAAAGCTACTCTCTATGAGTAGCTTTTTTCATGTATTACCATAGCCATAAACCTCTACTAGCTCAAGGATTCTTGAGCTTTTTGTTTTTGACCTTTCGTTGTAATACAATCCTTATTTCCATTACAACTCTAAATTACAATTAGTTATAAAATTATTTTTTATTAACTTTATAGGTAATTAACACAAAAAACAAAATCATTATGAACAAATCTCATGCATTTTGGATCACGGCCATGATCCTTATCACGACCTCAGCCTTTGCAGATAGTCCCTCCATCAAGATATGGGGAGGTGGACTTACACTAGGTTCGCTTATCGCAGTATTCCTATCTTGGACGAGAAATAAATCTATTCTTTGGGCCATTGTCCATTTCTTTCTCGGATGGTTATATGTGATTTATTATTTCTTTAGCAACAACTCTAAATAGTATAAAAAATACGCTCTGATGACTAGTCATCAGAGCGTATTCATTTCTATCTCTTCCCTATTGAATGTTACACTCAATTAGTTTATATCGCCAATCATATTATACCAAGTTAATATCTTATCTTTTATTCACTGCTTTATTAAAAGTAATTGGAACAATCAAATTGCTATTATAGTAATTTCCATTAATATCTCTATTAAAATGATAATCTTCTAACTTTTCATTTTTTAAAGCATACATAATATCTGTCACTAATTCAGTATACATAGCATTATCTGAACTATAATTTCTAGGAAAATCTAATGCCAGATTCCACTTTTGAGCTTTATAATCAGATTCAATATTTACTAATATATAATTAGGCACAGAACCATTCTTAGTATAAATAGTATTAGTTATTTTTGCCTTCACTTTTTCAGATAAATCTATCATTTTATCCTTTGGAAACTTAAATCTAGTATATAACAAACAACCATCAGTATTAATAACTTTTCCATCTTTAGAATAGCATTTAATCACTTTTTCTTTATTTACAGTTGTAATCTCTTCTATCAATCCATCCAACAAAAATTGCTTAGTAACAAGTGTAGAACCCTTTTCTTTTTTATTAAGATAGGTTACAACCCTATCCATATAAAGAGTTTCTTCTTTAGTATTTAAATCTCTCTTATATATTTTTGATTTAAACTCATACTTATTATCAGCTAATACACTACCTGTATAGACCACTCTATTTGTCCAAGAACGAGTAGAATCAACCTCAAATCCACCGTTGAAATAGCGTGTAAAAGTTATATTCTCATTCTTTTTTAGAATACTCTTAATAATATCATTCCCCGTAAATTTCATTCGACTCTGTCTAAGGGCACTTCCGCCTGGTGTAGTCTGACTATAACCAAGTGAAGATATAACTATAGCTACAAATAATAGCGTTGATTTAAATAATACTTTCATTGAGGTTTGATTTAATATTTTACATATAAAATCAAAACTAGAAAGTCCACTCCGTATATCCTAGACATTATCTGACAAAAAAGATAAAACTTTAACTTATTATTAATATTTCATACAAAACTTACATTCTATCATTTAACACACTATAACTATCCATGGTGAGCTATAAATGTCAAAGGAATAGTATAGTTACGATTATAGAAATTACCATATAAATCTTTATTAAAGTGATACTCTTCTATTTTTAAACTATTTAGGGCATTAAGAATATTAATCACTAAACCCGAGTACAAATGATTACTCACTTTATAGTCTTCAGGAAAAGAAAATGTTACAAACCATTTCTTACTTAAATAATCAGCTTCTATATTCAGTAAGATGTAAGAAGGTATTTTTCCTTTAGAACTATACAGAAGATTCTGTATTCCCTGTTTTACATCTATAGATAAAGCCTCAAACTTATGTCCTGGAAATTTAGAATAACTATATAGCAGACATCCCTTATCGTTTAACTTAGCTCCATTTTTATCATAACAGCTAATGGTCTCCTTCCCTTTATCACTCTTATACTCTTCTACTAGCCCCCCCTTTTAAGAATTGCTTTCTTATGTAGACCTGTTTCTTTCCTTTCTTATCTAATAAAGTTCTTTTGCTTTCTTCCTCTTTAACTAATTTTCTTGTTTCTATATCAAGCTTATAAGTCTTAGTCATTAGTAAATACTGATTATCCTTTAGGCTTTTCCCTGTATACTTCACTACTCTGTCCCACGTAGATACAGAATCAACAGCATTAATACTGTTAAAGTATCTAGTAAACAATGTATCTTTCTCTTGCTTATTTAACTCTTTTACAATATCATATCCACTTAAAAGCTACCTATTAATTATAAGCGCATCAGAAGCTGGTCCCCCCTGACCATATCCTAATACTGAAATTAAAAAAAGTATTAACGCCGTTATTCTATTTAATTGCATTTGTCTCATTATCATATCTATTTCTTTATTCTATAATTTAATTACATATAACTATAAAAGTATTTTTCACCTACTTTATTGTATAAATACTTTCTATTTAAGATTACTCTTGTTCTAAACGACCTATCACCTAGATAACTATTACTATTCTCTTAGATCATTCCTTCTTCAAAACATTATATTTTCAATACTCTAGAGTTCTTTAATCTCTAACTATTCTTATCATCTAAAAGATAATGGGATAAACATAGTTCTATTATAATAATTACCATTAATATCTTTATCAAAATGATATTCTTCTAGTTTCTCATTATTTAACACATGTGCTATAGCAGCTACTAAACTAGTGTGCATATCAGAGCCTAACTTATACTCTTTAGGAAAGTCTAAAGCTAGATTCCAACGTTGGCTCTCATAATCTGCTTCAATAGCCAATATGATATAACGAGGTAGTCTACCTTTACTCTTACTTACTAGATTAGTTATTGTTTTTTGTAGATTGTTTTGAAACTTTTCTGTTTTTTCAACTGGGAAAGGTGTCTGAGAGTAGCGAAGGCATCCTGTTTCATTCAACACGTTCCCTTCCTTATCTATACATTTGACAACATATTGTTTATTCTGATGAACTACCTCTTCTACTAATCCATCCACTAGATATCTTTTATTCAATACATAAACAGCATCTGATTTATTCTTATGATATACCTTCTCACTTTCGGTATTTAGCTTTAGCTCATCCGAATTCTTTTCTTTAAGCCTACTCTGAGCAGACAGCTTATATTTATTATCGTCCAGTTTTTCTCCTGTATACTTTACTTCTTCTTTCCATAAACGCGTAGAGTCTACTAAGAAGCTGCTTAAATAATGTCTCGTAAAAACCGTATCTCTTCCTGATTTTAATAAATCTTGAATAACATCATTGGCACGATATACCTCAACACTATTATACTGCTTTACATTTCTTTTCTTTTTTTGACCATATACAGTCATAGTTGTAGTAGCTAATACCACTGTTAATACAATGTTTAACAATCCTTTCATGCGTGATGTTTATTGGTTTTTTACAAGTGAATCCAAAACTATAAAGTCCATTTCCAAAATCCTAGACATTATCTGACAGATTCACTATTTCTCAAATTTATTTTAACCTTATATCCAAGGAAAATACATGGTCAATAAAAGGACACTTCTTCGACTAACGACCTCTTTTACCCACTAAATACGGGTTATTGTCCACCAACTGTCGAAGGAATTGCAGTCAAACTACTGTTTATAAGGCTTTAAGGGGATATAAAGAAACTATTCATTCTACACAAAAAACAAACAAACCGCTATTAATCAACACATTAAACAAAATTAGTTACTAAAAAAAATGACATCTTTTTTTTCAAAAAGAACTAATTATAGGTCTTTACAGAGCTAATTATCAAAAAAAAGGAAGTATACTCTATAAAAACTCGTTATAAAAGGTCAATTTTTGAATCAAAAAGTAAAAAAATGAGTTTATTATTTTTAAGATTATACCTCTTATAAAAGGTTTATAAATGGAGTTAGATAGCTATAATGAAACCAATGTTTAGATCTCAAAGACTAGATTAAACCCAGAATAAGCGTTAGCCAAATACTACAAAGCAATTCTACTTCATATCTCTTTCATTAGCTCTAAAACCATACTATAGTATGCTTGTATCACTAATTCAGAGCTATTTTGTATAATTACTTTTCGTTTATCTGTCTATCACTGATTCTGGGTTAAAAGGAGTCAAAAAAAATGGGGATAAACACTAACCTGTCTATCCCCCTACCAAAAACTAAAAAATGTAAGATGCTTACAAAATTTACTTGTATAAAACCTAGTCTAATATAGATATCGGTTTGAAATTATCATCTAATGCTACGAGTGTAAATACTCCTGTCACTACTTGGATGCGTTCATCCTCTCTCATCTTCTCTCTGTACACATTGACACGGATGCGAATACTCGTATTACCGATAGACTCTACCTCGCCTACCATCTCTACTAATGAGCCTGCTGGTATCGGCTTGCTGAAGTCAATCTTATCACTGCTAACAATCACAAAGTTCTTTCTACAAAAACGCGTAGCAGTCATAAATGCTGTCTCTGTCATCATCATGATTACTCGTCCACCGAACATCGTGTTATGATGATTAGTAGTATCTGGAAATACTACCTTAAAGACACTTGTGATTGCCTTCGATTTGCGTTCTTCTATCTCTGCTTCTATTAACATAGTTATATTCGTTAATCCTACAGTATTCAGACAATACTATAGACTAGATAGAAATCTATCAAACTGCTATTCGAGAAAATGATTTGGAATTAAATGAAAAGATATAATGCGCTTATCCTAGATTATATAGACTATAATCTCATGGATTAAATAATAAACACATTCCAACTTGACATAAAGCTCTAAACCGCGAAAGCATAGTCTATAAACAGAATTAGGCAGGTCTCCTGACTTGTAACTATTTTTTATCGTCCTTCCCATTACTTAAGTAATAACAGTGGATCACTTGGATAAAAAATTAATGAGTTACTTACAGTTGCGCGACAGTTCGTGATTCTCACACGATTCCCTTTTCATATACAACTAAGTATAACCTATTTCTATGGAATTAATACTGTATTATTTTCTAATACTGTGGCGAAGATAGTAATTCTTTTGAAACATCCAACACATTTTAATCAAACAAAGCCACATAAACTAAGAAGTCTATGTGGCTTTTATCATTGCATAAGTCGATATATTTACACTAAGCTATTTTCTTCTTTGCCCAATTTAGGACATCTATATAGAGAATACTTCTCACATAAAATCTATTCGTATAGAGCTCTTCAGTTTCTTTTACAAATCGCTCTAACACAAGCTTCTGATCTTTAACCGATGCCCCTAATAGTCCTTCGAATAGACTCATAAAGGTATCGTGTATCTGTGTTTTATTTTTCATCTTTTTCATCAAGGCTCTATTGGCTTTAATAAAGTCTTCATAATGCTGATCTTTCCCAGACTCATACTGTGCCATTAGAGATAAAATACGGGTATGGAATAGTAAATCTTCCTGTACAGAGTAATCAGACTTATTGAGAATCCGTTCTGTATAGGCAAGAGAATCATCATATTTCTTGTATCCGAAATACAAAGAAGCTACTTTAAAATATAGAATATGGAAGTGATGCTCATCGATCATATTTCGATATTCATTAATACCACGCTGTAATTGCTTGACAAAAAGTAAACTGCCATTATAAGTCTGCTGTATAAACTCTATATTCAACTTATTACTAAACTGTAATAAGAATCGCTGAGAATCTATATTCATAGACTGAGGGAAACTCTCTAAAGCCAATTGTTCTTCTAACTTAGAATTCCAATAGATGTATTTATCCACTGATTTAAACAACAATAAAATTTTAAATAAATAAGAATTCCCTTTTAAATACCATATAGGATGACTCTGTATCATCTTAGGATGCTCATAGAATAGCGTTACCCATAGCTTAGCATATTTATAAGCGTTGTGATAATCTTGGATTAGAAAACATAACCACACATGTGCTTTAAAGTACCACAACTTCTCTCTAAAGTTAAGCACCTTCACATCTATATCTAAGAGCTGATCACTAAATCGGGTAATTAGTTCTTGCTTATCTTCCTCGCTCTTAGCATACCCTGAGGTAAGCATCTCGTTATAGAACTTCAGTGATAGATTAGATAACTTAGTCGCATAATAGTTCTGTATAATCAGGTCATTAGACTGTGCGATAAGCTCGTCTGCACGCCCCGTAATACTACGAGTGATATACTGAGATTCGATTACCTTTTCTAGTTCTATAATCTCTAGAGCCAGGCTCTTCTCCTCTACATCTAAAGCGATTTGTTTCGCCTTGTCTAATATCTTTAATCCTTGTTTATGTAATCCTTTTTGATACAAAATGGTTGCAAAATCTAATTGTTCACGTATCTGTATTCTTACATTTTTCTTACTAGGATTCATACGAAGGCTAGCCAAAATAGCTTTATACAGATTTGCTTTTAAGTTGGATAATTGTTGTTTACTCGTTATTTTTTGTTTGAGAATAACTTGCTCATCATACTCCTCCATCTTATCCATCGCATTAAATAGTGAGATGAATTTAGCATCAGCATTATTCTGCAACCTATTCACATATAAAGTAAATTGACGTTTCTCTGACCTTGTCAAAGATTTTATCAATATAAATAACCAGTCTTTCCCCCAATTTGACATTGTAATAAAAAATATTTTAACAAACTAAAAAACAACAACTTAGATATTGAAATTGGTTTTTTAACATTGTAGTTTTTGTTTTTTTGATAAAGTTAACAAAAAGCTTTTATACACTTTTGTCTAAAGTTATTTAAAAACATAAAAATATGAAAACTGAAAAGATTGAGATTTTTGACACCACATTAAGAGACGGAGAACAAGTACCTGGTTGTAAACTAGATAAACAACAAAAGTTAACTATTGCTCAGCAACTCGATGAATTAGGTGTTGATGTGATTGAGGCAGGTTTTCCTATTTCTAGTCCTGGTGACTTTGAAGCTGTTCAGGCGATTAGTAAAATCGTTAAAAACGCTAAAATATGTGCACTTACTCGTGCGAATACAAAAGATATAGATTCGGCAGCTAAAGCATTAGAGTTTGCACAAAAACCAAGAATACACACAGGTATCGGTACATCTGACTCACATATAAAATACAAGTTTAACTCAACACAAGAGGCCATTATAGATCGTGCTGCAGAAGCTGTAGCTTATGCTAAGAAGTATGTACACGACGTAGAGTTCTATGCAGAAGACGCTGGTAGAACTGATAATGCTTATCTAGCGAAAGTCTGTGAAGCAGTGATCCAAGCAGGGGTGACAGTGATCAATATCCCAGATACTACTGGATACTGTCTACCTACAGATTATGGAAACAAAATCAAGTACCTAAGAGATCATGTCAAAGGAATAGAAAACGTCATCTTATCATGTCATTGTCACAATGACTTAGGAATGGCTACTGCTAATTCTATCGCTGGAATAATCAATGGAGCTAGACAGATCGAGTGTACTATCAATGGTATAGGTGAACGCGCAGGTAATACTGCTCTAGAAGAAGTAGTCATGATCTTAAAACAACATGAAAATTTAGGCTTTCATACAGATATTAATACGACGATGTTAAACCACTTAAGTCAGTTGACTTCTTCTACGATGGGAATGGTAGTACAACCGAATAAGGCTATCGTAGGTGCGAATGCCTTTGCTCATAGTTCTGGTATTCATCAAGATGGAGTGATTAAACGAAGAGACACTTATGAGATTATTGACCCTAAAGATGTAGGTGTAGACGCTTCTTCTATCATTCTAACAGCGCGTAGTGGTAGATCTGCCTTAGCATATCGCTTCAAGAATATCGGATATGATGTCACTAAAACAGAACTAGATACTTTATACGAATATTTCTTAGGCGTAGCAGATACTAAAAAAGAAGTAACCGAAGTAGACTTATTTGCCATTATGAATATGTATACACAAAACCAGATTATTAAACACGCCTAAACAAACAAAGAAAATGAGTAAAACACCAAAAACATTATTTGACAAGGTATGGGATGCCCATGTCGTAGAAAGTATTGAGAACGGTCCGGATATATTATATATTGACAAACATCTAATTCATGAGGTAACAAGTCCACAAGCCTTTGATGAACTAAAGAAGAGAGAGATTCCTGTCTTTAGACCTCAACAAATCATCGCTACAGTGGATCACAATGTACCTACTCTAAATCAAGAATTACCAATAAAAGATCCTTTATCAAAACAGCAAGTAGAACAATTAGCAATTAACTGTAAGGAAAACAACATTACTTACTATGATTTAGGACACCCATACCAAGGAATAGTGCATATTATCGCACCCGAACTTGGTATTACTCAGCCAGGTATGAGTATGGTCTGTGGAGACAGTCATACTTCTACTCATGGCGCATTCGGAACTATAGCATTTGGTATCGGGACGAGCCAAGTAGCGCAAGTATTCGCTAGTCAATGTATCTTAATGAATAAACCAAAGACTATGCGTATCACTGTAAGTGGTAAGCTTAATGCTCATGTACAACCAAAAGATGTGATCTTATATATCATCTCTCAGGTAGGAACAGATGCGGGTACGGGATACTTCTGTGAATATGCTGGTAACGTATTTGAAGAGATGAGTATGGAAGGGAGAATGACGGTCTGCAATATGAGTATAGAGATGGGAGCTCGTGGAGGAATGATAGCTCCTGACAAAACTACTTTTGACTATGTAAAAAATAAAACCTTTGCTCCTCAAGGAGAAGAGTGGAATCAAAAAGTAGCGTATTGGTCAACGTTACCAACAGATAAGGATGCGAAATTTGACTGTGAATATCACTTCAATGCTGAGGATATCAAGCCGATGATTACTTATGGTACTAACCCAAGTATGGGAATAGACATAGATACGTTCATTCCATTCAATAAAAATGAATCAGAAGAGAAAGCTCTTAATTATATGGGATTATTACCTGGTCAGGCTATTGATACGATACCGATTAAACACGTTTTTATAGGTAGTTGTACGAATGCGAGAATAGAAGACTTTAGGGTAGCTGCTTCTTATATTAAAGGAAAGCAAATCTCTAAAGACATCAATGCTCTAATAGTACCTGGTTCACAAAAAGTAGTCGCTCAGATAAAAGAGGAAGGACTAGACACAGTGTTCCAAGAAGCTGGTTTTATAATTAGACAACCAGGCTGTTCTGCTTGTCTAGCGATGAATGAAGACAAGATACCATCAGGCGAATTCTGTGTTTCTACTTCAAATAGAAACTTCGAAGGAAGACAAGGACAAGGAGCTCGTACCTTATTAGCAAGCCCATTAACAGCAGCTATCGTAGCTGTAGAAGGAAAGATTACTTACTCTAAAATGAATGAATATGCAAGCCTTAACTAAGATAACATCTACCGCTACTCCATTAGCTATAGAGAATATAGATACAGATCAGATCATACCTGCTCGTTTCTTAAAAAGTATAAACAGAGAAGGCTTCGGTGATAATCTATTTAGAGACTGGAGATATAACAATGATGGTAGTGAGAAAAAAGACTTCTCTCTAAACAACCCTAAATACGCTGGTGAAATATTAATCGCTGGTAATAATTTTGGGTGTGGAAGTAGTAGAGAACACGCAGCATGGGCTTTATCTGATTATGGTTTTAAAGTGATTGTGAGTAGTTACTTTGCAGATATCTTTAAAACGAATGCTTTAAACAATGGTGTACTTCCTATTATGGTAAGTAAGGAGTATCTCTCTTACTTATTTAATGAAGTACAAAATAACCCTAATGTAGAGATAGATGTGGATGTGGAACAACAGTCTATTACAGTCAATAATCAAAAAGAGCACTATGAACTAGATCCGTATAAAAAGATCTGTTTGCTAAATGGATATGACGACATAGACTTCTTAATTGCTAAAAAGGATGCAATAAAATCCTTTGAACAAACTAAATCGTACTAGACATGATGAACAAATACAATATAGCGGTATTATCGGGAGACGGTATAGGCCCTGAGGTAATCCACGAGACAATAAAAGTATTAAACGCAGCGGCACAGACCTATGTGTTCCAATTACAATATCACGAAGCATTAATCGGAGCTATTGCTATAGACGAAACAAACAATCCTTTGCCACAGGAAACATTAGCTAAATGCAAGGCTTCGGATGCTGTGCTTTTTGGCGCGATTGGGGATCCTAAATACGATAATGATCCGTCTGCGAAGATACGCCCTGAGCAAGGGTTACTTGCTCTTAGAAAAGAATTAGGCCTTTATGCTAATGTACGCCCTGTAAAAGCGTATCATAAGCTGATCAATAAAAGCCCTTTAAAAGAAAGCATCATTCAGGGAACTGATATGGTAATTTATAGAGAATTAATTAGCGGTATCTACTTCGGAGACAAAAGTACTTCTGCTGACGGCAAGTCAGCAGTAGATATCTGTTCATATCATCAAGAAGAAATAGAAAGCATCGCTCGTCTAGCTTTTAAAACAGCGAAACAACGTAATAATAAAGTGACACTTATAGATAAAGCAAACGTATTAGAAACTTCTAGGCTGTGGAGAAAAGTAGTGAAGACTATTGCTATGGAGTTCCCAGAAGTTGAACTAGACTTTATGTTTGTAGATAACGCGGCTATGCAATTAATCTTAAACCCAAAACAGTTTGACGTTATTCTAACAGAAAATATGTTTGGAGACATTATTTCTGATGAAGCTAGTGTTATCGGTGGCTCTATTGGATTATTGCCTTCTGCATCTATCGGAGAAGAAAGCGCTTTATTCGAGCCTATTCACGGTTCTTATCCACAGGCAAAAGGACTAGGAATCGCTAATCCTATTGCTTCCATATTAAGTGGAGCTATGATGCTAGAACATTTAGGCGAACACGAAGCTGCTGAAGCTATAGAGGATGCAGTACTACACTGTATCAATGCAGGAGTATTAACTACTGACTTAGACAAGACTTCTAAATTTATTACATCTGATATCGGTGACTATATCTGTAACCATATTCGATACAGAACAGGATATCGATATCAAGATAATATCCCGTATCACAAATCAACGATTATATAAACAGAAAAGAGCTCCTTAATGGAGCTCTTTATTATTTTGTTCTGCTCATTTGATGAGCTTGTATATCTTCGTATATCTTTACCGTCTGCATAGTGGTAAAAGCTTTCATCTTATTCAGCATATACTGTCCATGTTCTCCCATTTCTGGTTGTACTTTCGGCTTTCGCTTATCACTTCCTACCCAAGTATAATAATATGTTTTATCATTCTCAATCGCCACTATCCCCCACAGAGTCAACCATATAACTATAGTCATTTAGACCGAATCTATAAGACTTAGTATTACAAAACAGATTATCTCCTGTATATTTATAATTCGCATCAGATAAAATATAATTATTATATTATCATAAAAGATATTTTATTTCAAAACTATACTATATTTGTTTTAGTTTAAAAAAGTATAATTAAGTAAAATCTTTTGTCTTCATTATTATTTCTAATCAAAAACGAAAGATAAGTTAACTCTCTTCAATAACAGCTTCATATTGATTTCATTTACTTCAATATGAAGTTATAATTTTTTATTGTTTCAATATGAAAATATATTATTTAGTACAAGCTCATACAAATCCATCACAGTTAAAACGTATGATAAGTCAATTGACAGATGATCAAGTTTTTTTTCTAATTCACATTGATTCTAAAACTTCTATCGATATATTTAAAGAAATTAGTTATAAAAAAAACATACATTTCATAGAGAACAGAGTTAACTGTATTTGGGGAGATTTTTCACAAGTTCAAGCAACACTTAATCTAATACAAAATTTAAAACTATTTCCTGTACAACCAGAAGATAGAATAGTCTTAATTAGTGGACAAGATTACCCCCTAAAAAACGCAAAAGAGATTACAAAATTTTACTCTGAGAATATATCAAAAGATTTCATTGAATTTTTTGTAGCTAAAGAAAAACATTACCGCCCTTACTTAAACTTCAAAGGTTACAAAGTTAACAGAAGTGATAAAAGAGGTGATTATGTAATTTTTAAAAAACATAACTTTACAGGTATATACAAATCACTACTTAAAAGGTGCTTTAAATTTAAATACTTAAAGTATTTTTTTACAGAAAAAAAACTCAATCCATCTATAACGTTTTACAAAGGCTCTCAATGGTGGTCATTGAGATATGATACATTGCAAAAAATAGTAGATTTATACAATTCTAATTATGATGAATTTTATAATTTCTTTAAAGTATCGTTTTGTTCTGATGAATATTTTTTTCAAACTCTATTAGTACAAGTTATGAAAGATGATATCGATATTAAAGTCGAATCTTTACTAACATATATAGATTGGGATAGAACGAATGTTCCTCTACCAGTTACTTTTACAATCGAAGATAAGGAGTTTTTAAAAACAGCTTCAGACAATTTTCTTTATGCAAGAAAATTCGATACTACAAAAGATAAAGAAATATTAGATTGGATAGATTTGAAGTTGTTAAAGTAGAAAACAATCACTTAAAAAATCTAATCATGAAAAGAATGAAAATATTTTTCAAAAACGTTTTGTAAGAGTAAAAAGACTTTTATATATTTGCACTCGGTTTTTAAGCAACAGCTAATTCAAATAAACCAGTTAGATTAGTAAAATTAAGATTTAAAGATAAAAGCAATGAGCAAAAGAACGTTTCAACCATCGAATAGAAAAAGAAGAAACAAACATGGTTTCATGGATAGAATGTCTACTCCTAACGGTAGAAAAGTATTAGCTGCTAGAAGAGCTAAAGGAAGACATAAATTGACTGTTTCTTGTGAAACAAGACATAAAAAATAATGTTTGATTCAAACATAAATAAAGGTGTTACTATTATTCGTAACGCCTTTTTTTATACTTTGTCGTAAAACATACCATCTATCACACACAACAACACTAAACTTACTTCACTCACAACGAAGTATTTAACATAACAACACAATTAAAATGCCCAAAGACAATTCTATCAAAACTGTATTAATCATTGGTTCTGGACCAATCATTATCGGACAGGCTTGTGAATTCGATTACTCAGGTTCACAATCAGCAAGATCTTTAAGAGAAGAAGGAATTAAAGTTATTTTGATTAACTCTAATCCTGCGACAATTATGACTGACCCATCTATGGCAGATCATATTTACTTAAAACCACTGACAGCAAGATCTATTATTGAGATTCTTGTAGCTCATCCTGAGATTGATGCTGTATTACCTACTATGGGTGGTCAGACAGCACTAAACTTATGTTTAGAATGCGATGAGAAAGGTATATGGGCAGACTTCGGAGTTCGCCTAATCGGTGTTGATATCAACGCTATTAACATCACTGAAGATCGTGAGCAGTTCAAACAACTTCTAGAAAAAATAGATGTTCCTGCAGCTCCTGCAAGTACAGCTACCTCATTCTTAGAAGGAAAAGAGATCGCTCAAAAATTTGGTTTCCCATTAGTTATTCGTCCTTCATTTACCTTAGGAGGTACTGGAGCAGCTTTCGTTCACAAAGAAGAAGACTTCGACGATTTATTAACTTATGGATTAGAAGCTTCTCCTATCCACGAAGTTTTAATTGACAAAGCTTTATTGGGATGGAAAGAATACGAATTAGAATTATTACGCGACAAAAATGATAACGTAGTAATCATCTGTACTATCGAGAATATGGACCCTATGGGTATCCACACAGGAGATAGTATCACAGTAGCTCCTGCTATGACATTATCAGATAGAACATTCCAGAGAATGCGTGATCTATCGATCAAGATGATGCGTAGTATCGGTAACTTCGCTGGAGGATGTAACGTACAGTTCGCTGTATCACCAGACGAAAAAGAAGATATCGTAGCTATTGAGATCAACCCTCGTGTATCTCGTTCTTCTGCATTAGCTTCTAAAGCGACTGGTTACCCTATCGCTAAGATTGCAACTAAACTTGCATTAGGATATACACTTGATGAATTACAAAACCAAATTACTAAATCTACATCTGCTTTATTCGAGCCGACTTTAGACTATGTAATCGTTAAAATACCTCGTTGGAACTTTGACAAATTTGAAGGCGCTGATAGAACATTAGGTCTTCAAATGAAATCTGTAGGTGAGGTTATGGGTATCGGACGTTCATTCCAAGAAGCTTTACACAAAGCAACTCAATCATTAGAGATTAAACGTAATGGTCTAGGAGCTGACGGTAAAGGATACACTAACTATGATCAAATTATCGATAAACTTACTCACGCAAGTTGGGATAGAGTTTTCGTAATCTATGATGCAATCCAACACGGTATTCCATTAAGTAGAATACACGAAATCACTAAAATCGACATGTGGTTCTTAAAACAATACGAAGAACTATATATGTTAGAAAAAGAGATTTCTAAATATACACTTGAAACTCTACCTAAAGATTTATTACTAGAAGCAAAACAAAAAGGTTTTGCCGATAGACAAATCGCTCATATGCTAAATACACTTGAGAGTAAAGTACACGACTTACGTGATACAATGAACATTCAACGTGTGTTTAAATTAGTAGATACTTGTGCTGCAGAATTCCCTGCTAAGACTCCTTACTACTACTCTACGTTCGAGGCTGAAATCGAAAGACCTGACGGTACACGTTATGTCTCTAACGAAAGTATCGTAACAGATAAGAAAAAGGTAGTGGTACTAGGTTCAGGACCTAACCGTATCGGTCAAGGTATTGAATTCGATTACTCTTGTGTACATGGAGTATTAGCTGCTGAAGAGTGTGGTTATGAAACGATTATGATTAACTGTAATCCAGAGACAGTATCTACTGACTTTGATACAGCGAACAAATTATACTTCGAACCAGTATTCTGGGAACATATTTATGACATCATCCAACACGAAAAACCAGAAGGAGTAATCGTACAGTTAGGTGGTCAAACAGCGCTGAAACTAGCTGAAAAACTAGAGAAGAATGGTATTAAGATCTTAGGAACTAGCTTTGACGCATTAGACTTAGCAGAAGACAGAGGGCGTTTTTCTGAATTATTAGAGCAATTAGACATCCCATTCCCTCAATTCGGTGTTGCTAAAACAGCTGAACAAGCTAATAAATTAGCAGATCAATTAGACTTCCCTCTATTAGTAAGACCTTCTTATGTATTAGGAGGACAAGGAATGAAGATCGTTATCAACAAAAAAGAATTAGAGGAGCACGTAATCGAATTACTGAACTCTATTCCTGGTAACTCATTATTACTTGACCACTATCTAGCAGGAGCTATTGAGGCTGAAGCAGATGCTATCTGTGACGGTGAGAATGTACACATCATCGGTATTATGGAGCATATAGAACCATGTGGAGTTCACTCTGGTGATAGCCACGCTATGTTACCTCCATTTAACTTAGGTGAATATGTGTTAAACCAAATTAAAGACCACACAAGAAAAATTGCTGTAGCTTTAAAAACAGTTGGTTTAATCAACATTCAGTTCGCTATCAAAGATGATATTGTATATATCATCGAAGCTAACCCTAGAGCATCTAGAACAGTTCCATTCATCGCTAAAGCGTATGGAGAACCTTATGTAAACTACGCTACTAAGGTAATGCTAGGACACAACAAGGTAACTGATTTTGACTTTAATCCACAATTAAACGGATACGCAATCAAAACTCCAGTATTCTCTTTCAACAAGTTCAAAAATGTAAATAAAGCATTAGGACCTGAAATGAAATCTACAGGAGAAAGTATCTTGTTTATCGAAAACTTAAGAGACGATCAATTCTATGAAATCTATTCTCGTAGAAAAATGTACTTAAGTAGATAATACTAAAAAAGCCCACTTTTATCAAGTGGGCTTTTTTTATTTATTTCTAGAGTATCCTTCTCTTTTATCTACTCTACTATTATAATATTTATAATAAATACCGCCTGCACATACCTCATACTCTCCAAATTCTATAGAGTCATAAGCTGAAATTATAAAAATAGAGCTAAGTAATACATTTCGATCTTTCATCACAAACTTCTTAAGGCTTGTCATAGCTTCAGGGCTCATAAAAACATTCCCATCTGCGATAGATTGTGTTTCATCCACTTGTGTAAAATTACAAGCAATATATCCATCCATCTGAGTTAGTTTTTCTTTTAAATCTCTTTTCTTTTTATTCTTTGCTTCTTGCTTAATATCACTCTGTATAAGTGTATCATTAACAGGAATAGAGACAAAAGAATTAGCAAATAAACTTGAGGCCATAAGTAATAACCATACACATAAAAAGTTTCTCATAATAAATATCTTTAAAATTATAGTCTAATATTAAAGATATAACATTTAAGAATACAAAAACCTAAATTACAAACATTTATATCCATAATATAGTTTTGCTAAAATCCATAGCAATACTACACTCTGTTATACAGACATTATTTACTACTTTTGACTATCTAACTTCATTGTCAAAAATCATGTCACAAGAAATATTAATTGGCTTATTAGCTATTCTAATTATCGTTGCTTTTTTCATTGGTAAATCAGGTAAAAAAGAAACTACCTCATCTGGAGATCTTATTAGACTACAAGCAGACAGCGACTTTAAAGATAAACTGATAGATCAGCTCAAAAGTGAAAAGAAAACAATAGAAGAAAACTTAGAAATTATCCGATTAGATAATCAGGAACTAATAGCACGTATATCTATTCGCGATACAGAATACATTAATTTACAAGAACGATTAGAATCACAACAACAAGAGACTACTAATCTTCAAGAGAAGTTCACAAAAGAATTTGAGAACCTCGCTAATCGAATATTAGAAGAGAAAAGTGATAAGTTCACTAAACAGAATAAAGCTAGCTTAGAAACGCTATTATCACCTCTACAGGAGAAAATACTTCACTTCGAACAAAAAGTAGAACAAACACATAAAGAAAGCATTGACCATCATGCTGCATTGCGTCAACAGATATTTGGGTTACAACAGCTAAACCAAAAGATGAGTCAAGAAACTCTTAATCTAACAAAGGCTTTAAAAGGAGATAATAAAATGCAAGGAAACTGGGGAGAGATGATTCTAGAAAGTGTACTTGAAAAATCTGGTTTAGAAAAAGGTAGAGAATATGAAACTCAACAAAGCTACACTTCTGAAGAAGGTAATAGACTACAACCCGATGTTGTAATCTACTTACCTGACAATAGACATATGGTAGTTGACTCTAAAGTATCCTTAGTTGCTTATGAACAGTATATCAATACTGTAGATATCGAAGAACAAAAACGCTATCTACAAGAGCACTTAATTTCTTTAAAAAGACATATAGAAGGATTGTCTGAAAAGAATTACCACGAACTATACAGAGGTACAAGTCCTGATTTTGTATTGCTATTTATCCCTATAGAGACAGCCTTCTCTATAGCAATTAACGCAGATAATACACTATACACTAAAGCTTTTGAAAAAAACATCGTCATAGTAACCCCTTCTACTCTATTAGCAACATTACGCACAATAGAAACAATGTGGAGCCAGCGCAAGCAACAAGAAAACGCTTATGAAATAGCTAGACAAGCAGGCTTGCTATATGATAAATTTGTTGGACTAGTTACAGACTTACAAAAAGTAGGAAAGAAGATAGATGAATCAAGAAATGAATATGACAATGCCTTCAATAAATTAAGCGAAGGAAAAGGAAACTTAATAACTTCTGTGCAAAAATTAAAAGACATGGGCGCCAAGGCTAAGAAAAGCTTAGATTCACAAATTTTAGACAATGCTATTGATAACCTTTAATTTAAATAGATAAAATATTAAGAGAAGTTTATTTTATTAAAAAATCATTAGAAATTTTAAAGTACACTTTGTATAGATTACCTTTGCATAGTTTTTAAGAATATATTATACTAACTACTTAATAAGCTTCGATCTATGACTTTTAAAGACATGCACCCAGCAGATATTGCTGAAGCAATTACAGAGATGAAAAGAACCGATAGAAACCTTGCGTTTCTAAAGCTTTCACCTGACTTAAAAGTTGAAGTATTCTCCTTTTTAGATATTAATATTCAAGAGGAAATAGTGCGTAGCATGACTAGAGAAGATTATGCAGATGTACTTAATAACTTAGAACCCGATGACCGTACAGAGTTATTAGAAGATTTCCCAGATGAATTAATTAAATACTCTATCAACTTATTAAATGATAAAGAAAAGCAAATTGCACTTAACTTAATAGGATATAAAGAAGATAGTATTGCTCGTTTAATGACTCCTTTATACATACAAACAAAGGCTAACAAAACAGTTAGACAAGTTTTAGATCATATCAAGGTGTATGGTAAAAAAGCCGAAACATTAAACTATATCTATGTAGTAGATGATCACAATAGATTAATTGATGACTTAAAACTAGGTGAATTAGTTCTAGCAGACGAAAATACACTAATAGCAGACTTAATAGACAATACATTTGCTTCTATTACAAGTACTACAAAAACAGAAGATGCTTTTGATATATTCGAGAAATATGATCGTTCTGCACTACCTATTATTACTGAAAGCGGAGTGCTTGTGGGTATAGTAACCTTCGATGATATCTTAGATGCTATTAAAGATAGAGATACTGAAGATATCCAAAAGTTCGGGGGTATGGAAGAGTTAGATTTATCTTATACACATACACCACTATTTGAATTAGTACGAAAAAGAGCTGGTTGGTTAATCATCTTATTTTTAGGAGAAATGTTAACTGCTTCAGCCATGGGACATTTTGAAGATGAGATAGAAAAGGCAGTTGTATTAGCACTATTCGTTCCTTTAATCATATCTAGTGGAGGTAACTCAGGTTCACAAGCAGCTTCTCTTATTATACGCGCTATGGCATTAGGAGAGCTAAAGTTAAGTGATTGGTGGTATGTAATGCGAAAAGAGGTTGCCTCAGGAGTTATGCTAGGAGGTATCTTAGGAATTATAGGTTTCGTGAGAATCTTTATTTGGCAAGAAGCAGGTATCTATGACTACGGAGAGCATTGGATTGCTATCGGACTAAGTGTATCAGTCTCTTTACTATTCATTGTGTTATGGGGTACCTTATCAGGTTCGTTAATACCATTTATACTAAGAAAGTTTGGAATGGACCCTGCTACTGCATCAGCTCCGTTTGTTGCTACACTAGTAGACGTTTCTGGATTAATAATCTACTTCTCTATAGCAGCAATGTTCTTATCAGGAAAGATATTATAATAAATAAGTATAACTAAAAAAAAGCGAGTAAACATTTGTGTTTACTCGCTTTTTTTATATAACCTTACTTTAAGGTAAGAGGTTTTTCAGCTTCTAATACAGGAGCATTAGAGTTATTATAAATCTGAGGCTCATTATTTTTATTATAACTAACTAGAGCTTGCTCATACTCTTTTTTATACTTGTCTTTATCTGAAGTCAATTTATCTTTTGTTCCACAAGAAATAAATAATATACTTATTGATAGTGTAATATACGCTACTCTCATACTATCTAGTTTAAAGGTTGATTCTCTTAAAGATAAACTTTAAATTAATAGATACTACTCCTCTTCTCTAAATTTGACTTTTTTCATATTTGGTAACAAAGCTGCTATAATCCCTATTAAAGGTAAATAGGCACAAATCATATAGATATTCTCAATAGAAGTACGATCAGCCCACCATCCTAAAACAGCAGATCCTAAACCTCCCATACCAAAAGCAAAGCCATAAAACAAACCTGATACCATCCCTATTTTACGTGGTAATAGCTCTTGTGCATACACTAATATAGATGGGAATGCTGAGGATAGGATTAAACCGATAATCACAATTAATATACCTGTCCACTCTAAAGAAGCATAAGGTAGTAACATCGTGAACGGAGCTACTCCTAATACTGAGAACCAAATAATATATTTACGTCCTACCTTATCTCCAAAGAAACCGCCTATTAAAGTTCCTGCTGCCACAGCTAACAAGAAGTAAAAAAGATAAACCTGAGCTTGTACTTCACTTATACCAAACTTATCCATTGTATAAAACTGAAAATAACTAGAAATACTAGCTACATAGAAATACTTAGAAAAGATAAGTAATAATAAAACTACAATAGATGTCCATACTCTTAACTTAGAAAGTTCAGGAATACGAATAACTTTCTTCTTCTTACCAACTTGACTCTTTAATACATCTTTATACCATCCACCAATAAAAGCATATACAAATTGAGCAATAAAACCAACAACTAAGAACCATAGTAAATGTTGTTGTCCTTTTGGTAATACAACCCAAGCTACTAATAATGGTGCTAAAGCTGTTCCTGTGTTACCTCCAATCTGGAAAATAGATTGTGCTAAACTACGTTTCCCTCCTGAAGCTACATAAGATACCCTAGATGACTCTGGATGGAATATAGAAGATCCTATTCCTATTAATATAACAGCACATAGTACCATTGCATAAGAAGGGGCGTAACTAAGTAAAATCACTCCAAGCATAGAACAAATCATACCAATCATTTGTGAATAAGGTTTTGGATGTTTGTCTGTATAAGTTCCTACTAAAGGTTGAAGTAAAGAGGAAGAAACTTGATAACAAAAAGTGATCATTCCGATTTGTGCAAATGTTAAGTTATAGTTAGTCTTTAATAGAGGATAGACCGCTGGTACTATAGCTTGTAGAAAATCATTACATAAGTGTCCAAAGCTTATTGCTAATAGAATTGGAAAGACTGTTTTTTGATTTACTGTTTGTTCATTGATTTTGTTTACTAATGTTTTGGGTGCAAAAAGTTTAGTATTCATTACGTCATTTTTCGTTAAGCCCAAATATAATAGGTTGTACATATACTGTCCTAACCGTTCAAATAAATTTCGAAATATGCCTATTTTTAGTACTTTTACCTTTTATCATTACACCAACCCAATAGATTCTTAAAAATGTCACAGCATAATTATAATAAATCAGCGTTAACTGAAAACGAAGGTATTGAACAACCTAATACTACGGATCAAGATGCTATAGCTAAGTTTCAAGCTAGACGCAGACAGAAGATATCTACTGTTGAAATTATTCAGAGAATCATTAACAATGATAAAGTAGCCTTAAGTCAAGGTATCACACTTATTGAGAGTTTAAATCCACTGCATCACGCACAAGCAGACGAAATAGTACAAGGATGTCTTCCTTATGCTAATAAATCTGTCCGCATTGGTATAACAGGTGTACCTGGAGTTGGGAAAAGTACATTCATAGAAGCCTTCGGTCTCTTACTGACTAAAATGGGTAAAAAAGTAGCTGTATTAGCTATTGATCCTAGTAGCAGTATCACTAAGGGAAGTATCTTAGGAGATAAGACACGTATGGAAGAACTAGTCCGAGAAGAGAATGCTTTTATACGCCCATCAGCTTCTGGAGACAGCTTGGGTGGTGTAGCTAGAAAAACAAGAGAAAGTATAATCTTATGCGAAGCTTGCGGTTTTGACACTATACTAGTAGAGACAGTGGGGGTTGGACAAAGCGAAACTGCGGTACAGAGTATGGTAGACTTCTTCTTATTACTTAATCTAGCTGGTGCTGGTGATGAACTTCAGGGAATCAAAAGAGGGATTATGGAAATGGCGGATGCTGTTATTATCAATAAAGCAGATGGTGAAAATATAAAAAGAGCTCATATGGCTAAACTTGATTACAATAGAGCCTTACATCTTTTCCCTAAGAAGCCTTCTGGATGGACACCAAAAGTAAGTACCTGTAGTGCTATTGAAAACACAGGAATAAAAGAAATTTGGGACATCATCACTCAATACACCACATTGACCAAAGAAAATGGTTATTTCGACAACAGACGTCAAGAACAAAACCAATATTGGATGATGGAGACTATAAACGAAAACATATTAATGAACTTCTACAATCACCCAGAAATAAAAGCAATGCTTACTGAAAACAAAAAAGCAGTGCAAAACAGTGAATTATCACCTTTCGCAGCTGCTCATAAAATCTTAGATCTATATTTTAACTCACAAGCTAAATAGTATTGAACTATTTAGCTTGTTCTATATTAATCTTCTTCGTCTAGTTCCTCGTCATCTACGTAACGCTCCATCTCTCTTTCGTAAAACTCACCAGCTTTTACGATCAATCCTTCCATCTCAGCTTCTATCTCAGCTTCTTCAGACTCTTCTATTGTTTCTAAGAACTCTACCTCATCAGTATTTAAGTTGATGATAAATCTAGGGAATTCTAAATGTATAATAAAAATATCCTCTGGATACTCAGTATTATCAGCTAGTACGAATTTTGGTAACTCCATATTAATTCTAATTATTATTTATTAATCTGTTTGACAATTTATGAAAACGCCAGTATAGACATATTGCAGCAGTAGTTAATCCTGCTAATAAACCTATCCATATCCCAGCTGCTCCTACACTAGTATACAATCCAAGGTAAATAGATATAGGAAAACCAATAATCCAATAAGATACAAAAGTAATTCCCATAGGCATATTTACATCTTGAAGTCCTCTAAGTGCTCCTAATGTTACTACTTGTATACAATCTGATATTTGGAATACTGCCGCTACAAGTAATAACGTGCCTGCTAATTTAATCACTTCTTGATTCATTACCGCATTTTCGATGTCATTATTATCTAAAAACAACATTGGAATATACTGATGGAATAAAACAAAAAGAATTGCAAAGCCTGTATAAATAATAACTGCCATTAAGATAATAGACCTCGCTACTACTCTTAACTTCACATAATCCTTTAATCCTCTTTGATTCCCTACTCTAATCATCGCAGCTACGCTTAGCCCACTTGCAAACATAAAAGTCATCGAAGACATACTCAATGCGATCTGATTAGCGGCCTGTGCCTCTGTACCTATCATTCCAGATAACCATACTGCTCCAACAAAAAGTGCTACTTCAAAGAAACTCATCATTCCTGAAGGAACTCCAATTTTTGTAATTTTCAGTAACATCTCCTTTTTGATTTCATGAAACTTAATATGTGATAAGAAAGGCTTAAACATCTCTTGTCTCTTCAAAGCGAAATGCATATAAATAATCATCACAATACGCGAAATAAGTGTACCATAAGCTGCCCCTAGCATACCCAATTCGGGGAAAATCCACACACCATATATCAACAAATAGTTAAATACTATATTAGTTAAGTTTGCAATTATCGTTGCATACATAGAATTTTTTGTCTGTGATTTACCATCTGCAAACTGCTTATAAGATTGATACATTACTAATGGAATCAAAGATAAAGCTACAATATCTAAGAATGGTTTAGCAAGGATCGTTACCTCCTCTGGCTGCCCCATGTGCATTAATAGAGGCTTTGCAAAAAAGATAATACTAAATAACACTACTCCTAAAATAGTACATAATGCCAGCCCATTAATAAAAATACTTCTTCCACCTTCTACATCTTTTTCTGCATCACTATGAGCTACTAATGGAGTCAAAGCTGTTGAAAATCCGACACCTAAAGCCACTGCTATAAAAACAAAACTATTTGCTAAAGAAGCTGCTGCTAATTCTGTAGCTCCGATTTTCCCCACCATAATATTATCAATCACCCCCACAATTGTATGACCAAGCATTGCTAATATAATAGGATAAGCTAAACGTATATTATACCCAAATTCTTTATAGTATACTGATAAATTCATTGACAAAAATTTTGTGCAAATATAACTACTGTATACGGAAACTCACTCTCTTAATTACACGAATAAACAAAAACATATTCTCAAACGGCAAGTTTATTGCAGTATATTTTTCTCAAACAACAAAATAAAGACACAATCCTCATGATTAAACTCACTAAAAAAATTTCACTTACAGTGTTAGCACTAAGTGCTATTTTAGTTGCAATGCCAGCTGCAGCTCAAAAGAAAGACAAGCCTTATTACCCTCAGGGATTTAGAGTAGGTTTTGGTCTAAACGGAGGTATGCCTTTAGATTCTAAATATGATGCCGCACTTGGTGTAGATGCAAGAATCCAATATGACGTTAGTCAAAAAACCTCGTTTACTTTAACTTCAGGTTATACTCATTTATTTAATGGAGATGAAGGAGATTTAGGATTAGTTCCAATAAAAGCAGGATTTAAACAGTTTTTAAACAAAAACATCTATGCTATGGGAGAATTAGGAGTAGGTATTGGTACGCACTCAGGAATGGGAAATACCTTTATTTGGTCACCCTCTATTGGTTTTGCTAATCGCTATGTAGATGTAAGTCTTCGTTATGAAAATTACAATGATTATAACACTGATCAACTTGCTGTCCGTGTAGCCTACGGATTTTCTTTAAAAAAGAAAAGCAAAAAGAAATAGAAATAGAAACATAACTGAACAATAAAGCCAATTCAATAATTGAATTGGCTTTATCATTATCTTACTCTTCATTCTTTAATTTCTCAATATACATATCCAGATCCTTTTGAATCTCAGGGTCTAGTTTAGGCAATTTGATATCGTCATATTTACTAAATACTTCTTCTAGTATTTTAGCAAACACATAACGACAATAAGCCTTATCATCAGCAGGTAATACATACCATGGACATTCTGCTGTAGAAGTCCTATTAATAGCCTCTTCATAATACTTTTGATAGTTATCCCAGTACTCTCTTTCTTTAATATCACTAGGTTCAAACTTCCAATTGTGTTTCTCTTTTTCTAATCGACGCAATATTCTTTTCTTCTGCTCCTTCTTACTTAGGTGCAAAAAGAACTTCAAGACTATTACTCCATTATTACTGATATGTTTCTCAAAGTTATTAATCTCTTCGTAACGTTTGTCCCAAAACTCATCTGTTATATCTTCTGCTTTATTAATACCAGGTATTCTTTCATTTAAAACTACTTGTGGGTGAACTCTAGAAATCAATACATTCTCATAATGACTACGATTAAACACAGTAAACTTTCCTCTCTCAGGCAAGGTCACATAATGCCTCCAGATATAATCATGCTCTAGTTCATAAGACGTAGGTTTCTTAAAACTTTGCACCACTACCCCTCTAGCGTTAAAAGCCTTAAAAACTTCTCTAATTAAACTGTCCTTCCCAGCTGTATCCATTCCTTGTATACAGATAAGTACACTATAACGATTATGAGCATACATCACATCCTGAAATTTACCTAAGTTACGACTCAGTTTTTCCACTTTTCGAAATGCCTTGGTCATAGATAGATTTAAATCTGGTACAGTTGATAATTTTTCTAGCTCAACTTTATTGTCTATTCTATATTTTTCTTCTATATTCATTCTCAGAAATTTTTAAGCTTAAATTACTATTTTATTTTAATTTACTCCGCTTTTACATAACATTTATTCTATGAAACAAATTGCACTAGAACTACTTTTCCAGATATTAGGCATTGGAGCTGCATCTGGCTTAGTGTATGATGACAACCAACTCCATATCATTTCTGACAATTCTACTTACTTCTATCACTATAGTTTACAGAATAATCATCTTTATAAAACGTCTTTATCAAGTGACAATCTAAGTCAAGAGAATATAGAGAAAGCTATTAAACCTGATTATGAAGCAATCACTACAGATGGGTTAAACTACTATATTTTTGGTTCTGGCTCTAAACCGAATAGAATAAACTTAGTAGAAGTAAACGGACTGACACACGAAGTCCTTTCAGAAAACGAACTAGACATACTATATGATTCTATGAAGAGTTTTGCTAATCTAAGTGATGCTGACTTTAATATAGAAGGGGTAATTTTTGACAATGATCTATGGTATTTTTTTAATCGAGGAAATGGACCTAAAGGTGCTAATGGAGTATTCGTTGTAAAGGGTAACAACATTCTAAATGATTTTCAAATCACTTATACTCCTATGAAATTACCAAAACTTAATAAAGTACAGACTAGCTTTACAGACGCTATTAAAGTAGAAGACAAGATATACTTCTTAGCTGCTGCAGAAGATGGTCAATCAACCTATGCTGATGGAGAAATAAAAGGAACTATACTAGGCCGTATAGATACCAAAAAACTAAAAGTAGAAAAGACACTAACCATAAGTAACACACATAAATTCGAAGGATTAACCTTATATAGTCAAGAAGGAAAAAACTTAGAGTTCTTACTATGTGAAGATCCTGATAATGACAAAAATGAATCAGGCATATACAAACTATCTATTAAGAATTAAATTTTCCCTTTATATCTGAACAAAAAAAGCAGAAGTAAATACTTCTGCTTTTTTAATTTTATTAGCTCTAAAGCTATATTGAATTAGTTGTTTTCGTTTGTCTTAACCTTCTGTTGGTCCAGACCGCAAAGATAAAATAAAAAATACAAATACCCCACATTTTAATAAAGACATCGCTAATTTCTGTCAGTGATGCTCCGAACTGTGTAAGAGATATAAATCCTTTTACTCCTAACGTACTTGGTACCAATACAGAAACACCTTTTATCCAAGCAGGAAAGGCTATTGTAGGCCATGAAGTACCACTAAGCATTAGAGCTGGAATAGAGAATACTGTAACACTCATAATTGCCTCTTCTCTTCTCTTAAAGAAGTTTACTAAAGTCATTCCCATAAAGGTAATAGACAAGATAACAGGAATCAAAAAGATCATAATCTCAAATATATTTCCTCGTTGGGGCAAATTATAAACATGCATGATAATAAGCACCCCTACTAAAAGTAATATCATTGATATAATCAAATAAGTCAAGGCTCTTCCTAAAGTTAAAAAGACATTGCTAAAACGTCTTTTTTCAGCATAAGAAAAGACCTGAGCAAACATCCCATTCTGACGAAGTGTCCCCCCCATAATCCCCATACCTGTTAACTGTAATGTCTGTAATGCAATAATAAACACTACTGGGATAACGAATGTAGCATATCCAACATTAATATTATAAAGAGGTACAGCTGTGACATTAAATGGACGTCTAGTAGCAATAGCCTGATCCATTGGTGTGCTTTTAGCCATTGCCTTGTTCACTTCTACTTGCGCATTGAACGTTCCCATAGAGACCATCACAGCTCCTATAGTTTGCTTATAATAGAGCATATAAGACGCATCTGCATATACTGAGATAGAAGGGACTTCTCCCTTTTGCATATCACGAGTAAAATCTTTTGGTATCATTATAATACCTCTAATTTCACCTTTATCATATACTTCCTTAGCTGCATCAAAATCACTTGTATGATATACTACCTTTAACTGATGTGTAGCATCTATCATTCTACTAACCTGCTGCCCTAACTTAGCCTGATCGTGATCTACAATTGCTACAGGTAAGTCATCAAAGTTCTCATGTGAGTAGACATAAGAATAGAAGAATCCTACTAACATAAAAGATAGCATATAGGACATCACTACAGCCGAATCCGAAAAGATTAGTTTAAACTCTCGTTTACACGCTTCTGTAATTAAAGCGAAGTTAGCTATTAGACCTTTAAACATCGTATCCTCCTTTCTTCAATTTTTTATAGTACAACGGAATACACAACAATCCTACGCATACAAATATAGCTAGCGTTATGATGTAATTCTGTTGTGTATTATTATATTGAAATCCTTTAATAGCATAATCAACTGTAAAACGCATATAAGAGTGGAATGGAAAAATATAATTAAACCCTCTTATGAATGCACTCATCCCTTCTGGAGGAAACGTATATCCAGCAAAAGAAAAGGCTAGAGCTGCATAAGACCCTCCTATAGTCAGTGCTGTTCTAAGGCTAGACATAATAGAAGCCATAAAGAAAGCCATACTCTGACATACCACTACGAAAGAACAAAAGAATAAATTTATAACGAAGAAATTTCCTTTAAAAGGAACTCCGATTCGGTAATAAAGTAAACTATTCATCATGAACCCCATTAAACAGAACAGTAACGTATAAGGTAATATTCTACTTATCACAGCTACGAATACTTTATCATTACTCTGTTCTAATAATTGTTTCCCTTTATTATATCTCAACACAGATCCAAAAACATAGATAGAGATGACCATAATAATAATCTGAAATGACATTGGCATAAAAGCAAGTGTCAGATAATACCCATAACTTGTATAAGGATTATACAGCACATGGCTATTAGTACCTGTAGGCACTACAGTAGCCACAGCCTGTTCTGCCATCAGTCCACTCTGTTGTAAACTCATGATCTTTGCCCCTGCAGCTAGATTACCTGCTACCATCTGGAAATCTCTTTGTATTAATCCTGCTGGTAATAAATACTGCCCATTGTAGTAACACACTACATTAGTATAAACACCTTTCTGAGCATTTTTCTGAAAATTCTTTGGTATGATAATTAGAGCAAAAGAATCTCCTCTTCTAATTGTCTGTTGACCTTCTAGCTCATCACTTACTTCATAAGCAATGTCCATACTAGCTGTAGCATCAATCATACGTCCTAACTGACGAGACAATTTACTTTTATCTAAATCTAGTAACGTAACAGGGAGATCTCGTGAAATCCCCTGACTCAGCAGTGATGAATAAAAATAGAATAGCATCATAGGCACACCTATCATCAAGACAAGCAACCGCGGTGATGTAAACATCCTTTTACATTCACTAATAAATATAGATAAAAAACCTGTTTTAGTCATTACACCCTTTATTTCAAACTACTTTCTAATACTAAAGCACTCATACCTGGTCTAAGACCTTCTACCTTCTTAGTTGGGTAAGCTTTAATTAAGAATGTCTTCATATCAAAATCACCTTTTGTTTTCGTAGCCGTCCATGTAGCATAGTCTCCTTGAGCAGCGATATACTGTACTTCTAGCTCTACCATCTCATCCCCTAAAGCAGGAAACTTAGCCATAAACTTACTTGCCATCTTAAACTTAGGCATTAGATTTTCTTTGATATTGAAATATACCCATACATCTGACAAATCTACTAGATTGACCACAGGATAACCAGAATTCACTATTTCCCCTTTATTAGGCATGATAGTCAATACTTCTCCTTGTTGTGGAGCTTTTACATCACCTTCTCCTTTCAGAGACAACACTTCATTTACAGCACCTTGTGCTTGTCCTACCATAGCTAATGCTGCAGCTTTATCCTCTACACGAGCTCCTTTTTGTACCATTTGATACTTAGCATATGCCGCTTTCTCTACTTCTTGTGAAGCCTTAAACTGTGTATATGCCTCATCTCTTTTTTGAGCTGGTACTACTTTCTCTTTATATAAATTCTCTACACGATTATAAGTCTTCTCTGCTAATTCTGCTCCTGCTTTTGCTTGTTGCCACATATTATAAGTCGCAGAGACTTCTTCACCTCTTGCTCCTTTATTAGCTTTAGCATCCATAGCTTGTGCAGCCTGTTTAGCTGATTCCGCCTGTAGTAGTTTAGCATCTATCTCAGGAGTGCTTATTTTTAATAATAACTCCCCAGCTTTAACTTGTTGTCCCTCCTTTACTAAAATATCTTCTACACGTCCAGGTATCTTAGAAGCCACATTAATCTGTGTAGCATCTACCTGTCCTTGAATATAGGATTCTGATGGTGCACTCATATACCATAGTGATATAATTAAAATTAAAAGCACTATAACGATAGCAACCATTGCACTTACAACTTTATTTTTCATCTTTTAAAGCTTATATTATTTTGTGTATTGTAAAAAATTATGACTTAATCCTGCTACTTCGAAAAGGGATGCCACCCCTATAGCATAATTATAATTGGCTTGTAGTTTCATTAATCTTACTCCTGACAAATTCATCTCAGCATCCACTACCTCTGTTGATGTTGCAAAACCTTCTGAGAATGCTTTAGTTCTAACACGTAGATACTCCACTGCTAATTTCTCTTGTACATTAAGATTCTTAATCTGATCTTCTTGTTTTTGAATATCTTGATACAGCTTAGCTACTAGCATCTTCACATCACTCTTCGCTTTTGTTTCGAATAATTCTACGCTTTCTCTAGTTGCTTTAGCAGCTTTAATCTCATTCTTGTTTTTAAATCCTTCGAATAACGTATAACTAACACCTATCCCTACTACCCACGGCTTACTATCTTTCTCTCCTATTAAGATAGGGTTATTATGTGCTAATATTGTTTGTCCGAATCCAAATACTGTTGGATAATTAGCAGATTGCTTTACTTTTACCCCTTGATCAGCTAGCTCTTTTTGCAATACTAATTTTTGTAGTTCTGGATAATTTTCTACAGCAGAACCTTGAAAGAAGTCAACGTTCTCTAACTGAGGTATCGAAAAGAAATCACTATCTAACGTAGCTGTAACTTCATCTACTTCTAATGTATTTGCTAAGGCTAACCTTGCTAATTTAGCATCTTTTAGCGCTCCATCTAGCTGTCTATTAGCTTCTGATACCGCCACATCAGCACTCATCTTTTCTACAGCTGCTATCATACCGTGTTCCTCTAGCTTAGTCGCATCGTGTAGATGTTTATTCATCCCCTCTAAGACTGTTCTTCTTACAGCCACAGCTTCTTCAGCTAACTTCACTGAATAATAACGTTGTGCTAATTCAGTGATTAACTTATTCTTCGTTTTTTCTAAATCTTTCTCTCCTATTTTACTCTCTATCTCATGTGCCTTTATAGCTGCGTTAATCTTTCCTCCTGTATAAAGAGGCCAAGTAGCCATAAAACCACCGAAAACCATATCTTTTTTATTAAATGACTTAGACCAGTTACCTAAGACATCTGGATTAGGTAAATGAATAAAATCTCCTATTCCATTTTTCAACCCATTTAGATCTACTCCTAACGATTTGCTAAGATATAGTCCTCCTCCGAAAGCACGCACAGAAGGATAGCGTAGCCCCTTAGTAGCTTGCCATTTATAATGGTGTACTTCTTCCTGTTTCTCTACTGCCTTAATAAGACTATTATCTTGATACATCTTATTATACGCATCTGTAAATGACAGACTCTCCTGTGCATACACAGAACTAGACATACCTATAAAGAATAATACTCCTCCTACTACAGAGAAATAATCCCTTAAATCTAATCGCTTCATGAACATACTTTCTATTTATATATTGCAAATATAGAGACTATACTCCTAATATTATATTTTACGTAAAATTACCTATAAATTTAAACTTTTTTAATACAATTAAAAATGATTAAACGCTCTTTTTAGCAATAAGCTGTACACTATATAGCAGTCTTATTTATTGAATAAAACATCTGCATCAGAGACCGTATATAAAATACTGACCTCATCACTGTAGTAATCAACCCATTACTTATATCTAAAACTATGTATCTATGTAGAATACAACTATTTTATCAAAATAATAAAACTCAAAACATATGCCACTCTATCAATATCCACAAACTAAACTTTAGAGTACAAAAAAAAGAGCAATCCTTACTGACTGCTCTTTTACGATTTTATTTTTCGATTTCTCTTAAGTTCTCCATTTTCTTATGTGCTAAGAATCCTTTGATATCTTCGAAGTGTTCTTTCACTCGTTTATTTCCAAACTCAAATACCTTCTCTGCAAGACCATCTAAGAAATCACGGTCGTGAGACACTAAAATCACGGTTCCTTCGAAGTCGCGCAAAGCTTCTTTAATGATATCTTTCGTTTTCATATCTAAGTGGTTCGTTGGCTCATCCAGAATCAATACATTATAAGGTTCTAACAGAAGTTTCACCATCGCTAAACGAGTTTTCTCTCCTCCTGATAACACTTTTACTTTTTTATGAATATCATCACCAGAGAACATAAATGCTCCTAAGATATTTTTTATCTGTGTTCTGATATCTCCTTCTGCTATTCTATCTACTGTTTCGAAAATAGTCAAATCTTCATCTAATAAAGAAGCTTGATTCTGTGCGAAGTAACCAATCTGTACATTATGTCCAATCTCAGCTTCACCTTGAAAATCTATTTCTTTCATGATCGCTTTAATCATAGTAGATTTACCCTCACCATTCTTTCCTACAAACGAAACCTTCTGGCCTCTCTCTATTACAATATTTGCATCTTTAAATACAACGTGATCTCCATAAGACTTTGACATCTCTTTTACTACCACAGGATACTGTCCTGAACGTGCTGCTGGTGGAAACTTCAAACGAAGTGCAGAATTATCAATTTCGTCCACTTCGATGATTTCAAGTTTCTCAAGCATCTTTACACGAGACTGTACTTGTAAAGTCTTAGAATACGTTCCTTTAAAACGTTCAATAAACTCTGTTGTCTCTGCGATCATCTTTTGTTGCTCCTCATACGCTTTTAGCTGATGAGCACGTCTATCTTGACGCAATACTAAGTAATCAGAATACTTCGCTTTATAATCATAGATTTTACCCATCGTTACTTCAATCGTACGATTGGTAATATTATCTACGAATGCACGGTCGTGAGAGATAACCATCACCGCCTTAGCTTGGTTGATTAAGAAGTCTTCTAACCACTCGATACTTTCGATATCCATATGGTTCGTAGGCTCATCTAATAAAATCAAATCTGGTTTTTGTAATAAGATTTTTGCCAACTCGATACGCATTCTCCATCCACCACTAAACTCTGATGTAGGTCTATTAAAGTCTTCTCTAGTAAAACCTAATCCTTTTAATATCTTCTCTACCTCTGCCTCATAGTTCACCTCTTCGATAGAATAGAACTTCTCACTTAACTCAGATACACGCTCGATTAGCTTCATATAAGCATCACTCTCATAGTCAGTACGCACTGTCAGTTGCTCATTGATATCATCTATCTCTTTCTTCATAGAGAAGATACTTGCATACGCCTTAGACGCTTCTTCCATTACAGTACAGTTATCTTCAGTCAATAAATGCTGTGGAAGATAAGCAATAACAGCATCTTTTGGTGCTGAGATATTCCCTGTAGAAGGTTTATTCGCTCCTGCTACTATCTTTAATAAAGTAGATTTTCCTGCCCCATTTTTTCCCATTAAGGCAATCTTGTCGTTTTCATTGATTGAAAAATTGACACCACTAAATAAAGTAGTACCACCAAACTGAACTGAAATATCGTTAACTGTAATCATGTAACTCTGTATATCTGTTTTGAATTAAGTTGCAAATATAGTATTTGTTAAGTACCATCTACTACATTTTAATTAATAAAAAAAGCTCTGTAAAACTAAATTTACAGAGCCATATATCTTTATAGTATCATCACTAGGCTTCTTCTTGAACTCCCGTTTTCTTACCACACATAAATAGTAGTACATATCCTATGATACCACCAAGTCCTGAAGCAATTAGAATACCTAATTTTGCTTGATCTGGGAACTCTGGATGCAGATTGATATCAAATGCTAATTCAGTAACGAATAACGACATCGTGAACCCAATAGCAGCTAAGAATCCTAATCCTAATAAATTAAGATACGTCATCCCCTTAGGCATTGCTACTATTTTAAGTTTAATTAATAACGCTGTTAGTCCTGATACTCCTAACACTTTTCCTACTAATAAACCGAATGCTACTCCTAATGTCACAGCACTTAATCCACCATCTCCGATACTAATCGGAATAGCTGCATTAGCTAACGCAAACACAGGCATCACAAAGAATGCTACGAAATTATGCATGCTGTGCTCTAAACGAATAGATGCTGGTAACGCATCTGTAGCCAAATCTTTAATATCATGGACACATTCCATCTGATCTCCTGTAAGATTAGGAATCTTATCGTCTGGATCTATTTTACTGAAACGGTCTCTTAACTTGTTTAATTTTGCTACGAAGTATGACTCGTGTACTCTCGCTGTACTCGGTATAGCGAATGCCGCTAATACTGCTGCGATAGTAGCGTGTACTCCTGATAATAAGAAGCATAACCACACTCCACCGATACCGATGATCGCGTAGTATATCGTGTTTCTAATTCCCACTAGATTACTGATTACTAATAATCCGAAGAATCCTAATCCCATACCTAGATTAGCTAAAGATAAATCACTTGTATAGAACATTGCGATAACTAATACTGCTCCTAAATCATCTGCAATCGCTAACGCTGTCAAAAACACTTTTAACGAAGTAGGCACTTTATCACCTAATAAATATAATACTCCTAATGCAAAGGCAATATCTGTAGCCATCGGGATTCCCCATCCATGTGCTGCATCAGTACCTCCGTTAAACACAATATATACTAGAGCTGGTACAGCCATACCACCGATAGCAGCGATAATAGGTAACATCGCCTTCTTAGGTGATGATAATTCTCCAGTAGTTAACTCACGTTTTAATTCTAAACCAACCACAAAGAAGAAAATAGCCATCAGACCATCATTCACCCAATGTTTTAAAGAGTGGTTTAAAGTCATATCATTTAATGAAAACCCAATATGGTTATCATCCCAAAAACTCATGTAAGCATCTGCCCATTGTGAATTTGCCATAAAAATAGCAAATACAGCAGCTAAAAATAATACTACCCCACCAGATGTAGATTTGCTCATGAATCTACTCATGGGTTTTGCAATCCACTTGTCTGCAGGTGTCTCTCTAATTTGATCTTCCATTATGTTGTAAAATAAATAATAGCGAATATATATTTTCTCCGCATTTTACACAAATTTATACTGCGTTTTTTAAAAATAACTAAATTTACATCAGCAATAAACTTTTTATTTTAAATAATTCACATTTAACAATAAAATAGAATTGTTCCTTAAACTCCTTGCTCTTAATACAAAAAAACATTACTTTTTTTATCAATCCAAAAAATATCTCCTAACCTTTTCGTAGACTGTTTAAAAAATAAAGAAACTCTACGGCTATCATATTCTAGCCTGTCTTGTTATTTTTCAAAGGAATAACAGCCAAAATTATACAAACACTACTTTTATTTTTTTTGTCTTAAAGTTTGTTATTTTCGCCAATAAAACTACCGTTAGTAAATACTCATCATCACCTTATAGCCCTCACTAGCTAATTTTTCTATTTCGTCTTACTATACTAGCACATTGCTAGGGGTATTCTTGCACATTCCTTCGACAAAATGGCCTTCTAGGCAAGCAAACCCCAAGGATACTCCTAGCAAACCCCTAGAAAGTGCAAGCCAAATGACATCGGGATCAGATGTATCGGATGGGGTTCTTCGCAGACTCAGAAGGACAATAAGAGCGGATGTGTAGGATGGATTCTTCGAAAGCTGAGAAAGACAATGAGAACAAATGTGTACGGTGGGATTCTTCACATACACAGAAGGACATAGCGAACAGAAATACACTAGTGTAAAGTCACAGATTATGAATCAGTGACAACATGATAACTTTTAGCATATATTAATAATGTATAACTCTTAAGATTAAGTATATTTGTACTTTCATAAACTCATACTATGGATACAATCTTAGACTCAAATATAGAACCTAAAGCTAAACCAAAGTGGCTTCGTGTAAAACTTCCCACTGGAAAGAAGTACACTGAACTTAGAGGTTTAGTAGATAAATATAAACTGAACACAATCTGTACTTCAGGTAGTTGTCCTAATATGGGAGAATGCTGGGGAGAAGGAACTGCTACATTTATGATATTAGGAAATATCTGTACGCGTTCTTGTGGATTCTGTGGTGTAAAGACAGGACGTCCTGAGACGGTGGACTGGGATGAACCAGAGAAAGTAGCGCGCTCGATCAAATTAATGTCTATCAAACACGCTGTAATCACTAGTGTGGATAGAGATGACATTAAAGATGGAGGATCTATTATCTGGGCAGAAACTGTACAAGCAGTGAGAAGAATCAGCCCTGGTACTACAATGGAAACCCTGATACCAGACTTCCAAGGAATAGAGAGAAATATAGATAGAATCATAGAAGTAGCTCCAGAGATTGTCTCTCACAATATGGAGACGGTTAGAAGACTGACTCGTGAGGTACGTATTCAGGCTAAATATGATCGAAGCCTAGAAGTACTGAGATACTTAAAAGAAAAAGGAGTGAATAGAACTAAATCTGGTATCATGCTAGGACTAGGAGAAACGGAAGAAGAAGTAATCCAAACTATGCATGATCTAAGAGCTGTTAACCTTGACGTATTAACTATCGGACAGTATCTACAGCCTAGTAAAAAGCACTTACCTGTGAAGGAGTTTATCACTCCTGAGCAATTCGAGAAATACGAAAAGATAGGGCTAGAATTAGGATTCAGACACGTAGAAAGTGGTGCCTTAGTTCGCTCATCTTACCGAGCGCAAAAACACCTTTTATAATATAAATAAGGTCGCGTTCTTCGCGACCTTCTTCTTTTTACACTTATGAGTAAAATAAAAATAGCAATAAATGGTTTTGGTCGTATAGGCCGCAACCTTTTTAAACTCCTTTTAGATCATCCTACCATAGAGGTAGTCGCTATAAATGATCTGGCTGATACGCAGACTATGTCACATCTACTAAAATATGACAGTATACATGGTATACTGAATAAAGAGGTAAGTTATGACAAGGACCATATCATCGTAGCTGGTAAGAAAATAGCATTCTTTAGAGAAAGTGAGATATCTGGTCTAGACTGGAAAACGTTAGATATAGACTATGTCATAGAAGCTACTGGACGTAGAAAAACCTATCCCCTATTAGAGCAACATATCCAGCAAGGAGCTAAACGTGTCATCTTATCTGTACCACCAGAAGACAATGTTATCAAGACTATCGTACTCGGTGTAAATCACAATATCTTGACAGGAGAGGAACTTATCATATCTAATGCGAGCTGTACGACTAACAATGCTGCTCCTATGGTCAAAGTAATTAAAGAACTATGTGGTATAGAACATGCTTATATCACTACAGTACACTCTTATACTACTGACCAGAGTCTACACGATCAACCTCATAAAGATCTGAGAAGAGCTAGAGGGGCTGCTCAGTCTATAGTCCCTACTACTACAGGAGCAGCGAAGGCACTGACTAAAATATTTCCTGAATACGAAGGCAATATTGGTGGGGGTGGTATACGCGTACCTGTACCGGATGGATCATTGACAGACATAACCTGTATCGTCAAAAGAAAAGTAGAAATAGAGGAAATCAATGCTGCATTCAAAAAAGCAGCAGAAGGAGAGTTAAAAGGAATCTTAGCCTATACTACAGATCCTATAGTCTCTGTAGATATCTTAGGGAATACAAACTCGTGTCTATTCGACTCTCAACTCACTTCTGTCTTAGACAAAATGGTAAAAGTAGTAGGATGGTATGACAACGAAATCGGTTATTCTTCTAGGTTGATAGACTTGATTACTTATTTCGAAAAGATTAAGAAGTAATTTTCATCTAAAAAAAGACATAAAAAAAGCGTTATCAATATATTGATAACGCTTTTTTTATAGTGCAATGAGAATTACTTCTTCTCATTTAATTTTTGACTCATTTCCATAGAGATCGCAGAGCGCTCCATTTGTAGCTTACCAGCCATCGTCTCGATAATTACTGTAGTTTCGTGTAACTCATTGATTCTACCGTGAATTCCAGACTTAGTAACAATACGATCACCTACTTTAATACTAGCTTCATAAGCTTTCTCTTGTTTCATTTTCTTTTGTTGTGGGCGAATCATTAAGAAATAGATTACCACAAACATTAAAACTATAGGTAAAAATTGTTGTAAATTTTCCATTTGGTATTATTTATAGATTATTAATTACTACGAAGACCTACGTTAGCTTTAATCGTAAGTGTCTCATTTCCTTTTTTTGTATTCGTAACCAAAGTTACTGTTTTTTGTTGTTGTCCTTCTGCCCCTGTTTGAAACTTAACAGTTAATTTTGAAGTTTCTCCTGGCTTAATAGGTGTTTTTTGATATTCTGGAACTGTACATCCACAAGATGCTGTAGCATTAATAATAACTAAATCAGCCTTACCTGTATTCTTTAATTCGATCTCAGTAGTTACAGATTCATTATTTGCAATATTACCGAAATCATGTACTGTTCTGTCAAAAACAATCTCAGGATACTCTCCATTAGTTCTAGTACCTTCTACTTTAGCTGCATTCTCTCTGTCAATCAAGCTAGAAGCAGCATTGTTCTCTTTACAAGAAACTACTGTAAAAGCTAACCCTAATGTTAATAATAAAATTTTTCTCATAGTTCTTTACTTAGTTTAGAAAGGTTATAGCAATCCTTTACCGATTTTATTAAGTCTATTCTCCTCGTTATAAACTTTAGAAATATTATCTAATACTCCATTGATAAAAATACTACTTTTTGCTGTAGAATACTCTTTTGCAATCTCTAAATATTCATTAATTGTCACTTTTACTGGAATAGAGCTGAATTTTAAGAATTCACAGATAGCCATTCTCAAGATAATCGTGTCTAATTCTGCAATACGCTCAGGGTCCCAATTAGGTGTTTTATCTTCAAACTCTTTTGTTAACTCTGCAAAGTTCAAAATCGTCTTTCTATAAAGATTAATAGCAAACTCTTGGTCTTCAGAATCTTTATAAACCTTAGGTACGATGAACTGTACATCTCTTTCTTTTAACTTGCGAAGTTGTTTTTGGATCATGGTATTCACCACAGGAATATCGTCTAACCAAGTTAACTTACTATCTTCTAAGAACTCATAGATTTTCTCATTAGGAGCGATAACTTCTGTAAAGATGTCACATACGAACTGACGATCGTCTTCAAAAGTTACTTCACTCTTAGCCATATAAGCTTTAAAGAAAGTACTCTCTTTCACTTCGTCCAATAACATTTGGATATAGTTATCGTGTACTTGCCATGTAGTTATCTTCTTCTCCTCTATCTTATTCGATATAGAAGTAGAGCTTTCTAATAGGTCTAGAACTCTGTTCTCGATAAAACGCTTGCTTGGGTTTCGTTCTGCGGCAGTAGCTAAATGTTTTTTTTGTGCTAAGGAGATATACTCGACTTCTTTTTTTCTAATCTCTACTAAGGTTGTAATCATTAATAAGTATAGATCTTGTATATTCTCTATACTATTGATTAGAAACTTTTCTCCTGACTGAATTTGTTCAGAATTACTTTGTTGCATTGCATAAAGCGTTTGCATAACCTTTATACGAATGTGTCTTCTGTTTAACATGCTACTTAAGAACTTTAAAAAAAATAAATTATATGTTGTTTGTATAACGAGGGCAAAGGTATAAAAATATACTTTTAATCAAATCAGAAATTTAATAGAACTATATAATTTAACTTGAATTTTAATAATTTATTTAAAACTCTAAAATTTAGGATCTCTAATAATCCTTTATCTTTGCAAAGCTAGACAAGCTTTTTTTGCCTAGTTTTATCAATTATTAAAAATGCTTCTATATAGCATTTATCCCAAGTATGAGCGCATTAAGTCAATTAAATAAGTATTTCTATAAATATAAATATCGTTTCTTAATAGGTGTTATTATTACTATAGTAGCACAGATATTTACATTATACACCCCTAAACTAGTCGGGGACTCTATCCGTACATTAGAACAGATGACTGTCTTCGACAAAGAGGAAGTGACCTCTATCCTACTAAATAATATTCTGTGGATACTAATCACTACATTAATAGCAGGATTCCTAACCTTCTTAATGAGACAAACACTGATCGTGATGTCACGTCATATCGAGTTTGACTTAAAGAATGATGTCTTTAAACATTATGAGGTGCTATCTCAGAGTTTCTATAAAAGAAATAGAACTGGAGACTTAATGAACCGCATCAGTGAAGATGTCGGTAAGGTAAGGCAGTATGTGGGACCTGCTGTAATGTACTCTATCAATACATTAATCCGTTTTGCTGTAGTACTGACACAGATGTACTTAATCTCTCCACAGTTAACCCTGTATTCGTTAGTACCACTTCCATTGCTAGGATATTTTATCTACAAATTAAGTAAACAGATCAATGAGAGAAGTTCTATCTTCCAAGCTAATCTATCTAAACTAACTACTTTCTCACAAGAGATGTTCTCTGGAATAAGAGTAATCAAAGCTTATTCTATAGAACAAGAAAAGCAAGACGAGTTTAGAACACTAACACAAGAGAGTAAAGACAAGTACTTAAACTTAGCGAAGTCTAGTGCTTTAATAGCTCCTCTGATGATCTTCTTAATCGGGTTAAGTAACTTAGTAGTGATCGCTGTCGGAGCCTTAATGTTCTTCAATGGTAGTATACCAGACATCGGTATTATCGCTCAGTTTATCCTGTACATTAATATGCTGACATGGCCTATTGCTTCTATTGGCTGGGTATCTTCAATGATCCAAGAAGCAGAAGCTTCTCAGAAGCGTATCAATGAATTCTTAAACGAACAACCTGAGATATACAATACGAATCCTAACCCAACTAACGTAGAAGGGAATATCACCTTTGACAAAGTGTCATACACTTATGAAGATACAGGTATACAGGCTCTAAAAGACGTCTCTTTTACTTTAGAAAAAGGAAAGACACTTGCTATATTAGGTAAAACGGGGTCTGGTAAGTCTACTCTACTTACGCTAATCAGTAGAATGTACGATGTCACTAGCGGAAATATCTATATAGATAACACACCTATCAAAGACTGTAATCTAAAGGATCTGAGAAACAGTATCGCTGTAGTACCTCAAGATGCTTTCTTATTCTCTGATACCATCAGTAACAATATTAGATTTGGTAAAGAAGATGCTACTGAAGAAGAAATCATCGAAGTAGCTAAAAAGGCTGTTGTACACGATAATATCACTCAATTCAATGAGGGATATAACACTACGCTAGGAGAAAGAGGGCTTACGCTATCCGGAGGTCAGAAACAACGTGTTTCTATCGCTAGAGCACTGATAAAGGATGCTCCTATTCTAATTTTAGACGATGCATTATCTGCTGTAGATACAGAAACTGAAGAGAAAATATTGCAAAATCTAGAAGAACACAGCAAAGAAATCACGACACTAATTGTCACACACAGAGTTTCTTCTGCTAAGAATGCAGACCAAATAATCGTACTAGACCACGGTCAAATCGTAGAACAGGGTACACACAACGAACTTATTCATACTGAAGGATACTATAGAGAGTTATACCAAAAACAATTAAATGAAAAAGAATTATTATAAATAGTTGGTTTATTAAGTTTTTTTTTAGACTTTTGAATGCTATATGAACAAATCAATTAATTGATAAGAAGGAATTATGAGAGATAACGAAATGTTAGAAAAAGAAGAAATTTTTTCAAAAGTACTAAGAGCGGGTAGAAGAACTTATTTCTTTGATGTTAGATCTACAAAGGCAGATGACTATTACATAACAATTACTGAGAGTAAAAAGTTCACGGAAGAAGATGGATCTTTTCACTTTAAAAAACACAAAATCTATTTATACAAAGAGGATTTCGGTGCTTTTAGAGAGATATTAGATGAGATGACTCAATTCGTAGTAGATCACAAGGGAGAAGAAGTTATTTCTGAGAGACATCAAAAAGATTTCAAAAAAGAATATCAGTCAGAGAATGAGGTAAGTTCATTTACTGATGTTAGTTTTGACGATATTTAATAGAAACACACAAAATAAAATAGGTCCGAGTTATTCAACTCGGACTTTTTTTATATCTTTGACTTATAAATCATAGGCAATGATGTCTGCCTCGAACCGCTTCTCTATAGAATGCTGATGACGTCTAACATAATAGTATACTAACGTAAAACTGAATGATAGACTATGCATTTAAATTTCTCAAGCTTTAAACAAGCTTTTAATCCAAAAAATATTTCTTTTTCTCTACTGATAAGATGGTTCATTGCTATTCTCCTTTCTGGGACAATAATAGGTAGCATATCTGCCCTATTCCTTTATATCTTAGAAGAAGTAACAGAGTTAAGAATCTCTCATACTTACTTATTATATGTTTTACCTCTTGGTGGTTTTTTAATAGGATTATTATATCACTACTATGGCAAAGAAGCTAATCAAGGGAATAACCTAATCATATCAGAATACCACACTCCTTCTAAGACAATACCATTTAGAATGTTCCCTTTAGTTCTATTAGGAACTTGGGTTACTCATCTATTTGGAGGATCTGCTGGTCGTGAAGGTACTGCTGTACAAATGGGAGGTACTATAGCAGATCAACTTAATAAATACTTACATCTAGGTGCTGAAGCTAGAAAGACTATTCTTCTGATGGGAGTTAGTGCTGGATTTGCCTCTGTGTTTGGAACTCCAATAGCAGGTATTTTCTTTGCATTCGAATTAATGCTCCTAAGAAATTTTAAACTTAATAGTCTATTACCTGTTATTCTGACAGCTTATATAAGTCATTACACTTGTATCGCTTGGGGAATACATCATACCATATACACTGTAGATATACCTATCTCACATACTATAACTACGTTACTGAAATGTGGAGTAATAGGAGTAGTATTTGGTCTAACAGCTTATCTATTCATCCTGTTTTTACAAAAATGGGGAAAGCTATTTACCACAACTATCACCTACCCTCCCCTAAGACCTTTTATAGGAGCGCTACTCTTTATACTCTTAATCCATACGATAGGTAATGAAAGCTACTTAGGACTAGGTGTTCCAACTATCGTAGACTCCTTCACTATACAAATGAACTGGGAAGTATTTATACTAAAAATAGTCTTCACCACATTAATCTTAGGGGCAGGCTTTAAAGGAGGTGAAGTTACACCTCTATTCTTTATAGGGGCGACACTAGGTAGTTACCTCTCTCTTTATGTAGGATTACCAATAAGCCTAATGGCTGCATTAGGTTTTGTAGCTGTTTTCGCTGGAGCTACTAAAACGCCGCTTGCTTGTACATTTATGGGCATAGAACTTTTTGGCATAGAATATGCTATATTACTAGCGGTAGTATGCTTTGTAGCCTATTTTACATCAGGGAAACAAAGTATATATAGTGAACAGTTCAAAAACAAGAACAAGATAATAGATCTAAAATTGAAATAAGCGTATATAATCAAAGGATAAATAGCATATTTTCAAAGTACTACTAGTAATTTAGTATTAAATTATCAATATGATATTTTCAAGGCTTTATATTCACAAAATTATAATTACAAAAACGAGGTAAATTCAAAATCTTTGCTACCTTTGCTTCGTAAATTTCATAAGGTATTGATTGATTTGAGACTAAGAAATTAGGGCAATCTTCATAAAATAACTTATGAAAAAGAATAACAAAATAAACGCTAATTCTATTACAAACTAAACAACAAAAGATTGCATTAAAATTCTATTTTATGTTTCACAAAAAATTTTTAAATCGGTTTACATTTGGACAATTAACGATGGCTGTCGTTTTCCTTTACCTTATTTACGCAATTACTTCATTTGTATTATACCAATCAACTGCTAGTATAGTAAATATCGTTATTTCAGGTTTTCTTGCAACACTTGCTATAATCGACAAAATACAAAACAAACATACAATTCGTAAAAACTACCCAATTTTTGCACGATTCAGATATATGTTTGAATCAATCAGACCAGAGATGCGTCAGTACTTTTGGGAAGGAGAATTAGACGGTAAACCATTCAATAGACGTGAGCGTTCTATTGTTTATCAAAGAGCAAAAAACGAGAAACAAACTGTTTCTTTCGGTATGCAAGATGACCCTAACCGTATCGGTTACGAATGGGCTTCTCACTCAGTATACCCTAAACATATATCAGATACAAACTTTAGAACTACTATCGGTAGCGACTTATGTAGCCAACCTTATAGTGCAAGTGTTTACAACATTAGTGCGATGAGTTATGGTGCATTAAGTAAAAAAGCTATTACTGCTCTTA
Source organism: Myroides odoratimimus (assembly GCF_001485415.1). Taxonomy (GTDB): domain Bacteria; phylum Bacteroidota; class Bacteroidia; order Flavobacteriales; family Flavobacteriaceae; genus Flavobacterium; species Flavobacterium odoratimimum. The sequence goes on from NZ_BCMQ01000006.1 coordinate 78,890, forward strand.
ATGAAGGAGCTAAGATAGGTGGTTTTGCACACAATACAGGAGAAGGAGGTATTAGTCAATACCACCGTTCTGGAGGAGATTTAATTTGGCAAATCGGTACTGGATACTTTGGATGTCGTAATGAAAAAGGTTTCTTTGACGATACTTTATTCGAAGAGCGTTCTAACTACCCAGAGGTAAAAATGATTGAGTTAAAACTATCTCAAGGAGCTAAACCTGGTCACGGAGGTCTTTTACCTGCTGAGAAAAATACACTAGAGATTTCTAAAATCCGTAGTATTACTCCTCACACTACAGTACACTCTCCATCAGGACACACAGCTTTCTCTAACCCTACTGAATTAGTTCACTTCATCGCTAGATTAAGAAAACTATCAAATGGTAAACCAATTGGTTTTAAAATCTGTATTGGTAAGAAAGATGAGTTCTTAGATATCGTAGCTGCAATGGTAGAAACTGGTATTCACCCTGACTTTATCACTATCGATGGGGCTGAAGGAGGAACAGGAGCTGCGCCATTAGAGTTTATTGACTACATGGGTATGGCATTAAATGATGCTTTAGTATTCGCTAATAAAACATTAATCGAAAACGGATTAAGAGATAAAATAAAAATACTAGCATCAGGACGTATCATTTCTGCTTTTGACATTGCTAAAACAATGGCTTTAGGTGCAGATGCTTGTTATAGTGCTCGTGGTATGATGTTCGCTTTAGGATGTATCCAAGCTTTACAATGTGATAGTGGTCACTGTCCAGTAGGTATTGCAACTCAAGATGAGACATTATACAAAGGATTAGATGTAACAGATAAGAGAATGCGTGTTGCTAACTTCCATAAAAACACAATGAAAGCTTTAGGAGAGTTCATCAGTGCTTGTGGATATGAGAATACTCAAGAAGTTAATCCTAAAACATTCTACAAACGTATCGATCACGGAGTGATTAAAAGTTTCCAAGAAATGTACTTCGGTAACTTAGATACTAGAAAAGTAAAATAATAAGCTGACTAAGCTTCGTTTATATAAAAGACCACAAAGTTATTGTGGTCTTTTTTTATATTAGCCCTATCAAAACAACATAATAATAAACGCCTTGAAACTTAAACCAAAACACTGGGTAACACTCATTATCCTTTCCTTAATATGGGGATCGTCTTTCATCCTTATCAAACGAGGTTTAGAATATTTTACTCCTATACAAGTAGGTGCACTTAGAATTACTTTTGCAGGTTTATTCTTATTGCCTATTTCTCTAAAGCATATTAAAAAGTTACCTAAGAAAACATTTCACTGGTTATTTCTTACTGCTCTAGTAGGAAGCTTTATTCCTATGTTTTTATTCCCAATAGCAGAAGTACACCTAGATAGTTCTATAGCCGGAATATTAAATGCCTTAATGTCGATATTCGTAATTGTATTAGGTGTTTTATTCTTTAAGTACAAAACTCACCTTGGAGAAGTCACAGGAGTTATCCTCTCTTTTATTGGAGTCATTTTATTATTACAGTCTCCTGAATCTACAGGTCTTGTATCGGATGAGTGGTTCTATCATTTATTATTAGTAATCGCTTCCTTAATGTATGCTTATAGTGGATTATTAACTCAGAAATACATGGGTAATATTCCTCCTATTGTCTGGACAGCATTTATAGAACTAGTCTTACTTATACCTGCCTTAATTGTATTAACATCATCAGGCTTCTTTCAAACTATCGGTGAACATCCTGAAGCATTGAAAGGACTTGGTTTTGTCTTCTTATTGGCTTTATTTGGTAGTGCATTAGCTAATATCTATTACTATAAACTTATCCATGAGACCAATGCTAGTTTTGCCTCGTCTGTATCTCTACTAATGCCTTTAGTAGCTTTCTGTTGGGGATTATTAGATGATGAAGTATTAGGGTTCTTACAGATATTAGGAGGTATACTAATCGTAGCTGGACTTTACTTCGGTAGAAAAGAAATAAAACTGCCTGTACTAAAAAAGAAACCGATATAAAAAAGGGTGTCATTAGTTTGACACCCTTTTGTAATAATCTATTCAAAAGGTAAATTATTCAAATCAACATTACCTCCAGAAAGAATAATCCCTACTTTCTTTCCTGCAAAAGAAGGTCTTTCTTTTATCAATACTGCTAAAGCAACAGCACTACTTGGTTCTACAACAATCTTCATACGTTCCCATATCAATCGCATCGAACTAATAATTTCATTTTCTCGTACACGTATAATTTTAGATACATGGTCTTTGATAATAGGAAAAGTAATATCCCCTAATTGGGTACGCAAACCATCAGCTATAGTATCTGTAGTCTCATTACACTCAATCTGCCCACTCATTAAAGAACGATAGGCATCATCTGCTTCTAAAGGTTCACCTCCTATTACTTCAATAGTATCCTTACCAAAAGCTTTTGCTGCTAATGCAGTGCCTGCAATTAAGCCTCCTCCACCTACTGGAGTGATAATAACATCTAGGTCAGGGTACGCTTCTAACAATTCCATAGCGGCAGTACCTTGCCCCATAATAACATCTATATTATTAGATGCATGTATAAATGTTGCTCCTGTGTCCTCTATCACTTGATTGCAAATACGTTCTCTAGACTCTAATGTAGCAATGCAGTCTATAATCTCTCCTCCATAAGCCATTACTGCATTACGCTTAACATCAGGAGCATCTTTTGGCATTACGATATAACATTTCACTCCAAGATATTTAGCAGCAAGAGCTAAAGCCTGCGCAAAATTACCAGAAGAGTGAGTGATCACTCCCTTTGCTCTCTGATCTTCTGTCAACTGAAGAATAGCATTGGCTGCACCTCTCATCTTAAATGCACCTGCACGTTGAAAATTTTCACACTTAAAGTACAAATCGTTACCTAAAAAGTTTTCTATTTGACCAGACTCCATAATTGGAGTATAACGTGCATATGGTCGAATACGTTCTAAACAAGCTAAGAAATCCTCTTTCATAAAATGTAATCATTTAAACAAAAAACTCCCAACTGTAAGTTGAGAGTTTTTATATAACTTATTATTTTACGTCCATTAACTCTACGTCAAATACTAAAGTTGCATTTGGAGGAATAACCCCACCTGCACCAGCTTCTCCATATCCTAAATAAGAAGGGATAACGAATCTAGCTTTATCACCAACGTTTAATAAAGCAATTCCTTCGTCCCATCCTTCGATTACATAACCTTGTCCTAATGGGAATTCAATAGGTTTTTTTCTTTTATAAGAACTATCAAACTCTTGTCCATTTGCTAAAGCACCTTTGTAGTGTACAGAAACAGTTTTACCTTTCTCTGCTTTCTTACCTGTACCTTTAACAATCATTTGATATCTTAATCCGCTTGGAGTTTCTTCAAAACCAGCAGATAATTTCTCTACTTCTACTAAAGCAGCTTTTTTAGCTTCAGCTTCTCTTTTCTCTCTAGCTCCTTCAAAAGTTCTGAAAGCTTCAATAGCATTCCATTTCTCAGCAGTCTCTCCTACTCTTACAATCTCTACAGACTCTAAAATATCTCCTTGTGCTACTGCATCTACAATATCTTGTCCTTCAACAACTTTACCAAAAACAGTATGTTTACCATCTAACCAAGGTGTAGCAACATGCGTAATAAAGAATTGAGACCCGTTAGTACCTGGACCTGCATTAGCCATAGATAATACACCAGGACCATCATGTCTTAAAGCTGGGTGGAACTCATCATCAAATTTATAACCTGGACCTCCAGAACCTTGACCTAATGGACAACCTCCTTGGATCATAAAGTCAGGAATAACTCTGTGAAACTTAAGACCGTCATAGTATGGTTTTCCTTGTGGACGTGCACTATTTTCTAAATTACCTTCTGCTAAAGCTACGAAGTTACCAACTGTACCAGGTGTTAATTCTTCTGTAAGCTTTACTAATATTGCTCCTTTTGATGTGTTGAACTTAGCGTAAATACCGTTTTCCATTGTTCTAATTTTTATCGTTTTTGAATTACTTCACTTAGTCTTAAGACTAATTCTTTCTTTTATGATTTCTTATTTGCAGCAAGATACACTACTAGAGATAATAATGCTAAACACATACCTCCTATACATACTCCACTCCATCCAAAAAACTTCCACAAATATAGTCCAAAAGCCGAGCCAAAAGCAGTTCCAAGGAAACTAAATGACATATAGACAGTATTTAATCTATTGCGAGCTTCAGGTAAAAGAGAATAAATACGCGTTTGATTAGATACATGTATAGTCTGTAATCCTAAGTCTATCAAAATAATACCTATAATAAGCCCTATCACTGAAGCACTTGAAAAATAAAATATTACAAAACTTATGAATGTCATGAATATGCCATATAGTATCAACTTTCTAGCTCCTCCTGCTCCCCCTATTTTTCCTACTAAAGGAGCTGCAAAAGCACCACATGCACCTATCAATCCGAACGCCCCAATTACAGCAGAGTCATATCCGAAAGGTTCATTGTGTAAAAGTAATACCATCGTAGTCCAAAAAGTTCCAAACTGAGCAAAAGCTAAAGCTGTTACTCCTGTTGATTCCCTTAATACAGGTTGTTCTTTTATTAAGACAAAAAGAGATTTATATAAGTCTTTGACCTTTCCATTAAAGGTAGGTTTATTATAGGGTAGTCTAATTTGAATCATGATTACGATAATAATACTTACTATAGTAGCTATCCAAAACATACCTCGCCATCCTAACCATACACCTACAAAGCCACTAAGCGTTCTAGAAAACAATATCCCTATAAGTAATCCACTCACTACTGTTCCGATTACTTTTCCGCGTTGCTCATCAGAAGATAAACTAGCAGCTAATGGCAAGACTAACTGAGGGACAATAGAAGTCGCTCCTAAGACAAAGCTAATAATCTGTAATAAAAAGAAATTTTGTACAATTGCAGTTAGGGCTAAAGCAATAGTAGCAAATATTGTTGTTATAATAATTTGTTTTTTCCTTTCGAGCATGTCTCCTAAAGGAATCATTAAAAACATCCCTACAGCATACCCTGCCTGAGTCAGATAGGTAAGTGTTCCTGCTGAAGCTTCAGACACACCAAACTCTTCTGATATCAAAGGAATTAATGGTTGACAATAATATAAATTAGCAACGATTAAACCTGTAATCGCTGCCATAAATAGCACATTTGATTTTGATAAACTCATAGATACAAATTTAAACTAATTCAGATGTAGAAATCTTAAGATAACATAAGAAATTATAATAATTACAGTAAAATTAGAAGTACTACAATAGCCTATCTCTTTAATTTAAATTCATAACTATCAAATAACTTCTTTTCTAATATTCATTATTAGCTTCAATAATCTATATCCATTACTTCTAAGAAAGTAATTTTCAAATCATATATCATAAAGTATTTTGCCTTACACAATTTTAATAGACCTAATAAAAAGCTACTTTTGCATTAAAAAATGAAGAATATACTATTCTTACTTCTTGCTATACTCTTAGAGACTATAGCTACAACTACTCTTAAAGCTAGTGAAGGATTTACTAAACTTGTTCCTACCACTATAACTTTACTTGGTTATGTAGGTGCTTTTTATTTATTGAGTTTGACCTTACGTACTATACCTATTGGAATTGCATATGCTTTATGGTCAGGGATTGGAATTGTGTTGGTCACTATAGCGGCTTACTTTTTATACAAACAAAAACTCGATACTGCTGCTTTAATAGGAATTGCATTTATAATTACAGGAGTCTTAATCATTCAGCTTTTTTCAAAAAGCCAAGCCCACTAATACAATTTTGTAGGTTACAGAATACAATTGTACATTTGCCAAAATATCAAAAGTAATTATGCGCATAGACATTATTTCCGTTTTACCAGAATTAATAGAGAGCCCTTTTCAAGCTTCTATCCTAAAAAGAGCAATAGAGAAGGGACTAGTAGAAGTACATTTTCACAACTTACGTGATTATAGTACTAATAAGCATAAGAATGTAGATGACTACCAATTCGGTGGTGGAGCAGGAATGGTTATGAGTGTAGAGCCGATAGATAAATGTATTACTGCATTAAAAGCCGAGAGAGAATATGATGAAATAATCTATATGACTCCTGATGGCGAAACCTTAAATCAACAAATGGCCAATGGAATGTCTATGCTTAAAAACATTATCATTCTATGTGGACACTATAAAGGAGTAGACCAACGTGTACGTGACCATTTCATCACAAAGGAAATCTCTATAGGAGATTATGTCTTATCTGGTGGAGAGCTAGGGGCAGCTATTTTATGCGATGCTATTATCCGTCTTATCCCAGGAGTACTTTCTAATGAAACTTCAGCATTGACTGATAGCTTTCAAGATAACTTATTAGCCCCTCCTATATACACTAGACCATCTGAATATAAGGGATGGAAAGTTCCAGATGTGTTACTAAGTGGAAACTTCGCTGCTATAGATAAGTGGAGAGAAGATATGGCTTATGAACACACAAAGACAAGAAGACCAGATTTATTAGAGAGAGAAGACTAAATTATCTCTCCACTTCTTAAAATACTTAATAAAAACAGGGATAAATCACATACTGATTATCCCTATTTTCATTGATAAAATGATTTACATTTTATTCTTTTCTATCCTAATATACACCTATATAATACTGATCTACTCCAGTTGTTATTGTTGCTCCTAATTGTCCTTTTTTAGCTGTTGACTTAATATCATAAATGTAAACATTTCCTTTTCCTGAAACAGGTGCTAAAGCAATATAGAACTTTCCTCCTCTTACAACTGATGTCTGATATTGTGTCAACCATAAGTTAGCTGGCACTTCTAAATCCACCGCAGTTTTATTATTTAAGTCTATACGTGCTAATCCCCATGCATGAGTAGTTGTTGGTTTACCATTAGGATCCACTCCCATTTCGATCTCTGGTGCATCAAGTTTCTCATAAGGCATATAACCTATACCATCTCCTATATAAAACCATCCATTACTAGAAACTTTCTTTCCACCTAAGGCACTACCTAAATCGAATTTAAATGTAGTATCATATTTACCATCTTTAATTTTTGCAATATATGTCTTATCAGTTCCATTTACCATTTGAAGAACTTCTTTTTGGTTATTTACATATAAAGTTGGTGTACGATATCCGTTAGTACTTCCTACAACATGCTCTGTTGTGATTACATCCGTTTTAGACAAATTATTTTTATCAACAACTAAAGTAAAAGTTTTATCTGTAGGTTTTCTTTTTCCAGTACTTGGATCATAAAGGCTAACAGCAGCACCATAATAAAGTTTATTATCAACTAATACAGGCGAATCAATCCTACTTATGTAATATCCTTTTTTAGTAAATTCGTCACTAAGTTTAACATTAATTTCTTTTTGTGCTCCTGGCAAAAATGACCATTTATTTAAATCTATAAGAGCAATACTTGCAGTAATTTTATGCCCTAAATAAGCACCTTCTCCATTTTCTCCGGCATGTTGAGGCGCTGCAGTTATATAATGAACAGACCCCATATCTTCATTAATTTTAGTAAATCTACCTGTTTTTGTCCCTAATACAGGAGCAGATTCAATATGACCTACTTGAGTGTAATTTTGTCCACCTTTATGTTCATATTTTCGTAAATCTCCCACAGTATAATTTAAATTATATACATACTTTCCATCTTTTGATACATATATTCGAGAAGTTCGGGATGAAGGCATTTGGAATCCTTTTTTACTAAAACTTATTTCTCCTTCCGTTAGTTTATCTACCCCTTGTAAATAAGTAGCTGACTGTGATCCCGATCCACTAGCATAAGCTAATTGAAATTGCTTACCTTTAAATTCCTCTCCTGTATCTGGGTTAGAATTATCATCAGATGAACATCCTATTGTCATTAATGCTAGCCCTGCAAATAATAATGTGCTTTTAAAAAATTTACGTTTCATAGTATTTATTATATATTAAAAAATTGAATAAGTTACTTTTCCATAAAAAGCTCTTCCTGGTTTCTGCAAACCAAAATTGTCATATATCCTTTGATTAAAAATATTCTTCATATCAAAACTTACTGTTGCTTTTTTATTAGAGAACTGATATATCACTCCAATGTCATTAGGATATTGAGAAGGTATTTCATCTAAATTAGTTCCTCCTACATTAGACCAGTTCCTCAAAAATTTCTTTACATAGTAAACATTGTAATTCACAGAAAAGAAATCTCCTTTCGATAAAACATTATTAAACTTATAACTCAGATTAGCATTTAGTTTAAATGAAGGCTCATTTCTTATCTGCGTTTTGTAGTATAAATATGGATTGCCATCTTTATCAAATTGCTTATTAAATAATACATCAAACTTAGATAGTGCTAGATTGAACGCTAAACGTTGTCTAAAAGAATAGTTTAACTCTATATCAAAACCTCTACTTAATACATCATCTAAATTTTCATACCTAGTAAAGATTCCTTTTGAGTCAATACTCTCCCTAATCATTCCTTTTACATTTCGATAAAAGTAAGTAGCATTTAAGCTCATTGAATGATCTTTAAAGTTAAATGGCCCTGCTATAAACCCTATATTATAGTTTGTGCTTTTCTCAGGATCAAGGCTAAATGAAGGCAATAGATTATCTGCATTACTTCCAAAAAGCTCAGATTCTTCTGGCAAGCGAATTGCCTTTTCTGCAGAACCTAATAAGTACAATGGTTCTAACAATTTGTAAGACACACTTACCCCCACTCCATTATGATCAATACTATTATTTATTTTCTTAGTCTTATATAAATCACCAACTAATGGCTTATTCGTATCTTTATAAGGTTCATTAGAGACTGCCTTCTGATGATATAGTTTATAAAATAAATTGGTTTGAAGCCTATTGTCAAAAAGTTTATTCTCATAGCTAAACGAGAGTATATCCTTAGTCAAATCTCTTGTATTAACTAATCTCATAACAGCTACTGGTTGCAAAACATCAGTTATTCCTCTTTCAAAACTGTTATAGAAATAGTTAACACTCAGCTTATGATTAGTTATAAATTCATACCCTACATTTGCACGAACAACCCAAGATTCATCTTTGTTCTTTTCTAGTGTTTTTTGAGACGCTACTTCTGCACCACTTGTATATTTCAGTGGTTTCCCTAAAGGATCTCTTATTACATTTCCACTCCAATCGTACATATTACCAACTGTATCGATAACTTGTCTAGTTAAATCACTATAAGATAAATCTAGCTTTACCTCTAATCCTTTTACTAATAAATCCTTTTTTTCGTAATTAAGTGTTGCTACATAAGATTCTCTCTTAGTATTTCTATCCCCGTATACATTCTCCATAGTAATACCATGCTGAATCTCTTTTCTATTTCCAGAAACAATGCCTCCAATAAAAAATTTATCCGCCCATTTCACATCTGTGAAACCTACATCTACTTTAGTTCCATAAGATTTATAACCATCGTGAAAACGCCTAGCTCCATTCTTTGGATAACTTACATTTCCTTGATAATCCACATACCTAATATGATCTCCATAGACTTTATAATCATTATCACTATAATTATAAAATGCATTAGCTCTAACAGTCAGTCCATTTTTATCATTTCGATATCCTCCATTGACATTATACTGGTGTGTATTAAAAGAGCCAAAAGAGCCACTAGCACTCAAAGTATTAGTCATTTTCTGTTTTAATACTACATTGATAGCTCCTCCTAAAGCGTCTTGTGATAAATAAGTAGGCACTACACCCTTATATACTTCTATACGCTCTATCAAAGCTGGAGGAATACTGTTCAATGAAAATGAACTACCATAATTACTTGCTGGTACTCCATCTATAAATACCCTCACCGCGTTTCCAGACAAACCATTTAAATTATAATTTACTCTAGAACCTAACCCTCCATCTTGTCTTATTTTAACTCCTGCAGTTCTATCAAGTATTTCATTCGTTTGCAAAGACATCAGAGATGCTTCTTTCATTTCTATAACACTCACTGCAAAACCTTTAGTTTCAAGATCTCGTTTCTCTGTTTTGACTGAAATAAGCATTTCTTCTAGATTGTGTCCTTTAGATTCTTCTACTGTAACCAATAAATTACTTTTAGAATCTTTAAAGTCAATTTTTACTTTAAAATCAACTATTTCCATAGATTTCACATCTAATACATATTGACCATAATCAACATTTTGAATAGAGAACTCTCCTTCATCATTTGTCTCACTATACAAGTTTCCTTTATCTAAGCTAACAACGGCATATGCTATAGGTCTCCCATCTTTTAGTTTTATTACTCCTGATAAAACTCCTTTTTGAGCAACCATGAACATAGGTATAAGTAGCATTAAAATATAAATAACATATTTACTCCAAGTATTATTTCTATAACTACCTAGCACTTCTTTTTCACTCTTTTTTGTACCCCAATATTTTTTTATACTAATGATTCTAAACACCTTTCAATATATTTTTTTTAATAAAAACCATTTTTAATAAGAGGTATACCACTTATTAATTCTGTAATGCAAAATTACTTTAAGCATTAAGCCTTTTATCTTTCAAAAAAGGATAATTAAATACACATCAAGGATTATTTTTATTAAATCTAATTAATATCTATATTTACAATCTTAATTTCATTCTATTATATGCAACTAACTACTAACTATATAGACAAAATAAGCGGTCAACAAACAACAAAGAAAACAGAAGGAGAATCAATTATAGAGTACACAGTTAATGATGGTGATTACTTTCTAGAAAAAACTCAAAAAGTAGGGCGTTACTTTATAACTTACTATGAGTTTATGTTGAATAGCCCCATCACCATTTCTCTATCTCCAAACTCTAAAGGTATTTTAATGCTGTTCTTACTTGAAGGTGAACAACAACTTTCTCATCATCTAATAAGAAAAGTAAATAAAGAGAACTATATGCTTAAAATAGATTCCTCAAAACAAGAAACTCGCTATATTTCCATTTTAATACCTAAAGAGATTATAATAAAACTAAAACAAGATTTATTAATAGATTTTGAAGCTGAAGAACTACCTAGCACTTTAAAACTAGACGATTTAATAAAAAAGAACAAAATCATCTCTCCAGAAATGAAATCCGTAATCACGGATATATGCTCCTGTCAAAGAGATGGTTCATTCAAACAAGTTTATTTAGAAAATAAAATAATAGAGTTACTGTTTCTACAATTAGAATACATCAATCAAGACCAATCAAAATCTTATATATCCAATATAGACATTGAAAGAATGCACTCTGCTAGAAAACTATTGACTCAAAATATTAAACATCCATATACTCTATCAACTCTTGCTAAAAAAGTAGGTACAAATGAATTTAAATTGAAAAAGTATTTTAAAGAACTCTTTGGCTCAACAGTATTTGGGTATCTAAATGAGCACAAGATGAATAAAGCAAAAGAACGATTACAAAATTCAGATATTACAATTTCGGAGCTAGCAGAAGATCTAGGTTATAAATCACAGAATCATTTTAGTACAGTTTTTAAAAAATTTTATGGTTATCCTCCTAGTGATGTAAAAAAAGTTAAAAACATAAATAATAACAGCACACACACTATATACTTATTACCTTTATTCATTATAGAGAAACTTGAAGCTCTAGAGCTTCTTACATTAGGCACATTTATATTATAACGAAATAGAAATCAATAGAATAACAACTATGCTTTTACTTAAAATAATTAGTTATTATTCTGTTTTATTTTTTATATTTGCACTCGATTTTAGACCAACCTCTGGCGAGGTCCGTGTATGTTGTTCTGAAAAATAACTTTTATACATTATTACAATGGCAGATTTAATGAAATTCGTTCAAGACGAATTAGTTGCAAAAAAAGATTTTCCTCAATTCAACGCAGGAGATACTATCACTGTTTACTACGAAATTAAAGAGGGTGACAAAAAAAGAACTCAGTTCTTTAAAGGTGTAGTTATCCAAAGAAGAGGACAAGGTACTACTGAAACTTTTACTATCCGTAAAATGTCAGGTAACGTAGGTGTAGAGCGTATCTTCCCAATCAACATGCCAGCTTTAGAAAAAATCGAAGTTAATCAAAGAGGTAAAGTACGTAGAGCTCGTATCTTCTACTTCAGAGAGCTTACTGGTAAAAAAGCAAAAATCAAAGAAAGAAGAAGATAATCAACTTTCTAAGAGTTATAAAAAAAGAGATTGTACAATGTACAGTCTCTTTTTTTTATGTCAAAAAAAAAGGGAAGAGATAATTAAATCCCTTCCCTATATATTAATTTACACCTTTTCTATTATCATAAGATCTTGTATCGATTAACTTATTATATGGATCGATACCAACCTCTGTTGGCTTCTCATCTACTATAATAGTAAAATCATTCATAATATCTGATACTTTTACTTTTTTCAGATATAAGACTTTCTCTTTACTGTTTTTAGACTTTTCTTTCACATCTTCTTGTGCAAAAATCCCTATTTCTATATAATCTGCTAATGGAAGTGATTTAATTTCTACTCCTTTATCCGATTTGTAGACACGTGTATTCAGATCAGAACCAGCTTTAGTCGTTGCATCCGTATAGCTCTTTTCTCCTTTATCATCAGCTCTATATTTACTTACGATAGCTTTAATTTTCACTTCATACTTACCATTGTCTAACTTTTTTACTTCTGCTTTATCTATATAATTGTCATATAAAGTAATTGTCTCAAACATATCCTTAACTAGGTACTTCAATGAGTCTGGAGTTGCCTCTTTAATATCCGCTACTAACTCAGATGCAGTAGTATAAGGAGCATCTTGAAAAGCTACCTTTTTAATATATCCTTTTAAAACATCATTAAGCTGCTTATCTCCCAGATAATCACTCATCGTATAGAATACTAAAGAGCCCTTTTGATAATGGATATACTGTTGATTCTCATTATACATCAATGCTTTTTCTTTTTTACTCTCACCACTACGTCCTCCTAAGTATCTATCTAATGCTTCTTTCAAGAACTTACGCATCTGTCCTTTTCCATATTCTGCTTCTAATACTTTTAAAGAACTATATTCAGCTAAACTCTCAGACAACATCGTTGCACCTTGGACATTAGCCCCTATCACTTGATGCCCCCACCATTGGTGTGCTACCTCATGTGAAGTTACCGCGAATGGATAATCTACCTTATTATCGGCTTCTTCATCTACTTTAGCAATAAATCCAATAGCTTCTGAGAAGGGTATTGTATTCGCAAATGACTGTCCAAAAGCTCCCATTGAACTAGGAAATTCAATAATACGAACTTGTTTATGTTGGTATGGGCTAAATTCTTTCTCATAATATGCTAGGGACTTCTTCACCCCATTTACCATGCGATCGATATTATATTCATGCCCTTTATGGTAATATATCTCTATATTAATATCATTCCATTTATCGCGCTTCACTTCATATCTAGCAGAATTATAAGCATAGAAATTCAGCATTTTCTGATCCATTTTATAATGGAAATAGCGTCTATCCCCTTCTGTCCACTCTTTCTGTAGGTATCCAGGAGCTATCGCTATTTGATCTGCTGATGTACTTACAGTAGTTTCAAATGTTACCCAATCTGAGTCAGAACTTATATATGTATTTTGTAATGCTTTCTTATCTGTTTGCTCAGCCATGCGCTCTTTTGGTTTTAGACCATACTTTTTACGCACCTCATCATCAGATAACTCAAATCGACTTATGTACCCAAAAGAAGGAAACAACTCACCATTATTAATGAATGTACCATTCTCTAGTACAGAGGAATTACTGCGAATAGCGGTATTTTCTTTATTCTTTACTTCAAACTTAAATACCAATTTTTCTCCATGAGCTAAAGGCTTAGTTAATTTGTATAATCTAATACCAATTACAGTATCATTTAATACTTCTTTTGCTCCATCAACAGTGATGACATTAATATATCTTTTAACATAGTTTACATAAAGGCTATCTACTGCTTTCTCATTCTTGTTCTCTAGTACATACTGTCCTTTTGCTAAAAAGTCCCCTTGTGCTGGATATAAATCAAAATCTACTTTTATATCTATAATACGCGGAAGAGTCATATTCTCATATTTCTTATAAATCTTTTCGTACTCTACCCCTAATAGCTCATTTTCTTTGTCTGAAGTATACTTATTTAATACAGTATTTTCATAGTACAGATATCCACCTAAACTAAAGAATCCTATACCAAAAAGTACAATAACGCTTACTATACCTTTGTTAGCTCTTTTTCTAGCAAAGTATAATCTCTCTTTCAAATTATTCACTATACCTCTTCTCCAGAACAATAATGTCAATCCACTTAATGAAGTAATAAACATTACCCAATAAAGAGCATAGATATAATATCTACTTAGGTTAGAACCAAAACCATTCATATCAGAATAGGGTGTTCCTGGTAGTTTATTAAAAAAGAAGATACGTTGCTCAATACCTAACTTTGACAATTGTCCTCCAAATAAGAAGAACACAAATAAAACAAAGAATCCTACTAGATAGTTTCTAAAATAAGTTTGAACCGCAATAGCTAAACCTGCCCAAATCATATACCATATCCAACTTATTCCTATTAACTCTTTAAAATAAAGTCCTATCTCAAAGTTGTAATAACCATTGTGTATTTGTACAATAATCCCTCCTATCATAATAACTAATAACAAGAATAACTGTACTACTATTAAACTTATAAACTTAGAAAAGAAGAATACATAGTTAGGAGTTGGAGTAGCATCTATTAATAAGTCCATTCTTGACAACTTTCCTCTATGTACTAATAACCCTGCTCCTAAGAAAGTAATAATGATGATGACCAACTGAAATGTAGATCCTGGTATTCCTAACATCAAGCGAGTAACTGGATATACTGTAGTCCCATATAAGGAAGTCGCTGAAGAAGAGACTAACAACATCATTAAAACACCTAATCCCACAAGGATCATAAACACTTTATTCTTAGCTAAATATTTTATCTCTCCTTTAGCGAAACTAAATATATTACTCCACTGTGTTCCTAATGAAAAGTTATAGCTAACCTTAGGTAATTCAATACGTACTATTCCTCCGAAATTATTCTTCGTCACGCGTTCTGATTTCTTAGACTTTCTACTAAAAGTAAATGCTTGCTGTGTAAACGTAAAGAACTTTGCAAGCCCCCCTAAGAACAATAAAGATACCGCTAACCAAATTCCTCTATTTAATAGATACCACTTTTCTATAGGAAGATTATTATTGTTTATCTCATCCACTGTCCAGTATTCAGTATAATATCTTAAAGCCGAACTTCCTGATGGATCTAATAAAGCGACTAACTCTTTATTATCCATATCTTTTCCTAAGCCCCCTAATACCCCTTGTATAATCAATAATATAACCATAGAGACAAAACCGATATACACGCTTCTAGACATTGTCACTACAACAAATACAATACTACCAAAGAATAACATATTAGGAATAATAGTCAATAAATACACCTGTACATAACTCCAAAGCACATTCTCTCCTAATAAATTAGGATTAGCCCACGGTAGTAATGTCGCAAGAAATATACCAATACCTATCGTTAAACTAATGAATAAGGTTACTAAAAATGAACTTAAGAATTTTCCTGCTAAATATTCTCTTTTAGAAAAAGGATACGAGAATAGAATATGATGTACTTCATAACGAAAATCTCTATAAATAGAAGCCCCGATAATAGAAGGAAATAAGAAATAAAGTAAATTATTAAAACCTTCTATAAAATTAGCCAATACATAAGGTGAATTAAACTTCATTAGAGAACTAGACGTTACTTTCACTACATCAAAAACTCCAACGGCACTAGCCATACTTAAAAAACCTAGCAAAAAGAATAACACTAGGTATAGATAAAATACCCAATTCTTTAACCAGCGTTTTATTTCAAATGAAAAAATAGTTCCAAACATCGTTTATCCGTTTTTAAGTGCCACAAAATAAACATCTTCTAAACTTGGCTGTACTGATACAAAACCTGCTTCTGTAAGCGAATCCTCTGAATACACTCTAATGTTTAGCTTATTATCTTGATTATATTTTCCAGACAGTATCATAAGCTCCTTATTCAGTTCTTCTGCTACTTCACGAGTAGTTTCTCTAGTCCAGATCTTACCTTCCAATTTCTGTTCAGCTTGCTTAGGTGTACTTCTTTCTAATAGATTTCCTCCATTTAGAATAGCCATCTCATGACATAGCTCATTTACATCATCTACGATATGGGTCGAGAATATCACTGTATTATTATTACCGATCTCTCTAAGTACATTTAAGAAGCGGTGTCTCTCTGCAGGATCTAGTCCAGCTGTAGGTTCGTCTACTATAATTAACTTAGGATCATTTAATAACAACTGAGCAATCCCAAAGCGTTGTTTCATACCTCCTGAATATCCACTCACACTTTTACGACGAACTTCATAAAGATTCGTTACTTCTAATACTTTCGTTACTATTTCCTTTCTTTCAGCAGCTTTTGATATCCCTTTTAATCGAGCGAAATAATCTAATAGATCTACTGCTGACATATTAGGATATACACCGAAATCTTGTGGTAAGTACCCCAACAGTTTTCTGAACTCACTTTGTTGTTCTAATATATTAATATCGCCGAAGTGAATTGTTCCACTATCTGGTTTTTGAAGAGTAGCGATGGTACGCATCAGAGATGACTTACCAGCTCCGTTAGGTCCTAACAGACCGAACATCCCTGCTCCTATCTCTAAGTCTAAATTATCTATTGCTTTAACCCCATTTTTATAGGTCTTGTTCAAGTTTTTAATAACTAATTTCATAATCACATTTTTGGTTCTATATCATAAGTAGCAAAAAGTATAATTATGTTACATTATTTTTTAATCTTTTTTTAACAAGTGTGTTTTTATTCATAATTTACAATCATACATTATACTAAGCATATCACACTTCCATTGACTTTAAATCATAATTTCTATTGTTTCAATAAATATAACTTTATCATTTATACCTTACTTTTACACCTTCTAAACACCTATTAAATGTTACAACGCTTATTTGGTTTACAAAATCAAAACATCAGAATTCAAAGTGAAATACTAGCCGGTCTAACCGTAGCTATGACCATGATACCAGAATCACTGTCTTTTGCCATACTAGCTGGCTTACATCCATTAACAGGATTATACGCTGCCTTTCTTATGGGGATTATAACAGCTGTTTTTGGAGGAAGACCAGGTATGGTCTCAGGAGGAGCTGGTGCTACTATCATTGTCATGATATCACTTATTGCTATGTATGGAATAGAGTACTTATTCGCAGCAGTAGTATTAGCTGGTATTATACAAGTATTAGTAGGAGTGCTTAAGTTAGGAAGGTTTGTACGATTCATACCTCAGCCTGTCATGTATGGGTTCTTGAATGGATTAGCTATTGTAATATTCTTTGCACAAATAGCCCAATTCAAAATTGATATAGAGGGAGTTAATACATGGCTTAGCGGAATGGCTCTATACATAATGATAGGATTAACACTATTAACCATACTAGTTGTAACTATCTTTCCTAAAATCACTAAGAAAGTACCTGCTACTCTTGTTGCTATAATTGTGACTACAGCAGTTGTATTTTTCTTCCAAGTAGACACTCGAAAAGTTATGGACATCGCTCATATCAGTGGTAGCTTACCTAGCTTTCATATTCCTTCACTCCCTTTTACACTAGAGACTTTACAGATCATCTTGCCCTTTTCTCTGGTTATGGCAGGAGTAGGTTTAGTAGAATCTTTACTAACCTTAAGTATCGTAGACGAAATCACCAATACAAAAGGGAATAGTAATAAAGAATCTATAGCCCAAGGTATAGCTAATATCACAAATGGATTCTTTGGAGGTATGGGAGGTTGTGCCATGATAGCACAGACTTTAGTTAACTTAGATGCAGGAGCTAGAAGTAGACTAGCTGCTATTATTGGCTCGCTTACCATCTTAGCCATTATATTAGTTGGCGCTCCTATCATTGAACAGATACCTCTAGCTGCATTAGTAGGAGTGATGATGATTGTCGCGATTACTACATTTAAGTGGGTATCCTTTCAGTTAGTGACCAGAATGCCTAAAGCCGATATCTTTGTTTTATTTCTAGTTACTATCATTATTGTAATCACACATAACTTAGCCTTAGCTGTATTAATCGGTGTAATCGTTTCTGCTTTAGTATTTGCCTGGGACAATGCCATACGTATACGAGCTAGAAAATCTTTTGACCCTCACGGCAATAAAGTCTACGCTATTTATGGCCCATTATTCTTTGGGAGTACTACTTCTTTTATTGAGAAATTTACTCCTCTTACAGACACTCCTGTGGTATACTTAGATTTTAAAGAATCTAGAATAGTAGATATGTCTGCTATAGAAGCTTTGAAAAAACTAATCGATAAATATCAAGAACAAAACAAACAAATCTTACTTATCAATGTCAATGCTGAAAGCAAAAGATTGTTAATCAATTCTAAGCTTTTCAACAGTAACTTATTAGAAAACAATTAGATTGATATATTCCAGTAGCCTATTATCAGAGTTAATTCTTTATATTTGAGTTTAAACCACTACAATTTTAAAAAACACTATTATTATGCTAAAAATATCACTATCTGTATTACTTGCTATTCTAGGAGGTTATCTTATTTTTTTAGGATTAAACAATGATATGTTACCTCCAACCATTACAGGAATAGGATTCTTTATAATTGCTATTATATTTAATCTACCTAAAGACAAAAAATAAAGGACTACCTCATCTATTGTCCTTTTCTATTCTAGATTATAGACATTGATAGTATCATATGATACTATCACCTATAAAAAAACACCTCTAATGAGGTGTTTTTTTGTGTAAAACGTTTCTTATTACAAGCTGTTTACTTAATCTCTTTAATTTGGTGATAACTCGCAGTCAATACCTTTTAATGAATTATATTCTTCGATAGGAATAATTACGATTCCATTATGTTCGTTTTCATTTACGATTAACTCATTACCACTGTCCATTACATAGTCCACATAAGTAGTTACATCCTCTGTAAAGTCACTAAAACTGATTACTTTATTCATTTTTTTAATCTTTTGAAGATACTAATACAAGTATTAGACCAAAAAATTAACATTCATAAAAAAAATTACAATTTAAATTTAAATCCTCGTGGTGCATATAACTTATCCTCATCATATAGGTTTAAATAAAGACGAACAGTATCTTGTTTTCCCTTTATATAAACTGCATATATATCGAGTACTCCTCTACCGTTAAACAGTCCATTAGGAGTGTCAAAATGACAACAACTACCTACTCTGTAGAAAGATAAATTATTTCCTTCTAAATCAGTTAGATCATCTAAGTACTCTCTCTGATTTTTAGGCCCTTCATTTGTCTTTACCCCTCCTACTTTTATAGGATTCTCAGGTGTGTAGCCATACTCAAAAGTTCCTATCTCATTCACAGTAGTTACCTTGTTTTCTAATACTTGCTTAGATTTACAACTCACCCCAACAAGAATTAACAAAACGAAAAACACAGACTTTCTCATAATAAACTGATTTAAAGAATATTTACATCTCTAAGATACAGAAAATAAATAGACATTGAACTATGTGAAAACAATTACAGAGCTACCAAAAATAAAAAAACACCTCATCCTAAAGAGAGGTGTTTTCTATATTTTAGTAGAGTGAATTACTTGATATAAGTAATCTCATTTTTAGGTTCTCCATCTAAGAAGCCTTGTTGCTCCATCCATGCATCACTATAGATCTTACTCATATAACGCGAACCATGGTCTGGGAATAACATAACTACTACACTATTCTCGTCAAATGCTCCTTCTGCAGCATATTGTCTTGTAGCTTGTAGTACAGCACCTGAAGTATATCCTAAGAATAATCCCTCTGTGCGTGCCAACTCACGTGCTGTTTGTGCAGCATCTTTATCCGTTACCTTCATAAACTTATCGATAACAGAGAAGTCTGTAGCAGTTGGGATTAAGTTTTTTCCTAATCCTTCTATCTTATAAGGAGCTATCTCATTAGGATCAAGCTCTCCTGTCTCGTGATATTTCTTTAATACAGAACCATAAGCATCCACACCTAAGATTTGAATGTTTGGATTCATCTCTTTTAAGAAACGAGCTGTACCAGATATAGTACCTCCCGTACCAGAACAACAAACGAAGTGTGTAATCTTACCTCCTGTTTGTTCCCATATCTCAGGTCCTGTAGATAGATAGTGTGCTTCTGTATTTAGCTCATTAAAATATTGATTGATATAAATAGAGTTTGGCGTTTCTTTCTGCACCGTCTTCGCTACCTCATAGTATGAACGAGGATCATCAGCCGCTACATTAGCAGGACATACATATACCGTAGCTCCCATCGCACGTAGCATATCTATCTTATCTGGAGAAGACTTATCACTCACAGATAAGATACATTTATATCCCTTAATAGCACTCACCATCGCAATACTAAATCCTGTATTACCTGATGTAGTCTCTACGATAGTACTACCTGGCTTTAATATTCCTTTTTTCTCAGCTGCCTCGATAATGTGCATTGCTATTCTATCTTTTGCAGATTGTCCAGCACTGAAAGCTTCTACTTTACCATAGAAATTCCCTTTTAACTCTTTTGTTGCTTTACTCAATTTTACAATTGGCGTTTTCCCTACAAGAGCCAATACATTATCATACGCTTGAATTTCTTCTTTCATAATATCTTATTTACTATGGATAGATGTTCTTTATCTCATCTACCACTGTTATCTAACAAATTTACTAAAAAAACAAAGAGACTACTCTTTTATCCCTTCTAAATCGAACATGAAAGCAAACTCTTTTGCGACCTCTTTTAAAGCCTCAAAACGTCCTGAAGCTCCTCCGTGTCCTGCCTCCATATTTGTGTCTAAATACAGTTGTTTATCATTCGTTTTCATCACACGTAACTTCGCTACCCACTTCGCTGGCTCCCAGTATTGCACTTGAGAATCGTGTAACCCTGTTGATACATACATATTCGGATAATCTTGAGCGACTACATTATCTATCGGAGAATAAGACAGCATATAGTCATAATACTCTTTCTCATTCGGATTTCCCCACTCGTCATACTCTCCTGTTGTCAATGGTATTGTATCATCCAGCATAGTCGTCATCACATCTACGAAAGGTACTTGAGCAATAACTCCATTGTATAAATCAGGGCGTTTATTCACCACTACTCCCATTAATAAACCTCCTGCTGAGCCACCTTCTGCATATAAATGTTTTGGAGAAGTATACCCTTCAGCAATCACGTGCTCTGAACAAGCGATAAAATCGTCAAATGTATTCCATTTCTCTAATAGCTTACCATCTTCATACCACTGACGTCCCATATCTTCACCTCCGCGAATATGTGCTATCGCATAGATAAATCCTCTATCTAATAAACTTAAACGAGTAGTAGAGAAATAAGGTTCCATCGAATATCCGTATGATCCATATGCATATTGTAAGAATGGGTTAGTACCATCTTTCTTCATTCCCTTTTTATACACGATAGACATCGGAACTTTCACTCCGTCTTTTGCAGTAGCCCAGATGCGTTCTTCTACATAATTATTCTTGTCGAAAGTCCCCAATACTTCTTGTTCCTTCTTCACTTCTTTCTCACGCGTACGCATATTAAAGTCGATTACAGAAGAAGGCGTGTTCATAGACTGGTATCCATAGCGTAGTATCTCTGTATCAAAGTCTAAATTCGTACCTGTATACGCATTATATGTTTCACTGTCAAATGGTAGATAATATGCCTCTTGGCTATCATCCCAAGGTTGAATCTTCAAATGAACTAATCCGTTAGATCGCTCTGAGATCACTAAATAATCTTTAAAGATGTCCACTCCTTCTAATAGTACCTCTTCTCTGTGAGGGATAAGCTCTACCCAATGCTCCACAGTAGTCTTGTCCTCAGGACAACGCATCAACTTAAAGTTATCTGCCTCATCTAGATTTGTCATGATATAGAAATGTCCATCATAGTGTGAGATATTATACTCTACCTCGCGCACTCTCTCTTGGAATATTCTAAACTCTCCATCAGGATTATGAGACTCTAAGATTCTGTACTCACTTGTCAGCGTACTCTCACTTCCTATCACTAAATACTTACGCGATTTCTCTTTAAAGATATGAGTATCAAAAGTATCATCCTCTTCGAAGTACACCATCACATCCTCTGTGATAGCAGTTCCCAATTTGTGTTTATAGATTTTATCTGCACGCAGTGTTACCTCATCTTTACGAGAGTAAAACAAAGTCCTATTATCAGCAGCCCAAGTAGAACTACCTGTTGTTTTCTCTATCGAGATAGGAGATATCTCACCTGTTACTAAGTTCTTTACTTGCAGTGTGTATTCTCTACGAGATACAGTATCTACCCCAAAAGCAACCCATTGGTTATCTTCTGATACATTAATCCCTCTTAAATGAAAATAAGAGTGTCCTTCTGCCATCACATTACAGTCAAACATGATCTCTTCATCAGCCTCTAAGCTTCCTTGTTTACGAGAAAATATAGGGTAATCTTTTCCTTTCTCAAATCGAGTGATATAATAATATCCGTTGTAGAAATAAGGTACAGAACTATCGTCCTCTTTTATTCTGCTCTTCATCTCTTCAAACAAGTCTGCTTGGAAAGCCTTAGTATGTGCAGTCTGTCCTTCATAGTATGCATTCTCAGCATTTAGGTAATCGATCACTTCTTGATCTTCTCTATTGTTTAACCAGAAGTAGTTATCGATACGTGTATGATTGTGTGCTGTTAACTCGTGAGGTCTCACTGTAGCTATTGGCGCTTGTATATCTTTATTCATTTTCAAATGTTAAAACACAAAAGTAAGGTTTTAATATTTAAATAAATGTTAGCATGGTTTAAATGAATACTAATGACCTACTCGTCCATTTATTGACTCAACTGAGTAGAAACAAAAAAGCCAAAGACTCCCATCTTTGGCTTTTCTATATCGTTGTATTAATCTCTATTTCTTCAAGAGTTCTAATGCTAAATTCATCTCAGCATCTTGTGCTTGCTGTAATCCCTTTTGGAAATCATCTGCTTTAATAGTATGATTAGGCAATACTCCTCTACAAGTGCGATCTTTATTTGCTATTGCATTAAAGAATACCTCACTTCTAGGCAATGATAATACAGATTCTGTATTCGGTAATTTATAACTTAAAAACCAGGCTGCCGTTGTAAAGTCACTACAACTTCTAGTCTCCTGACCTACGATATCACCACGCTTATTCAATTGGAACAAATGTGCAAAATAAGCTGCTGCTGATACAGTATTATTATTTGACAATAAAACTACTTTACCTGTAAACGCATTTTTATCCTGTGGGTAATTCTCTACATAAGAATCGTCTAGACGACTGTTTCCATAATAAAACTGATCTTCTTCATTATAATCAAATCGCTGACTCATAAAGTTGTCTTGGCTAATAATATCAGCTGTATTTGCCAACTTACCATTTCCATCCAATAGATTCTCTTTCATATTCACTTTAGGAACTCTAGTCGCATATTTATAAATATTTTTAAAACTCTTCTCTGGACTAATAAAAGAATAAAACAAAGGAATATTAGACAATAGACCTCCTCCATTATCACGAATATCAACCACTAGCTTTTTAATATTCTTGTCTTTGATGTCTTGAAATACGTTGTTCAAGATATAATAAGCATATGTCTCTGATACACTAAATGTTGTTATTTTCAAAATATAAGTATCATCATTTAATGGATATCCATAGATCCCTTTAGAGAAGGCAACAGTACTCAGTGGTAGAACACTCTTCTGAGCATGATACTCATAGTCATTAAAGTTCACTGCTTTCAGCGTTATCGTCTTAGGGGTTGCCTCCACAGTTTCTTTATACTCAATGATAAACTCTTTGGCTTCTGGAAATATTAAAGAAGCATAATTAGAGAAATTCTTATTAGAACTAGCCTCTACTCCTCCATCTACCTTATTCGGTATTTTATTCAATAAGTCAGCAATACTTACATTATTTACTTTGATAATCTCAGCTCCCATCGGGATATCTAGAGTGTACTGATTAACGAACACTCTATTGTCATATACACTAGTCGCAATAGGAAAGAAATGACTGACCTTAATATAATCCTCATAAATAATATCATCCATCTCAATACTTGAATGAGCATCACGTATTAATGCAACAGGGTTACATAAGACAAAATTCTCTAAAATTGGCTTTTGCTCTAAAGTATGACGTAGTTCCTTTACCTTCTTATCAAATTCTTTTTCTGTTATAAATCGAAATGGATTAGGATGCTGTTCTTTTATTGCCTTAACTACAAAATCAAAATCAGCTAAGTAATTATCTTTAGTAAAGTCTTTCACTTTTTTCTACCCAAATGCAAAAACCTGTAAAAATAAAACCATTATTACTATAATACCTCGAAGTTTTATCATGTTTTTATTTATTTAAATATCAAAAAGCAAATATAATAACTTAACTAACCTCATCTAAAGAATATTTTTAATTAATCTAAAAAAACACTCTTTAGCAGTTTGTCTTACTTACCTAAACTCTTTTTATTAATTAAGTCCACTGCGTACTGTATCATCCCATACGCATTATAATCATTTGCTGATTCAGATACTATATGATCTATCTTTAAACCATTTCGGTGCACATTATACTCTTTATCATTTGGGTAGAAAGCTCCATAACCTGAGAAGTCTATTGTAGTATCATCTTTTAAAAGTACCCGTACACGATTAGTCACAGCTCCTCCTGTCTGCTTACCTATAGTAATACATCTTGGTGCCTGCTGAATCCCCATTCCCATATATTCAGCAGCACTCAGCGTAGTATGATCCACAAGTAGGACTACAGTTCCTTTATAATAATCTTTATTCTCATTGCCCACCTTGAAAGGATCTATAATCTTAGCAATGCCCACCTTACTATCCCATTCTCCTAACGCTGGCCCATACCAACCTAATGCTTTAAAAAAAGTAGTTCTATGAGGTAATAGGTAAGATGTAATAAGCTCTGGGCTTATATTCTCAGGATAATTACGTAGATCTAAGATAATGCTCTGCTTACTACTATTAGCCTTAAAGAAACTCTTCAGTCTCTTCTTTGTCGCTCTACCTAGATGAAGATATCCTATATCATCACCTAACTCAGGAGCTTTCTGTTCTTTAAAAAGTGACTTTATTGTTTTAAAATTCTTAAACTCTTCTCCCTTTAATAGAGGAACCGTTCTTTCTATAATCTCTCCACTTTTCTTTTTTATACTTACTGTCATTGATTCTTGATCTCCTAAAGCAGGAAAATAAAAACTCTCAAATCTTTTTAAATAATTGGGATTAGATACACTTACATATTTTCCTATTGTACTTTCTCTATAGTCCTTTACAGACTTTCCTTCGACTCTAAAAATCACATCTCCTAGCTCTATATTACTCTCTTTAGCCTCGATAGGGTCATAAATAGTCGTTATCACTAAGGAGTCATTTATATTTTTGGTCCCATAGGTACTAAAACGTTTAACTTTAGTATTGAGATAATAACTTGCTTGATAGTCACTATGTGAATCATTCAACTTTACGAAAAGCTCATCTTTTAGATACTCAAATTCTACTCCTTCTTTCGTCTTAAACCTCGGAACGAAATCAGTCAATACCTCATCCCATGGCGTATCAGCTAGATATATATTCACGTTGCCATAACGGATACTATTCCAAAAAGAAGATAAAAACAACATACGGTGGCTTTCATTCCCATTGCTAAAATTAGGCAACGGCTTTTCGTGATCAAATTTTACGATAGAAGATATTTTACGATTAGTTAGATAATACTTACCATAATTAGTATTGTCTTTTAAGTCTATCAAAATAGACTTTAATTCCTTATCATAGAGGTCACTGTCTATCCATTCAAATCTAGCATTAACTGTAAATAATTTATCTTCAACTACTTTTATACCATCCTTTTTTAGAGGATGTTTAGAAGAGTCAAACTGTTTTATCCATTGCTTTAAGAAGGTATTTAAAGCCTCTTCGCTCTTTATCGTTTCTAGAGTAGTATATGCCTTTAAGAATTCTTGATCCATATCATAACCACCTCTACTTACATTAGGGTGTTTATACTTGACTAGTCCCCATACATGTATTAGACTTTCAGAACTTACCTCTTTCAACTCTCTTTGCTGAGCAAAAGAAACAGTACAAATCAATAGTGTAAACAGTGCAAAAATTTTCTTCATTATATCGTTAATTAGATGTTTTATGTTCTAAATATATTGATAACACCACAGAGCTTTTAAGCTATTAACACTAAAATAACTTTGCTATTTACTGTCAATCAACCACCTATAAAATAGAAAAGGTCAGAAACATACGTCTCTGACCTTTTCGAAAATAACTGAATAACTAAATAACTTCACACCTTACAGTGTGTATAAACCTCGTTTTTTAAAAGCGATTAGAACTCGTGCTTTATTGACTTATAACGCTAATAAAAAAGTAAATAAATACGCGTATTCTAACCTCTATATACAGCTAATGATTACTCCGCTAGATCATATCCAAACTGAATACCTGCTGTACCTCCTAGTTCTGTAAATAACTTCATGAATCCTTCTGCAGTTTCTGTACGATTCCAGTCACGTTGTAATTCACAGAATAACTGTACTACGCTAATTGGTTTAGCACCTGCCTGTACCATTCTCATAATCGCAGCATCATGTGCCTCTTTAGATGTACCTCCTACAGCATCTACCACGATATATACCTCATATCCTTCTTGTAACGCATCCATCACTGGGAATGTAAGACATGCTTCTGTCCACAGTGCTGTCATGATTAATTTTTTTCTACCTGTAGCTTTTACAGCCTCTACGAACTCCTTATCTTCCCATGAGTTAATCGTCGTTCTATCATAAGAAGGCACGCCTTCTAAGTGTTTTCTTAGTTGAGGAACAGTCTCTTTATTTAATCCTGTTTTTACATTCACTGTAGATAGAATAATAGGCATATCATACAGTTTAGCTGCATTTACAGTTCCTCTAATATTGTTTAGTAGTAACTGTCTATCCATAGAAGCGATAGAATTTACTTGTACTGGTTGATAATCAATAACGATTAATGCTGCGTTCTCACCTGTTAATAAGTGATCTTGTTTTTTGTCTCTAATTGGTAAACTTGCCATAACTTTATTTTTTTACTATTTAATCATGATGCATTCACTTCTAGTCTCTCTGTCTTATAGTCTCTCTTTTATTGGAGATAAAACAGTGTTCGCTAGAAGAAAATGAAATGTTATACACTGTAACAAAAAAAGAATACAGACTGTATTTATAAGGCCTTTTATAAATTCAATAAATGATAGTCTAACTCCCTTTCTGATTACAAGTATAAAATTATCACATCCTCTCCCAAAACCACTTAACCTAGATTAACAAAGGATTTTTAAGCAACTTTACTACTATGCTTACACTGCTAAAATCCTCCTTTATCTCTTCTACCGCCCTCTATTATATGACTTAATATTCTATTCTTATCCTATTCTTTTGTTTACAGCACATTCTAGGAGAATAGTTGATATACAAAAGAAGCATTCTTCGACAAACAAGTCCTCCCCTCCACTAATCTCGAGGTATTGTCCATGAATTGTCGAAGGAATTCGCTCCAAGTGCCATAAATACTACGGTCAGCAGGTATAATACATAATGAGGTACAACACACACAAAACAAACAACAAACTAATAATCAATAAGTTAAATTAAAAACAGTAGTTAATAGGCTTAAAAAAAACAGATATCTTTTTTCAATTAAATAGTTCAAAACCCATTAAATTAGGCTGAAAAACAAAAAAAAGTATCTTCTAAAAAGACTTTTAAGTATATAAATTGCCCAAAAAAGAAATTAAAAAACAAAAAAAAGGTCAAAGATTATCTCTTTGACCTTTTATATTATTCACTAAGTATATATCCTTACTTTATACAGCTACTTCATTTAATTCACTTCTATACTTTTCGATTTTCTCTTTTAGTTCTGCTGCGAGCTCACCATTTATAATACCATTCACCTCATCAAAATTTTCATAATACTTAGGCAATGCAAAGCTGTCCTTTACTTGTCCTCCAAAAGAAGGAAACACCGTCTTAGCAAGGTTTAATGAATTCTGACCTCCATATCCTCCTGGTGAAGTAGACATTAAGAACATCGGTCGCTCTTGGAATAGCTTTAACTCTATTCTAGAACACCAATCAAACAAGTTTTTAAAACAAGCTGTCCAGTTGCGATTGTGTTCTGACATAGAACAGATGATAGCATCAGACTGCTTTATCTTTTCTAAGAATAACTTCGCTCCTTCTGGAAAACCTTGTTTCTCTTGATCTACAGAAAATGGAGGTACTTTATAGTCATTCAGATCTATCACTTCCACTTCTCCTGCTGGGAACAAAGGCACGGTATACTCAACTAACTTTTTATTAATAGAAGTACTCGATGTACTTGCTGCAAATCCTAATATTCTCATAGCTTATTTATTGTTATAGTTTATCGTATGCAGGAAACGCTCTAGATACTATTCTCTTCCATTCTGGATGACGCTTAATATAAGCATATACTAACGGACATAATGGGTACAACTCATAATTATGCTCTTCTATATACATCAGACTCTTCTCGATCAGAGCAGTAGCCACTCCTCTACCTGCTAGCTCTTCTGGGCTCTCTGTATGAATAAGTTTGATAATATTACCTTCTTCAGCATAATCTATAAATGCAGTATGCCCATCTACTGTTAATTCAAAACGGTTAGTATCAGCATTTTTATTTACTTCTAAATTTACAAATTCTTCTTTCATATCCTATACGTTTACGTGGTTAATTCTACTCTATTACAAAATTAGAACTAATTCTCTTCTACTAGACTTGACCTAGATTAAGTTTATTGTACTTTTCTACACAAAGATCATACCTATCTATCCCGTACTAATATAATTTTAATACCGTCGAAATCCCTTTGTTTAAAAGACTTTTTAACTATTCAAAGAAAGAAAACCAACTTTTTATCTCAATAAAAAACATAAATTTTCATGTATTTATATTTTTTGGCACGATATATGTAAAACACATATCACAACAAAAACAACAAAACTTTCTTTTTCTTAAGTGACCTGGTTACCCCCAAATAACTAGGTCACTTTTTTTATATCCTATTGACTACTGCGTTTTGATAGCCATAAATTCCCTCATACACTGTTATAATATAGAATATCCTTCAGTTGTTATTAACTATTCTATAACAAAATCATTTATCTTAAAAAGATTTTAATATTTTTGCGCCACTAACTAAAATGTATTAAACATGTTTGGAGACTTAATGGGCATGATGGGTAAACTACAAGAGACCCAAGCTAAGATAGAAGAAACAAAGAAGAGACTAGACACCGTATTAGTAGATGATCAGAGTAATGATGGGTTACTACAAGTGACGATGACTGCTAATAGAACTATTCGTTCTTTATCTATCAGTGATGAACTAATGGAGGACAAAGAACAACTAGAAGATTACTTAGTCATGGTACTTAACCGTGCTATCGAAAAAGCTTCTGCTATCAATGAAGCAGAATTAGCTGCGGCAGCTAAAGATGGAATGCCGAATATCCCTGGACTAGATCTATTTAAATAATATTATGAAAAAAATTGTTTGTGCTCTTTTACTTGCTACTGGAGCGTTATTCGTGTCTTGTAATAAAGAAGAAACTAAGGGGAACCTTACTGTTACTGGAAAAGTAGATGGATTTAAACAAGGTAAGTTATACCTATTTCAGATTCAAGATACTATATTTAAAGCAATAGATTCATTAAATGTAAAAGGAGATGCTAACTTTAAGTTTGACTTAAATATTGACTCTCCTGAAGTATTCTATTTAACCTTAGACCGCGGTCATTCTAACTCTCAGGATAATCAGATTATGTTCTTCGCTGAACCAGGTAAGATGACAATCAATACTACACTTAAGAATTTCTATAGTGATGCTAAGGTAACTGGATCGAAATCTCAAGAGGTGTATGATGAATACTTAAAAACTCGTTCGCTAATCACAGATAAACAGAATGGTCTATTAGTAGACATCTTTAATGCTGAAAAAGAACAAAACGCTGCCAAAAAAGACAGCCTTAATAACTTATCTAAGAAACTTACCATCAGAAAGTATCTTAATGCTGTAAACTTTGCTATTAATCATAAAGACTCTGATGCGAGTCCTTATATCGCATTGACAGATTTGTACAACGCTCATACTAAGTTATTAGACACGATCTATAACTCTCTATCTCCTGAAGTAACTGCTCGTAAATACGGAAAGCAACTGAATGAGTATATCAAAGAGAGAAAAGAATCAGAAGCACAAGTGACGACTACTCAGAATACAACTACTGAAGTTCAAGAATAATCAAAAAACGCCTTATAGGCGTTTTTTTTGTATGTTTACTATCCATGTCATTAGCTATTCAATTACAACAATCCTTACAGCTCTCTACAGAAGAAACTTCTATAGCAGAAGAACTATTCTATACTATACAATTCAATAGAGGTGAGACTATTATTACTCCTCTTCAGAAGAGTGCTCCTCTGTACTATATCACAGAAGGGTATATCCGTATCTATGCTCTAGTAGATGATAAAGAGGTCACACAGTGGATCAGTGGAGCGGGCTACTTTATGACTGATCTGTCTAATTGGTTATTTGACACCCCTATTAAGTGGACAATAGAAGCGCTTACACCTGTCACAGCGCTATGCATCACTCCTACAGACTATAAAGAATTAGCAACACAGATACCTAATTGGACAGAAAAAGAGAGAGGTTTCATCGGACATTGTTTCATACAGATGGAAAATAGAATATTTCAATTCATCTCGTTAACAGCAGAGCAGCGCTACCTTCACTTCATGGAGCAGCTGGGTTTCTTATTTAATGAAGTGCCTCATCAATATATCGCATCTATGCTAGATATGACCCCCGAAACACTGAGCAGAATAAGAAAAAAAGCAGTAACACTTCGATAATCAAGTTAGTCAAGCTTGCTATTCTCTTCGTTGTGGGAACTATACTAATTCTATTATATTTGTGTGAACCAAAACACTATAAAAATGAATTTTGAACAACAACTACAAACGAAGATAGACTTAAAGACAAAACCTCTACAAGCACTAGGACTATTAGAAAAGATAGCTTATAAAATAGGAAAGGTACAACAGACACTTACACCTAGTCTAGTATCTCCTACCATCATCGTATTCGCAGCTGATCATGGCTTAGCAAAAGAAGGTGTGAGTGCTTATCCTGCTGAAGTAACTTATCAGATGGTACTTAACTTTCTAAATCACGGTGCTGCAATCAATGTATTCTGTAAGCAACACAACATCAATCTAAAAGTAGTAGATGCTGGTGTGAGTAAAGACTTTGCCACTCATCCTGACTTAATCCAAGCTAAAGCAGGTCATGGTACACATAATATGATCTCTGGCCCAGCTATAACTAAAGAAGAACTAGCCTTCTGCTTCACTTCTGGAGAGCAAATAGTGAAAGATATCGCTGCTACAGGAACTAATATTATAGGATTCGGAGAAATGGGAATAGGGAATACTTCTTCTGCTTCTCTGCTGATGAGTTCTCTATTAGATCTACCTATAGATAAATGTGTAGGGAGAGGAACTGGTCTAGATGATGAAGGGTTAAAAAGAAAAAAAGATATCCTTACCAATATTATCAATACTCATCCCAAACCTGCGAATGCAAAAGATGCTCTAGAACAATATGGAGGATACGAGATCGCTCAGATGTGTGCTGCTATGCTAGAAGCTTACAAACATAATATGATCATATTAGTAGATGGCTTTATCGCATCGAGTGCATTCTTATGTGCGGCTAACTTAGAGCCAAAGGTAACTGATAATGCAATCTTCTGCCATAAATCTGATGAGATAGGTCATTACCTATTGATTCGCTCTTTTAATGAACAGGCACTTCTAGATATGAACTTACGCCTAGGAGAAGGTACCGGGTGTGCTCTAGCATATCCTCTTATACAGAGTGCTGTAGCATTCTTAAACGAAATGGCTAGTTTCGAATCTGCAAATGTTTCTAACAAATGATCCGAAAAGAGCTCACTTACTTTCTGACGGCTGTCATGTTCTTTACGAGAATACCTATTCCTTTTAAAGTACCTTATAGCCATGAGATCATGAATAAGTCTCAGAAATATTTCCCTCTGATAGGTTATCTAGTAGGTAGTATGGCAATACTCGTCTATTGGGCTACCTCCTATTTATTCTCTGCAGATATAGCTATCGTACTCTCTATGGTGAGCACAGTATTACTGACTGGGGCATTTCATGAAGATGGATTTACAGATGTCTGTGATTCTTTTGGCGGTGGATATGGCAAGGAGAAGATTATGACGATTATGAAAGATAGTCGTATAGGAGCGTATGGTGTCATCGGTATTGTTTTATTACTTCTGTTGAAGTTTCTTGCCTTGCATAATATTGCCGAGTTATCTACTTCCTTTTTACTTGTAGTGATGCTAAATGGGCATACCACGAGTAGATTTCACGCTGCTACAGCTATATATACTCATCGATATGTAAGAGATACAGATGACAGTAAGTCTAAACCGATGGCTAATCAAAAGCTGTCTTATTCATCCTTACTGTTTTCTCTGATTCTAGCGATAATCCCTTACATCCTATTTGACAACTGGTTATTTATCATAGCTTTTTTTGTTAGCTACATTGGTAAAATGTACCTGACGATGTACTTTAAAAAACATATAGGCGGATATACTGGTGACTGTCTTGGCACGATACAGCAAGTATGTGAAGTCTTATTTTACTTAACAACACTAACACTATGGAAATTTTTGTAATCCGTCATACGAAAGTAGACGTTCCCCCTGGCCACTGTTATGGACAGACTGATGTCAATCTACTCAATGACTATCCTGATGAAATAACTACCTTCAGAGATAGAATCCCAAATGACATCGACACGGTTATCTCTAGTCCTCTAAAGAGGTGTACTTTTATAGCCGATCACTTCTCTCAATGGTACTCTACGGATGACAGACTCTTAGAAATGAGCTTCGGAGAATGGGAGATGAAAAAATGGGACGAAATACCAAAAGATGACTTACAAAACTGGATGGACAACCTCGCACAAACTTGTCCTCCTTATGGAGAAAGCTTATCTATAGTACAAGATAGAGTAGCTTCTTTCTTAGATGATTTGCGCAAAGCAGAGTATAAAAAAGTATTACTAGTCACTCATGCAGGACCGATAAGATGTATGTGGAACTACCTATTACAAACTCCAATCAACAACACCTTTAAAGTACCTGTAGATTATAATGAAGTCTTTCACTTTAATCTGGGAGCCACTCCTCAGGATGACTTTATTCTACAGAAAGCTTAGCTCCCTTATCTGATTACTTTTCTTGATAAATGTCAAGAGGTGATAAATAGAGATATACAACCTTTGTCTATCTAATTTACAATCTTATGACAATAGAAACGAGTATCACAATTAAAGCTACGAAGGAAGTAATATGGCAAGTATTAATGAGCTTCTCTGAATATCCTGAATGGAATCCTTTTATACTATCCATCACAGGTGAGCCAATAGTAGGAAGACAAATCAAGATTAGCCTGCCTACGATGAAGTTTAAGCCTATAATTCTAACTAATCAAAAAGAACAACTCCTTAGTTGGAAGGGAAAATTAGGTATAAAAGGGATATTCGATGGATATCATCAATTCGAAATACAACAGCTAGATGAGCAACATTGCTTATTTATACATAGAGAGGACTTCAGTGGAATATTAGTTCCCCTATTCAAAAAGAAACTACAAACTGAAACTCAACAAGGCTTTGAAGCTATGAATATCGCTTTAAAGAACAGAGCTGAGAAGGCATAAAAAAACTCGTGAAGCAATTCACGAGTTTTGTTTTTATTTATCTACTTCTATTTCTGCATTGATATGAAGTGGGTCATAACTGATAACTTCCCAATCTTTACTCAACAAGTCAATATAGTAGTAGTTTACATTATCATCTTTGTCAAAAGCACCATTCTTATTGATATCTTCTATTGTTCTAAAGTACAATCTATTCTGACTATCAATAACTGTCCAATCTAACAGTTCATGTAGATCAGCACTTAACTTTTTAAAGTGTGTACCATCTCCCCTACTAATATACAAGGTCTTGATATCATTAGAGTCTACCTTACCATCTCTATTCGTATCTGCATCGAATAAGCTATATACTAATATATTCTTCTTTGTCTTCTCTGCTATTGTATTAAGGTAAGATACATTCTGTATCTGCACTTTCTTATCTGTTAATGGTCTGATCTGTAAAGAGTCTTTATGTTGGAACATAAGGTTCTCTAGATACCCTGTTAGTTCAAAAGGCGCATAGTTAGATACGGTATAAGAAGTTTGGTTTACTTTACTCATACCACTTTTAGAAGAATAGCTATATACTCTAATCTCTCCTATAGGATGAATCAGGTGATCTGATTTGCCCATCAGAATAGGAAGATCAGCAATGCGAATATCTTCTGAACGGTCTCTTTCTTTTACCACTTCAGTCGTAGCAGCAGAGGTACCGTCATCTTTATAAATAACTTTTGGTTTTTCGCCTTCTTGTTTACAAGCTGTTACTAAAACTAATGCGCTTAAAAACAGGGTTATTCTTACTTTCATAATAGAAAATTTAATACTTCAAAGATACATAATTAGTGTTTCTGTACACAACACTACTTTGGCATTTTTTCAACAAAGCTTTATAGTCAATAATACGAAATCCATTATCCTCTAAAGAAGTGTGATTCAAAGGTTCCTTCGTTTCCAACATTGTCCTTTACTTTTATAACTACATCATTTCTACCTGTCACTACTTTGCCATCACTAAACTTGTGAACAATCTTACGTGTCTTGTAGTCATAATCCAATAATATCCAATTGCCATTGATAAAACCTGTAATGGTATTAATACCTGACAAATCATCTTTAATCAAGAAAGAGATCTGAGATTCTTTAGTTAACCACTGCCCTTCTGTGAAACTTGGTTTCTCTATAACAGGCTCTTTTTCATCCACTAAGATTTTATAGTCTCCAAAGCTCTTGGTATAAATCGACCACAGATTACCTTTCTTAGCCGTTTTAAAGTAATCTCTTTTACCTCCATCTACTCTAGCAATAAATGCTTTATCACGATTAGAGATATTCATAGAAGACGTATCAAATGACACAAGGATATTCTTAGCTAGAGGAACAACAGGTTTGTGCAACTTTAATACATCATCTTCTACAGACATATCCATCAAGAAGTCATTATAGAATGTCTTAATAGGAAAACTCACTGTTACATTCTTTTTCTCAAAAATATAGTCTCTATCCGTAACTATCTTGTATTCTCCTTTTGCTTCTGATTTCTTTACTTTAGCAGTAGCATCTGTATATTCTACAGGGATATTAATCGTTTTCTTATTTCCATGATAATCTGACAACACAATACTATAGTTATAGTTCTGTCCACTCTTTACAGAGATAATCCCTTTAGTAGGATCTACTTTTAAAACTGATAAGCTGTAAGGTTTCTCATAAAACAGTTTTTGTACTTTTTTCTTTGTTGAAACATAGCGTTCATAGTCAATTAAAGCATTGACATAACCTGTCTCAGAAAAAGAAAAAGTATCAAATTTATAAGAAAACAAAGCCTTGCCATTCACAAAAGTCTCTACCATATACACCCCATTCTTATTTGCATTAAAATTAGCTGTATCATGAATATCTATTCCAAAACTAATATCTCCTCTTGCCTTGACAGGAGAGGTCAAAAAGCTACCATCAGACTGTGTCACATAAGATAACTGCTGCGGAGTCTCATTATCATTAGCCATAGCTCCAACACCAACAGGGTATACATAAAGCCCATTAACGGTAGGTGCTTGAGTATCTGTTAACAATTTATCCATTCCTTCTTTTAAAGGATTAATGATATTCTGTGTCTTTGTGTCACGAATCTCATAGTGAAGGTGAGGTCCACCAGATCCACCTGTATTCCCGGTATATGCAATGATTTGACCTTTCTTTACTAATACTTCATTCTTACGAGGAAAAATCTCTATCTCAAAGTTCTTCTCTGAATAATGTCTATTCAACACAAGAGTAGCAATATCGCCAGCATAAGAGTCTAAATGCCCATAAACAGTAGTCTGTCCATTAGGATGATCAATATACAGAGCCTTACCGTATCCCCAAGTTGACACTTTGATACGAGATACATATCCGTCTGCAGGAGCATAAACTGGTAAACCAATTCTCTGTTGTGTCTTTATATCAAGACCTGTATGGAAATGAGTACCTCTTAACTCTCCAAAATTACCTGAGGCATGTATACTTATATTTAAAGGACTATCAAAGGTTTCGGTATTCTGTGCATACGCAAAAGTTCCTAATACACTTAAAAAAAGACTAGGTAGTATTCTTACTTTCATAATTTTTAAAACATTTCTGCTAAAATACATAATAACCCTAGAAAAAATAGTATTATCTCTAAAAATGAAACACATAGCTAAAAGCTGTTTAAAGAAAAAGATAAATAACCTTTTTTTTTACAGAAAACTTTTTTAAATTTAAATACTAATTGTAACTTTGTTGAAAGGATAGTGAATAACAAGTATAATGAGCGAGCTAACTGATATTATTAATTCTTTAGAGGTAAAGTTTGCTAAACTTATGCAAAGGCTAAGTGTCTTGGAAGCAGAGAACAAACAGTTAAAAACTAGTTTGGAGCAAGCTCAAAAAGAGATTCTTAAAAATGAGGAGCAATTAGACTCTATTTATAAAAAATATGAGTCAATACAATTAGCTAATTCACTATTGGGCAGTGAAGAAAATAGAAGAGATACGAAACTCAAGATAAATTCATTGATTAAAGAGATAGATCAGTGTATAGCTCATCTCACAAAATAGGAGAAATATGAGTCAAAAAGATGAACAGTTAAAAATAAAACTATCTATAGCTGATAGGGTATATCCGCTGACGGTAGCTTATTCGCAAGAGGAAGGACTGCGATCGGCATCGAAGAAGATAGATTTAATGATACATCAATTTGAGGAAAACTATGCTGTAAGAGATAAGCAAGATGTTCTAGCGATGTGTGCATTACAGTTCGCATCACAAAACGAACAAAAGACAATTGATACTACAGATAGTTATAACAAAGCTGTAGAACGTTTAATCAGGCTGGATGAAGCTTTAGATCGTGTACTTTCTAAAAAAATATAACAATTCGTTCTTAACATAAGATACTAAAAATACTGCTCACATTAGTACTGTTTGATAAACTCAACACAAACAAATTAAAATGGGTGAATCTTTGCAACTAAAGCATGCTGCCTTGCGCAGATCCTTGAAAAGCAAGCTAACTCAAAACTTGTTAATAAGAGAGTTTACGCGACTCAAACTAATGTGGGCTTTTTTTATATATAATTTATAGAAACATTTATGGAAATACTAATGTACATTGGGGTAGCAGTAATAATAGGCGCTGTAGTAGGCTTCATGGTAGCGAAGTACCTTGAAAAAAACCATGCTTCCTCAATATTGTCTAATGCTCAAAACGAGGCCAAAACGATATTGCGTGATGCAAAGACTGATGGAGAGGCAATTAAAAAAGAGAAAATATTACAAGCTAAAGAAAAGTTTATAGAGTTAAAATCTGAACATGAACAAGTAATCTTAGCTCGTGATAAGAAGATGGCAGAGGCTGAGAAAAGAACTAGAGATAAAGAATCTCAAATTTCAAGTGAATTAGCTAAAGCAAAGAAAGCAAATGATGAAAGTGAGAAAAAAGTTGCTGAGTACAACAATAAACTTGAAATCATTGAAAAGAAACAAGAAGAGGTAGATAGACTTCACCGTTCTCAAGTAGAACAATTAGAAATCATCTCTGGTCTTACAGCTGAGGAAGCAAAAGCTCAAATCGTAGAGAGTCTTAAAAATGAAGCAAAAGCAAATGCTATGGCTTCTATACAAGAAACTATCGAAGAAGCGAAACTTACAGCTCAACAAGAGGCTAAAAAGATTATTATCAATACTATTCAACGCATCGGTACAGAAGAAGCTGTAGAAAACTGTGTATCTGTATTCAACATCGAGTCTGATGATGTAAAAGGTAGAATCATCGGTAGAGAAGGTAGAAACATTAGAGCTATAGAGGCTGCTACTGGAGTAGAAATTATTGTAGATGATACTCCTGAGGCTATTATCTTATCTTGCTTTGACCCTGTTAGAAGAGAGATTGCTCGTCTATCTCTACACAGATTAGTAACAGATGGTCGTATTCACCCTGCTCGTATCGAAGAAGTAGTAGCTAAGACGACTAAACAAATCGAGGAAGAAATTATCGAAATAGGTAAGAGAACTGTTATTGATTTAGGTATTCACGGTCTACACCCTGAACTAATCAAAATAGTAGGTAGAATGAAATACCGTTCTTCTTATGGACAAAACTTATTACAACACTCACGTGAAGTAGCTAAATTATGTGGATTAATGGCTGCAGAGTTAGGCTTAAATGTTAAGTTAGCTAAACGTGCTGGATTACTTCACGATATCGGTAAAGTACCAGAAACAGAAAGTGAATTACCACACGCTATCCTAGGTATGCAGTGGGCAGAAAAATACGGAGAGAAACCTGAAGTATGTAATGCAATAGGGGCTCACCATGATGAGATAGAAATGACTACATTAATCGCTCCGATTATCCAAGTATGTGATGCTATCTCAGGTGCTAGACCTGGTGCTAGACGTCAAGTATTGGATTCATATATTCAACGTCTTAAAGATCTAGAAAGTATAGCTAATGAATTCGGAGGAGTTAAAAATGCTTATGCTATTCAAGCAGGACGTGAATTACGTGTTATCGTAGAAAGTGAAAAAGTAACTGATGAAATGGCTGCTACTCTTTCTTTCGATATCTCTCAAAAAATCCAAACTGAGATGACTTATCCAGGTCAAGTGAAGATTACTGTAATTAGAGAAACTAGAGCAATAAATATTGCTAAATAATAAAGACAACAAGTCACAAAAAAGAGCTATTCAAATGAATAGCTCTTTTTTTATATCTTACCAGCACGTGGATGAAATTCTTCTAATACCGACCTCAAACGCTCTGTACTAATATGTGTGTATATTTCTGTTGTAGTGATAGACTCATGTCCTAGCATCAATTGAATAGCTCTAATATCAGCTCCATTCTCTAATAAATGCGTAGCAAAAGAATGTCTAAATGTGTGTGGACTAATATTCTTCTCTAAACCTACTTCTACAGCTAATCGCTTAATAATAGTAAATATCATAGCTCGGGTCAATTGCCCTCCTCTTCTATTCAAAAATAAAATATCAGAACTATCTTTCTTAACTACCTGATGAGAACGTATAGAATCATTATACAATACGATTAGTTCCATACTATTATGATCAATAGGTACAAAACGATGCTTACTCCCCTTACCTATCACACGTATAAAACCTTCTTCAAAAAAGAGATCAGATAACCTAAGTCCTACTAATTCACTTACACGTAAACCACAGCTGTACAATACTTCTAACATTACTTTATTTCTAAAGCCTTCTGGAGTAGATTGATCAATTGCCTCTATAAGTATATCTATTTCTTCTACACTTAATACATCAGGTAATTTACGTCCTGTCTTAGGTGTTTCTATCAACTCTACTGGGGAAACCTTTAGATAACCTTCTAAGATAAAGTAATTAAAAAAATTCTTTAATCCTGATATTATACGCGATTGGGTGGTAGGTGCAACTATATCAGCAATACTATACAAGAACTCCTGTACCACACTTGCATCTATAGCCTCTAATAAGACTTGCTCATCATACCCTTCTATATACCCGATAAACTTACGAATATCTAATTCGTAACTTTCTATCGAATTAAGCGAGAGTCCCCGCTCTAACTTTAAATAAGTAGTAAACATCTTAATAAATCCTTCCCAATACCCAGAAGCCATAGTACATTCTTTTATATCCCAAATATACAAACAAAAAAAGAGCCTCTAAAAAGAGGCTCTCTATATTCAAAATAAGCTTTTATTCTAATTAGAATTTGTAAGTTAAACTAAACTTAGCATTATCAAAGAAGTTATTGAAAATGTTTAAGTTAGATTTAGTATTTGAAACTGTTGCAACTTTTGTTCCAGCTGCCTTAACATTGTAATTCTCGTAAAAGAAGATATCTCCCATATTAAATCCAAGAGCAATTTTCTCAGTTACAAAGTAATTAAATCCAACAGTAACTCCAGTTTTAATACCTGTTGCTTTTACATCAGCAACTCCACCTCTAATTTTTGCCTCATTATATCCAATACCTACTTCAGCAAAAGTTTTAAAACGTCTTCCAACTTCTAAAAAGTAGTAACGTCCAAATGCTCCTGCATATGTTGTATTAACATGGTCTCCTTTTAAATCCTCAATTCCATCAAATCCTTCAAAACTATTTAAACCAAGTTTTCCAAATCCTAATTCAACACCAACAGCGAATTTATCTGATAACATATATCCTACTTTTGGAGTAAAGTTAAATTCTGTTGTTTTGATATCAGATCCACCATTCTTAGGTTTAACTGTTACATCATTAATTTGGAAAGCCCCTTCAACGAATACATTAGATTCTTGGAATCCGAAAGTTGGTTTTTCTGTTTCTTGTGCGTTAGCAGTGAACCCGAAAGCTGCAACTGCAACTAATGAAAGTACTAGTTTTTTCATGTTTTTAAGCTATTTTTAATTAACAATCCAAATGTAGCGACTATCACCAATAGCGATGTAATTTTTAATGATAAAATAACAATTAGATAACATAAAATCTACAAAAATCACACTAAAACACTAATAAACAATATAATATAAAATAAAAAACAATTCATAAATATAAGTTAAAACAACTGTTTTTAACCATAACAAAACAATTATTATTCGATTTTATACTAAAACACCAGCTATATAAAACCATTTTTAACATAATAAACAGCACAAACCACATAAAACAACACTAAACACTATTCTTATAAGTGTGAAATACTATTTATAAAAACACTATATAACACACATAAGAAGCATTAACTTTTTTTTTAAGCAACTGATTAAGTATTAAATAATATATTTGTCAGAAGTAAATTAAACTACATGAAAATATTAATTATAAATGGTCCTAATCTGAATCTTCTAGGAAAAAGAGAACCTGATGTATATGGTCACACCTCTTTTGAAGATTACTTTGAAGTATTAAAGGCTAATTATCCTGAAGTAGAACTCGAGTACTATCAGTCTAATATAGAAGGAGAACTAATTAATAAAATACATGAAGTAGGTTTTAGCTATGATGCTATTATCTTAAATGCAGGAGCGTACACGCATACCTCTATCGCTATAGCTGATGCCATCTCAGGTATAACAGCACCTGTCATCGAAGTACATATCTCTAATACACATAAGAGAGAAGATTTTAGAAAACATTCTTATATATCACCAGTATCACATGGAGTAATATTAGGCTTTGGTCTAAAAAGTTACGACTTAGCTATTGCTTCTTTACAGTTATAATGAAACATTCTTTTTCTAAGTATATTACTTCTATATGCGTTGTGATACTATCTATATACGGTAGTTATGCACAAGACAACACTGTAAATGGTAAAGTCATAGACTTATATGGTAATCCTATAGAGAATGCTACAGTATTTGTAAAAAAAACGGATAAACAGACTATCACTAACCAGAATGGAGAGTTTCAGATAGAAATAATTCCAGGTCAATATATCTATGCTCAAAAAGAGGATTTTACAATTAGAAGGATAGAGTACACTCCAAATAAAACTAATGCACAAAAACTAGAGCTAGTCCTTACTCCTTTAGAAGAAACAGACATCTTTTACGATAATCCACAAGATGAATATGCCATCTTCATTATGGATCTAGCTAGTACGCATAAAAAAACGAATAACTTAGAGAAATATACTCTTGACTATTATTCTAAAGGTAATCTTCAACTTGCATCAGGAAGAGAAACATTCTTAGGGCAAAAAAGAAAAGACCTAGATCCCTCACTTGATATAACAGATGTAAATAACTTTATCTATCTAGGAGAGTTATCTTCTCAACAAACAGTTTTAAATGAAGATTATGGAAAAGAAAAAGTTATCGCCTTCAATGAAATAGGAAAGGCAAAAGATCTTTTCTTCTTAACAGCAACAGATAGTGATATTAATTTATACGATAAAATCGTTTCTAATCAGATTAATGTAATCTCTCCTCTGATGTCCTATGCTAAGACATATTACTATTTTAAATTACTGAAAAAAGACACTGATTCTTTAGGAAATGATATATATACAATAGGTTTTACCCCAAAAAGGGATAGAGAACCTATCATGGAAGGTAAAATAAAAATCACTAGTGATAAATGGCAAATTACAGAACTGTATGCAGCTATGAATGGAGAAAATGTTGGATTAAAGAA
Source organism: Myroides odoratimimus (assembly GCF_001485415.1). Taxonomy (GTDB): domain Bacteria; phylum Bacteroidota; class Bacteroidia; order Flavobacteriales; family Flavobacteriaceae; genus Flavobacterium; species Flavobacterium odoratimimum. Next base: position 121,632 of record NZ_BCMQ01000006.1, read on the forward strand.
TGTAAAACAAGTCGTAATAACTCAACAGTATAAGCATAATCCATTACTAAATCTATATCTTAAAGAAAGTCAAAACCTATATTTGAAAGGGAAATTCTTAGTATTTGACTATGTTGGTTCATTTAAAGCGCATTATACAAATTACCAAACAGACAACTCTATTAATAAATCACAATTCAGCAATGAACTAATCCAATATTCTAATAACTTCTTACATCAGCCAGAAAGTTACTGGGAAAAGAATAGACCATATCCTTTATCTAAAAAAGAGATGGCTACTTTCAATGAACAAGAAATAAAAATACAAGAAGCAACAAGGGTAACATTAGATTCTATAGATAATAGAACTAATAACTTCACTCTTTTTAAGTTAGTCAAGGGATATCAACATTTAAACTCTTATAAAAACTCGGCTATTACCTATCGTGGACTTTTATCCACATTCGCATTTAATGCGGTACAAGGATTCAATGTTACTACAGGCTTAGACTATGTAAAAGTAAAAGACGACTACTCTCAAACTAAACTAGGTACAATCGTCAACTATGGTATCTCCGAAAATAAATATAGAGTATCTGGATATGCATCTCATATCTTTAATCAAATAGACTATAATACAATCACTATATCTGGTGGTAGTACGATATTACAGTTTAACCAAGATGATCCTATTAAAACGCCTATTAACTCATTTGCAAGTGCTTATTTTGGTAAAAACTATGCAAAGTATTTTCAGAAAAGTTACCTTCAAATCAAGTATGAACAATATGCTTTTAATAGATTTAAGTTTAGTGGTTTATTAGAGTATGCTCATAGAAGAGCATTAAATAATAGTCTTAACAGCCCACCATTTGCACCACAAAAAGACTTTACTTCTAATAACCCATTAGACCCAACGGATTTTGATAATGCACCATTTAAAGATAATTCTATCTTTAAATTTAACTTAGGGCTAAACATCATCTTTGACCAAAAAATAATCACTTATCCAGATTACAAACAATATTTACCTACTTCTAAATATCCTATTATATCACTTACATTAGATAAGACATTGAATGCTACAACTAGTAATTATAACTATACTTTTGTATCATTTGCAACACAGTACAATGATAATATCGGTAAAATAGGAAACTTATACATAGGGCTAGCTGCAGGAAAATACCTTGAACAAAATGATATCGCCTTCACTGACTATAAACACTTCAATGGAAATAGAACTTTTATAGGATCTACCGCTGTATATAACAAACAATTCAACTTACTACCCTACTATGAATATAGTACAAATAAATCTTATGTTGAGTTTCACCTAGAACACGACTTTAGAGGGTATATCATGAATAAAATTCCTTTATTAAATAAGACCCGATATTCTATCGTAGTAGGATACCATATGCTGAATGTTCCTGATAAAGATGTGTATGGAGAATATAGTATAGGCTTAAATAACTTTGGTTTTGGAAAGTTTAGACCTTTTAGAATAGACTTCTTTAAAACTGTTTCGAATGGACCTTATAAGAATTTTGGTTTTGTATTCGGTATTAAAGTACTTGACTTAATCCAAAAATAATAACGCTGTATTAGTATTTGATATTTAACTCTCGTTATTAATGTAGATCCTTACTTTACGAGCTTAGTTTAGTGAATTCTTAGTTGTCTACAATTACACAAAAGATAGAATAACCACAGCTTCAAAAAGCCGAATATTAAAATATCAAAAAACGACATTCATATATAAGTATATTCTTTTTAGTGTGTATTGAGTAGTTAATGAATTTTGCTCTGGTATACTAGCAGATTGCTTGCAGGTTTCTTGCACATTTCTTCGACAAAAACACCTTCTAGGCAGGAAAACCCCTAGAAATCTCCTAGCAAACCTCTAGAAAGTGCAAGCCTTACGCCTTATATCTATTCCTAAATACTAAAATCACAACTCGTATACTAGTTTAAGATAATAATTGCTCTTTCACTTTAACGTATTCATACCTAATGGTATTACTTTTAAATGATACTGTTATAAAGTCTTTTAAATCAATATTAGGATTACAACTAAGAACTATCTATGGAGAGATATACTACAAAAAAGCACAAAAAAAAGAACTAAGCTTGACTTAGTCCTTTTAATATATTCTTATACTATTCTTCTATTCTTTCTATATGAGCTCCTAGAGCACGTAGTCTATCATCTATAGCTTCGTATCCTCTATCTATTTGCTCTATATTCTGAATCTCGCTTACTCCCTTAGCTGATAGAGCAGCTATCAATAAAGATATACCTGCACGAATATCAGGAGAAGACATCTTAGTAGCCTTTAACTGAGACTTAAAGTCATGTCCTATAATAACAGCTCTATGCGGATCACATAAAATAATCTTAGCTCCCATATCAATTAGCTTATCCACAAAGAATAATCTACTCTCAAACATCTTTTGGTGGATTAATACCTCTCCTCTAGCTTGTGTCGCTACTACTAAGATAACACTTAACAAATCAGGTGTTAGTCCTGGCCATGGCGCATCTGCTATAGTAAGTATAGAACCATCTATAAAGTTTTGGATTTCATATCCATCTGTATGAGCTGGAATATAAATATCATCTCCACGCTTCTCTAATGTAATTCCAAGTCTTCTAAAAGTATTCGGTATCACACCTAAATGCTCCCAACCTACGTTCTTAATCGTAATTTCACTCTGTGTCATCGCTGCTAACCCAATCCATGAACCGATCTCTATCATATCTGGTAACATCGTATGCTCACAACCTTTTAGTGCTGTCACTCCTTCTATAGTCAGTAAGTTAGACCCAACACCTTGAATCTTAGCTCCCATAGAGTTCAACATCTTACACAGTTGTTGGATATATGGCTCACAGGCTGCATTATAGATAGTCGTAACTCCTTCTGCTAATACAGAAGCCATTAGTATATTAGCAGTTCCTGTTACAGATGCTTCATCTAACAACATATCAGCACCTACTAACTTCTCTGCTTCTACTCCATAGAAATATTCTTCTCTATTATATCTAAATGTAGCACCTAATTTTATAAATCCATCGAAATGCGTATCTAATCTTCTACGTCCTATCTTATCTCCTCCTGGTTTTGGGATATATCCTTTTCCAAAACGAGCTAATAAAGGCCCAACCATCATAATAGATCCTCTTAAGGCTTTACCATCTGTCTTAAAGTCATCTGAGATAAGATAATCTAAATCTAACTCATCCGCTTGAAATGACATCTTATTAGGACCTAACTTTTCAATTTTAACTCCTAATTTGCCTAATAACTCTATTAATTTATTTATATCAATGATATCCGGTATATTAGAGAGTACAATTTTTTCTGGTGTTAATAAGACAGCACATAAAATCTGCAATGCCTCATTTTTAGCACCCTGAGCATATACCTCCCCTTGTAGTTTAAAACCTCCTTCAATCTTAAATGTACTCATTACTTCTTACCTTTTGAATGATAGTTATTACTTTTATATTTCTTATTGTTATTGTTGTTGTTAGAATTACTCTTCTGATTATTAGAGTGATTCGTTTTGTTAGATTGTTTCTTATTTACCTGCATTAAGTTAGCAGTAGTAGATAATTCTTCTTCTTTTTTAAATAAATTAATCTTTCCATTAGACAGCTCACATAGATGCTCAAAGATCACTTCGTCTTTCACTGTTTCTTTATTCCAACTCAGATAACTCTTCTTCATATGATTAGCGATCACTAATATCAAGGCATCCTTCATCTCACCATCTTCCCAAGCGATAGCCTTATTTATCATATAGGTAATATTATTACCATAAAATCTATATTTAGGGTGATTCTGAGGATAGGCTAATTTACCAGGTTTTGTAAAGATAGTTTCTTGTGTTGCAATAGGAAATGGGCTATCAACATCTAATTTAAACTCAGACATCATGAATAGTTGATCCCATAACTTATGTTGAAAATCAGGTACATCACGCAAGTGCGGATTCATACTCCCCATCACACTAATAGCGTACTTAGCGCCATTATTTCGCTCTTCTCTATCTTCGATTTTACAAATATGGTCTATCAAACTATGTAGATGACGCCCATATTCTGGTATTATCAATGGTTTTCTTAAGGAATTATAATCTAAGTGAGTTACTGCTTCTTTGGAATCAAATTTCATATTATCTATACTGTTATATTGGAATAATTACTTATTAAGTTATTTATATATAACTCCTAATCAAGTAATTTATTTAAAAATAGGTAAAAAAAGGATTATAAAGAAACTATTCCTTCAATAGTTGAAACTGCAATGTATTTATCAATGATTTCTTGTGCATTCTTCACTGTAAGTTTTACAGAAACACTTGCAAACTTACCTGTACTAGAGTTCTTAATTTGAATATCTGCATTACAACCATCAAAAGCTTCTTCTACTCTGGCAATTTTCTCAGGTTCACCTGGCACTATAAATTTATAAAGGTAAGGTCTTGGCCACGTTTTATCGTCTTCTAATTGCTCTTTTAATCTTTTATAAAATTCTATTGTCTTATCGTCCATATCGTTTTTATTAGGCAAATATAATCAAATTAACCACTATAATTTTCAAAAGATGTAGTTAAAACTCTTTTGCAGACCACATTTTATTGTACTTTTGCACCTTTGATATTTACAGCAAAATGGACACAAAAATAATCTTAATCATAGGAGGACCCGGTTCTGGTAAAACTACGTTGATTAACGAACTTACTAACAAAGGATATGTTTGCTATCCAGAAATATCTCGTGCGGTAACGAAAAAAGCCCAAGAAAAAGGTATTGATCAATTGTTCTTAACAGAACCTCTATTATTCAGCCAATTACTTTTAGAAGGAAGAATCGAGCAACATAAAGATGCTGTTAAAGAATCAGCGAATATTGTTTTTATAGATAGAGGAATTCCTGATGTACTAGCTTATATGCATTACACAGGAGACAAATACCCTGAGAGTTTTGATATAGCATGTAAACAACATCTTTATCACCAAATATTCTTATTACCACCTTGGGAATCAATTTATCAAAGTGATGAACAACGTTATGAGAATTTTGAACAGGCAAGTCAAATACACGAACATCTTATCTCAACATATAAAAACTATGGTTACGATCTAATCGAAGTTCCAAGAGACACAGTTGAGAATAGAATTGATTTTATATTAAGCAGAATTTAAGAAATCATCATATTTGAGTTAAAAGGGTTATAGTATTCAAACTATAACCCTTTTATTTACAACAAATTTTGTAAATTCGTTATCATATTTTCATATATTTCTGTTAGCACATGACCACACCAATTGAAATTCTTCAAAAGTACTGGAACTACGACAGTTTTCGAGAGCCACAGAAAGACATTATAGATTCTGTCCTAGCAAAGAATGATACTTTTGCTTTACTTCCTACAGGTGGAGGAAAAAGTATCTGCTTTCAGATTCCTACACTTCTATTACCAGGCACATGTTTAGTAGTTTCCCCCTTGATCGCTCTAATAGAAGACCAAGTCAACAATCTTAACAAACTTAATATAAAGGCTACTTCTATTATAGGAGGTACGCCAATGCATGAGATAGATGCCATATTTGACAATTGCCTATATGGAAACTATAAATTTCTATATATATCACCTGAGCGATTAAAACAGACTTGGATTCTTGAACGAATAGAAAAGCTTAAAATCAGTATTATAGCCATTGATGAAGCCCATTGTATCTCTCAATGGGGACATGACTTTAGACCTGCTTATCTAGAATTAGGAAAATTACGTGATGTTTTCCCTGAAGTACCTATTATTGCACTGACAGCATCTGCTAATAAAAAAGTAATAGAAGACATCTGCACAAATCTTAAACTTAATTCTCCAAAGCTATTCACAAAAAGCTTTTTGAGAGAGAATCTAATATACGGTGTATATAAGGTAGAGAACCAATTAAACATGGTTCTACGCATATTACAAAAAAATCCTGCACCAACAATCATCTATGTTCGCAATAGAAAAGAAGCTTATTTCTTCTCTAACCAATTAAATCAAATGAATTATAAAGCTACTTTTTTTCATGGGGGCTTATCTATCATTGAAAAAAAGAAAAGAATGCAAGATTGGATAGAAGAAAAAACACCTATTATGGTAGCGACTAATGCTTTCGGAATGGGGATTGACAAAAAAAATGTAAAGAATGTAATCCATATACAGATACCCGAAAACATAGAGAACTATTACCAAGAAGCCGGAAGAGCAGGACGAGATGGTAATAAAGCATTTGCTACTATGCTAGTCACTCCACAAGAAATCAAGCAAAACAGTGAAATGTTTGAAACGAATCTCTTTGACAAAGAGTTTCTTAAACGCATCTATCGAAAACTCAATAACTTTCTAAGTATTGCTTATGGAGAGGGATACAACTGTACTTACAGTTTAAATTTCAATAAATTCTGTAGTCATAATAACTTTCCACATAGGAGAGCTTATAACGCACTACAATTCTTAGATAGACAAGGTATCATTCGACTATTAGAAAACAGTAAAAATAAAACTAAACTGCTCTTTACTGCTCCTAGTAGTGAAATACTAGACATAACGTATGACAATGAAAGTTACGAGAACATCATTCACTTCATACTACGTACTTACACAGGAATACACGAGTACGAACAAGATTTAGATTTACACCTAATAGAACAACATACTGGCGAAAGTCAAGAGAGCATTATCGCTTGTTTAAAGGATTGTCATGACCAAAACTTATGCAACTACATTCCTGAAGAAAACGATCTTACAGTGATATTCAATGAGGCTTGGGAAGAAGACAGAGTACTATACCGTACATTTCCATATCTTAAACAACAGAACGAACAAAAGATAAATCAATATAAATCTCTCTTATTTTATATTGAAAATGAAGATATTTGTAAGAACAAAATACTGCTAAAGTATTTTGATGAAAACAAAACAACTGATTGTGGTACTTGTTCTACATGTATATCTAATAAAAAGAAACATAAAACTAGTAGTGTTATTATTGACAATATATTTAAAATTCTATTACATACACCTAGCACTATTCAACAATTAGAAGTAGAGCATGGTATAGATAAAGAGGATATAATATATTCACTACAAGTACTACAAGAACAAAATAAAATAAAAATAAACCTAGAAAATCAATATTTAGTAATATGAAAGACTTGCGTATCGTATTCATGGGAACTCCAGACTTTGCTGTCGGGATTCTAGATGCTATATATACAAATAACTATAACGTAGTAGCTGTAATTACTGCTCCTGACAGACCAGCTGGTAGAGGACAGAAGATTAAGTACTCAGCTGTTAAAGAATATGCTTTAGAAAAAAATTTACCAATACTACAACCAACAAACTTAAAAGACGAACAGTTCTTAGAAGAATTAAAAAGTTATAATGCTAACCTTAATGTAGTGGTTGCTTTCAGAATGCTTCCTGAAGTAGTATGGAAAATGCCAGAACTAGGAACCTTTAATTTACATGCTTCCCTTTTACCAGATTATAGAGGAGCGGCTCCTATCAATTGGGCTATTATCAATGGAGAAACAACAACCGGAGTATCTACATTCTTTATAGACGAAAAAATAGATACGGGAGCTATCATTCTTAAAAAGGAATTAAATATTGGAGCTAATGAGAATGCTGGTGAACTACATGACAGACTGATGGTCTTAGGAGCTTCTACTGTATTAGAAACGCTTGAATTGATCAAAGAAAGTAATGTTACTACAACTACTCAACCAAAAGAAGAAACCAAAACAGCTTATAAATTAAATAAGGACAATACTAAAATTGACTTCACACAAACAGGTCAGCAAATACACAATCTTATTAGAGGGCTTAGTCCATACCCTACAGCATGGTGTTTCTTTCAAGATAAAAGTAATGAATGGACAGTTAAAATATACGAAGCTAATTATGAGGAAGATAGTCACAACTACCCTATTGGTAAAGTAGTTTCTAGCAAAAAAGAGCTTAAAATTGCTGTCGAAAAAGGTTTTATCAATATTTTAAGACTTCAATTCCCAGGTAAAAAACCTATGAAAGCCAATGAATTACTCAATGGAGTTACTTTTACCGAAGACTTAATAGCTCTATAAAGCTCTAAAAATCAACATTTAATGAATTTATAGTTTATTTTAGCTTTTAAATCACTTTGATTTATCAAATTTTTATTTTTTTTTATGCAAAAGACTTGCTTTATTACAGAATTACCCTAAATTTGTATAAGGACGTTAATAAAGTTAACCTTTAAAAAAAATTATTATGAACAAAACTGAATTAATTGATGCAATTGCTAAAGATGCAGAGATCAGCAAAGTGGCTGCTAAAAAAGCATTAGAATCATTCTTATCAAATGTTGAAACTACTTTAGGTAAAGGTGGAAAAATTTCTTTAGTTGGTTTTGGATCTTGGTCAGTATCTGAAAGAGCTGCTAGAGAAGGAAGAAACCCTCAAACTGGGAAAACAATCAAAATTGCTGCTAAAAATGTAGTAAAATTTAAAGCTGGTTCTGAATTAGAAAACGCTGTAAACAAGAAGAAAAAATAATATTAATAGTAATATTAACACTTTTTCGAAAATATAAAGCCTCACTTATTTTAGTGGGGTTTTTTTATTATATTAGAAGATGAAATCTATCTGATAGTTTATATATATGATTCATTCACTTTCCATACAAAGAGGAGATCAGTTAATCTCATTGCCTAGTGCCCTTAACGCAGATCTTATTTTCTCAAGATCAGTCATTCTATTAACAGAACACAGTCAGGATGGCTCTGTTGGCTTTATTCTGAATAAACCATTAGATCTGACCTTATCAGATCTTTTACCGAATACGGAAGCCTCATTTACTATTTATGACGGAGGTCCTGTTCAAAAAAACAGAATATTCTATATCCATACTAGACCAGAGTTAATTCCTGATAGTATTCATATTGTAGATGATTTATATTGGGGAGTAGATTTTGAAGAATTGAATAACATTCTATCCCTAGGAATACTTAACAAGAATGATATTCGCTTTTTTCTAGGATATTCAGGTTGGGACTGCGACCAATTAAAAAATGAGATTCAAGACAACTTTTGGATAGCTTCTAATAAATTAGATACCAAGAATATTTTTTCCCAATCTCCGACAGAACTATGGAAAAATTCGTTATCTAAAATGGGAAGCAAATACTCTCTATGGTTAAATGCACCTGAAAACCCTAACTTTAATTAGGTAGGGTGTTCAGATAACATACTTACATCAATCTAATTTTAGCATTTAATTTATTTATCAAATCAGCAGCTAAACTATTGCTATATTCTTTCTTGCGATACTTAGTCACAGGTTGGATTCCTATTATGACATTCGTAATAAATAATTCATCAGCCTTTTGTAATTCAAATGGCGAGACAACTGCTTCTTCAAATTTATATTCAGGATGTTTTTGTAGTAACTCGATTACTTGTTTTCGCATAATCCCTTTCACACATCCATCAGATAATGGAGGGGTTTTTACCACATTATCTTTAACGATAAAAATATTACCATTTAAAGCCTCTACAATGTTTTTAGTATCATTCAACAATAAACAGTTCTGATAATCATTCTCTTCAGCAAAAATACTTCCTGTTACATTGATTAACCTATTATTTGTTTTTAAAGTTGACAACAAATGAGAAGTTATATAAAAATCTTTATATAGTTCTATCTCGTAGTTCATAGTATTTAAACTATAAACTCCATTATTTAAAACCTCAGCCGAAACGATATAACCTATTTTTCGACTAGTTGGTAAATACTTACCTTCAGCATCTCTATATACTGTAAAACGCACTCTAAATGCATTTACAACTGATTCAAGACTATTGATTGTTTTAAGTATTTCTTCCTGAAAATACTCCATTGTAAACTCCATAGGTATCTCCATACGCAGAATGCGCATAGAAGACATTAATCTAAAGTAGTGGTCTTCTAAGAATAAAACCTTTTTATCTAAAACTCTAACTGTTTCAAAAACAGCATCTCCATATAAAAAGCCTCTATTATGCTCTACAGATACGTCACTATTAGAAACAATTTTGCCGTTAACATTAATCATATATTTCTTTTCTTCTGATTACTATTAACGGCAAATATAAGTTATATTTTATGGAATTATGCAGAACCTAATACTTGTTTTAAGTCCATGATTTGATTTTCCCATAATTGTTTTGATTCATTGATTTCATCTGGCTCAGCGAAATCTGTAACGATAATAGTTACATCTTTTGTCAATTCATCTTTATTGATTTTTAACTCAAAGAAATAGTCAGTTTCTTTATCGTTTTCATCTAGCCATCTATATCGAACTCTCTCATCAGCTTTACGAGTAACAACACGAGCTTTCTCTTCTGAATCTCCCCAAATAAAAGAATAAATCTCTCCACGTGAATTTACATTATCAGCGAACCACTCGCTTAGCCCTGAGGGATCCGAAATATACTGATACAATAATTGCGGAGATGAATTAATTGAGAATTCTAGTTCGTATTTTTCTTTCATAGCCTTTTATCAAATTTTATAATTTTTTCGAATATAATCATATTTTGTAAATAAAAAAATATTTTTTTTCTCATTCTCTATTTGCATTATAAAGTTTTTGTTCTATATTTGCACCCGCATTACGGAAGTAACGCAGCCCAACAATGGCGAGGTAGCTCAGTCGGTTAGAGCGCAGGATTCATAACCCTGAGGTCACGGGTTCAACTCCCGTCTTCGCTACAAGGTAAAAGGACATCTTATTTAAGATGTCCTTTTTTTATTTATATTCTCTCCTGTATTATAAATACTACCGAACTATCATAGAAATATACCTACTTCTATAGAAAGTCACGAACTAAGTTTGTCATCTCAAAAAATCATTAATACAATATGACAAAAAAAATATTAGTAATCAATGGGCATCCTGATCCAGAAAGTTATAATCAAGCACTTGCTACAGCTTATATAGAAGCACTTAAAGAAACTCCTCACACAGAAGTAAAATATTTAGCACTACATTCATTAGATTTCAACCCTAATCTTGAACATGGATATAGAAAACGTACAGAACTAGAGCCTGATTTAATAAAAGCCTTAGATGATATTAAATGGAGTAACCATATGGTATGGATACATCCTCTATGGTGGGTGGGGCTACCTGCTCTGATGAAAGGCTTTTTTGATAGAGCCTTCTTGCCTGGCATCACGTTTAACCATATCTCTACTACAAAAACAATAGGCCTTTTAAAAGGCAGAACAGCTAGAATAATAACAACAGGTGGTGACCTTAGTCAAGAAATCTACACAACAGTTTTTAATGATAGTGGTCTACTTCAACTCAAAACAGGTATTTTAGAATACTGTGGTGTGGAAGTAACAGATACAACTTTCATCGGGTTAATGAATAATTCATCATTAGAAGATCGTCAAAACTGGCTAGAGGAAGTCCAACACTACGCAATAATAGACTCTAAACCTCATAATGTCGATATACACACAAAAAACTTATCAAAATAACAACCTTAAAAACAACGCATTAACCCATAAACTAAAATATTTTTAAAAATAAAAGCTTCTATCCCTTGCATCGTTACTATTTAGTAGTATATTTGCACCACAATATCGCGGGATAGAGCAGTAGGCAGCTCGTCGGGCTCATAACCCGAAGGTCACAGGTTCGAGTCCTGTTCCCGCTACTACCAAGGAGACTTAAATAAGTCTCCTTTTTTTTATGCCTATTTTTTTACTTCCTCTTATCTAAATCAACTTCTCAATAATTTTATATTTTTACACTTTGATAAAAGATAAAGATGAAATATACTTCAGATACTTTCCCTGAATTAGTTACTCTTACGAATCCTAAATTAACTTTGTTGGTTCGCATTGTATTTCTACTTTTTACCACATTTTTATTAGTATTATTATATCTTCTTCCTTTTGCTTTAATAAACGACTATACAGACAGTACAGAGTTTTATATACTTATAGGCATATATACTTTACTATTCACCTACGGCATATATAAGTTCATTAAAGAGTATAAAAAGAAAAATACTACCGCCATACAGAAAATTATAGTCAATAAACTAGGAATACAATATCACAAACTCAATGGAGAAATAGAACACTTATCATATAAAGACCTCAACAAGTCTAAACAACTTTATACTAAAGATATTTTCACAAAAACAACAGGAGTCAATATAAGCAGTAAAACTTTGTTAAAAGTATTTTACAATCAGCAGGAACGTACTATATCTTTTCAGAACACCGATATTTTTTACACATACCTTTCTACTAATTCTAGAGAACTTAGACAGCACTTCTTACAAGGAGTTACATTATACAGACCAGACTTAAAAATAGCTGATAGTGTATATAATGATTTTTTTATCAATCCTAACACCTTTGAATTTGATAAAAAAGGGTACAAAAAAACAATGATTATCGCACTTATTATATCTCTAGTGATATTAGCTATTGTCTTTTTATCAATCAATGCTTAAAACTGTATATTAACCATAATTCAACAGAATCCATATTACAATATGAACAAAACTCTATTAATATTGGCATTTCTTTGTATTAACTTACATTCGATTGCTCAAATAAACCAAAGATTAAAACCTAAAGACCAAAAATTTAAAAATATAATTGAGGAACTAGGTAATCCACTAGAAGGAACACCTAAAATGATTATAAATTATATGGGCGATAAAACAGGGAGTTATTTGTGGTTCTTCAATGAGCGAAAAGCAATCAAATCAAGTTATTTTTCTAATAAGCCTACAGATATATTGTCTGGTATCTATATAGAAGACCATGGAGGAATATTAGAAAAAATTAAATTCAAAGACTACGCAGAAGGTTTATCACAGCCAGAATTTTTATGTGATTACTGTATTGTTACAGATATAGATAAAGATGGTAAACCAGAATTTTACCTAACCTATTTTATGAATTCTGATGGTCTAGATGCAAAGCCGTTAAAAGTAATTGTATACACTGCTAAAGCGAATAGTTATGAACTTTATAAATCTAAGGTTACAGCTTATATTCCTTATCAAGAAGAAGATAAATATCAGATAGAAGAAGACAGTAACTTCAAACAACTTCCCTCTACTATAAAGAAAAAAGCTTTAAATATCTTAGCTGAAGTCAAAAACAAAAACATATTATAAAAGAAAAGGCTGTCCATCAAGACAGCCTATAGTTTTATTCATTATCCTCTTCTTCCTCGTCATCATCGTAAAAGTCAAACCACTCTGCATCTTCACTAAGAGACTTATCAGCGAACATATCTAATTGTTCAACAAACTCAGTAGCTAAATAAAGGCGTTGTGTTTTCCCGATACTTTCTGACAAACGGTGTAAACGCGGTTCTAAGCGATTTCTAAGCTGAATATCTATATCATCTATAATATACATCTTCAACTGATTTACGTCAAACCCTGCGCTTGCAAACATCTCGTTCAATCGATTAGCAGTACCTATCAAGATATCATTTCCTAATGAAAGTAGATTCTTATCTTCATCTAAATCTGTATAATCATGTACTCCATAGATTCTAAGGTCTGTATATCTACTATACTCTTCAAAGACTTCCATTAATCTCTCTACCTCAAACTTATCTTTAACAACAATCAATACTCTTGTAGCGATCTCTCCTTCTACAGGTCTTTCAGTACGCTGTAGAGCTGCGATGATCATAGCTGTTGTTTTCCCCTGCTCTTTAGGTCCAAAAATAACTACATCTCTTCCACTTTTAATTGTTCCAAAAGTTTTCTTTTGAAGAGTTGTTGGTTCTAAAAGACCATTCTTACTTAAGTTCTCTTGTAAAGTACTATTTATCTTTTTTAATTTCATATTCTATTTATTTGCAAACATCTCGACATCTTGCTTCGAAACTTCCTTGCCTCCTAATATTATTAATCTTTCTATTACGTTTCTCAACTCACGGATATTACCAGTCCAATCATATTGTTGTAATAACTCGATAGCTTCACTACTAAATGCTTTTGGAGCTGTTCCTTGCTCTTTTGCTATTTGATTGACAAAATGCTCTGTCAGTAAAGGAATATCATCTCTACGGTCGTTTAATGCAGGCACTTTAATTAAAATAACTGCTAAGCGATGGTATAAGTCTTCTCTGAAGCGACCTTCAGCTATTTCTTTTCTAAGATCTTTATTCGTAGCCGCAATAACACGTACATCTACTTTCAAATCTTTTTCAGCTCCCACACGTGTGATCACATTCTCTTGTAATGCTCGAAGTACCTTTGCTTGAGCAGACAGACTCATATCCCCTATTTCATCTAGAAATATAGTTCCGTGATTAGCTTGTTCAAACTTACCTGGTCTATCTTTTACAGCAGAAGTAAAAGCTCCTTTTACATGACCGAATAATTCACTCTCTATCAATTCTGAAGGTATAGCTGCACAATTCACCTCTACCAACATATTTTGAGCACGATTACTTTGTAAATGTATCTGATGAGCCACTAATTCTTTTCCAGTACCATTAGGTCCAGTTATCAATACTCTTGCTTCTGTAGGAGCTACTTTTTCGATAATATCTTTTATCTGACTGATAGGTTCACTATTTCCTATCATCTCGTATTTCTTCCCTACCTTTTTCTTTAAGATTGTATTCTCTACTACTAGCTTACTAGTATCTAAAGCATTTCTAACTGTAGTTAATAACCTATTTAGATCAGGTGGTTTTGAGATATAGTCAAAAGCACCTAGACGCATTGTGTTTACAGCAGTCTCTAAATCTCCATGCCCAGATATCATTACAAATACTGTATCTGGCTTTATCTTTTTAGCTGCCACTAACAGTTCCTCACCGTCCATTTTAGGCATCTTGATATCCGAGATTACTAAATCATAATCTTCACCTGTTATCTTTTGTAATGCCTCCTCTCCATTCTCAGCAGCGTCTACTACATAGTCAGAAGACTCTTCTTCTAGAATCTTTACTAACACTCTACGAATAGCAGCTTCATCTTCTACTATTAATATTTTAGATGTTTTCCCCATATATTATAATTCAAAACAATTTATAACACTAGTATTTAAGCCACTTATAAAGCTCTTTCCATGAAGGTCTCTTTCCGTACATTAACACTCCAATACGATATATCTTAGCCGCTATCCATACTACTAGTATAAAGGTAAGAAATAGAATAATAATTGACACTATAACTTCCCATAAAGGTACACCGAAAGGTATTCTCATCAGCATAACAATCGGAGATGTAAATGGAATCATAGAAAACACAGTAGCTACTGTCCCATGAGGATCCTTCATTACAGTAAAGAAACCAATATACACACCTAACATTAAAGGCAATAAAATAGGTAATAAAAACTGTTGAGTATCTGTTTCGTTATCTACAGCAGCTCCTATAGCTGCATATAATGAACTATATAAAAAATAACCTCCGATAAAGAAAATGATGAAATAGATAAACAGAGAAATCAAAGGCAAACTTAATATCTCACTCACATAGTTCTGTACATCGAACATTATTTCATTCGAAATCATCCCATTAGCAGCTTGCATAGCTTCAGCACTTCCTGCTCCAGGCATAGCATTGATGCCTAATATACTACTTGCTACACCTAATAAAATGGCTCCTACTACTCCCCAGATAAGGAATTGTAGCAACCCAGCCATAGATGTTCCTACTATTTTCCCCATCATCAACTGAAAAGGTTTTACAGATGAGATGATAATTTCTATAATACGGTTTGTCTTTTCTTCTATCACAGAACGCATCACCATATTTCCATAGATAATAATAAACATCATGATAAAGTATCCAAATAACCCACCAATAATAATCTTAATTTCATTAAGACCTTTTACAGTAGCTTCTCCATCTGCTTTCACTAACTTTAAGTTTACATCAGCCTTAGCTTTATCTATCACAGAAATATCGATTCCACTTTGTTCTAAATTGACATGAGTTATCTTATCTCCTAACAATAACTCTACTTTGCTAACAAAACTTAGACTAGGGCTTTCATTAGAAATATAAGTTACACTCTCTTGATAATCTCCAATATTATCAGACTTTGGAACATACACTATCCCTTCGTACTTTTCCTCTTTCACTCCCTCTTTAAGAATATCTAAATCAACTGCCGATAGATCTTGATATTCAAAAGCTTCATTGCTTTCAAACTGAGTTACAAATAATCCACTCTCATCGTGAATAGCTATTTTCTTTACCTCCCCTTTCATACTGCTCAGATAAGCAATAAACACAGTTAGTAAAACAAAAAATATAGGACTTACGAAAGTCATTACGATAAAGGACTTATTGCGCACTTTAGCAATGAACTCTCTTTTTATTATTAATGGTAGTATATTCATATTACTTACTTACAGATTGAATAAAAATATCGTTTACAGTTGGTAATTTTTCTACGAAGTGAGTTACCTGTCCATTCACTGACAATATATTTAATAACTCATTAGGCATTTTTGTACCTAAGTCCACTTCTAACTGTACTTCGTTATTCAGTGATTTAAAACGAGTACTCTCAAACTTAAACTTATCACTCAATTCTAAAAACAAACGCTCGATATTATCACTTAATACCCCTACTTGATATAAGTTAGTTCTGTGTTCTCTTTTCACATCTACTAACTTACCTTCTATTAGTTTATTGGATTTATTAATCAATGCAATATAGTCACACATCTCTTCCACACTTTCCATACGGTGAGTAGAGAATATGATAGTAGTACCTTTTTCTTTTAACTCTAGGATTTCATCTTTTATGATATTTGCATTAACTGGGTCAAATCCCGAAAATGGCTCATCTAAAATTAAAAGTTTAGGCTCGTGTAACACAGTTACTACAAATTGTATCTTCTGAGCCATCCCTTTTGACAGCTCTTGAATCTTTTTATTCCACCATCCCTTGATATCAAGTTTATCAAACCAATAATCTAATTGACGTTTAGCTTCAGCTTTAGACAATCCTTTTAGTTGAGCTAAGTACATAGCCTGCTCTCCTACTTTCATCGTTTTATACAGACCTCTTTCTTCAGGCATATAGCCTATATCTTGAATATGTCTTGGACTTAGAGGTTCTCCATCTAGTAAGATTTGTCCTGAGTCGGGATAAGTGATTTGATTTATTATACGGATTAAAGAAGTTTTACCTGCACCATTAGGTCCTAAAAGACCATAGATTGTACCCTTAGGTACAGTGAGAGATACTTTATTTAATGCTGTTTTATCAGAATATGTCTTTACCACATCCTTTACTTCTAATATAGATTGCATCGGTGAATTCAATTAATTTCTGTAAAAATAAGTAAATATTTGAAAACGGGAGAATGAGGACAGTTATTTTCGGTAGGGCATAAAAAAACCCAACCTTATTTGGATAAATAAGGTTGGGAAAAATTGCTATGAAAAAGAAAATCCACTGTTTAATAAGTGTCCTACAAATGTATAACTTATTTTCAATCAAGAAAACATTTCTTTCACTTTTTCAAAAAAAGATTTGTCATTTTTAGTCGGACTTGGCTTAAAGTTTTGATCCTCAAGCATTTGTTCAAAGAATTCTTTTTGCTCTTTGTTCAACTTTTTAGGTGTCCATACGTTAATATGTACTAACAAATCACCATTTCCGTAACTATTTAAGCTTGGTAACCCCTTACCTTTTAGGCGTAAAATCTTACCAGACTGAATTCCTTCTTCTAATTTGATACGTACACGTCCTGTTACCGAATCAATTTCTTTACTTCCTCCAAGAGCTGCTTCTGCAAAACTTATGTATAAATCATAATGAAGATTATCTCCTTCACGTTGTAATGTATCGTGTTCTAATTCTTCTATTACTACTAATAAGTCTCCTGGTATACTATTCTTTCCTGGTGCTTCATTTCCTTTTCCAGATACCTTCAGTTGCATACCATCTGCTACACCTGCAGGTATTTTGATTGATACAGTCTCATCACTTACGATCATACCATCATTATCAGCTCCAGCAGGTTTGTGATCCATTACTTGACCACTTCCTTGACAGCTATTACAAGGAGAAGCTGTTTGCATACGTCCAAACACAGTATTAGCTACTCGCATTACCTGTCCTGTACCATTACAGGTAGGACACGTTTTATAAGTAACCCCGTCTGCTTGAACTTTGCGTTTTACTTTTATTTTTTTCTCTACTCCATTAGCGATATCTTCTAAAGTCAACTTCACTTTTATACGTAAGCTAGTTCCTTTCACTCTGCGCTGACCGCCGCCACCTCCGCCGAAGCCACCAAAGCCTCCGCCTCCGAATGCACTACCAAAGATGTCTCCAAACTGACTGAAAATATCATCCATATTCATGTGACCACCTCCGCCGAAGCCACCTCCGCCTTCGAATGCAGCATGTCCATATTGGTCATATCTCGCTTTCTTATCCGCATCACTTAATACTTCATAAGCCTCAGCTGCTTCTTTGAACTTCTCTTCTGCTTCTTTATCTCCAGGATTCTTATCAGGGTGAAACTCAATTGCTTTCTTACGGTATGCTTTCTTTATAGCTGCAGCATCTGCACCTTTATCAATACCTAATATTTCGTAATAATCTTTTTTCATCTTTACTGTCTTTTACTTCCTATTTTAGAAAGATTACTGTCCTATAACTACTTTAGGGAAACGAATAACCTTCTCTCCTAGTTTATATCCTCTTTCTATAACGTCTACCACTTTACCTTTCATCTCATCTCCTGCAGGAATTTGTGTCACAGCTTCTGACAAATCGGCATTAAAGTCATCTCCTACCTTTATCTCTACCTCTACTAACCCTTTGCTAGATAATGTATCTGTAAACTTAGTAGCGATTAACTTAATCCCTGTAAGATGATCACTCTCTCCATGTTTTTCTAATTCTATAATAGCACGGTTAAAATCATCTAACACAGGCAATAAAGATAACATCACACCTTCACTAGCAGTACTTAAAAGCTCTAAACGCTCTTTAGCAGTACGCTTTCTAAAGTTCTCAAATTCAGCAAACAAACGTAAATTTTTATCTTTTTCACTTGCTAATTGTTCAGCAAGTAATTCTTCTGCACTCTGCACTTCTTGCTCTACGTTCTCTTGTGTTTCAGCAGTATCTTGTACTACTTCTTGTTGAATTTCTTCTTGTTCTTTATTTATATCTTTATTTTCAGTACTCATGATTGTGTATTTATTATTCTTATTAACTCTTAACTTCATAGCAAATCCTTTGCCAACTTAGTCAATCTGTCATTATGACATTTTCATTATTAAGCTATATTCGTGCTAATTACCTCACTTATTCACTCAAAATAGCGATTTATATCACACTCCATAAAAAAAGGAAACTCTAGTTTCCTAAAGTTTCCTTCTATCGTTATCTACTGTACTTCTTCTTTATCCTTTAAAAAAGTCCTTTAAAGCCGTTTTTAACGTCTTAAATTTAAAATCAAATCCTGAACTGATAATCTTTTCACTACTTACTTTTTGTCCTTCCGTTACTAAGATTGCTTTTTCTCCTAGAGCTACTCGAATAACGCTTTCTGGTATAGCAGGTAGCCAAATAGGCTTCCCCATTGCTTCACCTAAACTATTTGTAAACGCTCTATTCGTCAAAGGCTCTGGAGCTACGCCATTATAAATTCCCTCTAGCCCACGCTCTAAGACATAGACAAACAAGTTTACTAAATCATCAATATGAATCCAAGAATAATACTGCTGCCCTGTACCAATAGGTGCTCCTAACCATAGTCTAACAGGTTTTATCATCGTAGCTAATGCGCACTCGTGCAAATCTAATACTAAACCTATACGCACAAGGCTCACCTTAAGTCCCAATTCTCTAAAAGCTAAATTACCTCTTTCCCATTGTTCTACTACATTTCCTAAAAAGTTAGTAGCTTTTTGATAATGTTCTTCATCTTGTACCTCAGCTATATTACTGTAAATACCTATAGCAGATGCCCCAATAATATGTTTTATCTGGTGCATATTTTCTTTCAGCACTTGATACAGAAAAGCAGTTGGTATAATACGGCTATCTAATATTAACTTCTTACCAGCCTTAGACCAAGAATCGGCTATACTAGACCCCGCAAGATGAATAATAGCTTCTACTCCTTCTAAACAAGCGATATCGATTTCTCCTTTATAAGGATCCCATACAAATTCTTTTGCACCCTTTACCTCATTCTTCCCTAAAGAGCGTGTAAGGTAATGTACTTCATGACCTTGATTGATTAGAGATTGAGTTACT
The DNA here is from genome assembly GCF_001485415.1 of Myroides odoratimimus. Taxonomy (GTDB): domain Bacteria; phylum Bacteroidota; class Bacteroidia; order Flavobacteriales; family Flavobacteriaceae; genus Flavobacterium; species Flavobacterium odoratimimum. The sequence goes on from NZ_BCMQ01000006.1 coordinate 141,960, forward strand.
CTACTCCCGATAAAACCAGTAGCACCTGTTATCAGTACCTTCATTATTTTTTACTTCTTATTTTTAATGTCCATTCAAAGTTCATAACAGACACCTGATCACCATCCGCATTTCTTCCAATGCTCTTCATCCATACAGTGACCCCTTCACCAGTATCTATTGTTTTCTTTATTGCTTCATCTAATAAGGCTCCATCTACACATTCAAAAAAGATGCGCCCTGTTGCCTTCTTGGTAAAACTACTATTATTATTGGCTACTAGCATAGATATTTTCTCTCCACTCTCTGCAATCTTACGCATAACTAATGCTCCTGTAGATAATTCTGCTGCCATAGCTTGTACAGCAAAGTACATAGAATTAAATGGATTCTGATTTTTCCAACCATGCTTAACAGTCGTAACTGCCCTTACATCAGATATTTCTTTCATACGCACACCTGTCCAATAAGCAGATGGCAATTTAAAAAACAAAAACTTATTAATACTCGATACGTTAAACTTCATAAAACTTAGATTTTTACTAAATATACAAAAAATGTTTATCCCTAACATAATTTTAATAAAAGTTAATTCTGCGTTAAAAAACATTACTATGCAATACAAAGTACCTTCCTTTAGATATATCTTTGCTATAGAAAATAAGAAACACTATTACCATGAATATAGAAAACACAAAAGCTCAAATGCGAAAAGGTATTTTAGAGTTTTGCATTCTTTCTATTCTTAAAGAGAGAGATTGTTATACCTCAGAAATACTAGACGAATTAAAAAGCGTCAAGTTGGTAGTGGTAGAAGGTACAGTATATCCTTTACTAACTAGATTAAAAAATGATGATTACCTAGCTTATAGATGGGAAGAGTCCAGTTCTGGACCTCCACGCAAATACTACAAGCTAACCGAAAAAGGAGAATTATTTTTAGACGAATTAGCTAAAACATGGTATGAGTTAGCTAACGCAGTAAAAGAAATAACTACTAAAAAAATGAACGATGAATAAAACACTTACAATCAATATAGCAGGATCAGTTTTTCACATAGATGAAAATGCTTATCTAAAACTAGATCAATATCTAAAGGCAATCAAACGTTCGTTTCCTAAAGAAGAACAGGACGAAATCATTCATGATATTGAAATCAGAATAGCAGAACTATTCTCTGAGAATATTACAGACTCTAATCAAGTAATCACAATAGCTGATGTAGACAGAGTGATCTCTATTATGGGAAGTCCAGAAGACTATATAATAGATGAAGAGCCAACTGCAAAAACAGAGACTAAATATGTCTACACAGGCACCAAAAAACTATACCGAGATGGTGAGAATGCTATGGTAGGTGGAGTATTAGCTGGTCTAGGTCACTACTTTAAGATAGACACGGTATGGATGAGAATTATCTTTATGATATTAGTATTATTCTACGGAACAGGAGTTTTATTATACCTTATCTTATGGATTATCGTACCAGAAGCGAAGACTACTTCTCAGATCTTAGAAATGAAAAGAGAGCCTATAAACATCTCTACTATTGAGAAAAAGGTAATGGAGAATGTTAATTATGTAACGAGCAAAATCAATGATGTAGACTACGAGCATATCAAAAATCAAACGAAAAGAGCTGGTGAACGCAGTGGTAAAATAATCCTAAATATCATCGGTATCTTCTTTATCGTCATCAGTGTATTGTCCATATTTTCAAGCATAATTGGTATTTCTGCAGCCTTGATTAATAAAGAAATTATCTTAGAAGAAATAGGTTCTGAATTTCCTTTACTTTCTGCAGGAGTTTATCCATTTTGGGTGAGTACCTTATTACTAACTTCTTTAGTTACCCTTCCTTTCATCGGATTGTTAATTATAGGGTTACGCATGATCTATACTAACATTAAGTATGTAGCCCTAATCATAATTGGGTTATTACTACTGTGGTTTATTTCTTTAGGTTTATTCTCTATACCATTCTTAAATGCTAAAAACTATGAATCTCGACACGTCTATAGAACTGAATATACAGAGTCTGCTAAGGCTACCTCAGAATTCAGCTTTGATGACACTACTGATGAAATCAAAATCACATTAGTAACAGAGGATTATTTCAAATCAGATAAGTCAAAAACAGAAGGGTTTGAAGTAAAGGAGATCAACTCTCTTTTGCCTATCGAAATAGAGATTTTACCAACATTTCAAAACGAAATATACGGTACTTCAGAAGTTAAAGACTTTACTATCAATAAAAAGAAAAACAAGATAATAGAGATAGATTTGAACTTAACCAACTTAAATCAAGAAGGGAATCAATTAATCATTTCTAACAATCTATTTCCAGAAAACAAAACAAATGCAGATACTGAAAATGCAAAAATAGTATACACTATTTACATCCCAAAAGGAAAAAAAGTATACATCAGTGAACCAGTAAAAGCATTGATAAAATCAAACGAGACACTTACAGCTGGAGCGCATTGGTACGAGATGCAAGAGGACTCTACCCTTAAATGCTCTGACTGCTAGTAATATTAATTTTGTTTCAATTATTACCAATAAAAAAGGTTCCTTTTTAAGGAACCTTTTTTTGTATCATATTCATCTGATTAGTAAGAACCAGATTCGTTATAAGCATCTCTGATCATTTTATCATTTGCTTTAATCGCAAACTCTACACGTCTATTCTTAGCTTGTCCTTCTTTCGTATCGTTAGAAGCGATAGGGTCAGCTACACCGAAACCATCTGTCTTCATACGATTAGCAGCTACACCTTTAGACGCTAAATATTGTCTTACAGATGCTGCACGTTTTTTAGATAAGCTTAAGTTATACTCTTCTCTACCTGTATTATCCGTATATCCGTATATCTCGATATCTGTATCTTGATTCTCAGGATCTTTAAATACTGTAGTTAACTTGTCTAAATTATCTTTTGCTCTTTGTGTTAACGTTGAAGAGTTTAAATCAAAGTTTACAGAATTCTCTCCTAACACTAGCTTGATTCCCTCTCCTACACGTTCTACTTGAGCACCAGGTACCGTGTTTTCGATCTGACGTGCTTGCTTATCCATCTTGTTTCCGATCACTCCTCCAGCAGCACCACCGATTACACCTCCTAGTACAGCACCTAGAGCACCGTTACCTCCTTTACCGATATTGTTTCCTAAGATCCCTCCGATAATAGCTCCACCTGCAGCACCGATAGCAGCACCACGTTGTGTCTTATTAGAGTTTTTAGCAGCTTCACATCCTGTTAAAGATACTGAAGAGATTAATAATGTTCCTGCTAATATAAATGTGGCTGTTTTTTTCATCTTGTTTTATTGTTTTGTTTTAAAAGGTAAATTAATTCTTAGTAAAGCGGTATGTCACATCATACGATTGTCCACCTGCATAGAATTTATCAACTAACTCAAATGTATTAGCTGTTTGATTCTTCACACGTAGAGAATACCCTGTTGTTACATTTTTAGCTTTGACACCCTCATCGACGAATTTAAATTCGAAGTTACCATTCGGAGTAACAGTCCATTTAAAATCACTTGCAAAACTAGGACAGTCTCCTCCTTTTGTCAATTCTACTACACCTGTATTATTGTTAGAAACGAATTTCCATTGGCTCCCAATAAAACATTGTGAATCAGCAATATTAAATGAACTCACTTTTACGAACTCACCACCGATGTGCTTGATATCCGTTAAAGTCCAATTCCCTTTTATCCCTACCTGAGATTTTGTGTCCATAGTAGGCTTACACGATGCTACTGCAAGAGCCAGTGCACCAAATAATACTAATTTTTTCATAGATTTTTTATTATTGTTACGTTTTCTTTTGCGCGATACTCTTCTCAAAGTTACGAAGAAATAAGATAACCTTGAGTTTTCTGACAAAGTGACACTCTTTTTGCTTTGGTATCTTTTTTGTCCTTACAACACTGTAAAAATATTAAAAATTCAAATAACATTAAACATACAACTATGACATCTGGAAAAATTAACGTTACAGTGGAGAACATCTTCCCACTTATTAAAAAGTTCCTTTACAGTGATCACGAAATTTTTTTAAGAGAGTTAGTATCTAATGCTACTGATGCTACATTAAAACTAAAACATTTAACGAGTATAGGGGAGGCTAATGTAGAATATGGAGACCCTATCATTGAAGTTAAAATAGACAAAGACAATAAAAAACTTCACATCATAGACCAAGGTCTAGGGATGACTAAAGAAGAAGTAGAAAAATACATTAATCAAGTTGCTTTCTCTGGAGCTGAAGAGTTCTTAGAGAAATATAAAGATTCGGCTAAAGACACAGGTATCATCGGACACTTTGGTCTAGGGTTCTACTCTGCTTTTATGGTAGCGGATAAAGTAGAAATCTTCACTAAATCATTTAAAGATGAGCCTGCTGCACATTGGACTTGTGATGGTAGCCCAGAGTACACTTTAGAAGCATGCGACAAAACGACTAGAGGTACTGAGATTGTATTACACATTGCGGAGGATTCACTAGACTTCTTAGAAGACTATAAAATCCGTGAGTTATTAGTAAAATACAATAAATTCATGCCTGTGCCTATTAAGTTCGGTACGCATGAAGAAGGCGAAGGAGATGATAAAGTAGAAGTAGATACTATTATCAATAATCCTAACCCAGCATGGACAAAACAACCTGCTGACTTAAGTGATGAAGATTATAAGAATTTCTATAAAGAGTTATACCCTACTCAATTCGAAGATCCTTTATTCAATATCCACTTAAATGTAGATTATCCATTTAACCTTACAGGTATCTTATACTTCCCTAAGTTAAGTGCTGATCTTCAAATGCAAAAAGACAAAATCCAATTATACCAAAACCAAGTATTCGTAACGGATAATGTAGAAGGTATCGTTCCTGACTTTTTGACAATGTTAAAAGGAGTTATTGACTCTCCAGACATCCCATTGAACGTATCTCGTTCTTACCTTCAGGCTGATGGTAATGTGAAGAAAATCTCTAACTATATCACTCGTAAAGTAGCTGATAAGTTAAAATCGTTATTTAACGAAAATAGAGAAGACTTCGAAAGCAAATGGAATGATATCAAAATCGTACTAGAATACGGTATGTTATCTGAAGAGAAGTTCTACGAAAAAGCAGGAGCATTCATGCTTTACCCTACTGTAGATAATAAATTCTATACATTAGAAGAATTAAAAGAAGCTACTAAAGATAACCAAACTGACAAAGACGGTAATCTAGTAATCTTATATGCTTCTAATAAAGATGCTCAACACAGCTATATCGCAGCTGCACAAGAGAAAGGATACCAAGTATTATTATTAGACTCTCCTATCGTATCTCACTTGATCCAAAAGTTAGAAAGCGATAATGAGAAAACTACTTTCGTACGTGTAGACTCTGACCATATCAATAACTTGATTAAGAAAGAGGATTCTGAAATCTCTAGATTATCTGAAGATGAACAAAAATCATTACAAGAGATCGTAGAGAATATCGTACCTAAAGATAAATATACTGTGAAGCTAGAAGCTATGGACAGCACAGCAGAGCCATTCATCATTACACAGCCTGAGTTTATGCGTCGTATGAAAGAAATGAGCCAGTCAGGTGGTGGAGGTATGTTCGGTATGGGTAACTTCCCTGAGATGTATAACCTAGTGGTGAACACAAACTCTCCTCTAGCATCTAACATCATCGGTAATGCTGATGAAGCAACTAGAACAGAAAGTATCAAACAAGCAATGGACCTTGCAAAACTATCTCAAGGTTTATTAAAAGGTGAAGAACTTACTGCCTTCGTAAAAAGAAATTTCAACAATCTGAAATAAGATTATAGCACTTCCAGAGAAGCCCATAACAGTGATGTTATGGGCTTTTCTTTTTTACAAACAGATCCCCTCGTTTTGTAATATTCCTTTCCTTTTATCCAATATACTATTATCTCAACTATACTTCCTTAGTTTTTCACTTGATTTTAGTGACTTATCTAAAAGTCCTTTCTTATCTCTACACCATCCCTGCATTACACTTTCTACTAGCTAATCTTTCTATTTCATTTTACTATACTAGCACATTGCTAGGGGTATTCTTGCACATTCCTTCGACAAAATAGCCTTCTAGGCAAGCAAACCCCAAGGATACTCCTAGCAAACCTCTAGAAAGTGCAAGCCAACCTAGATATAGATGGCTTATAGGAGCATTAAAACAAACATTCTTAATTTATAATTTCTAATTCCTAACCGAAGTATAGTGCTAGACATTTGTCCTAGACTGCTGAAAAAAATATGACTACCTTTGCCACGCAAAAAGTAATAAAAATGAAAGAACAAAATACAGCAAAAGGTGTTTTCTTAGTTGCTATCGGAGCGTCTAGTTTCGGTATGTTAGCTTCGTTCGTAAAACTGGCTTATGCACAGGGATATACGACTGCAGAAGTAACATTGTCTCAAGTACTTATTGGGTTAATCTGTGTGACCTTAATCAATGTGCTACGCAAGAAGTCTAGTGATGAACAAAAGGCGACTTCTAAAGATATTAGACAATTAATCTTAGCTGGTACTTCGATGGGATTCACTTCTGTATTATATTATATGGCTGTGAGTTATATCGATGCTTCTATCGCAGTAGTTCTCTTAATGCAGTCTGTATGGATCGGTATCGTATTAGACAGTATCGCGACTAAAACGTTTCCTAATCTCTTAAAAATAATCTCTGTTATCTTAATCTTATCAGGGACATTATTAGCGACTAATGTATTGTTTAGTGAAATCAAGTTAGATATTAGAGGAGTGATATTTGGTTTTATGGCAGCGTGCTCTTTTGCTACTACGTTATTTGCTTCAGGGCGTATCGCTAATCACTTAGCAGCTCCTAAGCGAAGTATGTTTATGCTATGTGGTGCAGCGACTATTGTATCTATCTTTGTGATCATAACACAGATAGGGCCTAATAACTCTGATGCGATGATGAGCTTCTATACGATGTTCTCTGACAATACTTCTGGTATCCGTGATTTTGACTGGAGTATCTTCTACGGATGGGGACTTATATTAGCCTTATTCGGTACTGTATTACCTCCTATATTCTTGAATATGGGATTCCCATTGACAGGAGTTGGCCTAGGAAGTATTATCTCTTCATTAGAACTACCTGCTTCTGTGACAGTAGCTTTCTTTGTTCTAAAAGAAGAAGTTATCTTCATTCAATGGATGGGAATATTAATGATACTAGGCGCTATCGTACTGATGAATAGCAACCTATTATTTAAAAAGAAAAAAATTGAGGTAGTGGAATAACTTCCTCATTGTAGTTTTTATATATAAATTTAAAAAGCCTTCTCTTGTTGATCAAAAGAAGGCTTTTTTATTGAATTGAGTTACTTTATATTCTTCTCTTCGTTCCAGTAGTAGCTATCTGGATAGATACGTTCACCGAAGATGGCAGTACCTACTCTAACGATGGTAGCCCCTTCTTCAATCGCTATTTCTAGGTCATGGCTCATCCCCATAGAGAGTTCTTTCATTTCTACATTAGGCAGTTGGAGCGCTATCGCCTCTTGTTGTACTTTCTTTAGTATTTTAAAACAAGGGCGTACCAACTTCTCTTCTGCGCTGAATAAGCCAATTGTCATTAGTCCCTTGATGTGTAATCGATCATACGTAGCGACTTCTTTTATAAACTCAACAGCCGCTTCTGGTGCTACCCCGAACTTGCTATCTTCATCAGAAGTATTCACTTGGATTAATACATCTATTGTTCTGTTATCTCGTTCTAAGAGTTGTTGTAATTTTTCTACTACACTGATGCGGTCTATAGACTCTATGCAAGTTACTCCATACTTCAGGATATCTTTGATCTTGTTGGTCTGTAGATGTCCGATAAAGTGTCTAGTACAATTATCTGTACCTATACCTTCATACTTATCCCTTAGCTCTTGTACCTTATTCTCTCCTATCAGAGGGTATCCCTCCTCTATCGCTATCTTTATTCTATCTGCATCTACCGTCTTAGTAGCGAGCAATAGTTGTACCTCATCTCTAGAACGACCACTGTGTGCGCATGCTGCTGTAATACGCTTTTCTAAACTTGCTAAATTATCCTTTATTCTAGTTTTCATACTTCTCGATTTAAAAAAAGGATATCCCAAAGATTGTTACTAAGGGATATCATGAACTAAACAACAGTTAGATTTTACTTTAGACTATTATCCTTTACTGTTACTACAAATGTAATACTCCTTTTGATCAAATAGATAACACAGATTTAATAATATGAGCTAGTCCAGATACGCACTAAGCGCCTCACTGAAAATAGTGATTTTGTGAATCAGACCATAAAATATTGCTAATATGCGAAAATAATAAGGGAGACTTCTTTACTTTTACCCTCGATAAGACACAAACAAAACCATTTAAAAAAGAACCTATGATTAAAAAGATTTTCTCATTAGCCATTTTATTCTCTACACCGATGTTCAGTCAGGTAGCACGAGATACTATCTGGGTAGATAGCTATGACTATGTAACAGCTAGAAAAAATGCTGAATCTTTTAAAATTGCAAAAGATATCAAAGGCGAACCGACACTAAAATCAATAGAGGTATATAATGCAGCTTCTAAGAAGATAGAAAGTAAAGGGAAAGGAACTCTTCAAGAAGGAGGACAAGTTCTATACACAGGAGCTGTAAACTACTATAATAAAGAAGGAAAAATAGACGCTACTTATACATATGATCAGGATAATATGATCGCTAAGGCAGAGACTATAGATCCTCGTAATGGCAATAAATATATATGTACTTATAGTGATAATATGATCCAAGATGGTCAGGCTATTTATAACTGGCAAGGAACATATATCTATGTAGAAGCTGAAGGAGGTATATATACTCGCTATGAGATCATCAATCCTAAAAATGAAAAGAACTATATCGCCTATTTCTTCGATGAGAATAATTATATCACAGGGGAGAAATACTTCGATGTAAATGGAGAGGTAAAGCAACAAGCTACTTATAGTGGTGGGACACCTTATGATGGGTACGTGACTGCATTAGACTATGACAGCTTCACAGTACAGTCTATCAGCGAATATGGAGAAGGAACGATGATCTCTACTGTGGCTTACTATACAACAGGAAAAGTGAAGAGTAAATCTACAACTGTCGCTAATGTAACAACAGATGTATACTATGATCAAGCGGGTAAAGAAATGGGTACCTTTACGAGTAAACTAGAAGACGATGGATACTCTACTTATCAGGAAGGAACGAACTACATATTCAATACGTATGATAGTCATCCTGATGAGATCTACTCTATCTATACTTATAAACAAAACGTACCTGTACTGGTAAAAGAATACTATACATTCCCTAAAAAGAATGCAGTGAAATCTATCACGTATAGCAATGAAGAGAGTTATATCCAAAAAGTAGAATACTTCAATGAAGATGGTAGTTCTAAAGGACAAATCACTTATAACGAGGATGGATATACTCCTAAAGAAGGGACTATGATAGTAGGGAATGTAAGCTCTATCTATAAAAACAGCAAACTAGTAGAAAGAACAGAAACGTATGAAAACGGTAAAGTATTCGAGGTTACAAAAAACAATACTTCTGTATACTATGACCAAAAAGGGAAAGAGATAGGTCGTATTGACTTTAAACTAGACCCTATCTATGGATCTATGTCTTATATCACTGGTACTAGATATGTATTATCTAATGATTTGATTTCTACTGTTGCTAAGTATGAAAAAGAATTATTAGTATATCAAGCTGATTATGATACTAATGCTGATAAAGCAGTATTGTCAACAGAGTCATACTATTCTAACAATGCGTTAATCAAAGAAGTAGAATATCATGACAATGGTAAAAAAGCTAAGGTATCTACTTACTCACCTAACTCCTACTCTTATACTCCTGTAAAAGAAACACATTTCGACAAAACAGGGAAAGAAATAGGTACGTATGACTATATCGCTCAGACAGGAACTCGTATAGAGCTATCTTATGATAAACAAGTAACTTCTATAGAGAAACTACAAGATGGAAACCTACTTTCTAAAAAGGGATATGCGTTAAAAACAGGTAGTAACTCATACGCTAGTAACTCTTATTTCTTACAGGCTGATATCGACTATAATAAGCAAGGTAAATTCTATAATGAAAAAGGAGAGGTAATCTCTACAGCTACTTATAAAGATGGTGTGCCTTATGAAGGAACAGTGACTATCATAGACTCGTATTACAAAACAGAAACTGTTTATAAAAACGGACATAAAGTAGGTAAAGAGACTATTAAGTACTCTAGTGGAGATGAGATTATCAATATCAACTACTATGATGATAAAGGAGAACTTACTAAAATAGAATCTTATGAGAATAGTACTCTGAAAACATCTAGTGAATATAAAGACAATGTGATACACGGTGTGTCTACTTACTACGATAGTGAAGGAGAAGTATTATCTACGCTGACTTATCATGAAGGAGTTCCTTATGAAGGAGTGTTAACTGAGGCGTCATATATAAACTTCACCACTAAAGGTTTTGAGAATGGAGAGTTAACTTATGTAAAAGTTTACAATGTAGACGATGCTTATTCTCCTACAAACTTACTGATGGAAGAGCATTATAGAACTAGTACTTCATTTGAGAGAACTATCTATCATGCAGAGACAGAAGCTATAGTGTATAAATATAATCTTACAGATAGTGAGCTAGATGGAGCATACCAATACTACGAAAATGGTAAGGTGAAGTATCAAGCTACTTTTAAGGACGGAACATTAGTAGATGGTTCTGTAGGTATAGTAGACTTTAATTATGAGCCATACAACTATTATTCTTCATACGAAGCTTCTGAAGATACTTCTAAGTACACAGTACTAAGTAATAAAAAAGGTACTTATACGATCAGTATTTTAAATACGGATGATAATAAAGAGGTATTTAAAATGGAAGCGAAGGTTAAAAAAGGAGACCATAGTTTAAACCCATTGGCTAGTAAAAAAATAAAACTAGAAAACTTATACCCAAACAATGAGTATAATGTAATGTCATACTACAGTAGTCCTTATGACTATGCAGTAGATGCAGCAGCTACTGCTGTAGCAGCTGACGCAGCGGCAGTAGAAGCTACTGCTAGTGCATATTATGAATAAAAATATTCTTAGATAAGAACCATTAAATCCCAAGTGTTATACTTGGGATTTTTTTGTTTTATAGAAGTATCATTCTCATTTATTTTAATTAACTATTTTGATATAAATATTAATTTTATTAAATTAGACTTCAATAAAACTAAACAAACTATCCACATTATGTCAATTAAGCCCAAACTACCTATACATTGCCCTAGTTGTGAAAGTGAACTAAAGGTCACCCAGCTTTCTTGTGAGCACTGTCAGACTATTGTCAATGGTAACTTCTCTCTCCCACTCCTCTTACAGTTGGGTAGAGAAGAACAAGAATTTATACTGGCTTTCTTTCTAAACAGTGGGAGTCTAAAGCAAATGGCACAACAGATGAATATCAGTTACCCTACTGTTCGAAACAAACTAGATGACATGATAGAACATATCCAGCAACTACAGAAAAAAGAATAATCAACTACTAACCAACAACCTTATGACAAAAAACTATATTCTTAAACCATTTGAAAGCATACAAGATAAAACGCTCTTAGCAATCGGTGTACTAACTGGAGTAGTTATTAGTTGTCTTCAACTATTAACTCATATGCGTAGTATAGCAATTCTAAAACAAGTAACTCTCAAATCAGCACCTACACTTGTCCAAACCTTGAGTGACTTTGCTATCACAACAATAGTAATGACACTTGCTTTATTTGTATTTGGAAAAATCATCAACAAAAAGACTCGACTAATAGATATACTCAACACCGTGTTGATTGCACGTATATGTCTAGATATAAGTGTACTATTTGATATCAATGGATACCTAAGTGATTTCTCTCTTCAACTTATTGACAATATTGCTAATCCTGAAATATTGTTCAAAAGTAATCCACAAGGTTTTGTTTATTTTATCATTACGTCATTTGCTAGTATTCTCTGTCTAGTTGGTTTTGGATACTATATCTACCAAGGTTTCAAACTAGCTACACACCTCAAAAAGAAATATATGATTATTGTCTTCGTACTAATCATCTTACTTGTAGATACTCTGACAAGGCTAATCACTACATTATATTAACCAACACAACAACACTATGAAAAAACTATTAACTACACTTACCTTATGCTTTGCTACGTCATTTAGCTTTGCACAAACAGCTGTTCAGGTAGACAGTGAAATTGATGGAGACTTATATTTAGCGAATAAAGACAGTAAACAACTCGCTATTATAATAGCGGGTTCTGGTCCTACTAACAAGAATGGAAACAATCCTGCTGGAGTAAATGCGAACTCGTATAAGTACCTTGCCCAAGGGCTAAAAGAGAATGGTATCAACACCTTCACGTATAACAAGAGGATGTTCGCTCAGATTAAGAACCAGACTATTAATGAGGCAGATATTAAGTTTGAAGACAATGTGAGTGACTTAAATATAGTTATTGACTATTTCAAAAAGGACTATCCTAATATTATCTTGATAGGGCACAGTGAAGGAGCCATGGTAGCTACATTGGCTAGCCAAGACAATAGTGCTGTATCAAAGCTTATCTCACTACAAGGGCCAGGAGAATCAGTTGATAAAATACTGTATAAACAGATAACGGCACAAGCGCCTTTCTTTGCAAAATCAATAGAAGACATTCACGCTAAACTTAGAAAAGGCGAAATAGTAGATAGCATTCCTCCTATGCTACAAAGCTTATATCGCACTTCTGCTCAGCCTTACCTTATCTCGTGGATGAAGTACGATCCTACTGTAGAGCTTAAAAAAGTAAAACAACCGATTTTAATCTTACAAGGAGATAAAGACTTACAAGTCAAAACAGATCAGGGAGACAACTTAAAACAAGCTGTACCTACTGCAACTCTTGTGACAATAAAAGGAATGAATCACGTACTAAAAACAGTTGTAAAAGAGGATGAGAACTTAGCACTATACACAAAGCCTGATGTGCCTCTTCACACTGAACTAGTACCTACTATTGTTAACTTTATAAAAAAATAATATGGAGGCTTTTATTATTGTTGGCTTAATATACATAGGTATAAGTTATTTTCTTACTGCTGAAAATGCTGATGGTTTATTAGCAGGCTACAACACGATGTCTGATGAACGTAAAAAACTATATGATATTACCTCTACTGTTAATATAATTAACCGAACAGTACGCTGGACTGGTATAGTATTAACTCTTGTGGGAATAGTCTTCTATTTTATTCATGTAGAAGAGTTTATACATTTTATCATACTTATTTTCAGTATAATCCCTCTATTAGCATCAAGTATTTACGCGAGATTAAGGTATTCTAAAGACCCTATGCGCTGGTATGATTGGATAATTCCTATTGGGATAAGCGTAGGCAGTATTTTGTTAACTTATTTATTCATTACTAATTAATCACACTATGATAGCAACAGAACTACTTATATTTATGTGTCTATTTATTGTCTTAGGACTACTAGTTCCTCATGTCAAAACAATAAATAGCATACTAGGGTATCGCACACACCGTGCAATGAAGAACCAACGCAACTGGGAGTTTGCACAAAAGCTAAGTGGTAAGTACTTTGTATACTTAGGTATAGGTACGGGTATATACAGTGGTATTTCTTATCTACTTCCTACTTACTCAAAGCTATTAAACAATATATACTTCTTACCGATGATACTCAGTTTAGCATTTATTATTTATAAAACAGAACAAGGATTAAAGAAACTAGAAGAGTAATCATGAAAACTTATATCACACTCCTCAGAGGAATAAATGTCAGTGGCAAGAACATCATCAAAATGAATGTATTAAAACAATTGTGTGTTGACTTAGGTTTACACAATGTCCAGACTTATATTCAGAGTGGTAATATTGTTTATCAAGCAGTAGAACAAGATTGTACTATCTTATCTAAGAATATTCACAATACAATACTTAATACGTTAGACTTAGATGTTCCAACTATTACAATCGAGGAATTACAACTAGATAGAATTATTAAAGACAATCCATTTACAACAGAAGAAAATCTCAATCGACTCTATATCACCTTCTTAGAAAGTGTACCACATCTAGATGGTACAAATATGCTTATAGGCAAAAAAGCTGACACAGAACTACTTCAAGTTACTGAATCAGCTGTATACCTCGTCGCAAATATTGGATATGGAAAAACGAAGATTACCAATACTTTAATAGAGAATAAACTAAAGGTAACTGCTACCACACGTAATTACAAAACATGTTTACAAATCAAAGCATTAGCTATTAAATAACACTTAAAGCATTATCTTTATTGATAATTAAAAATTACTATGAAAAGACTAACTCAATTATTCTCACTATTCTTTCTTCTATTGATATTCTCTTGTTCTAATGATGACAACGTTTCTTCTAATGATGACAATGTCCATTTTACAATTAAAACATACAGCGAACAAGAACATACAATAGATGTAATCATCACCTATGGTACTTATGATCGTAAAGAGAATAAAACCATCTTAAAAAAGCTAGAGATAAAAGACTTCAAAGAATTTACTTCTCCAAAGATTACAACAGATCAAACTTATGCTTTCTTAACTGTAGAGAAACTAAATGATCCAAATCTAATGACTTTTATTAAAATAAACTCTTTCGTCAATGATAGAGACATTATGACTAATGCTAGTAATAAAGAGTTTACTAATGCAGAAGTTGATATTAAGCATTTTGCAAATATGCACAAGAAATAAAAAACTGCTATTATTATAATTAAAACCAAAAGCTTCGTTTATAACGGAGCTTTTCTATTTTTAAAAGGAATATATAAAATACAAATCATCACTCCTTATAAATATTTATAATACTTCATCCTCTTAATTTTTTTATAATTTTTAACTACTATATTTACGCCCAAATTTACCTATTATGAAAAAAATATTTCTTTTAATCACTTGTATAGCTCTTGGAGCATGCAGTTCTTCGATGAGTACTACTATGACTACTGCAAAAGTAAACACACCTCTTAATACAGAAGTTATAGTACTTAAACTGAATGAAGATGTTCCTACACCAAATACAAAAGTAGGAAGTAGCAAATTTGGAGACTCTGGTTTCTCTGTCAACTGTAACCTAAATTATATATTAAATAATGCTCGTAAAATTGCTCAAGACTTTGGAGCAGATGTCATTAAAATAACAAAACACAAACGCCCTAACCTATGGAGCACTTGCCATAGAGTGAACGTTGATTATTATAAAACACAAACACTTAAAAATAACAATTAATGAAAAAAACACTCTTACTAATCTCTTCTGCATTACTATTATTAAATACAAGTTGTGCTACTATCGTATCTGGAAGCAAACAAAAAATAGAGATCTACTCTACTCCTACGAACTCTACAGTCTATATAGACAATAAAGAAGTAGGTAAGACACCATATAACACTAAACTAAAGAAAAACCAATCTTATACACTTAAAATAGCAAGTGAAGGATATGACACTTATAAAACTGATTTTGAAAGAAGCTTTAATGCTTGGTACATTGGTAATATTGGTTTGGGAGGGATTATAGGACTTATTGTTGACCCTATCACTGGTGCAATTCATAAATTAAAACCTGTACAATACAACAGAACTCCTGCTAAAGATACTGTTATCAAAGCAAATCACAGAACAATCTTTATGAACATTAGTTTAAAAGAACAAGATAAACCTCAACAATAAATAAACAAAGCCTCGTAAATGCGAGGCTTTTTATATCTAAAGCACTAGTAGTGCCATATCTTTTAATGCTTGTGCTGGTTTAGAATACCAGAATGGCTCAAAGTCTTCATTCGTAAACTCTTCAAAGCTCTTTTTCATTTCTTGATAAGTCATTGTTTGAGAAGCTTTCTCCTTCAAAGTCTCGACAAAATGTACAAACCAATCCCCTACCACTCTATCTACATCTACACCTATCGTCTCTTTTTTAGTATAGAATACCAATTGAGCCATTTCAAACACTCTATTCTTTTTCTTCTTTTCGAAGTACTCAATATAAGGGAATGTCCCTAACCATACTACTTTTTGATTTGGTTTACATACCGTCAAAGGTTCGTTGTTTAAACAACTGAATATATAATCAGGTGATATACTCGTACGAGGTACTTTAAAATCAAACCATTCATGTAATGGCATATCAAAGCACATCCCATGCATAAAGTTAAACAGTGACTTCTTCAGTCCAAAGGAGAACTTATCGTGTATTGCACCATTCATCTCTACGTGAGGTACATCGTTATTAGCGAATGTTCCCATCTCAGCATTTACACGCTCTACCTTGTATTCCTCTGGGTTCATCCCTACTGGTGAGTGAGCAGTCATCGCAAACTGATGCCAAAAGCCCGATTGCATTACTCCTGCTTCAAACAACTGACGCACCATCTCTAGACTGTCTATTGTCTCCTGTGCAGTCTGTGTTGGGAAACCATACATTAGATAAGCATGTACTAAGATACCTGCCTCTGTAAAGTTTCTATTCACACGAGCTACTTGTTCTACCGTAACTCCCTTATCTATTAATTTTAATAATCTATCTGAGGCTACCTCTAATCCTCCTGATACAGCTACACATCCAGAGGCTTTTAATAATAAGCACAAGTCTTTCGTAAAGCTTTTCTCAAAGCGGATGTTCGTCCACCATGATACCGTTAGTTTACGTCTGATAATCTCTAACGCTACCTCGCGCATTAGTGCTGGTGGTGCCGCTTCATCGACAAAGTGAAAGCCTGTCTCTCCCGTCTGCTCAATTAACGTCTGCATACGGTCTACGATCTGCTTTGCCGCTATTGGTTCATATACCTTGATATAGTCTAAACTAATATCACAGAAGGTACACTTACCCCAATAACATCCATGTGCCATCGTTAGTTTGTTCCATCGTCCATCACTCCACATACGGTGCATTGGATTCACTACTTCTATTACAGAGATATACTCTGTCAATAGTAAGTCTGAATAATCAGGAGTACCTACCTCAGCCTGTTTATAATCACGCTTCAGCGGATTATTGATATATACTACCTCATTGCCTTTAGCAATAAGCGTACGCTTTAACTCCTCTTGTGCTATCTTTCCTTCTACATAGAGAATCAAGTTCTCTAATGGAGCCTCTCCATCATCTAAGGTGATAAAGTCAAAGAACTCAAATACACGCACATCTTTTAATGAGCGTAACTCTGTATTAGGAAACCCTCCTCCCATCGTGATTTTGATATGAGGATAATTCTTCTTAATGTACTGAGCACATCTAAAGCTACTGTATAAATTACCAGGGAAGGGTACTGAGAACCCCATTATCTTAGGATTAGTCTTATCTATTAGCTGTTGCAATAGATCAAGGGTAATCTCATCGATATAAGTCAAGGGTTGGTGTAATGCATCATACATCTCATCAAAGGTATGAGCAGAACGACCTAATCGCTCAGCATATCTACTAAACCCAAAATTGGTATCTACTGTCTCAACAATGAGATCAGACAAGTCCTCTAAATACAGTGTAGATAAATGCTTCGCCTTATCTTGTATTCCCATCGTACCGAATGCCCACTCTAATTCTTCTAGTTGTTCAAAGCGAGATGCTCGTGGAAGATAATCCTCTTGTACGATAGCATGTGCTAATGTAGAGTTCTTTCCTTGTAAGAAAGCTATTACAGCATCTATAGTAGAGATATAATCCTCTTCTAAAGCAAGAATACGATGTATATTAGGAGAGACCTCTTCTATGTGTTCATGTACATAGTCGAACAAGTCTATCAAACCTTGTTTACTAAACAATTTCAATATAACCTCTATTCCCAAATCTGCTTGGTAGCTATCTATATTCAGGGTATTCAGAAACCCCTTAATATATGCTGTCGCTGGATAAGGTGTGTTTAACTGCGTAAACGGAGGAGTTATAAATGCTATTGTTGTATTCACTGTATCTAATTTTGGAGTGCAAAGATACTACTATTCAACCGAGTAAAAAACTGTATATCCTTCACTTTTAATCTTTTCAAAAAACAAACCTAACACACATTTAATCAATCAATTAAACCTTTATAAAATACTTTTTATATATCTTTGCATTAAATACATATAAAATGGCAAAACCAATTAAAATAACACCCACTCTAAAAGGTAAAGATGCTGCTCGTTTTCTAAAACAAATTGAAGCAAACAAATCTATCCCTAAAGACAATGCGAGATTAGAACAAATTCGCAAAGATGCCTCTATACTAAACTCACTATTTAAGAAAGTTTAGTATATGCCTATTATTGACTTTTCTAAACTAAATTTTCTTCTACTATTAGAAAGTCATGAATTAAAACCTTTTGACTGCGGAGATAAAGATCTTAACTCTTTCTTATTTAAGAAAGCTTTACACTATAAAAAAGAATTATTAGCCACTACTTTTATTTTAGAAAATCAAGAGCGAACGATTGCTTATTACACTCTTTTTAATGACTGTTTACGTGTAGAGGATACTACCTTTTCAAGTAAAAATGCAATTAATCGATTCTTAAAAACATTCCTTTCTCATCCTAAACGACATCTAAAGTCCTTTCCTGCTATTAAAATAGGAAGATTAGCTATTGACGAAACATTTAAAGGTTTAGGTTTAGGCAGAGTAATCATTAATACAATAATCAATAATGCTATTGAAATGAATAAACATCAAGCTTGTAAGTTTATAACAGTTGATGCTTATCAAACATCATTGCTGTTTTACGAAAGATTAGGTTTCAAATATTTATCAGATAATGATAAAAATAAAGATACAAGACAAATGTACCTTGACCTCACTCAATACATATAATTCCCTACAACACCTTACGCAGATATATCTTAGAATACCCTAACGGATAATCCTTCTCTTCTGCGAAAATCTCATAACCTAGAGATTGGTAAAAGTCAGAAGCTTGAAACGAAAAAGTATTCAGTGATATATACTTACAGTTGCGTTCTACAGCTACCCGCTCTGCTGCTAACATGAGTTTCTTACCAAGGCCTTGTCCTCTATAACTCTCTTTCACAGCGAGGTTCTGTATCTCTAGCGTTCCCCATAATGAACGTCCTAATATCCCGCCTATCACCTCTCCTTCTTCTACTAAAGTAATCTCTAGTGATTCATTGATACAATCTGATAAATGTGTCGTATGACTTACATTATAAGAAGATAATATCTCCTTAATCGCCATCGCATTATGATCATCTATCTCTGTAGTTATCTTTATTTCCATCCTAACTCGTATTTCAGATTATACTAGTCTAAAGTACTAAATCTTAATCACACCATAACTTATTTCTATTCAATCACCATTTAAAGAATTTAACATATTCCTATCTTTGCCTAAAATATTAGAAATATGGAGAACAATAGTATTCCAATTTACAACATCTGTAACCTACTCGACAATAATAATATATCACAAGACTGTGTAGTATATCGACTTGAAGAGTTTATTTCTAATAGACCGAATATGGTATCTGCTCCTCACAGACATGCATTCTATCAAATCCTCTTCGTAGCTGAAGGGAAGGGAATACACTCTATTGACTTTGAGAAATTCTCTATTGAGGAGAAATGCTTATTTTATCTCAACCCTTCGCAAGTACACAAATGGGAATTCGAACCTGGTACCAAAGGGTTTCTTATCAATTTCAATGATAACTTTCTGCGTACATTCTTAGTTAATCCGAACTATCTAAAGGAGTTTACCTTCTTCGGAGGTAATGCACAGTACTCTAAGTTCTCTTGTGAGAAGTGCTATGAGACACTACACACGAAGTTCGAAAAGATGTATTATGCCTATACAGAAAACCAACCTTTACAGAAAGACTATATCAAAGTCTTAATGCTAGAACTGTTCTTAGAGACACAGCTATTCTTAGTCAAGAAAGTATTCGAGCCAGAAGAACCAAATGAGACAAAGGGTGCACACTTCATCATTAAGAATTTTGAGAAGCTAGTAGAAGACCATTTTATAGAGAAGAGATTACCTGGAGAATACGCTGATATGTTACACATCACTCCTAATCACCTCAACTCTTTATGCAAAAAGGTAGTAGGAATAACAGCAGGTGAAGTTATCCGTAACAGAGTGATCTTAGAATGTAAACGATTATTGGTCAATGCCGATTTATCGATTACAGAGATCTCTTATGAACTCGACTTTAAGAACAATGCTTACTTCTCTAGATTCTTTAAAAAGAATACAGGGCTATCCCCTGAAGAATTCAGAAAACAGAACTAAGAATTGATTACTTAAATACAATTCGCTTTTATCACACTGTTCTAAATTGATTAGTGTAAATATCACCACGTTTAGTGTAATATATTTCAGTAGGTAGGGTTCTAACTTTGCTGAAAAATAATACATTATGGATTTCCCTCTATTTCATTTAGACTGGTTGAACGATCGTTTCCTCATTGCGATGATAGCGATTATTCACGTATTTATAAACCATGGGCTAGCCGTTGGGTTCTTGCCTTATATTACATTATTAGAACAACAAGGAGTAGTCAAAAGTGGACCAGAAGACATCACTGATCTTGCCTGGGATAAGATGGTACACCGTATGATGATGGTCGGCTTTGTGATCACGACCACGATGGGAGCGATGACAGGAGTCGGTATATGGTTCTCAGCAGCACTAATTAGTCCTAACTCTATTGGTAGTTTAATCCGTGTTTTCTACTGGGGATGGTTTACAGAATGGATTGTATTCGTATTAGAAGTAGTTTTTATCATGATCTATTTCTTAACATGGAAGAACTCTAATAAATCTCTACGTGCTAAACAACGCCATATCCGATTCGGTTGGTTCCTTTCTGGATTCTCATGGCTGACTATGGCTATTATCGTAGCGATATTAGGATTTATGATGGATCCTGGTAACTGGATACAAGAACAATCTTTAGTAAGTGCATTGACTAACCCTATTTACTTACCTCAGCTATTATTTAGAACACCTACAGCGATGGTTGTAGCAGGAGCCTTTGGTTTCTTACTGATTATGTTGTTCACTAAGAAGTCTAGTGCTATCAGACCTACGGCTCTTAAGACTACAGCTATATGGGTATTACTATGGTTACCACTATCTATTCTAGCTTCTATTTATTACTATAACGTGATACCTGATGCGATGACAGCGAATATGAGTACAGCGGTAGGTACTATGGACTTTGCTAAATACTATGATTTATTAAAATACATTATCCTAATAGCAACTAGCTCACTAGCTCTGTTAGCAATCTGGACACTGTGGAAACCTAAGAAAGTCAATCTTATCATTGTGATTATTCCTTTTGTACTATCGCTTGGTTTCTTAGGAATATTCGAACGTGTACGAGAATTTATCCGTAAGCCTTATGTCATCGGTAACTATATGTACTCTAACCTGATCAGAGAAGAAGACTATCCTCTGCTACAGCGAGACGGTATACTGAAGCACTCTACTTATACCTCTATCACAGAGATTACAGAAGAGAATAAACTAGAGGCTGGTAAAGATGTGTTTATGATAGCGTGTTCTCGATGTCATACCAGTCAGGGGATTAACTCTATCATATATGTATTCGAAAAAATGTATGGAATAGGAAAGCCTTTAGATATCAACTCGATGAAAGCGTATATACCTAATATGCACAACGGTAGAACCTATATGCCTCCTTATCCAGGTAACGAAGAAGAACTAGATGCACTAGCCCATTATATTTTCTATTTACAACAGAGTGGTGCGACACTAGAAGGGGCGCAGAGTGCTGGAGCACATCTTAACCCTACTCACTCTGTAGAACATTTTATAGAACAAAAATTAAACAATAACAAAAATGAATAATACTCCATTACCTAAAGATATACCCTTAGACTTACCATTACCAGAGTGGTTACTAGTTATTCTATTAGTAGTTTCATTCTTAGCACATATTGTGTTTGTAAACTTAATGGTAGGAGGTTCTATAGCCACGCTATGGGCAGAAATAAAAGGGCTTAAAAACAAAGAATACGATGTACTGGCACAAGAAATAGCTGCGACAATAACAGTAAACAAATCATTAGCTGTAGTACTAGGGGTAGCTCCCCTACTGAGTATTAATGCACTGTACACCATTTATTTTTACACAGCTAACTCCTTGACAGGGATTATGTGGATATTGATTATCCCTATGGTAGCGATTGTTTTCCTATTGACCTACTTACACAAGTACACTTGGGAAGCAATGGCGAATATGAAATTGTTACACATATCTATCAATGCTCTAGCAGTGATTATGTTCTTATTCATTCCCCTAATCTTCTTAGTGAATATCAATCTGATGCTATTCCCTGAGAAATGGATGAGTGTAAGAGGATTCTTATCTGCTTTAGCCCTGCCAAATGTATTCCCGAGATACTTCCATTTTATCTGTGCATCACTAGCCTTGACAGGTCTATTTATCACTTGGTATATGGGGCGTAAGAACTATCCTTTTGAAGAATACTTTAAAGTATTCACTAGAGCGAAGGTTAAACGTCTTGGGTATCAGTTAGCGTTAGGAGCATCTGTAGCTCAATTCCTATTTGGTCCTATCGTGATGGCTACTTTACCTGCCAAAGGATTTAGTTGGGCTATGATGGGAGTGATCTTATCAGGTGTAGCAGTGGCAGTATACGCAGTGTACTATATGATCAAAACACTAAGAGGTACAGATGACCAACTAGACAGATACTTCAGAAGAATAGTGATCTCTATGGGGATTGTAGTCGTATTCATGGGAAGTGGACGTCATGTCTATAGAGCGAATGCTATCAATCCACACCGAGAACTGATGGCTCAAAAGACAGCCGAATTTGAACAAGCATCAAAAGAAGCTAGAGAACAAGCAGCTAACCAACAAGAAGAAGAAAAACAAGCGATAGCTACTGCCGAAGCTTCTGGTGATAATACAGCTAAGGGTAAAGCAGTCTTTAATAGCTACTGTGCTGCCTGTCATAAAGAGAAGACACCACTAGTAGGGCCTCCTGTGACAGAAATGCAAGAAATATATGCAGACAATAAAACGGATCTAATCAAGTGGATTAAGTCTCCAGGTAAGAAACGTCCTGATGCACCACAGATGCCTCCATTCCCTCAGATCAATGATACGGATATGGAAGATCTGACTCAATATATCTTAAAAATTAAATAAGAAGATTATGATCATTACGATATCACTATTTCTCATCTTAGCCATACTGATCATCTCAGGTGTTATCATTTCTAAGGTGATTAAAATCTATCTCTACTCTTCTAAGAATAAAGAGATGTGGAAAAAAGAAATTAAAGAAGAAAAAGACTATCAGTTTATAAAAGGTCTTTACTAACTCAGTGTTCTCCCCAGCACTGCGCACATCGTATCCCTCATTAGTAGGTAAGTATTGTATTTCCTGTAAGGTAATCTATTATTGTCATATCAAGAGAATGCTCCCAAAACTCTCTTTTTTATAGATTACTTACATCACCATTCCCAATACCTTATCTATTCTAATGGGGGATATTTTTATTCTATCTACTTCAGGTTATAACACTGTTCTTTACTTCTTAGACCAATTACTCAATTCCTCTTCTGCATCATATACAGACTGTGCATACCATGCATAGATATTCATAATCATATATCTTTCTATGCTTCCATCTACACTCTTCATAGATACCATGATGAGGTGAATACGTCCAAGATTATACTTTTTTATATTGACTAACTGCTTAGCTGTATACTGTTTCTCACTTCTAAAATACTTTTTGAGTATCAGCTTATCTCCTCTTATATAAGCAGTACAGAGATATATAACCTGACTCACTGTTATACATGTAACTAACACCGTAATTACATACTTTATAATCACAAACCAATAATCACCAACATCCTGACTGATTGTAGCAATGCTACAAAACAGAATGGTCAACAATATATTTAGTATCAGATGTCCTAATGAATACTGATAGGACAATCTCTTTTCTTGTGCAATCATCTAGTTAAAGAGTTTAGTTGTTCCAAAGAAAAGATTTTAACCCCTATATATCAAATCCTATAATCATAAACCATAACATACTACACGATATAGGACATAATTAGCTATAATCAGGGATAAGACAACGCCTACTCTACCCTAAATAATTCTACTCAAATAAGTAATAGTTCTCTAACAAAGCCTTTTGTAACCTACCTCTCCATCTCCTTAAACTTCCTCTCCAACTATTCACGTACTAAAAAAGGCATAGCATGATAGTAATATTATGGGATAGTGATACCATAGTGGTCGCATTAAAATAGGCTAAAATTATGCGACCACTATGCAATCACTAGCCGACCACTATGCGACCACATCAAAAAAGGCTATTTCGTCCTACTATGGCTGTACAGTTATTATTTATAATCCTACTTTTAGCTGTACACTTATTTATGCTTTCTATTCTTCAAAAGATGAATTGATTTTTTAACAGATATAATTCTTTTAAAATAAACTACTTTTAACCAGGGTAATTCAATTACTAAAATGAATTTTCTAACACCATATCAAGTATTATAATAGACATTGTCCGAAATCGAGTTCAATAACAAGCAATATGCTCAAATACAAATACATCTTCTAAATGATAAAGTTACTTATAGAAAAACATAAAGGTATCATCACGTATGACACCTTATCTCATTTAAATTTTAATGGCTCTCCTGCTGAGGTAATAGATGAGTTAAAAGAAGATTTGTTTCAAGCAGAGTTTGGTAACCATACCTTACTTGATATTGGTTGGTATCCAGAGTTTGATGTCGATGGGCATTTCTGTGTACAAGTTATTTCTAATTATGACTGGGAAGCTCCCTTATATAAAGAGAACTGTAAATCATTTGCCTCTTTAGAAGAGTGTGTGCTCCATGCCCTTCAGCACTGTTTATAAATATACACTATGATACAACAAGATATACTATTAGCCATGATACCTGCTTTCTTAGGTGTCATAGATCATCATATCAGGGCTATCGCTTATGACTATACAGAAGATACAATCTCTCTATATGTTTATACAAGTACCGTCCCTACAGAAGAGGATTATGAGACTATAGATATCGCTGTCACAGAGATATTGGCCTCTCTGCCTCAGCTCCTATATCAGCATATAAAGATTGTACAGCACACAGCTCCTATTAGAGAACTTAATTGTTATAAAGGATGGTTCTTTGTAAGGAAAGAATAATGTTTTATACCTTATTCTCAATTCATTTATTGGTAGATTAGTCTTAATAGCCTTCTACTCTGTTTCCTTTTTTAAATTAAACTTTAATCTTTAAACAACGTTAAACCTTCATTTAAAAACTGATTATTGTTTAAATTAGCAAAAAATAAACACTATGCCTTTAGACAAAATTACGTTTCAGAACGCGGGCTATTTTTCAAAACTAATGGTAGATTACCTTAATCAAGAGGCTAATCTAAAACACTTATATAATCACTTTCCTACTATAGAAAACTTTAAACAACAGTTAGACGAAAAGCGTGCTAACTATCCGATAGAACATAGAAGTGTACTCTGTCAGGCGTTGTTAAGTCAATATAAAAACACAAAGACTTCTGAGAAGACTTTAGAGCATATAAACGCATTAGCGAAAGAAAATACATTTACAGTTACAACTGGACATCAGTTAAACTTATTTACGGGACCGTTATACTTCTTATACAAAATCATCTCTGTGATCAACTTAGCCAAAGAACTGAAAGCTAAGTATCCCAACGAAAACTTTGTCCCAGTGTACTGGATGGCAACAGAAGATCACGACTTCGAAGAAATTAATCACTTCGTATTTGAAGAAAAAGTGATTTGCTGGAACAGAGAGAGCAAAGGTCCTGTAGGAAGATTAAGTACAGAAGGTCTGGATAAAGTATATGAAGTATTCCAATCTCATATCGGGGTAGGTAGTAATGCTACTTATATCAAGGAGCTATTCGAAAATGCTTATCTAAAACACGATAATCTGACGGATGCTACACGTTACTTAGCGAATGAACTATTCGCAGAGTACGGACTGGTAATCATAGATGGTGATGACGCTGAACTGAAAAAGTTATTTGCTCCTCATATCAAAGAAGAATTACTTCATCAAAGTGCTATCAAAGAAGTTGAAAAAAGCTATGATACACTATCAGAATACTTCATACAGGTCAATCCTCGTGATATCAACTTATTCTATATACAGGATAATCTGAGAGAAAGAATTATCTATGAAGATGATATATATAAGGTAAATAATACGTCTATCACCTTCACTAAAGAAGCAATACTAACAGAACTAGAGAATCACCCAGAATGCTTTAGTCCTAATGTGATACTGAGACCGTTATATCAAGAAGTAATATTGCCTAATCTATGCTATACTGGAGGTGGTGGAGAATTGGCATACTGGTTAGAATTGAAGAAAGTATTTGATTTGCATAAGATTACTTTCCCGATGCTATTACTGAGAAATTCAGTGCTATTAGCGACTTCTAAACAAGTAGAGAAAATGGATAAACTAGAACTCTATTGGAAAGATATGTTCATGAAACAAAGTCACTTAATCAATGCGAAAACGAAAGAGTTCTCTTCTATTCAATTTGATTTTGAACAACAACGCCAGTTCTTAGAAGAGCAGTTCAAAACACTAGAAGAAATAGCTTTACAAACGGATAAATCTTTTATAGGAGCAGTAAATGCACAGAAAGTCAAACAACTAAAAGGGTTAGACAACTTAGAGAAAAGACTGCGTATCGCTGAGAAAAGAAATCACGCTGACAAGCTAGAGCGCATTACCTTATTACAGAATGAACTATTCCCTAATAATAGCCTACAAGAGCGTATCGTTAACTTCTCTGTGTATTACAAAGAATATGGAAATCAGCTGATCAAGGCACTATTTGCACAATTAGAGCCACTAAATCAAGAATTTGACATTGTCATTCTTTAATACAAAGCAAAAACTAGTATATTAACTATTACATAAACATATTTAGATTAAAATAAAGATATTAGTGAATAAATGCCATTTATAGCACAGATGGCATTTATTTTTATAAGATATTGAATTTTAAGGTTTTTAGGGAAATGTTGATAAATAAGATTTCGTAGAGTCGCAAATAATCGTATTTTTACCAATTATAAAAACATTCTTTTGGTAAAATGGGTAAAATCATTGCTATTGCTAATCAAAAAGGTGGTGTAGGAAAAACTACAACATCAGTTAATCTTGCTGCTTCATTAGGAGCACTAGAGAAAAAAGTACTTATCATAGACGCAGATCCTCAGGCCAATGCTTCCTCTGGATTAGGAATCGATGTAGACTCTGTAGAGATCGGTACTTATGAAATATTAGAGCACAGTAATACGCCAGAAGAAGCGATTGTGGAATGTACAGCTCCGAATGTATATCTAATCCCCGCCCACATTGACTTAGTGGCTATTGAAATTGAGTTGGTGGATAAACCAAACCGAGAATACATGCTTAAAGAAGCACTTAAATCTGTCAAAGATAAGTTTGATTATATCATAATCGACTGTGCTCCTTCTTTAGGTCTACTTACCTTAAATGCGTTGACAGCTGCTGATTCTGTAGCTATTCCGATTCAGTGTGAGTACTTTGCATTAGAAGGTCTTGGTAAATTATTAAACACAATTAAAAGTGTTCAAAAAATACACAATCCTAATTTAGATATAGAAGGATTGTTATTAACGATGTACGACTCTCGCTTACGCTTGTCTAATCAAGTGGTAGAGGAAGTACAGAAACATTTTAACGATATGGTATTCGATACTATTATCCAGCGAAATGTAAAATTAAGTGAAGCACCTAGCTTTGGCGAAAGTATCATTAACTATGACGCTACTAGTAAGGGGGCTACGAATTACATCAATCTAGCAGAAGAAATTATTCGAAAAAATAGTTAGACTTCTCTAGAATTATTATTTAGAATATTATGGCAAAGGCAATTAAGAAACAAGCTTTAGGAAGAGGACTATCGGCTCTATTAAAAGATCCAGATAACGATATTAGATCAATCGAAGATAATAATGCAGATAAAGTAATCGGCAATATTATAGAGTTAGACATAGACTCTATTGAGATAAATCCATTCCAACCTAGAACGAACTTTAACGAAGAGTCTTTACAAGAGTTAGCTACAAGTATTCGAGAATTAGGTGTAATACAACCTATTACCGTTAGAAAAATTGAGTTCAACAAATATCAATTAATCTCTGGTGAGCGTCGTTTAAGAGCTTCTAAAATAGTAGGATTAGACTCTGTGCCTGCTTATATCCGTATAGCGAATGACAATGAGTCTCTAACTATGGCTTTAGTAGAGAATATCCAACGTCATGATCTAGACCCTATCGAGATAGCACTGTCGTATCAACGTCTAATGGAAGAAATAAATCTGACACAAGAACAAGTAAGTGATCGCGTAGGAAAGAAACGTTCTACTATCGCTAATTACTTGCGTCTACTGCGTCTAGACCCAATCATTCAGACAGGGATAAGAGATGGATTTATCACTATGGGACATGGTCGTGCTATTATTAATATAGAAGACTTAGATGTACAGACAGATATCTATCAC
This sequence comes from Myroides odoratimimus, assembly GCF_001485415.1. Taxonomy (GTDB): domain Bacteria; phylum Bacteroidota; class Bacteroidia; order Flavobacteriales; family Flavobacteriaceae; genus Flavobacterium; species Flavobacterium odoratimimum. The sequence continues at coordinate 170,717 of NZ_BCMQ01000006.1, forward strand.
AAAATCATTACAGAAAACTTATCTGTAAGAGAGACTGAGGCTATCGTAAAAAAATATCAAGAACAACTAAGAGGTATAGTATCACCTGCTCTACCTAAGAAAAATACAGAGTTTAATATTCCAGAAAGTTATTCGAGATCATTCGGACAATTCTTTGGAACAAAAGTAGATATTAAAGTTTCTAATAATGGAAAAGGAAAGATATCTATTCCTTTCCACTCTGAAGAAGACTTAAATCGTATTATCAAACTATTAGAAAATTAGTGAAACACAAGTTATTAATCCTATTATTCTTCATAGGAGCAGTCTGTCACCCCACCTATGCACAGTCTGTAAGTGAAGAAGATGAACCTACTACGAAAAAAGAGTCTGCAGACTATAAACCATTAGATCCTGTAGCTCCTTCTCGTGCGGCATTCTATGCCTCTGTTATTCCTGGAGTAGGTCAAATCTATAATAAGAAATACTGGAAAGTACCATTAGTATATGCAGGTATAGGAATACCTACATACTTCTGGATGGATAACCAAAGACAGTATAATAGATATAGAGACGAATATAAGAAACGTCTACAAGGTGTTAACGATCCTAACGATCCTACTTTTGGAGGATTAGACAACGATCGTATATTAGAAGCTCAAAAGTTCTATAGACGTAATAGAGACTTATCTGTCGTAATCACAGTTGGTTTTTATGTTCTAAGTATCATCGACGCTAACGTAGATGCTCACTTGATGCAGTTCAACGTTAATGAGAACTTGACTATTAAGCCTGCCTTTGAGATAGACAGGATGAATCTTCAGAATCAAAATCAGTTCCAATATGCGATAAATGTAGAATATCGCTTTTAAAATATTTATCCAATGAAAATTGCTTTATTAGGATATGGCAAAATGGGTCAAATCATTGAAAGAATTGCCATAGAAAGAGGCCACGAAATAGTACTTCGCAAAAGAAGTTCTGATACTTATGAAGGACTAAAAGAGGCAGATGTAGCGATAGACTTCAGTGTGCCTTCTGCTGCTGTACAGAATATTACAACTTGTTTTGAACTAAATATCCCTATTATATCAGGTACCACAGGTTGGTTAGAAGAATATGATAAGATGGTAGATCTATGTACAAAAAGCAATGGTGCTTTTTTATATGGGTCTAATTTTAGTTTAGGAGTAAACCTATTCTTTGAGTTAAACAGCTACTTAGCTAAGATGATGAATAATCTTAATGATTATAAAGTATCTATGGAAGAAATACACCATACCCAAAAGTTAGATGCTCCTAGTGGCACAGCTATTTCTTTGGCTAATGGTATTATCGAAAATACAGATTATACAGCGTGGACATTAGACACACCAGATACTAATCAGATACATATCGATGCAAAACGCATAGATAGCGTACCTGGTACGCATAGTGTATTCTATGACTCTGCTATCGACCAGATAGAGATCAAGCACACAGCTCATAATAGAGAAGGCTTTGCTCTAGGAGCTGTAGTAGCCGCTGAATGGATACAAAATAAAAAAGGAATATTCTCTATGAAAGATGTTCTGAATCTAAAAAAATAATTACCTTCACTAATAATCATTAAACAATACTAAACTATGACAATGTCTCAATGGTTTTTGTTTTTTCTTTTAGTACAAGTTATACACTTTCTTGGAACTTGGAAATTATACGTAAAAGCTGGAAAGAAAAGCTGGCAAGCTATCGTGCCTGTATATAATGCTGTGGTCTTAATGCAAATCATAAACCGTCCTAGATGGTGGGTTATCTTATTGTTTGTACCTATTGTGAATTTAATCATGTTTCCTGTAGTTTGGGTAGAGACACTTAGAAGCTTTGGAAAAAACAAAACAGTAGACACTATACTAGGAGTAGTAACACTAGGTCTTTATATCTATTATATCAACTATGCTGTCGATGTAAAATATGTAGAAAACAGAAGTACAAAAGCAGCTACAAGTTCAGGAGAGACTGTTAGTTCAATTCTATTTGCAGTTGTTGTTGCTACAGTGATTCACACTTATGTAATTCAACCTTATACCATACCAACGTCTTCATTAGAAAAAACTTTACTAGTAGGAGACTTCTTATTCGTAAGTAAGTTCCACTATGGGGCAAGAACTCCTATGACTACAGTAGCGTTACCAATGGTACATGATACTTTACCATTTACAAAGAAAAATTCTTACTTAAAGAAACCACATTTACCATACTTTAGATTACCTGGTTTTCAAAAGATACAACACAACGATATCGTCGTGTTCAACTGGCCAACTGATACTGTTTATCAGTTCAACGATCCACTTAGAAGACCTGCTGTAGATAAACCAATCGACAAGAAAACAAACTATGTTAAACGTGCTGTAGGTTTACCAGGAGAAAACATTTCGTTAGTTAATGGTGATGTTTACATCAATAATGAGAAATTAAAGCTTAATGATCGTGCTAGATTACAGAGCACTTATACTGTAAAAACAGACGGTACACCAATAGATCTAAATGCTTTAGTAAAACGATTAGATACAAGAGAAGGTATTGAATACTTTAACAATGATCCGAAAACATTAATCTTCGCCGCTTTAACAGATGAAAATGTAGAAGTATTAAAGTCTATGTCTCAAATAGTAAGTGTTACAAAAGGATATCCAGAAGAAGCTAAAGCCTATATTCAAGCAGCGTATGCTAATGTAATATTCCCTCATAACTCTAAAACTTGGACAAATGATGACTTAGGTCCTCTACATATTCCTGCTAAAGGAGAGACAGTTACGCTAAATGCTGATAACTTCCCAATGTACCAAAGAGTTATTCAGGTATATGAGGGCAATAAATTAGAGGTTAGAGACAATAAAATCTATATCAACGATGTAGCTACAGATAAATACACTTTCCAACAAGATTATTACTTCATGATGGGAGACAATAGAAATAGATCTGAAGATAGTAGATATTGGGGATTTGTACCTGAAGATCACATTGTAGGAAAACCTGTTTTTGTATGGTTAAGTATAGATCAATACGTTCCATGGTCAAAAGCATTAGATAAGATTCGTTGGGATAGAATGTTTACTACAGTGAATGGTAATGGTAAGCAGACTTCTTACTTCCCTTACTTCTTAGTAGCCGTGATAGGTTTAGTAGGTTATAATACTTACAAAAAGAGAAAAGAAAAAAAGAATTCAAAATATTAAATTAAAACATGAATAACATACTTATTCATCCTAGTTACTTCCCTTCTATCAGCCACTTTGTAGCTATGCTACAAGCAGACAAAATAACATTTGAGATGGAAGATAACTTTCAAAAACAAACCAATAGAAATAGAGCGTTCATCTATAGTGCTAATGGAAAGCAAATGCTTAATATTCCAATCAAACACTCAAAAGAACTTAAACAAAAATATAAGGATGTAAGAATAGAGCATGCTTTTGGCTGGCAAAAACAGCATTTTAAGAGCCTAGAAGCTGCTTATAGAACTTCTCCTTACTTCGAGTACTTTGAAGATGAGATTCGTCCTATTTTTGAAGGAAAACCAGAGTTTATGTTAGATCTTAACCTTCAAATACATGAAGTGTTATGTTCTTGCTTAGGGATAGACCTCCCTTATGAACAAACTAAAGACTACCATAAAGAAGTAAGTAATGACATTACTGATTTGAGAACTTTAATAAATGGTAAGAAAGATACTAATATCTACACTCCATACATCCAAGTTTTTGATGAAAAACATGGCTACTTAAACAATCTAAGTATTCTAGACTTATTATTCAATGAAGGAAGACATGCTATAGATTATCTTAAAAAGCAGTCATTAAGCATATAAAAAAAAAGCTGACCACTGGTCAGCTTTTTTTCTTTCATAGCGCAATTTTATACTTTTATTTTAAGTACTATAACGATAAATTATAAGTAACAAACAATCAACATATCTTTTCCTTTTCATAGCATTAAAAATCGTTGATGACCTTATCGTTATACACTTAAGACAATAATTCTGAAAAAAGTCACATCATTTTATACAATTTATTTTAAATAAATTGTACTTAACTAACAATCAGCCTCTCCCCTTACAAAAAGATTTAAATTATCTGGAGATAAAAAAGGAATATCTAATCCCAGACCGCGTATAATAAACAACATCCCGAAGATTACGATAACATAAGGGTAATACTTCATAATACCGTTTCTTACTTTAGGAGAAAACATATCTCTTACATAAATAATAGAACTCATCAAAGGAATAGTTCCTACTCCAAATAGAGCCATATAAAGCATTCCCATAGATACGCTCTGTGTAGCTAATGCACCAAACAATGCGACATAAACCATACCGCATGGCAAAAAGCCATTAAAAAAACCAATAAAGTATAATGTCCCTTTATTTTGTTTTTTAAACTGACCTCCTAGTTTAGTTTTAATCTTACTCACTACAAAGTAAAAAGGCTTTAGAAAGCCAAAGTTTCCAAGCTTGTTTTGTGGTATTAATATAAAGACAATCATTAAAATCCCTACAACAATAGACATCTGCTGCTGTAGTCCAGCTAAGTAAAGACCTTTACCAAACATACCAAAAACAAGTCCTAAAATAGAATATGCAGATATTCTTCCTAAATGATAGGTGAATATCTGCATAGCTTTTTTAGTACCATTACTCTTAGAAACTGGCAACATCATAGCTATAGGTCCGCACATACCAATGCAATGCAGACTACTAATCAGTCCAAAAATAAGAGCTGTAATCACTAGTTAATCCTTTTTTACAGTTAAACTTTGTTTATTTCTGTAATCTGATCCGTTATAAGACCACTCTACCGCAATATCCCAACGACCGTCTACCAGCGTATTGTTAGGTATGAGCAAATTGGAAGAAGACAATGATATAGGCATATCAAAGTCTAATTTCTGGTTAGACGGTCTGTATAGGAATATTTTTCCTGTAATATTTTTTGCGTCAAAATCTGAAGGAAACACAATAGATATATCTCCAGCTTTAGTAGACTCAATAGACACAGGAGTAGCAAGTTTCAATGCCGCTACTTCTCTATCGTGTTTACCATCTACTTCTATTTCTTGTTGATAATAATTCTCAGTAACTAGTTCATTATCATATTTACTATCAATCTGTACTCTTATAACATATTGCAAAATAAAGACCATAAAAATCCCCATAGCAATAACAATACCTGTTCCAAAATTAAATTTCATACCTAACAAATTTTAATATTAATCCAATGTTCTAGGGCCTAAGAAGTTTGTTGATGTTGTCTGAATCAACTTATCTCCTTCATAAACCTCTATTTTAACTTTTGTACGATGACTTTCTAACAAGAACTGTGGAACATCAATAAACATAGTTCCTTCTGCATAACCTTCTTTTACCACTTTTATAATTGGGTTCCCTACTAAAGTAATAGCACCTGTTTCTGGAGAAGATAACTTAAAGGTTACATTCTCAAAATCCTTCATCGTTTTATTAACTACCTTAAAGGTATAAACGTTTCTAATATTCTCTTTATCATCTACAGTGACGTGTGTATAAGTTTGACCTGCAACACGAAGTACAGTAGCTTCAATATCTGTTCTTAAGAACAATAACCCTACCAAAATAGTCATCAAGATACAAAGAACAGCTACATAACCTTTCTGACGTAGACTAAACTTAAACTTAGTACCTTCTGATATTTCTGACTCAGATGCATAACGTATTAAACCAGTAGGTAAACCAACACTCTCCATCATATGATCACACTCATCAATACAAGCAGTACAGTTCACACACTCTAACTGAGTTCCATTACGTATATCAATACCCGTTGGACATACATTTACACATTGCTTACAGTCGATACAATCTCCTATACCTTCTGCAGTTCTATCAACTCCTTTTTTAAACTTAGCTCTACCATTTGTCGCTTCACCACGCACGTGGTCATAAGCTACAATAATAGATTTATTGTCTAATAAAACTCCTTGTAATCTACCATAAGGACAAGCAATAACACATACTTGCTCTCTAAACCATGTAAAAACAAAGTAGAAAGCCCCAGTAAATATTATTAATCCAATAAAACGTCCCATATGATCTGCTGGTCCGTCTTTCATCATTTGAAGAACGACATCACTTCCAATAATATAAGCTAAGAAAACATTAGCAATCAAAAAGGAAATAACAAAGAATATAAACCACTTTAAGACTCTCTTTCTAATCTTCTCAGAAGTCCAAGGTTGTTTATCTAAACGCATTTGAGCCCCTCTATCACCATCAATCCAATATTCAATACGTCTAAAAACCATTTCCATAAAAATCGTTTGAGGGCAAATCCAACCACAAAATATACGACCAAATGAAACTGTAAATAGGGTAACAAAAACTACCCCAATAATCATAGATATTACTACAAGATAAAAATCCTGTGGCCAGAAAGGAAAACCAAAAATATTAAACTTTCTATCTATTACGTTAAACAATAAAAACTGGTTTCCATTTATCTTAATAAATGGCGCAGCAAAAAGAAACAAGATAAGAGCGTAACTTACGATCTTACGTTTATTATAAAAAGGGCCCGAAGGTTTTTTAGGATAGATCCAAGCTCTTTTACCATCTTTGTCAATTGTACCTATGGAGTCACGGAAACTCTCATCATGTATTGTAGCCATAGTAAAATGTTTTTCAATGAGTAATAAAGTAATAAACTACTTATACTCTATTCTTATTATGTTAGTTTATAATAGTGCCTAAGCACAAGTTTTTGACAGATAAACTGTCAGAAATCTTCTAATTATTGTCGCCTAAAAGATTCCTTATTCTCTTAATCTGAAATATACCTAACTGTTCCGCTTTCCCTAACCAAAGTAAAAAACACAAACAATCATATTCGTTTATTAAAAAGATAAGATTTACTTCTCATCTACTGTTATATTAACATCTATATATATAAATCCTAAAAACAGTATAATCGCTTCTAAATACCTTATATTTTAAACAGTTTAACTCTACCAAGTCCTCGTTTAACAACTAAATAAAACCTTGACAGACATAAACTTTTTTTATACTAGAAAGGTACGAAAAAAGCTCTCAATATGCATTGTATTTATGATAATAATACTATAGATAATGTCTTTATTAACACCAATAAACGAAATAAGTCAACACCTCTTGATCAATAGAAAATATTTGGTATAAAAGAGGGCTAAATTGTCAACCTTAGCCCTCTATTCTTTTTATCAGTCCATACTACAAAATACAGTAAGCATAGACTTATATTATTTATTCTTTGATTTCTGTAGCTTCTGATTCTGCATTAGTTTCTTCAGAAACTTCTTCTGAAGCACCTTCTTCTGAAGCATCTCCTCCAGTCAATTCTGCTTTAGACCATACAATATCTCCTTCTGGAGCTTTAGCCTCTGCAGGAACTGTACCATTAAGAGAAATAACATAAGAAGCTAACTTTTCAATTTCGGATGGTTTGAAATTTGACTTCCAAGGCACCATTCCTTTACCAGGACGTCCACCTTCAGAAATTGTGTTGAAGACATTTTTCATACCTCCACCTAATATCCAGTGGTCGTCAGTTAAGTTAGGTCCGATAGATCCCCCACCATCATTCTTATGACATACAGCACAATTTGTATCAAAAAGTGCCTTACCAGCAGCTAACACAGTTGGATCATCAGAGAATACTGCTTGATCAGCTGTTAACATATCAGGAGCATTTTTCTTGTACTCCTCAACTTGTTCTTTAGCAGCAATCATTTCTTTTTCAAACTCAGCAACTTGATTATCTGCATCAAACACGTGATATCTCAACATATAGATTACAGCAAAAATTGCAGTTACATAGAAAAGTCCAACCCACCATGGTGGTAAATCATTATCTAACTCTTTAATTCCATCATAATCATGATCCATCATGATATCACCTTCTTGCTCAATTGTTTTAGTGTTAGTCAATTTCTGCATTAAGCGTTTTACCCAAGGGGCATCTCTTAATGGACGACTAGCTTCTTTTTGTTTTAGAGCTCTCTCTTCAGGAGTCATTAAGCGATCCAAAATCTTGTTTGTTGCAGATGCTACAATTTCAACAGCAATCAATGCGAACAAGAATAAACCTAATAATATTAGAACAACGGGATGTTCTACAAAAGCCGGTTTATCACTATCCCCCCCTACTAACCATTCTATCGCTAAAAAGAAAATAGCAAATAGAAGAGGAACTCTTACATATACTGGAAAAAACTTTTTCATAATTTTCGTGAATTACTATCAACATTGTGCTCTTCATCATCCATGAATGGCATATTGCTCAATTCTTCTATTGTGTCTTTCTTATAAGTAGCAACCCACACGAAAAGTCCAACAAAGAATGTAAAGAAAATAATAAGTGATATAATAGGGAATATCTCCACTCCACCTATTGTTTCCATATTATGTTTAATGAATTTTAGCATATTGATTCATTTTTAAAATATTATTCTTCTACCTTTTTAATGTCGGTACCTAAACGTTGTAGATAAGCAATCACTGCTACAATCTCACGATCACTCATAGGTATAAACTCTTCACCTTTTGCTTGTGCACGTTTTTTACTATCCTCATATGACTTCACATAATCAGGATCACCTTCTAAGTTCTTAGCAATCTCTTCAGACTGTGCTTTTATAGAAGCCTTCGCGTTAGCAATATCCTCATCTGTATATGGAACTCCTAAAGTTCTCATTACACTCATTTTAGTTTCTATATCTGAGTAATCTGCATTTTTATTAGCAAATAACCATTTATATCCAGGCATGATTGAATTAGGAGATGTTGACTGAGGGTCATACATATGGTTATAATGCCAGCTATCAGAATATTTACCTCCTACTCTAAATAAATCTGGACCTGTTCTCTTAGAACCCCATAAGAATGGGTGATCATAAACATATTCTCCTGACTTAGAGTACTCACCATATCTTTCAACTTCTGAACGGAAAGGACGAATCATTTGTGAGTGACATCCCACACAACCTTCTCTAATATATAAGTCACGACCTTCTAATTCTAAAGGAGTATATGGTTTAACACTTGTAATAGTAGGAATATTTGACTTCACAAATATTGTAGGAACAATCTGTACCAATCCTCCAATTAAAATAGCTACTGTAGTTAAGATAGTAAACTGAATAGGTCTTCTCTCTAAATGAGTATGCCATCCTTCTCCTTTTAATCTACCAGCAGAAATTCGTTGTAATGCAGGTGCTTCAGCTAATTCATCTTGAACTGGTTGACCAGCTTTTACAGTTTTATAGATATTGTAAATCAATACTAATACCCCTGCTAAATACAATGTACCTCCAATAGCACGCATTGCATACATTGGCATAATAGCTGTAACTGTTTCTAAGAAGTTACCATATTTTAAAGTACCATCAGGGTTAAAGTCTTTCCACATTAAGTGTTGAGAGAAACCTGCAACATATAATGGAATAGTATATAAGATAATACCTAATGTACCAATCCAGAAGTGGAAGTTAGCAGCTGCTTTAGAATAAAGCTCTGTTTTAACCATTCTAGGAATTAACCAATACACCATACCAAATGTCATGAATCCGTTCCAAGCTAATGCTCCAACGTGAACGTGAGCTACGATCCAGTCAGTATAGTGAGCAATAGCATTTACGTTTTTAAGAGATAACATTGGTCCTTCAAAAGTAGCCATACCATATCCTGTAATACCTACTACGAAGAATTTTAATACTGGATCAACTCTTACTTTATCCCAAACTCCACGAAGAGTTAAAAGACCGTTGATCATACCTCCCCAAGATGGTGCAATTAACATTACAGAGAACACAACTCCTAAGTTTTGAGCCCATTCTGGTAATGCTGAATACAATAAGTGGTGAGGACCTGCCCAGATGTATAAGAAAATTAAAGACCAGAAGTGAATAATAGATAGTCTATAAGAATAAACTGGTCTATTCGCTGCTTTTGGTAAATAATAATACATTAAACCTAAGAAAGGTGTAGTTAAGAAGAATGCTACTGCATTATGTCCATACCACCACTGCACTAATGCATCTTGTACCCCTGCATAAACAGAGTAAGATTTAAATGCACTTACAGGTAACTCTAATGAGTTAAAGATATGTAATACAGCTACAGTAACAAAAGTCGCTAAGTAGAACCAAATTGCAACATAAATATGACGCTCTCTTCTTTTGATAATCGTCATAATCATATTAACACCGAATGTCACCCAAATCAATGCAATTGCAATATCAATTGGCCATTCTAATTCAGCGTACTCTTTTGATGTTGTAAATCCTAATGGTAAGGTAATTACAGCACCAATTAAAATTAATTGCCATCCGTAAAAGTGAAGATTACTTAAAAAGTCACTGTACATTCTGGCTTTACATAACCTTTGTAAAGAATAGTATATTCCTCCGAAAATTGCGTTACCAACGAACGCAAAAATCACAGCATTAGTATGCAATGGACGCAATCTCCCGAAACTCAACCAAGATATTCCATCTGTTAAGTTAGGAAATATAAACATCACTGCTAAAACTAATCCTACAAGCATCCCGACAGCTCCAAAAAATATTGAAGCATAAAGAAATTTCTTTACAATTTTGTTGTCATAATAAAATTGTTGCACTTCCATAGTTGTTTATATTTGATTTTCTTTTTGTTTATTATCTGTTTTTTTGTCTTTCTTCTCTTTTGAAGTAACTTTTACTTCGTCATCAAAAAGCATACGCACTGAAGGGGTATACGCGTCATCAAACTGACCGCTTTTTACTGACCGTATAAATAAGTATAGAAATATACCAGCTACTACTACACTGATACTAATTAAGAAATATATAACACTCATACCTAATATTTACTTGTCAAAATTAACATTATCTGATGCCTTAAAACATGATAACTATCATATTTGGCTTTTTATCTTAATCTTTCTTTATAATCTTCTTTGCAAAGTAATTACTCATGATCGTTACAAAGCTGATTATAGAAACAGTGCTTATGGGCATTAATATAGCCGCTACTAATGGAGACATTTTATTCATTATAGAAACCGTTATACCAATCACATTATAGCTCAAAGCTAAGATATAACTTAATTTGATAATTTTAACAGATTTCTTTGAATAATTTAAGAATGACTTTAAGCTTTTAAACATTTTAGCATCTAAGATAGCATCACTTGCAGGGGTAAAAACATTAACATTCTCAGAAACAGACACTCCCACATTACTTTGAGCTAATGCTCCTGCATCATTTAATCCATCTCCTACCATCATTACATTCCCGCCATTTTCTTGCAATCTTTTGACATATTCTAATTTCTCTTCTGGCTTCTGATTAAAAACCAACGAAGTAGAACTAGGAAGCAACTTTTCTAACACTTCTTTCTCACCATCATTATCTCCTGAAAGAATAGCTAATTTATATCCGATATTTGTTAAATTATCAAACAATTCTGTAACGCCTTCTCTATAGTGGTTAGCAAATACAAACTTCCCTTTATACTCCCCATTAATTTGGATATGAACTGATGTTTCATTTAACACTTGTTCACTTTGAATCCCTAACAAACTAGGAGATCCTATTAGATAACTATTTTTGTTTATCGTACCCAACAGTCCTTTTCCTGGTATTTCTTCAAATAACTCAGGTTTGACAACCACCTTTGTAGACAAAAAGTTATACAGTTTTCTACTCAAAGGATGATTAGATGCTCTAATAATATTTCTAATATCGCCTTGTTCTTCTTTAGATAACTCCTCTCCGACATACTGTATAGTTGAACTTGCATTAGTAGTAATAGTACCTGTCTTATCAAAAACAATAGTATTCACCTTTGCCATTTGTTCTACGACAGTAACATTTTTTAAATAGAACTTATTTCTACCATAAATACGGATAGCATTACCTAAAGTAAATGGAGCTGTCAACGCTAAGGCACAAGGACAAGCAACGATTAGAATAGCTGTAAACACATTAAAAGCGGCATTTATATCAACAAAAGCCCAACCTATAAAAGCAGATATAGAAATCAGCAATAATACAGGGGTAAAATAATGACTAATCGTATCCGTAATAGTTTTATACTTAATATCCACTTTTTTCTGGAAGACATCATTACTCCATAACTGAGTTAGATAACTTTGAGAAACAGTATTCACTGCCTCTATCTCAATAACGTCTCCCACTTGTTTTCCTCCTGCGAAAACTTTATCTCCTGATTTTTTTTCTACAGGAACAGCTTCACCTGTTACAAAACTATAGTCAATAAAAGCTGATTCTGAAATCAATATTGAATCCACAGGTACTAGTTCTTGGTTACGAATCAGAAGACGATCCCCTTTTACAACCTCATAAACTTGAATAGGTTCTTCTACTCCATCCTCTCCAATCTTAGTAATCGCAATAGGAAAATAGGATTTATAATCTCTTTCAAAAGATAGGAAGTTATAAGTACGTTGCTGAAACAGTTTTCCTAACAACATAAAGAAGACTAACATAGTCATACTATCAAAAAAACCTGGGCCTAAATCAAATATAATATCTATCGTACTTCGAATAAACATCACTATAATTCCTAAAGACATAGGAATGTCTATGGTATAATTTTTTGTTTTAATCCCTTTCCAAGCAGCCAAGTGGTAAGGAGAAGCAGAATAAAAAAATACGGGTAAAGAAATAAGTAATATAAGCCATCTAAAAAAATCCTTATATTCTCTCATCCAGATATCATCAATATTAAAATACTCTGGGAAAGAAAGCATCATAACATTTCCAAAACTAAAAAATGCTATCCCTATTTTATAAATTAAGCTTCTATCTATAGCCTGAGGTTTATCTTCGTAATTTTTTAAACTTATATAAGGTTCGTAACCAATCTTAGTTAATAATAACACTAAGTCTTTTAAAGATACCTTTTCAGAATTAAATGTAATTGTTGCTTTCTTTTCAGGGAAATTAACCAATACTCGAATCACACCGTCATTTAGTCTGTGCAGATTCTCTAATATCCAGATACAAGAACTACAGTGAATATGTGGAATATATAAAGACACTATATTAGTTGACCCTTCATTGAACTCTAGAAGTTTGTTAATAATTTCTGTTTTCTCTAAAAAATCATACTTACCATTAGCTTCTTCTGGAGTAGCACCTGGAGTAGCCTCCATATCGTAATAACAGCTTAAATCATTCTCGCTAAAAATCTCATAAACTGTCTTACATCCATTACAACAAAATTCTTTATCATCGAAGTCAATGCGGTTAAAGGTTGTCACCTCATTACCACAGTGATAACACTTATTTTTATCCATAATTTATTGCTCATTTTACCTATACCAAAGGTCTACGTTTAATAATGGAGAATATATGACATTTATCATAAAAAATCACTATCTTTGTAGAGTTATTTTAACAAAAACTACTTGGTCATGGGCAGATGTGAACAGTGTATTATTAGAGAATTTAGTTCTCTAAAAGCATTAACTAGAGAAGAGCTTTTAACAATATCTGAAACTAAAACTCACTTTATCGTAAAGAAAGGGGAAACCATCTTCAGTGAAGGTGATAACCTTAATGGTGTATTTTGTATCAAGGACGGTTTTTGTAAATTAACAAAACTCAACTCTAATGGTAAAGACACAATTGTTAAGCTTGCTAAGAATGGAGACCTTTTAGGACAACGCTCTATCATTAATGAAGAGACATCTAATCTTACTGCAACAGCGATTGAAGATATGCAAATCTGTTTTATTCCTAAGAAAGAAATGATGGAATACTTCACGGATAACAATAAATTCTCTTTACTTGTAACGAGAGACATCTGTAACCACTTAAAAGATGCAGACAAAGGCTTAGCTGATCACACTCACAAGACAGTTAAAGAGCGTCTTGCTATTATACTTCTAAAACTTGAAGAAGTAGGTGGTATTAATCCAGAAAATAATGCACTGAATATCCAATTATCAAGAGAAGATCTTGCTAATATGGTCGGTACTGCCACAGAAAGCTGTATTCGCTTATTATCAGAGCTTAAAAAGGACGGTATAATAGAATTATCCGGTAAAAAGATTATTCTAAAAGACAAAAACGAACTAAAAGCATTAGCTCAATAATATCATTCATTCTTTAACGTAACTTTTTATCATTTAAACTTAGATATCATTATTTAATATTCTTAAAATAATGTATTTTCGCAACATGATGAATGAAAAATATATAGAGCAACTACAATCTATTTTAAGCTCGCCAAAAAAGATAAGTATTATCCCTCATAGAAATCCTGATGGTGACGCCATTGGCTCTACATTAGGGTTGTACCATATTTTAAAAGCATTAGGACATGACGCATATATTATATCTCCTAATGATTTTCCACACTTCCTTGCCTGGATGCCAGCTAGTGAAAACATTATCATTTTTGATAAAAAAAGAGAATTAGCTAATCAGATTCTTTCTTCTAGTGACTATATCTTCACTTTAGACTTTAATATTCTATTAAGAACAGGGGAGGAAATGGAAAAAGTTCTTGAAAAGATGACTGCTCCATTTGTAATGATAGACCACCACCAAATGCCCGGTGACTATGCTACATTAACCTTCTCTAATCCAGAGTTTGGGTCTACATGCGAACTTCTATACACTATTATACAAGCATTAAAACTAACTCATTTAGTTGATAAAGATGCTGCTACATGTATATACACAGGTATTGTAACTGACTCAGGTTCTTTTAGGTTCCCTAAAACAAATGCCAACACTCACCGTGTTGTAGCAGAATTGATAGACAAAGGAATAGACAACCCTGCTATACACAATGCTTTATTTGACAACAGTAATTACAACAGATTACAATTATTAGGTAAAGCACTCCAAAACATGGTAATCTTGCCAGAATACAATACATCATATATATATCTGACTGATAAAGAACTTAACGAGTTCCAACATCAAAAAGGAGACACAGAAGGTTTTGTTAACTATGGGTTATCAATTAAAGGGATTGACCTAACCTTTTTCTTTATTGAAAGAAAAGATGAAGGCATTGTAAAAATATCACTAAGATCACAAGGCAATATGGACGTGAACCAACTAGCACGTAAATATTTCGAAGGTGGAGGGCATGTAAATGCCGCAGGTGGTAAATCTACACTATCTTTAGAAGATACAATAACTCGATTTACAGACATCATTAAAAAGCATAAAAAAGAATTCTATGTATAAATCTATTCAGTTTCTAAGTATAGCATTATTTGCTGTTTTTGCTACTAGTTGTAATCAAGATAAAGAAGCAAGAAAACCGATATCAAAGTCAAAAGAAAGCATTATACAAAGCTCTGCTTTGAAAAATATGGATATGGTTAAAAGTGAAGAAGAACTCATAAGCCAATACATAGAAACAGATAAAGATAATACATATATCAATTCTAAAAACGGTTTTTGGTACAGCTATCAAGAACGAAAAATACATGACTCTATCAGACCTTCAGAAGGTAATACTGTCATGTACACTTATGAAATAAGCACTTTACAAGACAGTTTATTATATTCTTCTAATGACATCGGAGTACTATCTTATATAGTTGATAAAGAAGACATCCTTCCTATATTAAGACACTCTATCAAGCTCATGAAGAAAAATGAGTCTATCAAAGTACTTAGCCCTTCTATATTAGCATACAGCTATCTAGGCGACAGAAACAAAATAGGTAAAAATCAACCATTAATATTCACTATAGATTTAAAATCAATAGAAAAAAGTAACTAAAATAATATGAAAAAAATGACAAGTTTAATTCTAAGTATTGTAGCATTAGCTGCTTCTTGTACTTCAGCTAAGACAGATTTACCTGATGGTTTATATGCTGATATCAAAACATCAAAAGGTAATATCGTTGTTGAACTAGAATATGAGAAAGCACCAGTAACAGTTGCTAACTTCGTTTCATTAGCAGAAGGTAATAACCCTTTTGTGGACAAACAATATAAAGACAAACCTTATTTTGATGGTATCGCCTTTCACAGAGTAGAACCTAATTTTGTTATACAAGGTGGAGACCCTACAGGTACAGGTTCTGGTGGACCAGGATATGTATTTAAAGACGAATTTGACCCAAGTTTAAAACATGATAAAGCAGGTACTTTATCTATGGCAAACAGCGGTCCTTTTACAAACGGAAGTCAATTCTTTATTACACATAAAGCTACTCCACATTTAGATGGAATGCATTCAGTTTTTGGATATACTGTAAAAGGTCTTGATATAGTTAATGCTATCACTCAAGGAGACAAAATGGAGTCTGTAAAAATCATTAGAGTAGGAAAAGAAGCTAAAAAATTCAACGCAGTCAAAGTGTTTAAAAAATACTTTGAAGACGCTGACAAAGCTAAAAAAGATCAAGCAGACAAAGTAGAAGGTGCCCAAAAAGAATACGCTACTAAATTCGCAGAATTAAAAGCAAAAGCTACTAAAACACACTCAGGTCTATCTTACGTTATCATTAATGAAGGAGAAGGTAAAAAACCTAATATCGGGCAAGATGTAATGATTGACTACGCAGGATTCTTTGAAAACGGACTTATGTTTGATTCAAGTAATGAAGAATTATCTAAGCTATTCGGTACTTTTGATCAAAGAAGAGCTAACGCTAACCAATACATCCCTATCCCTTTTAAATATGGTACTAAAACAGGTTTAATACCAGGTTTCATTGAAGGAATAGAGCAAATGAAAATAGGAGACAAAGCGATTATCTTTATCCCTTCTCATTTAGCTTATGGAGAACGTGGAGTTGGTCCTATCCCTCCTAACACTGATTTAGTTTTCCAATTAGAAATGACTACTGAAAAGTAATATTCCGAGATATTTAAAATTACAAAAAGGATTGACGTACGTCAATCCTTTTTTATTTCCACATACCAGAGCACTCCTTATTTACTCATTTAGCACTGTATAAAACCATTTAATATTCCTAACTACAAAATCTATAGAAACAAAAAAAGACGTGGTTAAAACACGTCTTTTTTATTTCATATATCATCTTATTATGACATATCTATTTTTAAGCTTCAGATACCTCTTCTGCTGGTTGTTCTTGTTGTGGCAAATCTGCTCTAGTCAAGAATGTCATTACCTCTGAATCAATCTCGAAAATAGTCTTTCTAAATAACTCAAATGCTTCGAATTTATAGATCAACAATGGATCTTTTTGCTCATGTACAGCTAACTGTACAGATTGCTTTAATTCATCCATTTTTCTTAAATGCTTCTTCCATGCCTCATCTAGAATAGTCAAAGTAATGTTTTTCTCAAAATCATTAATTAATGACATTCCTTCTGTTGCATAAGCTTCTTCTAAGTTAGTTACGATATTAATCGTTTTAATACCATCTGTAAAAGGAACTACAATACGCTCAAACTGACCTGCATTGTTCTCATAAACATTTTTGATCACTTTAAATGCTTCTGCTGCACTACGTTTACATTTATCTGCATAAGCATTATAAACGATATCGTATTGCTTATTAGCGATAGCAACTACATCACCTTTTGCAAACTCTTCTTCACTAACCACATTGTTCGTACCGAAATTACGGATAATATCAAATTCGTAATTTTTATAGTCACTAGCTAATTTGTTAGTCTCTACAATACGCTCACATAGGTCATACATCATATTCGCGATATCCACTTTAAGACGCTCTCCGAATAAGGCATGCTTTCTACGTTTATAGATTACTTCACGTTGTGCATTCATCACGTCATCATATTCTAATAAACGCTTACGAATACCGAAGTTATTCTCTTCTACTTTTTTCTGAGCTCTTTCGATAGACTTTGTCATCATAGAGTGTTGGATTACTTCTCCATCCTCTAATCCCATTCTGTCCATTAATTTAGCTACACGATCAGATCCGAATAGACGCATTAAGTTATCCTCTAGTGACACATAGAACTGTGAACTACCTGGATCCCCTTGACGACCTGCACGACCTCTTAACTGACGGTCTACACGACGAGAGTCATGGCGCTCAGTACCGATGATAGCAAGACCTCCTAAGTCTTTTACTTCTTGAGAAAGCTTAATATCCGTACCACGACCTGCCATGTTTGTAGCAATAGTTACGATACCTGATTGTCCTGCTTCTTCTACGATTTGAGCCTCTTGTTTATGTAATTTAGCATTCAACACATTGTGTCTAATACCACGCATTTTCAATGATCTACTTAATAACTCAGAAATCTCAACTGATGTTGTACCGATCAATACTGGACGTCCAGCATTTGATAACTCTACCACATCCTCGATTACTGCTTTAAATTTCTCACGTACTGAACGATAAATCTTATCTTCTTTGTCATGACGAGCGATACCTCTATTCGTAGGAATCTCTACAACGTCTAATTTATAAATCTGTAAGAACTCACCTGCTTCTGTAATCGCCGTACCAGTCATACCTCCTAGTTTGTTATACATACGGAAGTAGTTCTGTAATGTAATTGTAGCAAATGTTTGAGTAGCTGCTTCAATTTTCACATTCTCTTTAGCCTCGATAGCTTGGTGTAATCCATCTGAGTAACGACGACCATCCATGATACGTCCCGTTTGCTCATCTACGATCATAATTTTGTTATCCATTACTACATATTCAGTATCTTTTTCGAATAGAGTATAAGCTTTTAATAACTGGCTTAAAGTGTGGATACGCTCACTTTTCACTCCGAAGTCTTGGAACAATACTTCTTTTGCTTCAGCCTCTTCATCCTTAGATAGATTCTGTGCTTCTATCTTAGCGATTTCAACACCAATATCTGGAAGTACGAAGAAGTTTTGATCTGTATCTTTTGATAAGAATTGAATACCTAAATCAGTTAACTGTACTTGATTATTCTTTTCTTCGATCACGAAGTATAACGCCTCATCTACTTTATGCATTTCTCTATTGTTGTCCTGCATATAGTGGTTCTCAGTTTTTTGAAGTAATTGTTTTACTCCTTCTTCACTTAAGAACTTAATTAACGCTTTATTCTTAGGTAAACTTCTATATGCTCTAAACAATAAGAATCCACCTTCTTTAGTATTTCCTTCACGAATTAATTTTTTAGCTTCTGCTAAGAATCCATTAGCTAGCTTTCTTTGCATCTCTACTAAGTTAGCTACTTCTGGTTTTAATTCATTAAATTCATGACGATCTCCTTGTGGTACAGGTCCAGAAATAATCAATGGCGTTCTAGCATCATCAATTAATACAGAATCCACCTCATCCACGATTGCAAAGTTGTGTTTTCTCTGTACTAATTCTTCTGGCGTATGTGCCATATTATCACGTAGGTAGTCAAAACCGAATTCGTTATTTGTACCGTATGTAATATCCGCAGCATAAGCCGCTTTTCTACCTGGAGAGTTTGGTTGGTGATTATCAATACAATCAACAGTCATTCCGTGAAACTCAAACAATGGAGCTTTCCACTGACTATCACGTTTTGCTAAGTAGTCATTCACTGTTACTAAGTGAACTCCATTTCCTGTTAATGCATTTAAGTACAATGGTGAAGTTGCTACTAACGTTTTCCCTTCCCCTGTATGCATCTCTGCAATTTTACCTTGGTGTAATACGATTCCCCCGATTAACTGTACATCATAGTGGATCATATCCCAAGTAACTTGTTTTCCTGCAGCAGACCATGTATTCGCCCAGTGTGCCTTATCATCTACGATAGTTACATAAGGTTTAGTCTCTGCGAAGATTCTATCTTGTTCTGTTGCAGTAACGATTACTGTTTCATTTTCTTTGAATCGACGAGCTGTTTCTTTTACTACAGCGAATGCTTCTGGTAGAATATCCAATAGCAATTTCTCAGAGTTGTTATAAGCCTCTTTTTCTAAGCTATCAATGCTAGCGTAGATAGACTCTCTCTTATCGATATCTTGCGTTTTCTCAATTTCTTCTTTATAAGAAGCGATTTTAGCATCTTGATCTGCTCTAGATTGCTGTATCTTTTCTTTGAAGTAAATTGTTTTCGCTCTTAGTTCATCGTTTGAAAGGCTAGATAAAGCTCCTTCATACGTTTTTATTTTCTCAATTAAAGGCTTGATGTCTTTGATATCTCTTTCTGATTTATCTCCAACAAACACCTTTAATATGCTGTTTATGATACTCATAAATTTATGTGGTTTATTTTTTTATTACTGTCAAATCGTAAAATTAAATAAAAAAAAAGCCTTTTTAGAGGCTTTTTTCTTATCTATATCTTAATACTCATCCTCGTTCCAAAGGTAATCTTCGTCAGTCGGATAGTCTGGCCATATCTCTTCCATTGATTCATAGATTTCTCCCTCATCTTCTATAGATTGAAGGTTTTCTACTACCTCTAGAGGAGCACCTGTTCTAATTGCATAATCAATAAGCTCATCTTTCGTCGCAGGCCATGGAGCATCACTTAGGTAAGATGCTAATTCTAATGTCCAATACATCTCTATTCGTTTTAAATTTTTAATGCAAAAATAATTTTTATTATGAAATTATCAAGCTTTTTTTTATTTATTTCAGCTGTTTTCAAGAACGTAGCTTTTTAAAATCTATAGATTTTAAGAAAAATAACACTTTTTTAGTCTTCTTTTCTTGGAATCCATTTCACTTCTTCAGCCTGTAAATCAAAAGTCAACTTTCGTGCCAACACAAAAAGATAGTCAGAAAGTCGGTTTAAATACTTCAAAACTGACTCGTCTACAGGCTCTGACTCATTCAGACTCACTGACAAACGCTCTGCTCTACGACAAACACACCTTGCGATATGACAATATGACACAGTAGTATGTCCGCCCGGCAAAACGAAATGAGTCATCTGTGGTAATGAATCTTCCATACGATCAATTTCATTTTCTAACAGCTCTATATCAGCCACACTTATTTTTGGAATATTTAGTCTTTCTTTTCCGTTTTTTAAAATTGCTTTCTCTGGATCAGTTGCTAATATAGCTCCCACAGTGAATAATCTATCCTGAATCTCTATCAATACTTTTTTATACAAGGGATTCATCTCTTGATCGCGAATTAAACCGATATACGAATTCAATTCATCTACCGTACCATAACTTTCTATTCTGATGTGATGTTTTGGCACACGTGTACCACCAAATAATGCTGTTGTTCCCTTATCTCCAGTTTTTGTATATACTTTCATAATATTGTCCTTGGTTTAATTAACTCACAAAGTACAACAAAAAAAGAAATGTCTAAAGCTTATTCTCTAACGAAATCTCTATTATTTCTAATCAAAGATCTATTGATATAAGATAAACCTTAATAACACATAAAAATAACTTTCTAAGAACTACGATCTACTTAATACGTTCATCACTCTCTATCACTCCATCTCTAAGTCTGATGATGCGATGTGCATGTGCAGCTATATCTTCTTCATGTGTTACTAGTATAACCGTATTTCCATTCGCATGTATCTCATCGAATAGACTCATAATCTCAACAGAAGTCTTAGTATCTAAATTTCCTGTTGGCTCATCAGCTAATATAATAGCTGGTTTATTCACTAGAGCACGAGCTACAGCTACACGTTGCCTCTGTCCTCCTGAGAGTTGATTAGGATGATGATCTATACGATCACTTAATCCCACCTGATCTAGTACTTCTTTTGCACGCACATTGCGTTCTGCTTTAGAATTACCAGCATATACCATAGGTAGCGCCACATTGTCTAACGCAGTCGTTCTAGGCAATAAATTAAAAGTTTGGAATACAAAACCAATATGCTTATTTCGAATCTCTGCTAATTGATCATCTTTTAGAGAACTAACATCCTTACCATCTAAATAATAACTACCTGAAGTAGGCGTATCTAGACAACCTAAAATATTCATCAAGGTAGACTTACCACTTCCAGAAGGCCCCATTAGAGCAACATAATCTCCTTTTGCTATTTCTAAATTCACACCTTTCAGCACATATACTGTTTCAGATCCCAATTTAAAATCGCGTTTAATATCTTTTACTTGAATAATATGAGTAGACATAATAGATAGTTTAGTTATGCTTTTAGTTCATTATCTTTTCTAATAGTCCGAAAGACTCTTCTAAGATAAATAAATTACTAGAAATAATACATCTACTTACTAACTATCTAACAGAACAAATTACATACGCAGAATAAAATGTTGTTTTAATTGTTCTGATCTAATAAATGCTACACCGTAATAATAGAAATCGATCGTAGCACTGAAGCGCTCATCTAACACAATCTGCTCCCAGAAAACCTCTATTTCTTCTCGTCCCTCTCTTCTATCGATTACAAGGGCGCTATCATTATGCATACGAGTACATACATCAGTTATAGCAATATCGTTAATATTAGACATATAGATCATATCTACTGCTTCAGAAGATTCTTTTAATGATTTAGCACAAGCCACCTCCACAGAGAGTGTCCCATGTACAGCGAGAGACTGGGGCTGATAGTAATTTAGCATGCGCAGTATAAAAGCATCTTTCTTTGCCATTCCTCTCCATCTGCTATCTTTAGGATATAATCCTTTAGTCAATAAATTAAATATAAATGGAGAATGCACCCCATGTTCATTACTTGACTTCCACCAATATCTAAAATAGTTTTCTTTCTTAGCCATCGCATTATAGTAAAGATTCTTCTACAAAAATACATATAAATAAAAAAAGCTTCTCAAATGAGAAGCTTTTAGTGACCGCGGCAGGATTCAAACCTGCAACCTTCTGAGCCGTAATCAGATGCGCTATTCAGTTGCGCCACGCGGCCATTATTCTTTTATTTATTTCTATCACAGTCTTGATTCAAATCAAGACTTTAGTGACCACGGCAGGATTCAAACCTGCAACCTTCTGAGCCGTAATCAGATGCGCTATTCAGTTGCGCCACGTGGCCTATTGCTTAATTGCGAGTGCAAATATAGGACGATATTCCGTAAATACAAACTCAGCAATCAAAAAATATCAATTAATTTTTACCTCTATTTTTTAACTTTCTTACTACTAATCGTTTAATGATCTAAAAAAAAGTAATTTTAACATCTCTTTTATTTGACCTTTTCTACTAAAACCCCAGCTTCTTTCATTTCTCTGGTAATATTTATTTGAATCTATAAGAGAAAAACGCGTCAAAAGTGAGTCTATATCAAATACCACAGACAGTATTAGTGACAACAAAAACTTTAAAAATCTCCTTTAGAGGGAAAATAGTGCAAGAATAATATCGCTGTAATAACGAAAATCATCAAAACAAAATAGAATGGATTACCTGTAAAAAGACCACAGACCAAAAATAACACAGTTGCTACAACTCCTATAAATAAGAAGTCAAAACTCTTTTTATCGATTAAATCATCGTCCCATTCCTCTTCTTCCTCTCTCAACAATTCCTCTTGTTCCCGTTTATACTGAAGATATTCTTCCTTGGTATTAAAACGCTTAATAGAGAAAAACCTTCTAACGATAAAATAGGCTAGTATAGCTACTACTATAAATATTGTTAGTTCATACATAATCTTCTTCTTTTACACCCTATACTCTGACAAAAAACAACTAGATAAAAACCGATACAGCATTCTACTACTATCTTCTCTTTATATCGTCATTTCTTCTGTCATTAAAACTGAGTCAAAGAAACAACTTTTGTTTTATTCTCAAAACATTTAGTATTGAAAATTACGCATTTATATAACAATTAAGAAACTATTTATAAAAAAAAGAGAACATTTATAAATTATAAATGTCCTCTTTTTCAATATACATACAGGTTATTTTTACTTGCTTAATGTTTTTAATACCTCGTCATTATTCGTAGTATTTTTCACATTGTCAATGATAGATGTCATCGCCTCTACAGAGTTCATATCATCTATATATCTTCTAACCATAAGAGCACGCTTAAGCTCCCATTCGTTTAATAATAAATCATCTCTACGTGTACTAGATGAAGTAATGTCTATCGCAGGGAAAATACGTTTATTTGCCAACTTACGATCTAACTGTAACTCCATATTACCAGTACCTTTAAATTCTTCGAAAATCACCTCATCCATTTTAGACCCTGTATCTACTAACGCTGTAGCGATGATACTAAGAGATCCTCCATTTTCTATATTACGAGCCGCTCCGAAGAATCGTTTTGGTTTTTGTAATGCATTAGCATCTACCCCTCCACTTAACACCTTTCCAGATGCTGGCTGTACGGTATTATATGCTCTTGCTAAACGCGTGATAGAGTCTAATAAGATCACTACATCATGACCACACTCTACTAATCTCTTTGCTTTCTCTAATACGATATTAGCTACTTTCACATGTCTCTCTGCTGGTTCGTCGAATGTAGAAGCAATTACCTCAGCATTCACACTACGCTGCATATCTGTCACCTCTTCAGGACGCTCATCTATAAGTAACACGATTAAGTATGCCTCAGGGTGATTAGCTGCAATAGCATTCGCTACCTCTTTTAAAAGAACAGTCTTACCTGTCTTTGGTTGAGCTACGATCATACCACGTTGTCCTTTACCGATAGGAGCAAACATATCCATTAGACGAGTAGAAATAGTACTACTCTTCGCATCTAGATTAAACTTCTCATTCGGAAACAAAGGAGTCAAATGCTCAAAAGACACTCTATCTCTAACAGACTGAGGATCGTGACCATTAATTTTCAACACCTTTACTAATGGGAAGAACTTCTCCCCTTCTTTCGGAGGGCGCACCACTCCTTTTACAGTATCACCAGTCTTAAGACCGAATAATCTAATCTGTGACTGAGATAAATAAATATCATCTGGAGAAGATAAATAGTTGTAATCCGCAGAACGCAAGAATCCATATCCATCAGGCATCATTTCTAATACCCCTTCACTCTCTATAATACCATCAAATTCATAATCAGGTTCTCTGAAATTATTCTTTTTGTTGTTATTATTTCTATTCTGTTGATTGTTATTTCTTTTTTGATTGTCGTTTTCAGACTGTTGAGGAGCAGTATTATCTACAGTAGATATTTCCTCTTTCGCTACAGGCTCTCTATCTGTTGCTGCGGCATTAGTTACTTCAGTAGAAGCATTATTCTTAGGTTGTGACTGTTGCTGACGAGATTTGAAATCACGTTTTTGCCCATCACGTCTATTATTATCAGGTTGTCTCTTTTTGAAATCCCTTCTATTCTCGTTTGTAGAACCTACCTTTTCTTCAGCAGTTGATTCACTTACGGTTTCTTTTTTTTGCTCTTGTTTCGCAGGAGTTTCTTCATTTCTCTGGTGAGTTGTTTTGCGTTGTGTATTATCTGCTAATACACGAGAAGCCTGCTCCACTTTACTCTCTACCTTACCCTCATCCTCATTAGGTTTACCTAGTCTAGGTCTTCTTGATTTCTCAGTAGTAGGAGTTGTATTTTGTTTAACTGTTTTATCTGTTTTTACATCATTGTTAGCCTTATCCACAGCTACTTTTTTAGCTACTGCAGGAGCCTTCTTTTCCTCTAAAGGAGCTTTATCCACAGGTTTAGCTTTTACAGGTGCTTTTTTCTCCTCTGCATTTGTCGCTTGTTGATGTTCTAATATCTGCCCTATAAGTTCGTCTTTTTTCAAAGAAGCCACCTTAGCAATTTTTGCTTTTTTAGCAATCTCCTGAAGATCTGCGACCTTCATTTTTTTTAGTTCGGAAATTTCAAACATATAAATGTTTATAGATTATAAAAATATTGAGTTGTGTAATTTTAAATAAGAATGGAAATTTAAAATAGAATTGCCGTATTATGAAGAACTTACGACAGTACTGATGCAATATTACGAATAAAATTTTATAAACAATAGGTTTTTATAAAAAAGAAACACTATTTTTGTACTTCATACATTTTTACAATTATGTTACAGAGAATACAGACTGTTTATTTGATTCTTGTCTTTATCATTATGGGAGTACTACCTTTTTTCATCCCATTATGGACAAATGGTGCGAATGAACCTATCTATTTCATGATGATGCCTTCATCTACTATCCTATTCGGATTATCTACTGCTCTTACAGTAGTAGCTATTATGGGGTATAAAAATAGAAAGAGACAGTTTGTAATTAATAGATTGAATATAATATCAAACTTTATACTATTAGGATTATTTGTATATCGTGCGCTAACAGTATCTGGAGAAACTGCGGAAGCTATTTCTGAGAAAGGTATTGGGATGTTCCTCCCTATTATTTCTATCCTGTTCCTTGTCTTAGCGAACAGAGCCATTAAGAAGGATGAAGATCTCGTAAAATCTGTGGATCGTTTACGATAAACCTAACATCTTAGTTTATTAGTGCGTTAAAAAAGCCGAACCTATATGAGTTCGGCTTTTTTGTTTTTAGGCCATTCAATAATTTCCATATCCTTTATCGCTCCGTTATCTATCGCAAAACGCAACATCGTACGCACCTGATGAAAACCACTTATACCAGCTGCACCAGGATTTAGATGTAGTACCCCCATCATCTGATCATACTGTACCTTCAGTATATGTGAGTGCCCACAGATATAGATAGCAGGTTTCTCTTGCTTGATTCGCTCTCTTACATTAGCTCTATATTTCCCTGGATATCCACCTATATGGATCATATAGACCTTCATCCCTTCACACTCAAAGAATAACTCTTCAGAAAATTCTAGTCGAGCCTCTTTACCATCTATATTTCCCCATACGCATCTAAGCGGTTTTAGCACCTTTATGGTATCGGTCACTACTAAGTCTCCTATATCTCCTGCATGCCATACCTCATCTGCCTGTCTGACATACTTCAGGATAGACTCATCTATAGTGCCGTGCGTATCTGATAATAATAATATTTTTTTCACCTCTATCTATTTATAATAAGATAGCCTCTCTTAGTGAGAGGCTATACTATGATTACTCTGTATAAAACAAAATTAATTCTTCTATTGCATTCTGACAAACTGGACAGAACTCTGGATACTGATTCGTTTTCATTCTACAGTCTAACGTACCTTTATACACCTTGCGTCCTTCTAGTCCTTCATATACTCCTAGTGGGTATTTCTTACTGTCTTTTTCTAATGTAGGTACTGGAGTTCCCTTTTTAAGCATTTTTTTCCACTTGCTATCGAAGTCTACTAATGTAGTTATATTCTGCTCCCAAGGTTCTGTCTGATTAGAAATTAAATCACTCAACACATCATTAGGGTAAAAATACTCATCTGCTAATCCTGCAAAACTATGCCCAAACTCATGTACTACCACAGGCTTAAAGTCCTTATGTCCTGTAGTCGTCAATGTATAAGAATTATAGATTCCTCCTCCTCCATACACATCTGTATTCGCAAGAATGATAATGTGTTCATAAGGAATACCTGCTAGTACATCGTGTAACTTCTTAATTCTGTTCGTAGTCAAATAACGCTCCGAATAAAAAGTATCAAAATTAGACTCTACAGCTGTCTTTTTCCAATCTCCTTGTCTTGGGACACTTACCCCTGAGTCTTTAGAAGCGCTCTGTACAGCAATAAAATTAAAATTATCAGCAAATTTATCGAAAGGCTTATGCGCTAATAATTGTTCTATAGAAACCTTTACAGCATCCATAAATTTCCCCATTTCTTCTTCTTTAAATCCTTCTGCAACGAATACTACATTGATAGCCTTAGCATTGTCTTTCGCTTTATGTACATATTCATGTTTAGTCACATCCTTAGTTCCCTTAGTATGGATTAATATATCTTTAGGATCTACATGATGTACTAATTTATCTTTTTCTTTTCCATCAGCATCAAATAGGATTAGTTCTATACGCACATTATCTTTCGGAAACGGTACTAAGAATACATTCTCAAAACTCTTGGTATTCTTCTGCGCTTCCTCTGTAGATAACCACTCTTGGAATAGTGTACTGAAGCTATTGGTATAGATTAATGTATTTGTTTGCTCATCGTATACACGTACTTGTCCATTTCCTTTTAAGGCATTCTCTCCTAAGTTATGCGTACGCCCAGCCCATGAAGGCAAAGAAATTAATTCATCTAATAAGATAAATTGTCTCTCGTTATTTCCTCCGAATACATAATCTAGACGCAATGTTTTGTCTTCAAAATATTGATTAAAATCCTGTGCCTGTACATAAGAGCCTATACACAAGCTCAGTAATACTAGTAGTTTTTTCATTATTAATATAGTTAGGTTAATTGGGTTAATTACTTGTCACAACAAGTCAAGTCGTAAAAATAAACATATTTCTAAACTATCTCTTGCTTTTAACGTTGTTTACTTCAGGTCGATTTAATTGACCTCTCTTTAGAACTAATTTTTCTAATATGAGCAACACAAACTTATCAGAACCCTTCCACTAATCCACCGTTCACACTAGAATTATACATATTAAATACATAATTATAACAGATCGAAAAAGGGATTTTTTTTGAGGTGGTCGCATAGTGGTCGGATAGTGATCGCATAGTGGTCGCATAAAAAAGGGCTAAAACTATGCGACCACTATGGCATCAAACCACGATCACTATTCTAGCAATACAGCTCTAAATAAATTAAAATCCGCCTTCTTACTAAATACGAATAGTAATCCGTCTAGCCCTTTCATTTCTTAGTTATTTGTTCTTCTATTCAAAAAATGAGTTCCTAATTTTATAATAACATCAACTACCTAGTCCCGATTTTAAAGTATATTTGCGTTTTACAAAACAAAGAGAATTACATTGAGATACTTTTTAGAATTCGCATATAACGGAACACATTATCACGGATGGCAATTACAACCTGATGCTATATCAGTACAGGAAGTACTGACTAAAGCTATCTCTACTCTACTACGCACCCCTATAGAGCTAGTGGGAGCAGGTAGGACAGATGCTGGAGTACATGCTAAACAGATGTATGCACACTTTGATCACGAGTTACCTTTTGACAAAGATTCTTTAGTACAACGAATGAATTCTTTTTTACCTGAAGACATTGTTATTTATAATATACATACCGTAGCAGATGATGCCCACGCACGCTTCGATGCGACAGCACGTACCTACGAGTATCACATTCATCAATATAAAGATGCGTTTTGTAACGCGGGTAGCTACTACCACTTTAGACCGCTGAATGTAGAATTAATGAATCAAGCTGCTCAAATCTTATTTGAGTATGAAGACTTCGAATGTTTCTCTAAGACACATACAGATGTATTCACCTTCAATTGTACTATTTATAAAGCACATTGGGATATTCTACCTGATAACAGACTAGTATTTACCATCTCTGCTAATCGCTTCCTGCGCAATATGGTCAGAGCGATAGTGGGTACCTTAGTCAATGTAGGACATGAAAAAATAACACTAGATGACTTCAGAACGATAATAGAAAGTAAAGACAGAGGCAAAGCTGGCTTTTCTGTACCTGGAAAAGGTCTTTATTTAACTCAAGTTAGTTACCCTTATTTATGAAAAAACTAAAATCATTATCTCTACAGAAATTATTACAATATACTAAGCCGTATCAAAAACGATTTAATTGGGTAGTTGTATTTGCGATTTCCCTTTCTATATTCGCTGCCATACGTCCGTATATGCTAAAAATAACTGTAGATGAATACGTACAGAAACAAGATCAATCTGGGCTACTACTCTACATCCTACTGATGGGATTAGTACTCGTACTAGAAGTATCTTCACAATTCTTCTTTACCTATTGGGCGAACTGGTTAGGACAGGATATCGTAAAAGACATTCGAGAGAAACTATTTGATAAAATTATCAACTTCAGAATGCGTTATTTCGATAACGAACCCGTAGGAAAATTAGTGACACGTGCAGTATCTGATATAGAATCTATCGCTAGTATCTTCAGTCAAGGGCTCTTTATGATTGTCAGTGACTTACTAAAGATGTTCGTGGTACTGTGCATTATGTTCTATATGAACTGGAAGTTGAGCTGTATCGTATTGATAGCTATGCCTATTCTATTATATGCTACTCGTGAGTTCCAACGACACATGAAAACTGCGTTCCAAGAAGTACGTACACAGATATCTAATCTAAATACATTCGTACAAGAGAGATTAACAGGAATGAAGATCGTACAACTCTTTACGAGAGAAGAAATAGAATACGAAAAATTCAAAGAGATTAACCATAAACACAATGTGGCTTGGCTAAAGAATATTCTGTATAACTCTATCTTCTTTCCGATAGCGGATATCGTATCTTCTCTTACACTTGGTTTTGTGATTTGGTATGGAGGGATGTCTATCGTACAAGGAGACAACCTTACTTCTTTCGGAGATTTATTCGCCTATACGATGTTAATCACCATGCTATTTAACCCATTGAGACAGATAGCTGATAAGTTCAATGTCATGCAAATGGGGATTATCGCAGCAGAGCGTGTATTCGAAGTATTAGAAACAGAAGAACAGATAGACGATAGCGGTACAGTCACTGCCCCACAGTTTAATGGTAAAATAGAACTAAAAGCTGTTCGCTTTAGTTATATCGAAGGAACAGAAGTACTAAAAGGGATTAACCTAGATATAGCTGCTGGTAGCACCATTGCGATCGTGGGAAGTTCTGGTGCAGGTAAGTCTACTATCATCAATCTATTAAATAGATTCTACGATATAGACAGTGGTACGATCTGTATCGATGGTGTCAATATCAATGAATACAAACTAGCTACACTGCGCAAACAAGTAGCAGTGGTACTTCAGGATGTATTCTTATTTAGTGACACAATATACAATAATATCACGCTACATGATGAGAGTATCACAAGAGAGACTGTCATCGAAGCTGCTAAGAAAATAGGGATACACGACTTCATCTTACAACTCCCTGGTGGATATGATTATAATGTGAAGGAACGCGGTGTCATGCTATCATCTGGACAGCGTCAGTTGATCGCTTTCTTACGTGCGTATGTTAGTAATCCTAGTATTCTGATACTAGATGAAGCTACCTCTTCTATCGATACACATTCAGAAGAATTACTACAGAAAGCGACTGACTATCTAACTAAAGATAGAACGTCTATCATTATAGCACACCGATTAGCAACGATAGTAAACGCTGATCAAATTATCGTAATGGATAAAGGTAAAATAGTAGAAAAAGGAACTCATAAAGACCTATTAGAAATCCAAAACGGATACTATAAAAACCTACACGAGTCACAGTTTAACAAACAAATATAGCTCAATATACAGAAGCGATAGATCCATATCTATCGCTTTTTTATTGTTCATTATAAAGATGGTTTCTCTACCTAAAATGAATTAGACGAAAACTTCCGAAGAGTAGAAATACTTTTGTTCTAAAATTTCAATATTTTTTAGTACGCTATTCTCTCCTAGTTTTTTAAAAGATTATCAACAATATTGCCTTTTTGATAATAATTGTCACGTCTTAATAGCCAAATAAGCCACACTCCTTGCAATTACCTTAGTTACAGCCTATCAACTTTTCGTATTGAAAGTTTCAATAACAGAAATAAATGATTATTTTCGTAGCATAAAATATAGAAATATATAGATATATGAAATTCGATATTATTGTTTTAGGAAGTGGCCCTGGAGGTTACGTTACTGCGATTAGAGCTTCTCAGTTAGGTTTTAAAGTTGCAGTTGTTGAAAAAGAAAATTTAGGAGGTATCTGCTTAAACTGGGGATGTATCCCAACGAAAGCTCTTCTTAAATCGGCACAGGTATTTGAATACCTTAAACACGCTTCTGACTACGGATTGACTATCAATGGTGATGTAGATAAAGATTTCAATGCTGTTATCGCACGTTCTCGTAACGTAGCTGAAGGAATGAGCAAAGGAGTTCAATTCTTAATGAAAAAGAATAAGATCGAAGTTATCGACGGATTCGGAAAAGTAAAACCAGGTAAGAAAGTAGACGTTACTGACAAAGATGGAAAAGTAACTGAACTATCTGCTGACCATATTATCATCGCTACAGGTGCTCGTTCTAGAGAGTTACCTAACTTACCTCAAGATGGTAAAAAAGTAATCGGATACAGACAAGCATTAACATTACCTCAACAACCAAAGAAAATGATTGTTGTTGGTTCTGGAGCTATTGGAGTTGAGTTCGCTTACTTCTATAAATCAATGGGTACTGATGTAACTATTGTTGAGTTTATGCCAAATATCGTTCCTGTAGAGGATGAAGATATCTCAAAACAATTTGAGCGTTCTTTAAAGAAAAACGGTATCAACATTATGACTAACTCTTCTGTAGAGCGTATCGACACTACAGGTGAAGGAGTAAAAGCATATGTAAAAACAGCTAAAGGTGAAGAGGTATTAGAAGCTGATATCTTATTATCTGCTGTAGGTATCAAAACGAATATCGAGAACATCGGATTAGAAGAAGTAGGTATTGCTACAGATAGAGATAAAATCTTAGTAAACGACTTCTACCAAACTAACGTACCTGGATACTATGCTATCGGTGACGTAGTACCTGGACAAGCGTTAGCTCACGTGGCTTCTGCTGAAGGTATCTTATGTGTTGAGAAAATCGCTGGACACCATGTAGAGCCATTAGATTACGGAAATATCCCAGGATGTACTTATGCTACTCCAGAGATCGCTTCTGTAGGTATGACTGAGGCTAAAGCGAAAGAGGCTGGTTATGAACTTAAAGTAGGTAAATTCCCATTCTCTGCATCTGGAAAAGCAAAAGCTGCTGGT
Organism: Myroides odoratimimus; assembly: GCF_001485415.1. Classification (GTDB taxonomy): domain Bacteria; phylum Bacteroidota; class Bacteroidia; order Flavobacteriales; family Flavobacteriaceae; genus Flavobacterium; species Flavobacterium odoratimimum. The sequence continues at coordinate 203,453 of NZ_BCMQ01000006.1, forward strand.
ACTCCTGATGGATTCGTTAAAGTTATCTTTGATGCTAAATACGGTGAGTGGTTAGGATGCCACATGATCGGAGCTGGTGTTACAGATATGATCGCTGAGGCTGTAGTTGCTCGTAAATTAGAAACTACTGGATACGAAATCCTTAAAGCTGTTCACCCACACCCTACTATGAGTGAGGCTGTGATGGAAGCTGTAGCTGATGCTTACGGTGAAGTAATCCACTTATAAGAATTAGATTATTCAATATATAGAAACGGGCTGCCTTAGAGTAGCCCGTTTTTTATTTATCTATTCTAAAAATAGTGTTCTAATCATGAAATAAAAAAGCGAGCCCTTCTTTCGAAAGACTCGCTTATTCATTTTATTATAAATTCTTATTACAGAATATCTACTCCTAAATAATTAGCTGGTGTGATTGCTTTAAGTTCAGTTTTAATCGCATCAGATACATTTAATGTCTCGATGAAATTATGCATTGATTCTTTATTAATCACTGTATTCGTTCTAGTCAAATCTTTTAATGCTTCATACGGATTAGGGTATCCTTCTCTTCTTAGAATAGTCTGAATAGCTTCTGCTACTACAGCCCAGTTATTCTCTAAGTCTTGAGCAAACTTATCTGCATTCAGCAATAACTTATTCAATCCTTTTAATGTAGACTCAAATGCAATAAGCGTATGTCCAAAAGGTACTCCTACATTACGCAACACTGTACTGTCTGTCAAGTCACGTTGAAGACGTGATATCGGTAACTTAGCAGCTAAATGTTCAAAGATCGCATTAGCAATACCTAAGTTTCCTTCTGAATTTTCGAAGTCAATAGGATTCACTTTATGAGGCATAGCCGAAGAACCTATCTCTCCTGCCTTAATCTTCTGTTTAAAGTAATCCATCGATACATACGTCCAGATATCTCTATCTAAGTCTATCAGTATCGTGTTTATACGTTTTAATCCATCGAAGAATGCTGCGAAGTGATCATAGTGCTCTATCTGTGTAGTCGGGAAAGAATGCTTAAGCCCTAAAGTCAATTCTACGAAGTCAGTTCCAAACTGTTTCCAATCTTGTTTTGGGTAAGCTACATGGTGTGCATTAAAGTTACCTGTAGCACCACCAAATTTAGCAGCAAAAGGTACTTGCTCTAATAATGCTAACTGCTGTTCTAAACGCTCCACGAATACGTAAATCTCTTTACCTAGACGTGTAGGAGAAGCAGGCTGACCATGCGTACGTGCCAACATAGGTACATCCTTCCACTCTATGCTCAGCTCTTTTAATCTATTGATAACAGTTAGTAAAGATGGTTTATATACATCCTCATACGCTTCTTTAGTCAATAAAGGTATAGAGGTGTTATTAATATCCTGAGAAGTTAGTCCAAAGTGAATAAACTCTTTATACTCTTCTAACTTTAAAATGTCAAATGCGCTTTTCAGAAAGTACTCTACTGCTTTCACATCGTGATTCGTAGTTTTCTCCATCTCCTTGATCCACAAAGCATCTTCTGTGGTAAACTCTTGATACAGTTTACGCAATTCAGGAAAGATAGAACTTGGGACATTGGCTAATTGAGGGACATTGTGCTCGCATAGAGAAATAAAGTACTCTACTTCTACTAATACTCTGTACTTGATTAATGCTTCTTCTGAGAAATAATTAGCTAGTGCATTGGTCTTACCTCTATAACGCCCATCGATAGGCGAAATAGCATTTAATTCTGTTAGCATATTTTAGATTGTGTTGTTAAGACACAAAGATAAAGCATTCGATACAGAATCAAAGTATCTTAAATAAAAAAGATAGTTGATAGTAGGTTTGTTTTTTTGTGATGGTGTTTTTTTGTGATGGTGTTTTTCTGTAGTTTGCTTACAGCATAGAGTAATGGAAATTAGAGATATGATTAATTGACAGTTGAAGGGTTACAGCTCACGGTTTCACAACTTCACGATTTCACAATTTCACAACTTCACGATTTCACAACTTCACAAAAAGACAACTTCATAGAAACAAAAAAAGATAGCTCATTAGAACTATCTTTTTCTTTATATATTCAGAGCTATAAGCTTTCAGAAATCAGTGTTTTAAGCACAATCTTAATTCTTAATTCTTAATTCTTAATTCTTAATTCTTAATTCTTAATTCTTAATTCTTAATTAAAATTACTTGCTCCACTCTCTGATAGCGTCTTTATTAATCTTGATATAATCAAGGTTATTCGCTTTCTCTGCTAACTCTAATGCCCATTTGGCAGTTTCTACAGCGGCTATTTTATCACCTCCTTTAGCTTGGATTTGTGATTTTAAGCGTACAAAGTAATAAGGTATTTTGTCTCCTGATTTCTCAATAGCCTTATTTACCCAATCTAGAGCTTTTACAAGGTCTTTGTTTGTTAGGTAATAATATTCTGCTGCTCCGTAATAATCAACGATTGTAGGTCCATCAAATGTCTCCTCAATACTCTGCATTGCCAGTTGATCTGTTGGTACTTTAAAACGAACAGGCACAACTGTCTTCTCCCACATAATCTCTAAGTCCGCGTAGTCTATGTTCACATTATTCACTGCTACAGTTAATGTCTCGAATTTGCGATCAGAACCAATAGGTTTAACCTTAGTCGATAAAGCTACTTTACTCTCATCCCATTTCTCTGGTAATCCCCAGTTATTCGTATCTGCATAGAATATTACTTCCCATTCTTCTACTTTAGGAATAGTAAATAATGCATACGATCCTTTCTTTAATTTCTTACCGCCTATCTCTACATCATTACCAAAAGTAACTACCGTATTCATATTCGCCCCTGTTCTCCACATTCTTCCATAAGGAACTAAATCACCAAATACTAAACGCCCTCTCATATTCGGTCTTGAGTAGTCAATCTTGATATCCGTAAGCCCTACTACTTGATGTGATTCTGCTTTTGTACTTGTAGGTGGAGTGTGAACTTGTGCTTGTGTACACAGTGCAAACAATGCAAATGATAATGCAACTAAACTTCTTTTCATTTTTCTTAGCTTATTTTATACGCTCTAATTAATCATCTAATATTCTGAAGAATACATTCTCTATTAGTGATTAACAAAAGGTACTTAAATTAAATATTGTGTTTTGTTTCCTTATTTCAGAAGGTTATCAAATGTATTAACTTTCTTCTTAAAATTAAATCAAAACACCTTTGTTTTTTTATACCACTACCATAAAAAAAGCCACGTGAACTCACGTGGCTTCTCTTAAAATATAATCGTAACGTTATTTTACTTTATTAATACCGCTCTCTAACCAAGCTTTATACTCTGGTGCGTCTGGCATATAACCAACAGCTTCATTTAAGCGATTACCTTCTTTATCTAATACGATATAGTAAGGCTGTGCATTCGCTTGGTAATGTTTCATTTGGAAATCACTCCATTTATTACCAATTGTTTTTATCTTCTTACCTGTAGTTTCCGAAACGTATTGTTCGTTCTCAGGCAACTCTTTCTTATCATCTACATATAATGAAATTAAAACAACTTCATTTTTTAAGATAGATAATACTTCTGCTTCTGACCATACATAATCTTCCATCTTACGACAGTTCACACATGCAAAACCTGTGAAGTCAAGTAAGACTGGTTTGTTTACAGATTTAGCATAAGCCATACCTTTCTCGTAATCTGTAAAAGCAATAATATCATGTGCTCCAAGTTTAGCTCCGTCTGGAATAGCAGTAGCTACTCCTCCTCCGTTACCACCTTTTCCGCCAATACCATAAGGACTTTCTGAATACGTCATCGGTGGAGGGAAACCTGAGATAATCTTAAGTGGTGCTCCCCATAGACCTGGTATCATATAAATCGTAAATACAGATACTAATAAAGCCATAAATAATCTTCCTACTGATATACTATCTGTAGGACTATCATGAGGTAACCTAATCTTTCCTAATAAATATAACGCCCATGCTCCAAAGATAGCAATCCAGATCGCCAAGAAAACTTCCCTTTCTAACCAATGCGCTTGTAATACAAGGTCTGCATTAGACAAGAATTTAAATGCTAAAGCTAACTCTAAGAATCCTAAAGATACTTTCACAGTATTTAACCATCCTCCTGAACGTGGCATAGAGTTTAACCATCCTGGGAACATAGCGAATAACATAAATGGTAATGCTAATGCTAGAGAGAACCCTAACATTCCTACGATAGGTGCTATACCTCCTTTAGATGCTGCTTCTACTAATAGTGTTCCTACGATAGGCCCTGTACATGAGAATGATACTATAGCAAGTGCTAATGCCATAAATAAGATTCCTATGATACCTCCTCTGTCTGCTTGAGAATCTACTTTATTAGCCCATGAGTTAGGTAACATAATCTCGAACGCTCCTAAGAACGATGTAGCGAATATCACTAACAATAAAAAGAAGATAATATTAAAATACACATTCGTAGAAAGTGCGTTTAATGAATCTGCTCCAAATATTGCAGTCACTATCGTTCCTAATACTACATAGATAAGGATGATAGATAATCCATAGATAATTGCATTCTTAATTCCCTTCGCTCTAGTCTTAGACTGTTTAGTAAAGAAACTCACTGTCATTGGAATCATTGGGAATACACATGGTGTAAGTAATGCTGCAAACCCTGATAAGAAGGCTAAGAAGAAAATAGTAAACAATCCTTTTTTCTCTTCTTTAGTATTTCCTGTTGTAGCTACTGTTGTATCCGTTGTATCACTGTCCTTTTTAGTATCTACAGCAGTAGTTGCTAAATCTTCGAAGTTCTTTACTTCCTTGGTTTCAAGTGTCTTTAAATCATAAACAAATAAGTTACTCTGGCTAATACACATTTCATCACATACCTGATAAGCTAATTCTACTTGGATAGTTTCCACAGTAGGATTGGTTATCTTAATGTCTTGAACTAGTTTAGCAGAGTCTACGAAGTAGATTTCATCCACACCAAAGACATCATTAAATGAAGTCTTTGTTTCACTCTCCTTTGCCTTACCCTCTAAAGTATAATTTCCCTCTTGATTATTATAAATAAACTCTAAAGGCAAAGAACCTCCTTCTGGGTTATATTGGGAGTATAAATGCCAGTTCTTTTCTATTACAGCATCCCAAGTAATGGTATATTCTGTATCAGACTTTTTCTCAATTTTAGATTGCCATTTAGCAGGATTAGTAATCTGAGCCTGCACTGATATAAATGACAATAAAAAAAGTAGCAAATAAGCTAATTTTCTCATAGATTAATTTGAATTTTAATAATGTTTGTTGTTGTATCTTTTATCTTAAATCGTTCATCCATTCGACTACCGATAACCCATACAATCTTATTTTCTGAACATAAAAGCCAAGTATTCTCTTTATCAAATAGACTAAACTTCTCGTCTTTAAAAAACTTACTCACTTTCTTTGTTCCCTTCATCCCAAATGGGATAAATCTATCTCCACTTCGATATTTACGTATAGTCAATGGAAAAGTCAATAAATCCCCATCTACATAAATGGTCGAAGCATCACTTGTTAACTGTTTTTCTTCATAAGGTGTTATACTAATCGTTAGTGGTTGGGTTAATGTTTGTTTGTTCTCTAATAAATATATTTGTTCTTTATTCTCTTTTTCTTGTGGAAGAGGTTTTATTATAAACTCTCCTCTATTCTTCAACAGTACATGAGTAGGCGAATAAATCATCTTACCTGATGCTCCATTAATTAAATCTTCGATATCAGACCAAGCCGTAAATCCTAAAGGAGATAACCACTTATACAAATATGCTTTAGGTGAAGAAAGACTTTTTAACTGCTCTAAGTTAATACTTATCTCCTCACCGTCATGTTCTGTAACTACCTGACTGTAATAATATTTACTAGCATCTTCACTCAAATCTACTGACTGCTGCAAATACTCCATTGTCTGTAAAAAAGACTGACAAAAATGTTCATTCGTCTCTTTTAGAAGTGGCAATATATTCCTACGAATTTTATTACGCAAATATTTTGTCTGACTATTTGTTATATCTTCTCTCCAAGTAATCTGATTCTCTTCTGCATAATGAGCGATATCCTCTCTAGTAAATGGCAATATTGGTCTTCTGATGTAGCCATTTCTAGCTGGTATTCCTAATAACCCTTCTATACCCGTACCTCTAGATAAATTAATCAAGAAAGTCTCCATAGAATCATCTAAGTGATGAGCGGTTAATAGATAGGTCTTCTTCTGTTGTGTAGCTAGTTCTCTAAACCAATCATATCGCAATTCTCTAGCTGCAATCTGTATAGACACCTTGTGCTCTGTGGCATATTGTACTGTATCAAACTCTGCAACAAAAACTGGAATGCTTAACTCCTCTCCTAATTGTTCTACAAACTCTTGGTCACCATTACTATCTTCTCCTCTTAAATGGAAGTTACAATGTGCTATCGTTATGTCTAGTCCTAACTTATGACATAAATGCACTAAAACGATACTATCTATCCCTCCACTTACTGCAAGTAATAATGGCTCTTCTAATAACTCTCTGAAGTTATTCTCTATATGTAATTTAAACTGATTAAACATCTTCTAGTAAAGTCAACAAAGTAACTAAAATAATTTAATTACTTTCTCCTTATTTATGTTTTTTTAACCTAGATTAAGACTTTTTCCTTCTTTTTTAAATGATATTTTATAGCAAATAAAATAAAGCAAATAAAAAAAGCCTCATCTAACAATGAGGCTTTGATATCTTAAATTAACTATAATCCATCTACTTTATTTCCAAAATTAGAAGCTTGTGCGTATGTTCTCCATTTTTCAATACATTCTACCATATCTGTAGGTATCTCAGAGTCAAACCTCATTCTTTCTTTAGTTATAGGATGTGTAAATCCTAGTGTTTTAGCATGTAGAGCTTGTCTAGGTAAAACAGCAAAACAATTATCTACGAACTGTTTATATTTGGTAAATGTCGTTCCCTTAAGAATTAAGTTACCTCCATAACGTTCATCGTTAAACAGCGTATGTCCAATATGTTTCATGTGAACACGTATCTGATGCGTACGACCTGTCTCTAGACGACAAGATACTAAAGTAACATATCCTAAGCGCTCAAGTACTTTATAATGCGTCACAGCCCATTTCCCCATACTCTCATCATCAAAGGCAGCCATCTGCATTCTATCTTTGACGTGACGGCCGATATAGCTCTCTATCGTACCTTCATCTTCTTCTACATTCCCCCATACCATAGCGACATACTCACGCTCAGATGTCTTTTCTGCAAATTGCTTTTGCAGTTCGGTCATTGCCCATTCTGTCTTTGCTACTACTAACAGACCACTAGTATCTTTATCAATACGGTGGACCAATCCTGGTCTTTCACTACTATTTAGGGGTAAATTCTCAAAGTGATATGCTAAAGCATTTACTAGAGTTCCTGTATAGTTACCATGTCCTGGGTGTACTACTAGTCCTGCTGGTTTATTCACTACTAATAATGAATCATCTTCATATACTATATCAAGAGGAATATTCTCTGGTATAATGATATTTTCGAATGGTGGTTGTTTCATCAACACACGCACCACATCATTAGCTTTTACTTTGTGATTTGATTTTACAGGTATATCATTCACGAATATATTTCCATTAGTAGCTGCTTGTTGTATTTTATTACGTGTAGCATTCTCTACTAAGTTCATTAAAAACTTATCCACTCTTAAAGGAGCTTGTCCTTTCCCTGCTTCAAATCTATAATGCTCAAATAACTCACCTTCTAAGTCATCGAACATTTCTACATTATCTTCTTGCATTAATCTTATTTAAATCTTTTAAAAATCAAATTCACTAGAATTACTAGAATTGCCATTCGCATCTTCGATAGCTGGCGCTACGTCAAGCTCTTCTTCTGAGTAACCCGCTCTACCATCTCCTAAAACAAAGTCAATTCTAGAGTCTTTTGCTATTTTGTCCCCTTCATTTAAGACTTTACCTTTTTGATAAACTTTAAGCACAACATCCTTTCCAATGAAAGTCTGGTATGTAATCGTTCCTTCTTTTAAACCTAATGACTTAATAGTCGCTAAGGCCTGACGGTAAGTTAATTCTTCAAGCTTTGGCAATTTTACATTACCATAACCCGATGCATTAATCTTCACATATATCTTTCTATTCGTTTTCACACCCGTCTTCGGAGCAGGGTCCTGCTCTACAATACTTAACGGAGGGAAATCTTTATCATAATCAAGTGTATCTAATACGACCATGTTCAACTCGTTTTTCTCTAACAGTTGTAATGCCTGGTCGGTATCTAACTTAATTAAACTTGGTACTTCTATCTTTTCTCCATGATTAGTCGTATGTGCCAACCACTTAAGCGCTAAGAACACACCTAGTATAACGATTACGACTGCACTCGCTAAGGAAATAAAAAAGGCTCTACTTTTTAGAAAATCCATTAATTTCATATCTACTTATTTTGAGCAAAGATATAAAATCGAAAACATTTTTTGTTTCTATGTTTTATTATAAATTTGTTTTGAACAAATACAAACTAGTAATTCATACTAATGTATTAAAATTTAGCTCTATATGAAGCACGTAGCAGTAATTATGGGGGGATATTCTAGTGAATACAAAATCTCATTGACAAGTGGTAAAGTGGTATGCGATACACTAGACCGATCTAAGTATATTCCTTACCCAGTACATATATTTGAAAACAAATGGGTATATGTAGATGATAACAATGATGAATTCCCTATTGATAAAAATGACTTTTCGGTAAACTATAAAGGAAATAAAATCACTTTTGATGTTGTATTTAACGCTATACACGGTACTCCTGGAGAAGATGGATTAATGCAAGCTTATTTCTCTCTTATCGGAATGCCTCATACCTCATGTGACTATTACCAAGCTGCTTTAACGATGAATAAAAGAGATATGCTTTCGGTATTAAAACCGTTTGGTATTAAAACAGCTATCTCTTATTATCTAAATGAAGGAGATGTTATCAATACTGAAGAAATTATTCAACGTGTTGGGTTGCCTTGTTTTGTGAAACCAAATAGATCTGGTTCTAGCTTTGGTATCTCTAAAGCAAAAACAACAGAGGAATTACTTACTGCCATAGACGTAGCTTATAAAGAAGATAACGAGATTATAATCGAAAGTTTTTTAAATGGTACTGAGGTATCTGTTGGGGTTATTGACTATCAAGGAGAGATAAAAGTACTACCTATGACAGAGATAGTTTCTGAAAACGATTTCTTTGACTACGAAGCAAAATACTTAGGTAAATCTCAAGAGATAACTCCTGCTAGAATAGATGATAAAGTTAAAGATAAAGTAGCAGATATAGCTAGTAGAGTCTATACAATTTTAAATATGCAAGGCTTCTCTCGCAGTGAATTCATCATAGTGGATGGAGTTCCATTTTTATTAGAAATGAATACTGTACCAGGTTTAACGAACGAAAGTATTCTACCACAACAAGCAAAAGCGGCTAATATTGCCCTAGCTGACTTGTTTGACAATGCAATTGTTTTAGCTTTGCAGAAAGCAAATTAATTTTAGATACCATGAGAAGAGCAGTTTTACCAGGTTCTTTTGACCCTATTACAAATGGCCATTACGATATTATCCAAAGAGCATTACCTCTATTTGATGAGATTATTGTTGCTATCGGAGTAAACTCAGATAAAAAATATATGTTTTCACTAGAAGACAGAAAGCGCTTTATAGAAGAGACATTTAAAGATGAGCCTAAAATTAAAGTAGCTACTTACGAAGGATTAACTACTGATTTCTGTTTTAAAGTAGGAGCACAGTTCATTCTTAGAGGACTAAGAAACCCAGCTGACTTCGAGTTTGAAAAAGCAATTGCACATACAAACCGTTTCTTGACAAAAATAGAAACTGTCTTTTTACTAACAGCAGCGAGTACTTCATTTATTAGCTCTAGTATAGTGAGAGATGTTATCCGTAATAAAGGAGACTATTCTAAACTAGTCCCTCCTACTGTAAAATTCTAATCCAATATAGAATCTAAAAAAGCCTATCTAAATCGATTTAGATAGGCTTTTTAAATTATTCATCTTTTAATATTCCTAGTTCATCTATAAGCAACTTAATATTCTCATAAGAGTTATTCATTGCCTCTCGGATTTGTTCTTTATTTAACCATGCTACTTGTTCTATATCTTCTTCTATCTGACCTACTAATGGTCCGTCAAAAGTAGAAGTCATTTTATACCAAGTAGTAATTTTCAATCTATACTTACCATTTCTTTTAAAGATATGATACGTTTTAGGCAATTTACGCACTATCTTAAGTTTAGACACACCTGTTTCTTCCTCTACCTCTCGTATAGCTGTTTCCTCCATTTCTTCTCCTTTCTCAATTCCTCCTTTAGGTAAGTCCCACTTACCACCTCTAAGAATAAAAAGAATTTCTCCCTTTGGATTAAACACAACTCCACCTCCTGCTTTCTGTACTGGTATCTTTTCTTTTATCTTCTTTAAGATCTCTTTTTCATCTGGATGATATAAAAAAGCCTTCTCAATTTTATTTTGAAAATATTTAATGATAATTTTGTCAATATCGACACTATCTAATAAGAACAGTTGAAAATCGGTTTCTTTCTCGATTTTATCTGTTAAGAACAATGGTTTGTCGTTTACAAAAACTTTATACATTTGTATTATGATTTTTAATAAAGAAACAGCACACAAAACTGCCGAGTCACTTCTGCAAATTAACGCAATTAAATTAAATCCTAAAAATCCTTTTACTTGGGCTTCAGGATGGAAATCACCTATTTATTGCGATAACCGTATCACATTGTCTTATCCAGAGATTAGAAAGTTCTTACAAAAAGAATTTGCTGAGAACATCGTAGCTAAATATGGCAAACCAGATGTAATCGCAGGAGTAGCTACAGGAGCTATCGGTATAGGCCTTCTAGTAGCAGAAGCTTTAGAACTGCCTTTTGTATATGTACGTCCTGAACCTAAAAAACACGGAAGACAAAATCAAATCGAAGGACAATTAGAAGCTGGTAAATCAGTTATTGTTATCGAAGATCTTATCAGTACTGGTAAAAGTAGCTTACAAGCCGTTGACGCACTAAAAGAGAACGGAGCTAATATCCTAGGTATGGCTGCTATCTTTACTTATGAATTCCAAGTAGCTGAAGACAACTTCAAAAATGCAGGAATAGAACTAACTACACTAAGTAACTACTCTTCTTTATTAGAAAATGCAGTAAACCAAAAATATATTTCAGATAGTGATCTAGACACACTACAAGAGTGGAGAAAGAACCCTGCTGAATGGAATCAATAATAATATCCTAAATACTAGAATATATGAATTTAGAAAGTCAAAAAGTAACTGTTGCTAAATCAGCAGAATATATCTTCAACGCTTTGACAGACGTTAAGAACTTTGAAAAACTAATGCCTGAGTCAATTGCTAAGTTTGAAGTTACAGGAGATGATTCTTTTATCTTTGCATTAAAAGGAATGCCAGAGATTAAATTAAAACAAAAAGATCAAACTCCTCACTCTAAAGTTGTTTTAGGTGCTGCTAGTGATAAACTTCCTTTTACATTAACTGGAAATATTACTGAAGTAGATGCTAATAACTCTGAGATACAACTTCAATTCGAAGGTAGCTTTAACCCAATGATGGCGATGATGGTAAAAGGACCTATCGGTAAATTCATTGAAGCTTTAGCTGGAAATATGAATAAATTATAATACAAAAAAAGAGGAATTTACTAAGTGTAAATTCCTCTTTTTATTTTTAGATGTTCAAAATAGAATCTTTATGCTCTTATTTGAACTCCACTTTATATTCTAACACTTTAGGATTAGCTATAATATCAGACATAGAGAATCTCTTTTCAAAAGATTTACCATCTTTACTGATTACGGCATCTTCATAAGATACAGACTTAATTTTCTTGTCAAAACTTGTTTTTAGAACATAAGTAAACATCGCTTCCATTCCTCCCATCTCATTCGCTTTCTTAGCTTCTTCAGTATCTTTTACACTAACCTTTCTTTCGAATTGTTTGCTGTCTAGACTATATTGACTCTCAACTAATAAAGGTGGTTGTTTCTTTCCATTTTGCTTCTTATCTAGCTCACTTGTTTTATCTGTTATCTTATTGATATTTATAAGTGATTGATTCAAGTCTGCCATATCTTTTGCAATTACTTTTAAATTAAAATCAGCTAAAGAGTCTTTCATATTAATCATAAAGCGTACATTCTTAGTATTGTCAAATAACTCTTTGTTTGCTTTAATAATACTATCTTTCTTCTGCTCTCCATTCTTTTCTTTTAACATAGCGAAATCAAGTATCTGATCTATGCTTAATTCCTGTCCGCTAATCAATTCTAACTTCTCGGCATCTCCTTTAAAAATAGCATTCTTATCAGGCACATTTTGTAACAACTCTTTAAAGTCCATCTTAAAGGTGTAATCTACCGCCCCGTTATCTTTTACGTACATTTCTTCCTTCGTCACACATGACTGAAGTGATAAGCTCAATCCTAGAAGGAATAAATAAATCTTTTTCATTTGTTTTATTTTTTTTGTGATACACAAAGGTAAACTTTTAAATCACTGATAAAATATGACCATAAAAAAACAGCAATAAATCATAGTGACTTATTGCTGTCTTAAATAAAACTATACTATTAATTTTAAGCGTTTTTTAATTTCTTATAGAATAGACTATTTTACTGTCTTAGGATCCTTTGTATTCTTAAGTCCTCTATTAATTATTAAGTGAGGATAGAACTGATCTATTCCTTCTCCTGCTTTTATAAAATTCAAAGTAATCGCTGCTGATCTTGATTGATACTTTTCAAAATAAACTAAATTAACAACCTATCTTAAAACCATTTACACAAAAAACACAGTATCAGCTGCTCCCTCCCAAGTTTAGGATATTAGTATCTAAATACCTTATAAATATTTTATTTACAAAATATTTTTCTCTTTTCCCTTGCATAATTCAAATCTTTTATACAATCTTTGCACTGAAAATAAAGTTTAACAATTAAAAACGAAGAGAAAATGTTTGTACTAAATTATACTTCTACATCATTCGCATCAGCAGGGATTGCTGGGGTGTATCTTCGTGCTACTTTTATTTAGAATATCTAATTTTATATATAAATGAAAAGCCCGAAGATTTAAATTCGGGCTTTTTTGTGTTTATTCCGGACCCTTAACGTCATTAAAACCCGAATTGACTGATAGATGCTAAAGATCATCAGTAAAAAACAGATCAATTGTGAACTAACAATTGAGCATTTAGTCAATTTAAATTTTACATCATGGGAAGGAAACTTTCTGGGAGAGACTTTATTAAAATAGGCTTTCCTCAAAACAATACAATAAACATCGCCTTAGGGCAAGTAAATAGATATAAGAAAAAAGAGAATAAAAACAACATACTTGAAGAAGCTAAGCTTGTACTAAAGAATCCTGATTCTTACATAGGAGACGGTATCTGGGGCAAAGTAGCAGAGAGTATGATAAAACAAGTAGAAGTCAAAAAGCATCAACTGAATACCAATAGAGTACCATTCTCTATCTATGGAGAAGACGCTATAGACGAACAGACGAAATACCAACTGTTCACTGCTTTAAAATTACCTGTGGCAGTACAGGGGGCATTAATGCCTGACGCTCATTACGGATATGGTTTACCTATCGGAGGAGTGTTAGCTACTGACAATGCTGTTATTCCTTATGGAGTAGGTGTAGATATAGGATGTCGTATGAGTATGTCAGTCTTTAATCTACCTGCCAGCTTCCTAAAAGGAAAAGACCATATGTTGTTAAACATATTATCAGAACACACCAAGTTCGGTATGTATGACACACATAAAGTCAAAGCTGATCATGAAGTATTCAGTAGAGAAGAGTTTAAAAACATTCCTTTTGTAAAAGGCTTATTAGATAAAGCATACAAACAATTAGGAACATCAGGTAGTGGTAACCACTTCGTAGAGTTTGGTATCGTTCGATTAACGGAGACTAAACCTGAGTGGAGATTAGAACCTGGAGAATATATCGCAGTTCTTTCACATAGTGGATCGAGAGGTCTTGGAGCTAATATCGCTAAGCACTATACGTATTTAGCAGCTAAACAATGCCCTCTACCAAGCAATGCACAACATTTAGCTTGGTTAGACCTCAACACACATGATGGGCAAGAGTATTGGTTAGCCATGAATCTTGCAGGAGATTACGCAAAGGCATGTCACGATGATATACACCGTCGCATTGCTAAAGCATTAGGTAAGCAGATAGCTTTCACTATCGAAAACCATCATAACTTCGCTTGGAAAGAAGTGATTAATAACAAAGAATTAATTGTTCACCGCAAAGGAGCTACTCCTGCTGCAGAAGGACAATTAGGAATAGTCCCGGGATCGATGACTACTAATGGCTATATAGTCGAAGGTCTGGGAAATGCAGAGAGCTTAAATTCTGCCTCTCATGGAGCAGGACGCCTACACTCACGCGCGGCATGTAAACAGAAGTTTACCAAGAGTGAGATTAAGAAAGAGCTAAGCTCTACAGGTGTTCAACTTATCGGAGGTAGCGTAGATGAAGCCCCAATGGCTTATAAAGACATCAATGCAGTGATGCAAGCTCAAAGCGAATTAGTAAAAGTATTGGGAAGCTTTACCCCTAAATTTGTAAGAATGGATAAGTAATTATGGCAACAGTTATTCAGATTACATCAGGTAGAGGTCCCCAAGAGTGTGATTTTGCCGTTAAGAAGATCGCACAACTTTTTATAGACGACGCAGTCAAATCCAATATTAAAGTTGATCCAATACAGGATGAAGCCGACGCACATGGCGCGTCGGTCTTTATCCAAATCGTCGAAACGTCTAAAGAAGTTGATACTTTTTTGAGAACTTGGTTAGGTACAATACAGTGGATTTGCGAAAGTCCCTTTAGACCTAAACACAAAAGGAAGAATTGGTACATCGGTATTTTTGAAAGCACTAAAGCAAGTGATCCTGCGATTCTTGACCGTGATATTCAATACCAAGCTGTACGCAGTTCTGGAGCTGGCGGACAGAATGTCAATAAAGTTAGCTCGGCTGTAAGAGCTACTCATCTGCCTACAGGCATTACTGTACTAGCAATGGATAGTAGATCTCAGCACCAAAACAAAAAATTAGCCACCGAAAGAATACTAGGTAAACTTCAGTATATGGCATTAAATGAAGTCAAACTAGAAGAAAAGAATACGTGGCTAAACCAAACGAAAGTAGAAAGGGGCAACCCTACTCGAACTTTCATTGGCATAAAATTTAGAGAGAAATAATCACAAAAAAGGCTACTCATATGATATGAGTAGCCTTTTTATATTTTCTACAGTACCTCAGTCCTGTTACACTTCTATACCTTATAATTATTAGATAATTTCAGCACTTAAACCTGCATCTAATAATTGTAAACACTGAGACTTAAGTTTCTTAAACTCCCCAGTTTTAACCGTACATTTACCTGTATAATGTACTAATACAGCACATTGTTCTGCTTGTTCAGATGTATGATCACACACGCGAATAAGCGTATCGATGACATGATCAAAAGTATTTACATCGTCATTATACAAAACAATTTCACTGTTTCCATTCAGTAATTCAGATACATCTACATTTTCCTGAATTTGCTCTTGTGTACTCATAATATATTATATAGTAATGAAATTTTATCCTTTTATAAACTTCAAAGATACCCAATTATTCTTTTCTAAAGAACTTTCAAAAACTAAACCAATCTTTTCTGCACAATTTTTAATCGCTGTAATATCTTCTGTATAAAATCCACTGAAGTAAATCTCACCTCCTTTATACAAACTAGCGATATACTTATCCATATCATTTAATAGGATGTTTCTGTTAATATTAGCTAAGATTACATTGTACTTAGGCTCTTTACTAATTATAGAAGCATCTCCTTCGAATACCTCTACGTTAGCACAGTTATTTCTCTCTGCATTCTCTATAGAGTTAAGATAACACCAGTTATCGATATCGATAGCATCTACGTGCTTAGCTCCGCGCATAGCAGCTAATATCGCTAAGATAGCTGTACCACATCCCATATCTAGCACTACCTTATCTTGCATATCGTTATTCAAGATCTGGCGAATCATCATAAAGGTAGTCTCGTGATGTCCTGTACCGAAGCTCATCTTTGGTTCTATAACGATATCATACTGAGCACTTGTTTTCTCATGAAATGGAGCTCTTACATAACATATACCATCTACATCGATTGGGTCAAAGTTCTTTTCCCACTCCTCATTCCAGTTTACTTGAGCTATTTCCTCTTTTCTATAAGTAATTGTAAACTGTTCTGACTGTAAAATAAAAACATCTTCTAAAATATCCTCTGTCCACAAATCTTTTTGAACATAAGCACTAACACCTGTTGCTGTCTCTTCAAAACTCTCAAATGCCTTTTCTCCTAACTCCGCAATCAGTATTTCTGTACCAAGTTCTCTTGGTTCTACATTAAAATGATAACCTATATACACCATAATTTCTTATTAAATCTGTTTCCTTAACCTTTTGGTAACACTATCTTTACATTGAAGTAACAACATAAGTATTCCTATTGCAAAACTAATGTTATTTTTGCACAAATAAATACAACACACTATGAAAAAGCTTTTACAATGTCTTTTTTTGCTTTGTCCAATGCTGACAATGGCACAGGAAATTAAGCATGAAACCACTAGTAATGAATTAAAATTAGAACAACTACCATACTATAGTTATGGTAAAGGACTAGGAATGACTTCTGCAGACAGTATCTTCCAGTTAAATATCCGATTCAGAATGCAGAACAGATTAACCTTCAATGAAAACGATGGTGAGAAAAACACCTATGAAGGAGAAATCAGGAGATTGCGTCTAAGACTTGACGGTTTCGTAGGTAGCCCTAAGTTCTTATATGTAATTCAGCTTTCATTCGCTCCTAAAGATTTAGGGACAACCAAAGAGAATGAACCTATTAATATCATCCGTGATGCTGCCTTAACATATCGTCCTAACGAAAACTGGAACTTTATCTTCGGACAGACTAAACTACCTGGTAACAGACAGCGTATTAACTCTTCAGGAGCACTACAGTTAACAGATCGTTCTATTAACAACTCTAAGTTCAACATCGATCGTGATTTCGGTATACAAGCCTATTACTTACGTGAGAAGAAGAATGAATTCGGATATAATATTAAGACTGCCGTATCTACAGGTAGAGGTCGTAACTTCTCAGGGAGCGAAAGCGATAGTTATGCATTAACAGGTAGAGTAGAATTATTCCCTTTAGGTAGTTTCTCTAAGAATGGTGCATTCTTTGAAGGTGACTTAGCTAGAGAAGCAACTCCTAAATTAATGTTATCAGGTACCTTCCATCGCAATAATAATGCAATGAAATCACAAGGACAAACAGGGAATAAACTAGGAGAAGCAAAGTCATTCAACTCATTAATGCTAGACGGTATCGTTAAATATAATGGATGGGCTGGTATGGTATCTTATATGAACAGAACCTTAGACGATGCATTGTCATTAAACAATCTTGAAGATCCTACAGATGGATATAACTACATCTTTGCCGGTCAAGGAATGGACTACCAGCTAAGTTATATCTTCCCTAGTAACTATGAGATCATAGGACGAGTATCTACTCAAACTATGAAAGACCAATTACACAAAAACACAGACTTCAATTTACCAAATACAACACAGTTTTCACTAGGAGCCAACAAATACCTTTGGGAACATACTTTTAAGTTACAAGCTGAGTTAACGTATGATAAACAGAAGTTCTACCAAGGTCCTACGAAGAACAATTGGTATTTTAGACTACAGTTCGAAATAGGAATATAATAAAAAAAATGTCAATAATTTATTATTATCAAAAATACAACCTCTAAATAATTAACTATTATTTAGTAATTTATCAAACCTACTATAACCAAACTTTAAGTTCTTATTGTTTACTTTTGAAACATAATTCAAAGCTAAAATTAAATAAGTATGAAAAAGATTATCGTTGTAGTAGGTTTTATTTTTGCTTTCATTTCTATGGGTTGTGGAAATAATAGTGCTACTGCAGGCAATGCTCCTGTAGATCAACCGAATTTATTGACTTCTATGACAGCAGAAGATAGAGAGTTTAGAATAATCGAACAGAGTGAAATCAACACTCTGAATAAGACTATTATAGAGCAGAATTTAAACTCTATCGAAAAGATCATGCAAGAATATGCACCAGAAGATATGGCTGCAGAAGGCAATTACACTTATATCATCACGAAAGCAACGACAACAGATCCTAATAAATTTACCCTTTCTTTATTAGAAGATGGGATCAATGATGATTCGTTAAAAGCTTTGAAAGTAATCATGACTGTGGAGAAGAAAAAAGACACTTTTAGAGTACTTGGTATTAAAGAAAGTTACCAATGCTGGAAAGACAGAGGTCACCAAGACTGGGGAGCTGATTACTGCTTATAATATATAGACATACATTACCTCAATTAACTATAATAAAAAAGTCATACTAGTAGTATGACTTTTTTTGTATTATTTAGCTTATTCAGCTTGCTCTGCTTGAGGCTCATCTTCTTTTCTTCCAATATTCATATTTGGGAATTTTTGTTGAATAGATTTCAAAGCGAACTCATTGATTTCATTCATTGCTTCTGGTGAAGGCAATTTCATTGTTTCTGCATTGTGCTTTAAAACTTCTTCTAATAAAATCTGTGTTCTTAATAATTGAAAATTTAAATCAATTATTTCTCCTGCTACATCAATGTCTCCTAATGTCATTATTACTCTTTTTTAAATTTATAACTTTCTATTGTTCGAACTCAAATTTAACAAACTATTCTTAATATGAAACTATTTTAATGTTATTCTTTGAAAAAATATTCTAACTCTTGTCTCAAGTTATAACGCGATGACATCACCTCTCCATAAGCTCCTGCAGAACGAATAGCGATTAGGTCTCCTCTTTTTAATTTTGGAAGTAAAACATCTTTGCCAAAACAGTCACTACTCTCACAGATCGGCCCTACTACATCATACTTCACTTCTGTTTCGTTAGTCACCTCATCCGCATATTTATCAGATAGTAATTCTACCTTGTGATACGCTTGGTATAAGGCAGGTCTTAATAACTCTGTCATACCTGCATCTAGAATAGCAAAGTTCTTCTTCAGTCCTTCCTTTATATATAACACTCTACTGATCAGAGTCCCACTATTCGCAATGATAGAACGCCCTAGTTCAAAGTGAATTTGTTGATGTGGTCTCACGTCTAGAAACTCGTGGAACAAATAGAAGAAATTAGAAAAGTTAACAATAGCTTCTTCATCAGGTTCGCTATAATTAATCCCTAATCCTCCACCTAAGTTTAACACAGGTACATCATGTCCTCTCTCATAGAACCAAGTATTCCATTCATTTACTTTTAGACATAGACGTTTGAACACATTCAGGTCCGTGATCTGCGATCCCACGTGGAAGTGCAATCCTATTAATTCTAAATATTCATTCTTATTGATGATCTCGATACAGTTCATTAACTCATGCATCATGATACCAAACTTATTCTCATCTAATCCCGTAGTGATATAGTGATGCGTCTTTGCATCAACATTAGGGTTTATACGCAAGGCGATACGCCCTTTTAGCTGATGCTTAGTAGCCAAATCACCTATCACTTGTAGCTCTTGTACAGACTCTATATTAAACGACATAATCTGATTCTCTAACCCGATTAATATCTCTCTATCTGTCTTACCTACTCCTGCGAACACGATATCTGATGGAGAGAAGCCTTCTGCTATAGAGCGCTCTATCTCTAGCCCACTCACACAGTCTGCACCGAAGCCGTGAGCACTAATCTCTCTTAAGATACGCGGATTATTATTAGCCTTTATAGCATAGTGAATATGATAACCAAAACGATCTGCTGCACTCTTAGCGACAGATAGTGTTTCTCTTAAAAGTGGTAAATCGTAGTAATATAAAGGAGTCTCTACTCCTTCTAATTCTTGTATTATCTCTCTTGTCATCCTATTCCTTGTTTAAAATAATCTACTGTGTAATGATCTCAATGCTTCTAACTTCTGACTAGCTGGAACTAAAATAGATATATTATGCTCACTTCCACCATACGATATCATACGGATAGGCAAGTGCTTCACTGCTTCAGAGACGATAGTAGCATGCCCTAATTTATTATTTCTAAAATCTCCTACGATACAGATGATAGCCTGATCTGTATCTACCTCTACATGACCGAAGAAGTTTAGCTCTTCTATAATCTCTTTTAGATACTGCGTATTATCTATGGTTAGTGATACAGCTACCTCAGAAGTAGTGATCATATCTATCGGCGTTTTATATCGTTCGAATACTTCGAATACTCGTCTTAAAAAACCGTATGCTAATAACATACGCGAAGAGTGAATACGTATAGCCGTAATACCATCCTTAGCCGCTATCGCCACGATCTGATCATCATTCTGGCAGTTATCTGAGATTAAAGTACCTGGTGCACTTAACTCCATCGTATCTAATAATCGTACAGGTACATTAAATCTCTTCGCAGGGAATACACTCTGTGGGTGTAGAATCTTTGCCCCAAAATAAGCCAACTCTGCTGCCTCATCAAAGCTCAGATTAGCAATAGGCTTGGTATTCGGTACATAACGAGGATCGTTATTATGGAATCCGTCTATATCTGTCCAGATCTGTATCTCTTCTGCTTGTAACACTGCTCCTATTAGAGAAGCTGTATAATCAGACCCACCTCTTCTAAGGTTGTCTATTTCACCAAAAGCATTGCGACAGATATACCCTTGTGTAATAAATAAGGTATCTTTAGGATACTGTGCTAATAGAGCACTTGCTTGAGTACGGATATAGTCAAGATTAGGTTCTTGTTCTTCATCGATACGCATAAAATCAAGTGCTGGAAGTAATACAGAGCTTACCCCAATCTCTTTTAAGTAAAAGTGAAATAGCGTAGTAGATAGTAACTCTCCTTGTGCTAATGCTATTCTTTCTTCTATCGCAGTAAATAGATCATTGCTAAAAGACTCTAACAAATTAAAGTGGTGATCTATTACTTCTGTCGCCATCCGCAGACCCTCCTCTGTTTTAAATAATTGCTTTATGAAAGTTTTATAAGTAGCATATAGGTTATCGATTTGTTTCTTTGCATCCTCCTTTTTGCCATTAGTATACGCTTCTGCTATTCCTACTAAGGCATTAGTAGTACCTGACACAGCAGATAAGACTACTAAATGACGATCGCTTTGCTGCGAATGAATAATCGGCAACAACTGTTGCATCCTTTCTGGGCTTCCTACTGAAGTACCTCCAAATTTTAAAACTTTCATATAAAATTAATTTGTTATTAAATGTATTCTCTTTACTCAGATCAAAAACTATACTATTCTGTAATACCCTCTGACCATAAACCAAAAAAAGGGGCTTGTCGTGATGACAAGCCCCTTTAGTATATCTTTAGTTCATATCCATAGGAAAGCTGCTCACGACGTCGGACGTAAGTACTGTTTCTTTCCCTTCTTTATAATTGATATAAACATTTTCTTCATTGATTTGGGACAAATATAAACACTTTATTTAATAACCAACACTTTAAAACAACTTTTTTAAATAAACTGTAAAGCTTAATCACCTCTGTTTTAAAAAATCTTACCACAATATCTCTTCTCTATTCTCATATAAGAGATAACTAAAAAGAATAACCTTATTCTTAGTTAATAAAGTAGTATCCTCTTTAAAACAAAAAAAAGAGACAATACAATAATATCGTATCATCTCTTCTTGTTCAATTTATGGAAAACTATTTTATTTCTTCACTAATATATAATCTCCAGATTCATGCTCATTCACCACATCTCCTTCACTATCTAGAAAGTATAATTTGCCTTCTTTTACTAAGAAAGCATGTGCAGCACTATACTCATCTTCTCTCAGGTACAGTCTATCTTGCTCTAGCTCCCACTCTCCCTCTTCATGATGTGTACCTGTGGAGCTAATGACTCTATACACATACTTATTACCTTCTTTGATCTGAGCAGATACTTGGAGTACCTCCATATCTTCTCCTTCCTCAGTCCAAGGAAACTTTCCTGCATAAGTACCATATAGCACCTCTTTCTCCTCTACTCCTTCTTCAGTAGGAGTTATACTACTTTGTTCTGATGGAGTAGGCACTTCTATAGTCTGCTCTACTTCTTTACTATCCTTACACTGTGAGAAACACACACCTAATAAAGAAAGTAATATTACCACAACACTTCTTTTCATCATTCTATTTTTTAAGACAACAAAGATGAAGTATTTCTATCAAAAATTGATTATTCTAAGCTCGCTTTTTCAGCTCTACGGTCCGCTTCAGAAGCAGACTCTGCCTTACCAAACTTCCAATAAGAATAAGCGTATAACTCATCCTTAGTCCAGTTTAATTCTTTTCGAAGGTAGTTTCTCAATTCTTTTACTGTATCAAACTCAGCCGCTACATATCCGAACTTAGACATCTCATCACTGTGCTCTGCTATGATTTCTTTTGCTTTCTTCGCCAGTTCAGAATTTTGCCCAGAAGTAGGGTTGATCAGCCATTCGATTTTAGACTCTGCATGAGTAGGTAGTTCTTGTATATCCTCTGCACTTTCTACTTCTATCACAGCATTCACTCTAGCATCTACAGGTAGAGACTCTAATATAGCTCCTAATACTGGTATAGCTGTACCATCTCCTACTAGTATATACCATGCTGCCTCAGGATATAACTCACTAGGATCACATCCCATAGCTACACCTAGCGGATCACCGATCTCTGCATTAATAGCCCAGTTAGAAGCTGGCCCTTCATCACCATGTGCTACGAAATCAATGTATAACTCATTCTTTTCTAAATCTATCCCTCTATGTGTATAAGTACGTACATAAGGTTTGATTGATTCCTCTTGAGGCTTCCATGCCCCTTTCTCGAAGTCAAACTCTGGTAAGTGTACCTCAGCACATCCTTCTGGAGCGATAAATATCTTATTATTTACCCCTATCGTTGTATTCTTAAAATCTGCTACATCATTACCACTTAATGTAATACGTATATAATGTGGCGTGATATACTCTCTATTCTTTAATGTAAATACTTTGCGCTGTATGTTACCTTTCTTTGCCATATTGTTGTTTTATTCTTTGGTTCTATTTCTTTAAATCACACAAATATAACTTTTTTATTTAGATTCAATATAAACAGCTAGTTAAATCAGTATTTTATCCAATACTAACCACTTATTGTCCAATTAATTCTAATATGGAAGTACTACCAGTATCCTCCTATTATTACTAACATCAGCATACACGCTGACTCCCCTTCTGATCTATTTTTCTTTTTTTCTATCCCTATCCTTAATGACATTACTATACTACCTTATAATTACTTCTATTTTCCATTTCGTATCCTTTATATAATCCTTAGAGGAGAATACTAGGATATTAAAAGATCACTCCTTCGACAAACAACACCTCAGCTCCACTAAACTCGGCTTATTGTCCATGTATTGTCGAGCAATCTCTATACAATCCTATATTTTACAAGGGTTAAGCAACATATAATCAATACAGTAAAAAAACACAAAAACAAACCAAACAACTACAAATCAATCAATTAACAAAAAATATACTTAAAAAAAAGTATATCCTTTATTTTGAAAAACAATCATATTGACCGCTAAAAACTACTTTATAGAAAAAAAAGAGAGTATACATTCTATAAAAAGAAGATTTTAAAGCTAAAAAAGGAGGTGAAAATAAAAAAACAATATCTTTTTTTTAGAAAACAGATCAATATAAGTAGTCTGAATCAGCACAGAGAAGCTTATTAAACTTTTGATAATAAAAGCCAAAAAACAGTGAATCGATAAAAAATGTTTCTATGCAAGATTATTAATTTATACTTTTGCTAAAAATATATTATAACATGCTTATTATAGGAATTGCAGGAGGTACTGGAAGTGGTAAAACTACAGTAGTTCAACAAATTATAAATGAACTACCGGAAACCGAAGTTGGAGTTATATCACAGGATTCATACTACAAGGCGACTGATAATCTTTCGTTAGAAGAAAGAACGTTAATTAACTTTGACCACCCTCGTTCAATTGACTTTGAATTATTGGTAAAACACCTAAAAGAATTAAAAGAAGGAAACAGTATTAACCAACCTGTTTACTCGTTCGTGAAACACAATCGTACTGATGATTATATCTTAACTCACCCTCGTAAAGTAATGATCGTAGAAGGTATTCTTATTCTATGTCATCCAGAGCTACGCGATATGTGTGACATTAAGATATTCGTTCACGCAGATTCTGATGAGCGTCTGATTAGAAGATTAAAGAGAGATATAGCTGATAGAGGTAGAGATATGATGGAAGTGGTAAACAGATATCAAACAACTTTAAAGCCGATGCACGACCAGTTTATCGAGCCTTCTAAGGCATTCGCAGACATCATTATCCCTAATGATACCTATAATACTGTTGCTATCGATATTGTTCGTACAGTTATTAATGAAAAAATCGGTTAATTTACTATCTTTAGGCTATGAAAATAGTTGAGACCCTAAAAAATTATAAATATGTAAGCCTACTAAAAAATCCTTTTTTTTTAGTAGGTCTTTTATTTGTAATTTGGATAATATTTTTTGACAGTTCTTCTTTATTAGAACAGCGGGTTATAGATCAAGAGATTAACAAGCTGGAGGACAATAAGAAGTACTTCGAAAACGAAATAGCAAAAGATAGACAGGCTATCAAAGGTCTAAAAAGTGGAGACGCTACAGAAAAATATGCTCGTGAAAATTATTATATGAAGCGGGAGAATGAAGATGTCTTTATTATAGAGTTTGACACACTGTCTGCACAATAAGTTTCACTACCAACCAAAAATTATGACTAACCAATTATTCGAAGAATTTGAAAAAGTTTCTTCTAAGGCGTGGAAAAACCAAATACAGTTTGAGTTAAAAGGCGCTGACTACAATGAAACACTTGTTTGGGAAAGTTTAGAGGGAATTAAGGTAAAGCCATTCTATCACAATGATGCTGATCACCGTCCGATTCCTGTACAGACTAGTACCTCTCATTTTAACATTGTACAGAGGGTATACGTTTTTGATATTGAGAGATCGATAGCAAAGACGCTTGATACACTTAATAGAGGAGCTGAAGTGATCTACTTCACGATAGACAATCCTTCTATAGATGCTACAGAATTATTAACTGCACTACCAAAAACGCACCAATACTTCTTCGTATTTAACTTCCTAGATACTGCATATACTAGAAAGTTATCTACCTATGCTACTAGCAATGGATATAAGATAACAATCTTATTAGACCCTATACACCAACTAACAACTGATGGTAACTGGTACACTAACCTGAACAGCGACCTAAGTAATCTAAATGAGTGTGTAGGTATAGCTAATAATGTAGCTATTCATGTAGATGCTACTGTGTACCAAAATGCTGGTGCTAATATGACACAGCAGTTAGCATACGCACTAGCTCATCTAAATGAGTACCTAAACAGAATAAAGTTAAAGAATACTCCTATTTATATAGAAACGGCTGTAGGGACTAACTATTTCTTCGAAATAGCAAAACTACGTGCACTTCGCTTACTAGCAGAGCTAGTAACTAAAGAATACAACACAGATACGAAGATACACATCATCGCTATCCCTACTAAACGAAACAAAACATTATATGACTATAATGTGAATATGCTACGTACTACTACGGAGTGTATGAGTGCTGTATTAGGAGGTGCTGACTTAGTTAGTAACTTAGCTTATGATGCTATCTATCACAAAGAGAATGAATTCGGTGATCGTATATCTCGTAACCAACTCTTAATCTTAAAAAAAGAAAGTTATTTCGATGCAGTGGACAATCCTGCTGAAGGGGCATACTATATCGAATCACTTACTGCTCAACTAGCTGAGAAAGCATTAGAGCTGTTTAAATCAATAGAAAAAGCAGATGGATTAATCACTTCTCTAATCGAAGGGACAATCCAGAAAAAAATAAATGAAAGTGCTCAAAAAGAACAAGAGCTTTTCAACAATGGTAAAGAAGTCCTATTAGGTACTAATAAGTATCCTAATCCTCAAGATGTGATGAGTCACGACCTTGAGTTATTCCCTTTTGTTAAACAGAATCCTCGTAAGACGCTTATCGTTCCGATTATAGAGAAACGACTGGCAGAAAGCTATGAACAAAATAGATTAGAGGAAGAAAAATCAACTAAACAATAAGGCATGAAAAGAAAGGACTTACAACATTTGACTATAAATACCTCAACAGTTAGAACACAGTCAGAAGCATCTGACTTCACTACTGCTGAAGGTATCGATATAAATAAAGTCTACAGTGAAGCTGACTTAGATAAAGTAGAACACATAGGCTTCGGAGCAGGGTTTGCGCCTAACTTACGTGGTCCTTATGCTACCATGTACGTACGCCGCCCATGGACTATACGTCAGTATGCGGGATTCTCTACTGCGGAAGAGAGTAATGCATTCTACAGACGTAACTTGGCTGCTGGACAAAAAGGACTATCTGTAGCCTTCGACTTAGCTACTCACCGTGGGTATGACTCGGATCACGAGCGCGTAGTAGGTGATGTAGGTAAAGCTGGAGTAGCGATAGATAGCGTAGAGGATATGAAGATCTTATTCGATCAGATACCTCTAGGTGAGATGTCTGTATCTATGACGATGAACGGAGCTGTGCTTCCTGTTCTGGCTTTCTACATTGTAGCTGCTATGGAACAAGGAGTAGATAAGAGACTATTGTCAGGTACGATACAGAATGATATTCTAAAAGAGTTTATGGTGCGTAATACGTATATCTACCCTCCTACTCCTTCTATGAAGATCATCGCTGACATCTTTGACTACACGAGTACTCATATGCCGAAGTTTAACTCTATCTCTATCTCTGGATATCATATGCAAGAGGCAGGTGCTACAGCAGATATTGAGTTAGCTTATACCTTGGCAGATGGACTAGAATATATCCGTACTGGACTTAATGCTGGTATGAAGATAGATGACTTCGCTCCTCGACTGTCATTCTTCTGGGCGATAGGAATGAACCACTTCATGGAAATCGCTAAGATGCGTGCAGGTCGTATGCTATGGGCTAAGTTGCTAAAACAGTTCGAACCTAAATCTGATAAATCACTAGCTCTGCGTACACACTGTCAGACCTCTGGATGGAGTCTTACAGAGCAAGACCCGTTTAACAATGTGGCTCGTACTGCTATAGAAGCTGCTGCGGCTGCGTTCGGTGGGACACAGTCTCTACACACGAATGCGCTAGATGAGGCTATCGCCTTACCAACAGATTTCTCTGCGCGTATTGCTCGTAATACACAGATATTCTTACAAGAAGAGACTAAAATATGTAAAACAGTAGATCCTTGGGCAGGTAGTTATTATGTAGAGAGTCTTACACAAGAGATCGCTGAGAAAGCGTGGGCGCTGATAGAAGAAGTAGAAGAGTTAGGTGGGATGACTAAGGCTATCGAAGCAGGTATTCCTAAACTTCGTATAGAAGAAGCAGCTGCTCGTAAACAAGCTCGTATTGATAGTGGACAAGATGTTATCGTAGGAGTAAATAAGTATCGTCTTGAAAAAGAAGATCCATTACATATCTTGGAAGTAGATAATCAGACTGTGCGCAAGGCTCAGATAGATCGTCTAAACCATATTAAAGCTACTCGTGATAATACTAAAGTAGCTGAAGCACTAGCTGCATTAACACAATCAGCTAAGACTGGAGAAGGTAACCTACTAGCTCTAGCAGTAGAAGCTGCTACACATAGAGCTACATTAGGAGAGATAAGTGACGCGTTAGAAAGCGTATTCGGAAGATTTAAAGCACAAATCCAATCTGTAAGTGGTGTGTATAGCAAAGAAATAAAAGATGATAAGAGCTTTAAGAAAGCTCGTGAACTAGCTGATAAATTCGCTGAAGTAGAAGGTCGTCGTCCTCGTATTATGATTGCGAAGATGGGGCAAGATGGTCATGACCGTGGAGCTAAGGTAGTTGCTACTGGTTATGCTGACGTTGGATTTGATGTGGATATAGGTCCGTTATTCCAAACGCCTGCAGAAGCTGCTAAACAAGCTGTAGAAAATGATGTACACGCATTAGGAGTTTCTTCTCTAGCTGCAGGTCATAAAACGTTAGTTCCTCAAGTAATAGAGGAGTTAAAGAAATACGGTAGAGATGATATTATGGTTATCGTAGGTGGGGTTATTCCTGCTCAAGATTACCAATTCTTATTCGATGCTGGCGCAGTAGCTGTATTTGGCCCTGGTACTAAAATCAGTGATGCAGCAATTACAATGTTAGAAATACTATTAGGTAATGATATGTAATCATCATATGGTTATAAAAAGTAAAAGCTCTTCAGTGATTCTGAAGAGCTTTTACTTTTTTATAATTCATCCGAATAAAAACTATATTCGTGATAAACAATGGACTTGTATATATCAGTATGACTAAAATTTTATACTGTATTATAGCCAAAATAATTGCAACTATAAATGGAGATAATAATACAGCTATCCACAACCATCTTTTTTTCATTGATACTTTTGCCAGACTATAAACGAGGTACTTTTTGTTAAGTTTATATAGGGTTAGAATAACAACACTTACCACTAATGTAAGCAATAAACAAAAAAGTATACCTGATGCCTCAACAAAGACACTAAGACCAAGTATAAAACTAACGATAACAAGGAAGTAGAATAATAGTACATAAACTACAGCGTAGAATAAGTCTTTCATAAAATAAATTATAATACTAGTAGTTAGACTTTACAGTACTAATAGATTGTCTCCCTGATTACCTTCTTTAGAAAAGACCTTTTATAGTATCTACTACACTATATTCTATCAATACAGATACTAAGCATATCACTACGATAACACTTAAGATATAGATAAACTTAAGCATCCATCCTAAATCTTCCATTACAAACTGTTTTGCTGTAAAAGTATCAGGTCTATCTCTATCGTAAGTAATATCGAACTCTTCTCCTACAGGGTTATAGTCTCGTAGAGCTATGTATTTTTCATTATAAGGATACTCGAAGTCAGTATCTTCTAGTTCTGGTTTATTCAATTTATACTGCATAGGTTTACCACGCACTATTTTGTTGTCCTTAGTAGTGAACTCCACGATAAGAATCTCTTTTTTCACATCTCCTCTACGGCTAGTAGCTAGGTCTTCATCGAAGTTTAGGTATGATTCATATTGTATTATTTTAGCAGTTGTAGTTATCCCTGCATATTTTAAACGTTGATTAGTGGTGTAGACCTTAATCATTGCTAAAAGTAGTAATACAGGTATAAATAATAAAAGATAAATCATATCCTGAATAGCAGCATAGATAACTATGACAATCATAATAATTGCTGCAGGATAGTATATTTTTTCAAGTTGTCTGACCATAATAAA
Organism: Myroides odoratimimus; assembly: GCF_001485415.1. Classification (GTDB taxonomy): domain Bacteria; phylum Bacteroidota; class Bacteroidia; order Flavobacteriales; family Flavobacteriaceae; genus Flavobacterium; species Flavobacterium odoratimimum. The sequence goes on from NZ_BCMQ01000006.1 coordinate 233,083, forward strand.
GTAATTTACATTACAATTTAATCATTTTTTTATTAATACGAAAAATAGATGCTTAGAAAATAGACTAGTTACTATACATACTGACAATAAAGAGCATTCCTCTACATACAATGCAAAAAGAAAAAAGCTTATCAATAGCACTTCGTGTAATAAAAATAAAATAAAGTACCTTTGTATCCATAAATAGATGAAGTATATGACATTCGAAGACTTACAATTAAATAAGAATATATTACGTGCCATAGATGAGCTAGGTTACAAAGAACCTACTCCTATTCAACAAAAAGCAATCCCTTTTATCTTAGCTGAAAAGGATTTGATAGGATGTGCACAGACTGGTACAGGTAAAACAGCTGCCTTTGCAATGCCTATTATTCACTATTTACACAAACTTGGAAATACTAAAAAAGCAAAGAAAGCTAAAGTACTGATCGTTACTCCTACTCGTGAACTAGCTGTTCAGATAGGCGATAACTTCGAAAAATACGCTAAGTATACTAATGTGACGTATATCACACTATATGGAGGTATGTCTATCAAGCCCCAAATAGAACAATTAAACAAAGGTGCAGATGTGATTATTGGTACTCCTGGTCGTCTATTGGACTTATATAAACAAAAACACTTAGATCTAGATCATCTACACTTTTTAGTATTAGATGAAGCAGACTTAATGTTAGATATGGGATTCATTGATGATGTCAAAAAGTTAATACAACTTACTCCTTCTAATAGACAGACCTTATTATTCTCTGCTACCATGCCACTCCCTATTAGAGAGTTAGCCCATGAATTCTTACAAAAACCAGAATATGTAGCAGTAGATCCTATTTCTTCAACTGCACAATCTGTTAAACAAAAAGTGTACTTCGTAGAGAAAGGAGACAAGAAAAAGCTATTATACCATATCATCCGTAACGAAAAGTTATCTGATGTACTTGTATTCACTCGTACAAAGGCTGGTGCTGATACTGTAGTAGAATCACTTAAAAAGAACGGTGTCAATGCTGAGCCATTCCATGGAGATATGTCACAAACAGCTAGACAAGCTGCTTTAGATAGCTTTAAAAACAAAGAAACAAAAGTACTAGTAGCTACTGATATAGCTGCTCGTGGTATCGATATAGATAATCTACCTGTTGTAATTAACTATGACTTACCGAATATCCCAGAGACCTTTGTACACCGTATCGGGCGTACTGGTAGAGCTGGTAATGATGGAGTAGCTATCTCTTTCTGTGATAAATCTGAGAAGACCTATTGGGAGGCTATTTGTAAGTTCGGTAGATTACAACCAAAGATTGTTACGGATCATCCTTTCCCTTGGAAAGAGACTACTACTAAAGATGGTCAAACTCCTAAAAAAGATTATAGAAAAAAACCTGGGCAGAGCAATTCTCGTAAATCAGAAAACTCTAAAAAGAATAAAAAACGTTGGTATTAGTACTAACGTTTTTTGCTTTATATTTGATCTTAACAATTGCTATTATACAACTATGAAAAAGATCTTTAAATACTCTTTCTACTTAGCACTACTCGTCTTATTCCTTATATGGTTTGCAAACTATAGAGTAACTAATACTACCAAAGAACAACTGTACAGCTCTGTAAATGAAATACCTCATAACAAAGTGGGTATGGTACTCGGAACTACTAAATTACTTGCAGGAGGCTATGTAAACTACTACTTCACCTATAGAATAGAAGCTACAGCAGCTCTCTATAAAGCAGGCAAAATAGATTATATCGTAGTGAGTGGAGACCACAGTCGCAATGACTATAACGAACCTAAAGATATGGAACAAGCCCTAATAGAACAGGGTGTTCCTAAAGAAAAGATATACCTAGATTATGCAGGACTACGTACATTAGACTCTGTCTATCGAATGCAAGCTATCTTTGGACAAGATAGTTTTACAATTATCTCTCAACCCTTTCACAATGAAAGAGCTGTCTACATCGCTAATCATCTTGATCTTAAAACAGTTGCTTATAACGCACAAGATGTCTCTCGTAACTTTGGTTTTAAAACCATGCTTAGAGAAAAGTTCGCTAGAGTAAAGGTATTATTAGATAACCTAATCAACAAAAAGCCTAAACACCTAGGAGCTCCTGTTCAAATAGGAGAAGGTATAATACAAGAAAGAGCTCAAGATAAATAACCTTGAGCTCTTTCTATAAAACAAAGTCCCTGATCTTTCAGGGACTTTGTGCGCAAAAAAATATTAACAAAATACTCGAATGTTAATTAATTTGTCTAATTAACATACCTGGGTAAATGTTCTTAGCGTTACCAGAGAATGAAGTAGCTTTAATCTTTTGTACTTCACCTGCATTATTTGCAGCATTCTCAGCTTGTTCTACATCAGCCTCGAATCGGTTATCCCATATTTTATTTTTCTCAGCTTTAATAACTGTAACTCTTTTATATTTTGTAACCTTAGTTTCTGGATCTTCAGTTTTCTCTAATACTTCAAATTTATCACCAGCCTCTACATCTTCTTTCATACCAATGAATGCTGTAATCTCAGACTCAGTTGTAGCAAGAGGAGTTTTAGTACGGAAAGGCTCATATTTCTTCTGTAATTTAGCAATTACATTATCAATAGAACGAACAGCGGCACGCTCTACCAATTCTTTTTCAGAAACTTTAGAGAAAGTAGTAGATTGAATATCTGCCCAAGCAGTTTCTGTTCCTACTAATTTTAATTTAAACAATCCAGATTTGATAAACTGATCAGCGCTGTTTGCATTGTAGTATTTTGTATAGAATGTAGCTGCGGCTTCCTCAGTCCAATCTAATTGGAATAAGAATGCTGTCGCTTTTACCACATATCCTTTACCTGCAACAGAAGCTCCTGATTGTACCGCAGAGTTAGTAGTCGCAGCTGCTTTACCTCCAATTAATCCAGTAACAGCAGCAGTCGTAGCTGACAATTGTCTAGCCATTTCTTCTTTACTAATATAGTTAAAACGTACTCCTACTACGAATGTATTAGAAATTAAGTTCTCTCCTGCATCTTCTAACATTGCTTTACCTCTAGTTGATTTATCAGCAATATCTTTATCAAATACAGAAGCATTGTATAATCCACGTTCTTTGATCAGCTCCATATTATAAGGAGATTGAGTAGACGCATCATATTTACCTGCATTAAACCATTTAGCAACTAACTTATCTCCAACATTATTCTGAGCTAAGAACTTGATAAATTGAGCTGTTACTTTATCAGTACTAGTAGTATCTACCACACCTGCAGTGTTATCACTAGCTACACTCTTACCGAATTTACCTAGAGACTTACCTAACCCACCTTTTTTCTTACCAGAGTCTTCTTTTCCTCCAACAGCAGCAATCTCTGCTTCTGTTACTGGATATTGACTAGGTTTAAAAGAACGTAAAGACTTATCTAAGTTATGGTCATTAAACTTCTCTGGAAGAGGTGTTTTAAAGAATGTCTCTTTAATGATTTGTCCTTTTAAGTTTCCATTTCCATTAATACCGTGGTCATCCACGATGATAGTATATAATGAACTACGCATATAGTCATCAGCTACTTGTTTTTTATCTTGAGCAAAAGCTGCAATTGATGATACTACTAATGAAGCAGTAATCATAAATGTTATTTTATTCATATTAGTATTTTTTTTTGAGTATTATCTTCTTAAGACAACATAAGTGTCTCCTTTTCTTTTAGCAAATGCAGTACCAACAGCTTTCCATGCCTCGATTCTTTGTTGCTCTAAACTTACTGCATCATTGTACATTTTAATTTCAAAGTCTAGATCAGCTTTTACCTGTGCCTTCATCTCGCGTTGTAAAGCTATCGCAGCTGAATAACACTTAGATTCTGGGAAAATAGTTACTAAGTATTGACCAGCTTCATGTGCTCCATAAGCATCTTGCTGTGCATTCCATGCAGCCTTAGCCTTATTAAAGTTTTCCATACAAGCATGATCTACATACAACTGATAAACTTTTTCAGCAGCTTTCATACCTGCATCATAACCTTTACTACACTCTGGAATCGCTGTTAATAAAAACATCGCTTCTTCAAAGTTTTTTTGGTTAGCTAAGCTTTCTGCTTTCTTGATTATAGTAGTATAATTCCCATCATAGTATGCTATAATCTTCTTCTTACTATCTTCTATAAAAGCAACTACATCTTTATTCTTTGCATTTAGCTTTTTAAATGCATTGATATAAGCCTTAGTTTCACTCTCACCGACTCCTTTTAAGTTTACTGAAGTTGATGCAAATACCTTTTGCCCAAAAGAATCACCAATGAATAAATTCATCTCTAAGTCTAATACAAAAGATCTGGGTGGGCCAGGTAGTATATTCTTTTCTACTACATTAAACTCAGGTGTAATAGCGAACTGAGCATAACCATCTGAAGAGCCTAATCCATTAGCTGCAACTATACTTTTTAACTTAGTCTTTAATTGTCCCTCTGCTCCAGAGTATAAACCATCTGTCTGCTCTGGTATAGACGCCATTAATGATATTTCACATTTATCTGTTTGACCATATGTAAACAAACTCGCGAATAACAATAAGGCAACAGATATTTTTCCTATAACTCTATTCATAGTACTCTTATTTCTCTCCGATTACTAAAGCAGCTCTTCCTAATCCTCTGTTGATTAATTTAGCATCTAAATTATATGGTGCTTTCTTTAAGAAAGTTCTTAACTCACGAGCAAAACCATCGGTGTCCTGAGCCATACCATTAGCTTTATAAAGAGGAATACGTACACTCTCATATAAAGTCATTGTCTCTGTAGCATCTGCTTTACTAAAACGGTGATTAACTGTTTTCTCTGCTAACCAGTTATCAATAACCTCTGTTAACTCAGTTCCATCAAATTCAGTTTCTAAATCAACACCTGATCCATTGTCAAATACTAAAATATCTAGTGTTACCTCTCTTCCGTTTGTTAATAAGTCATCGAAGTGAGCTTGTAACTGATTAACGAAACTGTCCATATTCACTAATACAGCTTCTTCTAATAACACAGCTACATCAGCTGAGAAAGATGGTGCTCCAGTACCTTGAGCACCTGCTACTTGTTTACTTGTATAAGCATCTAAAGCTCTTAAGTTATAAGTAATAGACTTCTTAGGTCCCGTAGCATTGATAGTCCAATCTACTTCTAATATAATATCAGACTTAGCTGTACGTCTTACTCTATCTAATGGGCTTTCTGCTAATGCTGCACCAGAAGCTTTACTTGTAATCAAGTTATTCTCAGCATTAGTTTTATTAATAGCTTTCATCGTTGCAGATAAGTCTTTAAGAGGGAATCCTCTATCTGCCATTAGAATATTAATCTTAGAAATTACATTCATCAAATCAGAATGTAAAAGTGCTAATTTATAATCTGGAATATATTCTTCTACCCCTTGGTTATAATATACTTCCATTACTCTATTCTTTGTACACCATGAGTCAGAAGGAACCACCATTAAAGATGGTTTCTTAGCTTGTGCAAACATTCCTACACTCAAAAGGCATAGACAAATAGTCAAAAATTTATTTTTCATAGCTTTTTATTTTTACAATTTTATCTTTTTCAAGTCTTTTAATTATCTCTTTGCGAGCTACAGTTACCTCTACACTATAAGATTCATAACTGATTCCGTGTTTAACTACATTACTTTGAAATGCAATTCTCTTTACAGAGGTATACTTTCTATTCTTACCTCCTTTTTTAAAGAATTTGTCGAAGTACTTTTTATACTTCTCTTCAGCATTAGGCTCAGTTACGATAGGTTTTACAGAACACTCTCTTTTATCCGTTACGATTCCCTGAAACATTACTGTTTTTATAGCCATCTCTTTAGCTTCAGCGATAACCGCACTCCTATTCTTACCAGTAGCATATACTTGTACTACTTCATTACCGTACATATCTGCACTCACACACTCTACTGTCTTACCAGTATAGAAGCTAGCCATAGTATTAGTAGGCTTGCTTTTACACGACAGAACTAAGAGTATTAGAGATAGTACGGATAACCGAATTACTTTATTGATCATCCTATTATTTTTTTAATTAGTAGTACCAGCGTACATATAAGTTGATTAGAATCCAGCAGATAAACTCTTAACGATACCTGCTACTTCTAAGTCTTTACGTAATAAATCTTTAGATACAGATACCACATATCCTACTTTGTATTCTTTTTTACTTACCTTGATTACTTCTGGAACTGAAGAAGAAATAGAAGCATATTTTAAATAAGGACTTTCTTTACCAAAGAAAGTATTGAAGTAATCTGCTTTTTCATGTTGAACTGAAGCATCTTTTATAAGAGGACGTTGAGAAACACACCCTACTCCATTCGCTGCAAAACCACGAAACAAAACTCCATGTACAGCATTTTTCTTAGCTTCTTCATTAGGAATTACAGCCTTATTACTGTACGTCCATATCTTTACTAAGAATGTTCCTTCACTTCCTGTACCTGCACACTCAATATCATATTTCCATTGAGCTGCTTCTTTTTTAGGATTAGAAGCGAAACTTATATGAGCAGAAAAAGTTAATACTGCACATACTAAAACAAGTAGATATCTATTCATTTTTTCAAAACTTTATATTATACAAATACTTTATCTTACATTTTTAACACAAATTTATACCATATAAATAAATAAATTACAAAAAACACTTATACTATTCAAACAAATCGTATCAAAGCCAATAAAACCATAATCAAATGGGTGAAAGAATATTTTTTATGAGTAAACCATATAACTATTCACCTCTTTCCTTGTATTATTCAACTATATTATACAAAACAACTAAGAAGAATATCTACTAAATATTTGATTTACTTCATTACGTAATTAAACAGATGAATAATAAAAATCTCAATACAGACTAATCAGCACATTATTCATGTACATTATGCACATTTTTTAGCTATATATTAAAAACAAATACCCCCTAACAAACATATTGTCTATTAGGGGGTATCCTATACCTTACTCACTTAACAAAGCGATGCTATAGCTTATCTTTTTGTCTCTTAAGTATCGCTTTCTGTTGTTTATATTCCGCTTTTCTATTATTCTTTGCTATCTTTCTTTTAGAATCATTGTCCTTATAGATGATTTCGATATTTTTAATATCTCTTTCATACTCTATCTCTAACATATCTAACTGGTGCTCTATATCATTCTTATAGCTTTTATTTTGATACTTATGATGAGATGCCTTATCCCACTTCACCTTCTGAGAGTCATTAAGGATAATATAAATATCCTGTCTAAAACTCCTTGCTAACTCTCTCTTTTTTAAACCTTTTTCTCTACCTGACAATGAACGGTCACGTCCTATCGCTTCAAACTCTCTGCCGATAGTACGTTTTCGTTCTATAATCTTAGTCCTTTGACTTTCTGTTAGTTTGTAATACTCTCCTTTATCTAATAACTCCGAAGCACTTACTTCATAATCTGTCTGTTTACTATTCTTAGGTGATTGCGCATATATACTAGTAAAGACTAGCAATGCTCCTAATACTAAAACTCGTCTCATAGCTCATTTTTTTAAAATTAAAAAATGACCTCTATCTCTATAAAGATCATTAGTCAAATAAAACAATTCGCATACAAGGTGACAAACATAAAGAGTTAATTCACATAAAATATGTACTTACACTAAGAGAACCTATATTATCCATCATATAATCTCGTGATTCGCCCAATAATAAAGTAATTCTATAATCATATAAAGAAAATCCCCTTCTCCATATCAAATGAAGAAGGGGATACTATAATAAATATAATTATACTCTTAATAAATTAGGTAAATAAATACCATAACTGCGCTACGACAAAACACACAATAACTCCAAAAAGAACTGGTAATAATGAAGCTACAGTAGTCCACTTCACACTATTCGTTTCTTTATAGATTGTATATATCGTAGTACTACATGGATTGTGCAGTAAACTAAACAGCATCAAGTTCACTCCTGTCAATGTAGTCCACCCTGCCATATGTAAGATAGTCGCTATCTCTCCATCCGATACCTCAAACATCACACCAGCGCCTTCACCTATAGAAGCATCTCCTAATACCATAGCAGTCAACATTAATACCGTAGGAATAACAATCTCATTAGCAGGAATAGCTACGATATAAGCTAATAGAATAACTCCATTTAACCCTAAGAAGATACCGATAGGATCTAAACCTTGTATAGTCCATAATGCTATACTCTTATCTCCTATATCAATATTACAGATCAACCAAATAACTGCTCCTGCAGGTGCTGCAAATACAATAGCTCTCCATAATACAATAAGTGTTCTATCAATTAATGATGTATAGATCGTCTGTAATACTCTCGGCGGTCTATAAGGAGGCAATTCTAAGGTAAAGAAAGAAGCCTGCCCTTTTAGCATAGTCTTAGACAGCATCCATGAAGTAAAGAATGTAAATCCTATTCCTAATACCACGATTCCCACTACTGCAAGCGTAGAGATAGTATTAGACAAATACGATGGTACTAAGGCTCCGATAAAGATACTTGCCATCAATATCTGTGTAGGCCAACGACCATTACACAGCGAAAAGTTATTCGTAATGATAGCAATTAGTTTTTCTCTAGGGCTGTTAATAATACGAGTAGAGACCACTCCAGCAGCATTACACCCAAAGCCCATACTCATTGTCAAAGCTTGCTTACCATGTGCTCCTGCTCCTTTAAAAAGTCTATCAAGGTTAAATGCTACTCTTGGTAGATACCCAAAATCTTCTAATAAGGTAAACAGAGGGAAGAATATAGCCATAGGTGGTAACATTACTGCTATAACCCAAGCTGTAGCTAGATATACTCCATCTACTAAAAACCCTGATAACCACCATGGAAAATGAAGACTCTCTGCTCCACTCTTTAATATAGGGTATAACTCTTCTAATAACAATGTTGATAATGCACTAGATGGATAGTTAGACCCGATAATAGTCAGCCATAGAATACCTCCGAGCATCAATAACATAATAGGAAAGCCAAATCGCTTACTCGTCACTACATTATCGATCATACGGTCTACTCTGAACGCACGCTGATTCATATCTGATTTTACAGTGCTCTTCACTGTCTTCGATACTTGAGTGAAGATAGCCCCAGCCACATTATCAGAATAGTCTAATCCTAGCTTCTCATGATAATGAGCTGCTAACGTTATCACCTCTTTTATATTCTCATTATTGACTTTAGTAGATAACGTTTGGTTCACTAAAGCGGTCTGAATAGTAGCATCTTGTTGTATTAATCTCATCGCTAGCCATGACGGACTAGGCAAATCTGCATCTATACTTAATAGCTTAGACGCTACCTGCTGTACTGCCTCTCTAGATTCTCCAGATATACCAGATATTGTCTTATGCTCAGGCACATATTTACCTGTAGCTACTTGATCTATTGCTACTAATAAGTCTGTAATACCTTCTTTTCTTCTCGCAGAAGTAGGGATCACAGGTACTCCTAGATCACGAGATAACCCTCTCACGTCTATTTCTACACCATGGCGCTGAGCCTCATCCATCAAGTTTAGACACACCACCACCTTATTCGTAATCTCCTGTATCTGTACTACTAAACTCAGATGACGTTCTAGTCGACCAGCATCTACTACTACTACAGTGACATCAGGACGACCAAATAAAATAAAATCACGTGCCACTTCTTCATCTTCAGAAGTAGACATCAGTGAGTAAGTACCCGGAAGGTCGATTATCTTATACTTACTATCCTTAAACTGAAAGTTTCCTTCTGCACGTGTAACTGTTTTTCCTGGCCAGTTTCCAGTATGTTGTTTTAGACCAGTAAGAGCATTGAAGATTGTACTCTTACCTGTATTTGGATTTCCTGCTAGAGCGATAGTATAATCAAACTTACCAGATGACTCCCCTAGTTTTTTTAATTCTGCTGTTGCATTAAGATCACAAATATCACAGGCTGATTGCGCCATAATTTTTTTCCCTTCTTTTATAATTTAATTAGCTAAAGTCACTAATACCATCTCTGCATCCTCTTTTCTCAACGAAATGATAGTATTATAGATAGAATAAGCTACAGGATCCTTTAGTGGGCTGATATTATGGATATATATTTCAGCACCAGGAACAAACCCTAAGTCTAAGAAACGCTGATGTACCTCCACAGGACATCCTCGCTTTATACCTTGTATAGTAGCTTTTTCTCCTTTAGCTAGTTCTGATAAATTCATTACAATTTTCTTTAGATGTGTAAAATTACAAAATTAGACAAGCCTAACAATTAATTTAGTGTTAAAACCTCTATATAAAAACATTCTAATTTAAGGTCATGAGTCTATTTATAAGCTAGAAAGCCAATACAGCTATCATAAACAAGCCTTTCATACTATCTTATTATAATACAATTTGTTACTCTACCATTATATACATCATTACAAAGCTACTTTATATTATACCATACTTATAGGATAATGATCGCATAGTGGTCGCATTAAAAATAGCCAAAACTATGCGACCATTATGCGACCACAAGCCGACCACTATGCGACCACTGCCTGAAAAATAGGGTCACGTCCTACTATAGCTGTACAGATCTTGTTTATAATCCTACTTTTAACTGTACACTTGTTTTTATAATCTTATGATCTACAAAACGGTCTACATAAAGTTAGAGTAGGGTATATTATTACTTACTGACCTCAATGTATCTATACTCTAAAAAAACATTTCTAAACGAGATAACATGTATCTTAGACTTAAATCCATAAAAAAAGAGCAATTGGTATGAATTACTAATTACTCTTCTATGATTAACTTTTAAAGATTGTACTACTATACAGCCTTAAATGCATTCTCAAAAGGTACACGGTGTACTAAACTTCTACCTAAGGTCACTTCATCTGCATACTCTAACTCATCCCCTACTGCTATACCTCTAGCGATAGTAGAGGTGATGACACCCGTATCTTTTATCTGTTTATAGATATAAAAGTTGGTCGTATCTCCCTCCATGGTAGAACTCAACGCAAAGATGATTTCTTTCACCTCCCCTGCTTTTACCTTTTCTACTAGAGATTGGATATTTAATTGGCTAGGTCCGATACCATCTATAGGAGAAATCTTACCTCCTAGCACATGGTATATTCCTTTAAATATCTGAGTATTCTCTAACGCCATTACATCGCGTACATCTTCTACGACACATATCGTCTGGTGATCGCGTGCTTCGTTAGCACAGATATCACATAGCTCTGTATCTGATATATTAAAACAACTCTTGCAGAAGATAATATCTTTTCTAAGCTTTAATAGGGCTTCTGCTAAGTGTAGAGTTTGTTCCTCTGGTTGTTTTAATATATGTAACATTAGTCGTAATGCGGTACGCTTACCTATCCCAGGCAATTGTGATACTTCTTCGACTGCTTTTTCTAATAATTTTGACGGGAATTCCATAACTGCAAAGATAAAAAATAAACTAATAAATAACTCTACTCCTCTAAACTACTACTACACTGAAGAACTCTCTTAATTCTATAATGCATAGCGATAAAAGCAATAGTTGATATTTCTAAAAAAGAATTACTTTTGGATTCTAAGCATATAAAACAATTGACTTATTATGACTCCAATAACCATTATCACGATTATTATTATCTACTTCGGAATACTGATAGGTATATCTCATTATATCAGTAAAAAAGATAGTAGTAATGACGCATTCTTTAGTGCTAATAAAAATGCGAAATGGTATTTAGTCGCTTTTGGGATGATAGGGACAGCCTTATCAGGGGTAACCTTTATATCCGTGCCAGGAGAAGTAGGCTCGCCTAACGGTGAACAGTTTAAGTATTTTCAATTTGTTTTAGGTAATGCTGTCGGTTTTCTATTAACTGCCTCTGTGCTACTCCCTTTATATTATAAGTATAACTTAGTCTCTATCTATACCTATATAGAGAAGAAGCTTGGGCATTATAGTTATAAGTCTGCGGCTTCTATATTTTTGTTGAGTAGAACGATTGGTTCTGCATTTAGACTATACCTAGTCGTTATCGTATTACAGCGCTATGTATTCGATTATTTCGGAGTACCTTTCTTTGCTACAGTACTGATTGCCCTATTACTGATCTATGCTTATACTTATAAAGGTGGATTAAAAACCATTATCGTTACAGATACGTTACAGACCTTCTTCTTAGTTGCCTCTGTTATATTCACCATCATTTTTATCTGTCACAGTCTAGACCTTTCGGCCGTAGAAGCCTTCGAAACCATAAAAAATAGCAATTATTCTAAGATATTCTTCTTTGAGGATTTCATCTCTTCTAGATACCATTTCTTAAAGCAGTTTATAGGAGGAATATTTGTAACACTAGCGATGGTAGGATTAGATCAAGATCTTATGCAGAAAAATCTAAGCTGTAAAAACATCAAAGAAGCACAAAAGAATATGTATTCTTTCACAGCCATCTTTGTGGTGATTAACCTATTCTTCTTAGGTGTAGGAGCATTATTATACATCTACGCAGAGAAGAACGGCATCCAAGTACCACTAGATCTAGCTACTGGTAAGCCTAGAACAGATTTACTATTCCCAGAGATTGCTTTTAACTATCTAAGTATAGTACCTGCTATCATATTCTTATTAGGGTTGACAGCGGCTACATTTGCTACTACAGACTCTGCTCTGACGGCATTGACTACCTCATTCTGTATAGACTTCTTACACATGGATAAGAAGAAAGACGATGCGTCTAATGTATGGAAGAGAAAAGTAGTACACCTAGTGTTCTCTTTATTAATGTTCTTAGTGATTATATTATTCAATGCTATTAACGATGCCTCTGTAGTAAGTATGATTTTCAAGATAGCCTCTTATACATACGGACCACTATTAGGCCTATTCGCCTTCGCCATTCTATTTAATAATAGAACTGTCAAAGATAAGTTAGTACCTATTATATGTATACTAGCGCCGTTTTTGACGTTATGGTTGAGTAACAACTCTGCTACTTTATTAGGTGGATATGTTTTTGACAATGAGCTAATACTTGTCAATGGATTAATCACAGTACTATTATTACTCTGCACTAGTCAAAGCAAAGCATTAAACAAAATAAATTAAAACAATAAAGGTCTTATGCATTCATAAGACCTTTATTGTTTTATCCCTAGAACTGCTCTGTACGTAGTAATACTAATGTACAGGCTTCTTCAGACTTAATACCAGCATCAGATAGTTTCTGAACAAACTCATTATTCTCCGTACCTGGATTAAAGATTACACGTCTAGGCTTTAGTTTTATAATCTCTTCATAATACTCTACTTGCCTTGCAGGATTAAGATACAAGGTCACTGTATCGATATCTCCTCCTGTATACCATTTAGTATGGATATTGACATCCTCTACCATTCCTTCTCTAAGTCCATGGGCTATCACCTCATGTCCATATTCTCTAAGCATCTTTATTGCCTTATTAGAATATCTTTCTTCTTTTAAAGAAGCACCTACAACTAATATTTTCATAATTTTTATATTTTTAACAGATTAATCACACAAATACATAAATTAAACCATAGATATATCAAAACATATTATATTTAGAAGCTAATCTACTTAGTTTAATAAATTATATTTTATAAATTTAGCTAATATTTAAACTTTTTTTACAACAAAAAGTATATAAATGATAAAAGTCATATTTCAGATATAAATTTAACAGTAATTTTACTCTAGAAATTTAAAATCTCAATTATGAAAAAGTTACTACTTTCAATTTTAGGAGCTGCATTATTCGTAAGCGGTTCTACATTCGCACAAGAAACGACTAGTGCACCTGAGAAACAAGATTATAAATGGCAAATGCGTCTACGTGGAGTAGGTGTTATTCCTCATAACAGAGCAGATATCGGAATCATCGGTGGACAAATCGATGTAAATAACAACTTTATCCCAGAATTAGATTTCACTTACTTCTTCACAGAAAACTTAGCTGCTGAGTTAATCTTAGGTACTACTAGACATACTGTAGGAACTATTGGGTCAAGTTTAGACAACCCAATTACTCAAGGGCCTAGCACAGCTAACGTAGATTTAGGAAGTGTATACTTATTACCTCCTACATTAATGTTCCAATACCACCACAAATTTGGTGAAGTATTTAAACCTTATGTTGGGGTTGGGGTGAACTATACTATTTTCTATAACGAAAAATCTGGTGTAGCGAAAGATATAAAATATGACAACAAATTTGGTTGGGGTTACCAATTCGGTTTTGATATTGATTTAACAGAGAAATTCTTTATCAACGTTGACTTCAAAAAGTTATTCTTAAAAACAGATGTTACTGTTGATGCTACTAACTTAGTGGCTCCAGGTGTAACAGGTGTTGATCAGTTAAATATTCCTGCAAAAGTAAAATTAGATCCAATGTTAATTGGTTTTGGTGTAGGAATGCGTTTTTAATTATTTAATGAGACATTTTTTTTTACCAGCCTTCTATGTACTGCATAGGAGGCTGGTTTTTTATTGTCTATTATTTAACCGACCTTTGCAACTTTATTGAAAACAATAAGATATGCAAACTACAATCAGTTTTAAAGAAATTAACAAACTAGCTATACCCGCTATTTTTGCAGGGGTATCAGAGTCCTTAATTTCTCTAACTGACATCGCCATCATCGGTAATGTAAAGGAAAATAGTGTAGAGGCATTAGGTGCTGTAGGCTTAGTAGGATCTTTTCTTTCTGCGATAATATGGATCGTAGCACAAACTAAAACTTCTATATCTGCTACCGTATCTCAACATCTAGGAGCCAATAGAATATTCGCTGTAAAGACCCTAGTACCACAGGCTATACTGTTTAACTTTTGCCTCAGTGTACTGCTATTCATATTCACTACTTTCTTCGTACACGAAATCTTTATCGCTTATAATGCAGAAGGCTTATTACTAACCTATGCTAAAGAATATTACTTAATACGTGCTTGGGGATTTCCGCTTACTCTAATTACCTTCGCTCTATATGGGGTTTTTAGGGGATTACAGAATACAATGTGGGCAATGAAATGTAGCTTAACTGGAGCTATTATCAATGTGGTATTAACGTACTACTTTGTCTTTGGTATAGAGGGGATATTGCCCGCTATGCATATCAAAGGGGCAGCTTATGCTAGTGTGATTGCACAGACGATTATGTTACTTATGGCATTCTATTACTTCTTTAAGCATACTCCTTTTAACCTAAAAGTAAGAAGAACGATTAACCCTTCACTAAAGCCATTAATCATTATGAGCTTTAACTTTATTATTCGTACAGCAACACTTAATGTAGCTATATATTTAGCTAATGCTTATGCCACAGGTTATGGCAAGAGTTACATCGCAGCACAAAGTATACTGATGAATATCTGGTTATTCTTCTCTTTCTTTATAGATGGCTATGCAAGTGCTGGTAATGCAATGTCAGGAAGGCTAGCAGGTGAAAAAAACTACCAGACGATGTGGTCACTCTCTAAGAGTATCAGTAAATACGCTATTATTATTTCACTGATCTTAATCGCTATCTGTGCGATTTTTTATAGACAAATCGGCTTACTCTTCAATCAAGATCCTGAAGTTATCAAGGTATTTATAAGCGTGTTTTGGTTAGTTCTCTTTATGCAACCTATCAACTCTCTTGCTTATATCTTTGATGGAATCTTTAAGGGAATGGGAGATGCTAAAGTACTTCGCAATAATTTACTGTTTGCTACCTTCTGTGGGTTCATCCCTACTCTATTACTGTTTGATTATTTAGATTTCAAATTATACAGTGTGTGGATTGCTTTCGGAGTGTGGATGTGCTGTCGTAGCTTCCCTTTAATGTACTTATTTAAAAAGAATTACGTAGATAAGTAAGCAATGCAACAGCATTGCAAACATGGCTTGACATTATTTATAATGATTATAAGGTGGTACATTTGCTTTAAACAAAAACAAAAAATCATCAAATTATGTGTCAAGAACATTCAAATCATAATCACTCGCATAACCATAGTGATCATAATCATGGACACGACCATGATCATGACCACAGCCACGGAGGAGAAAACACGAAGCTCTTTGTTGGCTTCAGTTTAGTTATGTTTTTTATAGGAGTCTTTCTTGCTAATATTATAAAAGCAGATTGGTTTATCAACAATAATACACTGAGGTTATCTTGGTATATCGTCGCTTATCTACCAGTAGCATTCCCTGTTCTAAAAGAAGCTGTGAAGTTAGGAGGCAAAGGAGATTTCTTTAATGAGTTCTCATTAATGGGAGTAGCTACGCTAGGTGCTTTCTTTATAGGTGAATACCCTGAAGGAGTAGCTGTAATGATATTCTATACCATCGGTGAAATATTCCAAGAGAGCGCTGTAAATAAAGCTAAAGGTAATATCAAGGCTCTACTAGACATACGCCCTAATGAAGCAACAGTATTTAGAAACAATGAATACACTGTTGTCAATCCAGAACAAGTAAGTATCGGAGAGATTATCCAAGTAAAAGTAGGTGAAAAGATTCCATTAGATGGAGAGCTATTAACGGACAAAGGTAGCTTTAATACTTCTGCCTTAACAGGTGAAAGTAAGCCAAGTACTTACGAGAAAGGAGAAACTGTTCTTACTGGGATGATTAACTTACAGAATGTAATCGAGGTTAAAACAACAAAGTTATATCAAGATAGTTCTCTTGCTAAAATCCTTCAAATGGTACAGGAAGCAAGTGCTCGAAAGGCTACAACAGAACTTTATATTAGAAAATTTGCTAAAGTATATACTCCTATCGTATTCTTTCTAGCTGTAGCTTTGACGATTATCCCTTATTTTGTATTAGGAGAAGGATATGAGTTTAAAACATGGTTAGAGCGTGCACTAGTATTCTTAGTAATTTCTTGTCCTTGTGCTTTAGTAATCTCCGTTCCATTAGGATACTTTGGAGGAATAGGGGCTGCTTCTAGAAACGGTATCTTGTTTAAAGGATCAAATTACTTAGAACTAATGGCTAAATTAGACATCGTAGTAATGGATAAAACAGGGACACTAACAGAAGGAGTATTCAAAGTTCAAAAAGTAGAAACTACTGTTGAACAAACTGAATTTGTAAGTATTGTGTCTGCTATTGAAAAACAATCTACACACCCTATTGCGAAGGCAATTGTAGAAGCTTATCCTACTTCCAAAACTGCAGAAGAGGTACATGAGATATCTGGAAAAGGATTAATGGGTAAAGTAGATGGCAAAGAAGTACTAGTTGGTAATACAGCTCTTTTAAAGCACTATAACATTAATTACCCAACGGAGATAGACGATATAGTAGAAAGTATCGTTATCGTTGCTATAAATAAAGAATACAGTGGATATATAACAATTGCTGATCAGATTAAAGTTGACTCTAAGGATGCAATCAAGCTGATGAAATCTCTTGGAGTGAAGAAAACTGTAATGCTAAGCGGTGATAAAAATACTATCACTCAAAAAGTAGCCAAAGAAACCAATATAGATCTAGCATTAGGAGGTTTGCTACCTGAAGGTAAGGTAGAGCAAGTAGAAAAGCTTAAAAAAGAACATCCTAATATGTCTATCGCATTCGTAGGAGATGGAATAAATGATGCACCTGTACTTGCGCTAAGTGATGTAGGTATTGCAATGGGAGGATTAGGAAGTGATGCAGCTATAGAAACAGCTGATGTCGTGATACAGACTGATCAACCTTCTAAGATTGCTACTGCAATGCATATAGGTAAAGAAACACGTAAAATAGTCATTCAGAATATTACACTAGCCTTAGTGGTTAAAGTCATAGTACTTATACTAGGTGCAGGTGGAGTAGCTACGATGTGGGAAGCTGTATTCGCAGATGTAGGAGTTGCCTTACTAGCAATCCTTAATGCTGTTAGAATTCAAAAGATGAAGTTTATATAGCTTAATACAAACAAAAATCCCGATAGTAATCGGGATTTTTTTATTCTTGTTCCTTAAACTGATTTAAGGTATCTTCTATCTGTTTCAGGTATTGTCCATATAGTTTTTTAATCCAATACTTGGCAATAAAATAAATTAGAACAACCATAATAATAGACACTATTCCTAAATACTTTAAAGCATGTAAATCACCTCCCAAAATAAGATCTAATTGAGATGAAGGAGATACAGCTAAAAGCAATAGAATACCAAAAGGAATAAGAGAATAACAAAAGTTCTCATACATTTGAATATACAACTTAACATTGTAATAGCTATCATATAAACTGTCTCTACTGTTTAATTCCAAAGAAGCAGATGTTTTATAAAAGCGATACATCTTCAAAATATAATATCCTGTAATAAGTACAAATATTCCATAGAATAGATAAAAACCTCCTATTCTAGTATCATCTATACGTAACAAACGAGGAGTAAAAGCTATAAAAACAATACTCAAAACCTGTATCCAAATCTCTTTTTTGACATTCCCTCTTATCTTGTCTAATGGTAAACAACCTACTTTTTCATTAAGCTTCTCAGACGCTACTATATCATTAGGCAGTTCCTGTTCCTGCCATGACTTCTTTAAATCATCTAAATTCATAGCCTTGATCTTTAATAATTTCTTGTAATTTACTTTTTGTTCTATTGAGTTTTACCCTAGCATTTCCTTCAGAAATACCAAGATTTCTTCCTATATCTTGATGAGAGAATCCTTCTAAATACAAAAATACGAGTGCCTTCTCTACGTCATTTAATAAATAGATAGCCTTATACAAATAGTGTACTTGGCTTTCTATATCCATATCAACTTCACTTGATTGCATACTTTTCATTTTCTCATCAAAAGCTTCATTTCGTCCAACTACTTGCTTAGCTTTCTTAAAATAAGTAATAGCTGTATTTAAAGCCACTCTATACATCCAAGTAGAGAATTGACTCTGCCCTTGAAAACGAGTATAAGACTTCCACAATTGTAAAACAATTTCTTGATACAAATCGTTTTGATCCTCTTGGTTATCCATATACATCTTAGATACTTTATATAAAATACCTTTATGCTTTTCAATTTGATCTAGAAAGGTTCGTTCTAAAATCTTGCTCACCTTAACTAATTATAAACAGCTTTTACTTGATATCCTTCTTTTTCTAATAACTTCAGAACTCCATACTCTCCACCAAGATGTGCGCTTCCTACAGCAAATACTGTTGACTTCTCTTTCATTATTTCTGGCATCTTAGCTACCCATTTAATATTTCTATTATCTAATAAGTCTTTCTTAAACTTAGTTGGTACAAACTTAGGGTCTGTTCCAAACTCATACAATGCTTCAATATCCTCATCTAAGAAAGATTGCTTCATCTCGTTATAATTCTTCTTATAAGCATTAACTTCTTTAAATTGATTAACCAATTCTTTAGGGGAATACATACTTTCCATCACTTTCTGTTGATCAATGAAATGTTCTAAACCAATTATTGATTTATTAGCTTGCAATGCTTTTTCAAAAAGTTCTAAATCATATCCTTTAACTTCACATGACACTAACTTAGACATCATTAATCCAACCAAAGCTATAGTTGAAAAGTTATTTACTTGCTCTAGTTCTAAATTATATTCTTCCTTCAGAATAGCCCCAAACTCAGCTAACTCTTCCTGGGACAATTGAGAAGATAAAGATTGCTCTGAAACAAACATTTTTTGCATATATGCCAATTCAACAGGATCACTAAAGTTAACCTCTAAAGCTAATTGCTCTGCGCTATCTAAAGCTTTTTGAACTTTGTCACTAATAATTAATTCATCCTTACACAAAATGTGAAATGTACCTAAAACATAAGAAGGCTTGTTCAAGCCCTTTCCAGAAACTTCCCATAATAAGCTTTTCTCTGATATATTAATATCTTGAGCAATACACTGAAAACTAACTAAAACAAATAATAAAATAAAAGAAAATACACGCTTCATAATTATGTAGTATTTATAGGGTTATAATATACATAGTAAGTATAAAATAGAATGAAACGTTACAAAAAAAGATTACTTTTTTATAAGTTCTTTTAAAAGGAATAATATACAAACAAAAAAATCCCCAACCTCATACGAGATTGGGGATTCTATAAAGAAAGGCGGCGACATAC
>NZ_BCMQ01000007.1 GCF_001485415.1 Myroides odoratimimus
GTCGCCGCCTTTCTTTATAGAATCCCCAATCTCGTATGAGGTTGGGGATTTTTTGTTTATATGGATTAGTCATATTTTGTTTCTGCAGACAAGATGTTGTACTATATTTCTGTTTAAGTTTGTTAAAGTTGCGAAAAAAAGATGTTACTTTGTACGCATATTGAAGATTAAGTAAGCTATGTTGAAAACTGTAAAAAAAATTCTTATTAGATTAGGAATAGGCATTGGAGTATTATGTGTATTAGTATTAGCACTAATGTATATTGTACCAGTATTTTATGCAGATCAAATAAATGTTAAGGTAAAGGAATTAATGAAAGAATCCATCAAGGGAGAAGTAGACTTTGAGAAAATTGATCTATCATTTTATAATAGATTTCCTTTATTAACAGCTACAGTAGTTAATCCTAGTATAGCTGGTGTACAATTAGATTCATTGTATTCTGATCATTTATTTGAAGCTAAATCTGTTAGTTTAGGTGTCGATATCTTTAGTATAGTAGGTGGTAAATTAGCTTTTAATAGAATATACGTAGATAGTCCTATTGTTCACATTAATGTTACAGAAAAAGGAGAAGCAAATTATGATGTTTTTGTACCATCAGATGAAAAAGAAGAAAGCGATGAGAGTCTTGAATTAAAGATTGACGAACTTCATATTGATAATGCAGAAATAATCTATAATGATTTAGCTAGTAAGTTGAGTTTCATAGCTTCTGATTTTGATTATGTTGGTCAAGGAAATATGAGCGATGATGTATTTGATTTGTTGAGTAAAGCAAGTATACATTCTTTTGATTTGAATTTTGATGGAGTTCACTATGTGAAAGAAAAACCTATTTTAGCTAAGCTTCAAACTAAAGTAGATACAAAGTCTTTAACATTTGTCTTTGAAAAGAACGACTTACGTATTAAAGGTTTACCTGTTGATTTTAAAGGACATTTTGGTTTTATTGAGAATGGCTATGATATGCTTTTTGATATTAAAACAGAGAATGCTACTCTAGAACAACTGTTATCAGTAATACCACCAGAGTATCAATATTGGTTGGATGATACTAAATTTGCTGGAGATGTTAATGGTAAGTTTTTATTAAAAGGTAAATATGTTATTGTTGATACTTTAAGTCCTAATGTAGATTTATCATTGAAGTTAAAGAATGGATTTATACAAAATAAACAAGTTAGTAAGCCTTTAGAAAATGTAGAACTTGACTTTGCTTATTCAATGCCAAAGTTAGATATAGAAAAAGGAAAAGTGTCTATTAATAAGTTGGCTTTTGATTTAGATAATAAACATACTGATATCAATGCAGAAGTTGAGGGCTTGACCGTTATCAATGCAAAAGGAAAGATAAATTCAATAGTTAATCTTGATTTATTTCAAAAAGCAATAGGTATTGAAGGATTTGCTATGCGTGGTGAATTAGCTTTGGATGGAGCTTTTGATGGAACTTACTCTAAAGGTATTATTGAAAGAAGAACCTTACGTAAGGTATATAGAGACAGTACTATCACTAGTATTCCTCAATTCGATTTAAAAGGATCTATAAAAGATGGATATTTTAAGTTAGAACAATTACCAGAAGCATTAGAAGCTATTAACTTTAACTTTGATATAGCAGCTAAGGATTCTAATTATAAAAATACTTCTGTTAGAATTGCTGATATTTCGTTATCTGCTATGAGTAATTTTATAAAAGGTAATATATATCTAAAGAATCTACGTGATTACAATATTGAGGCGGATGTAGATGCTAAAGTGGACTTAGAGAATATAAAGGAATTCATACCTATAGAAGATATTGTGCTTAGAGGTGTGATTGATGCAAAGGGTAGTATAAAGGGAACATACGAGCCAAAGCGTAAACTATTCCCTGTAATTGATTCTGAAATTAAGTTTGTCAATGGATATGTTCAATTTAAACGTATACCTGACTTACCAATAGAGAATATTCAGATTCATACGATCATTAAGAGTAAGCGTGGATCTCTACATGACTTAACAATTAAAGTCTTACCAATTGACTTTAAAATAGCAGGAGAACCTTTCCAATTAGCTGCTAGTTTGTATAATTTAAATAACTTAAATTATAATGTGAAGTCAAAAGGAACATTGAATATAGGTAACCTATATAAGTTGTTTAAGATTGATGGAATAGATGTACGCGGTAGATTATTAACGAGTCTTTTCTTAAGTGGATTACAAAGTGATGCTGTAAAAGGAGATTTTGATAAATTAAAGAATGGTGGGAAATTTGAAGTAGACAATATAACTGTGACTTCTGAGATGTTCCCAAAACCATTACATATTAAAAAAGGAGTATTCAAGTTCTATAAAGAAAAGATGAAGTTTGAGAAATTTGAAGCTACTTATGGTAGTTCTAAATTTTCTATGAATGGATACTTGACGAATGTGATTGGTTATATGCTGAAAGGAGATACTTTAAAAGGGAACTTTGATTTACAAACTCCTTATATGAATGTTGATGAATTTATGATGTTTGCAAATAATAAAACTAGTAATGTCACAACAGCAAATACATCTAACGCAGGTGTTATTCAGGTTCCTAAAGACATTAATATTGCCTTTAATGCTGTAGCTGATAAGATTAAATACACAGAATACAATATTGAAAACTTTACAGGTAATCTAGTTGTTTTTAAAGGAGGTATAGATTTGAAAGATACTAAGTTTAATTTGATAGGAACAAATGTTGCTATGAATGGAACTTATGAACCAACAGGTTATAGAAGTGCATTGTTTAGTTATCATTTAAAAGCTTCTGAATTTGATATTCAAAGAGCATATAAAGAAATTACTTTGTTTAGAGAAATGGTGACAATGGCGAAGGATGCTTACGGAACGGTTTCTTTAGATTATAGTTTGAAAGGGAAATTAAACAGTAGTATGTTCCCTGTAATGAAGAGCATTGAAGGTCAAGGTACATTATCATTAGCAAATATTAGTTTTAAAGGATTTAAACTTTTAGGAGCTATTGCAGATAAGACGGATGCTAAATCGTTAGAAAAAGGAACATTATCTGACGTTAATATTAAATCATCTATTAAAGATAATGTAATGACTATTGAACGAACTAAAATGAAGATGGCTGGTTTTAGGCCACGTTTTGAGGGACAAGTAAGTTTAGATGGAGATTTAAATATTGGATTTAGATTGGGATTGCCTCCATTAGGTATTATAGGAATACCAATGAGAATAACAGGTAATGCAGAAGATTTTAAAATTAAGTTAGGTAGATATAAAGCAAGTGAAGTATTGGGACAAGGAGCAAAGGATGATGACGAAGATGAGGATGAAGGTACAGATGTAAAATCAGTGAATGATTCTATCCCTGCTCTACCAGAGGTACTGCAAGTACAAGCCCCTGATAGTCTTCCTAAGTCGGCATAAGTAAAAAGCTCAGAGATTCTCTGGGCTTTTTTTATTTATATGTGATTTAAGTTATATTTTTGACTTGTAAAACAAAATAAAATGAATACTTACACCAAGTTAAACGATATAGAAAATCTTCTTATACAACAAAGTACTGTAGAAGAACCAATGCATGTCTATCAGGTAGATAGCCCTGTGGAAGAACAAGTGCTTAGAATGAGATGTGAAGAAGTATTACCGACAGATGAGAACTTAAAATATCTGATTGCGAGAATGTATAAAACTGTTCGCAATGAAGAGAAACCTGGAGTAGGGATAGCAGCACCTCAGGTAGGTATCAATAGAAGAGTTTTTCTAGTGCAACGAATGGATAAAAAAGGAGAACCATTCGAATTCTTTATTAATCCAGAGATTGTATGGTATTCTAAAATATTGAGAAGAGGAGAAGAAGGGTGTTTATCTATTGCTAATGAATATGGAGAAGTATATAGAAGCTTAGCTATTCAGATTACTTACTATGATTTAAGTGGAGAGCATTTCCAAGAAGTGATAGAAGGTTTTACAGCTGTCATTATACAACATGAATTTGATCACCTGAATGGAGTGTTGTTTACTGATCGTATTAAAGAACAAGAAAATAATGAATATTATAATGCATCTCCTACCAGCGAGATTGTTTACCAGAGATAAATTACAGATTGTAGTATTTCTACTTTTTACTACTTGGTGTCTTACGTATAACTTTACTTATGCTCAGACTGTTGATTATAAGTGTTCTTATGATGATTTAGAGCTTAGTTGTCCATCTGATGATGCAGAAGTAGAACGATTATATAAAGTAGGCTTAGAAGCTCTTAATTCACCTAAGTATTATAATATCGCAGGTAAAGTGTTTTTTAGTTTAATAGAAAGAGATAAAACACTTTGTGATGCATATTTCTTCACTGGAGTGGCTTTAACTAAACAAAATAAACACGAAGCCGCAGTAACGTATTATTACTATGCTGATAGTTTAGCTAGTAAGAGTAATTCAGTGTTTAAAGAGGAATTAGCAGAAGCAGCTTTAAGAGTTGGAAATATTGGTTTAGCGAGAAAGAAATACGAAGAATTGATCAAGGACTTTCCCAATGACCCTGATGGATATTATGGAATAGGACTTACTGCTACTTCTTTAGGAGACATTGCTAATGGACTACAAAAATTAAGTATTGCAGAAGAGTTGTATATAACAGAGAATACCTGGACGGAGCAACGACAGCAAGAAGTATATTTAATGAAGGGAATACTCTTTATAGCGGATACTCAGTATGAGGCAGGTTTAGAATATTTAGATAAGTGCCAAACTACTTTTAATACGCTAGATGACTTTAATGCTAATTATGCACTTGCTTCAGACGAATTATTTAAAGAGACTAAGGATGAAAGTTATAAAACGAAAGCCTTAGAAGCTTTAAGCAGAATCAAAGATAAAGGAAAACTGAACGAGACTTTTCTCAAACGTTTTCAAGATAAATAGAATAAGTAAAGGGATTGTGATCTTACTCGCAGTCCCTTTTTATATTGCTACTACGGAGTAGTACCAAGCTTATTTAAGGGATAAGTTCACCTCAAAACCAACCCCTCTTAAACTCAGGATACTTATTGATTCATCGTGTTGAAAGTATTTTCTCAAGCGAGTGACGAATACATCTAAGCTACGTCCATTAAAGTAGTCTGCAGATGGCCAAAGCTTCTGTAAGATCTCTTCACGAGAGATAATATCACCATTATGACTGATTAATAGAAGTAATAAATCTCTTTCTCGTTCTGTCAGACGTATCGTTTCAGAGGGATGACTCAGCTTTAGCTGTATAGGATTAAAAGTATAGCTGCCTAATAAGTACTGTTCTGTTTTTGGTACAGCAGTTCGCTTTAGGATATTCTCTATTCGAAGCTTTAGTTCTTCAGGATCACATGTTTTAGATATATAATCATCAGCACCTAACTTTAACCCCATTAAGCGGTCAATACTTTGGTTCTTTGCTGTTAAGAATAAGAAAGGCAAGTTAGGTAATACCGTATTAATCTCTTTCGATAAGGTAAAACCATCTTTCTGAGGGAGCATAATATCTAATATCGCTAAGTCAAAGTGTTCTTGTGTTACAGTATCTATAACTTCTTCTGGAGTAGTGAACCATTTTACCTCAAAACCACAGATACCTAAATACTGTTGGATAACTGTACCATAATCAATATCATCCTCTACTAATAACAATTTATACATAAGGTATTGTGATTTTAAAAGTAGTCCCTACTTGTAGTTTACTATTTATATTAATACTTCCGTGAAGTGATTTTACTATTTGTTGTACTTGGTATAATCCGATGCCTAGTCCTTGGGTATTATGGATATTGCCTTCTCGTATTCTATAGAATTTCTTGAAGACATCACTCTGTTTATCCTTAGCGATACCCATTCCGTTATCTATAATTGTGATAGTATACTGATTAGCTTCTGATGAGATAATACATTTAATCTCTGTTCCACCATATTTAATACTGTTTTCTAATAGATTAAGAAGTACAGTTTCTATTTTAGTTTTAGAGAGATTTAGTTCATCTTTAGCATTCCATTCTATAGCTAATAGTACTTCAGGATACAGGTTTTGGATATCCTCTATCAGTACTAAAGCATCTTCTTTTTTATAACCTTCTTCTTCATCTGATAGGATAGGATTAAGGCTATTCTGTAATCGGTCTAATCGATCTACTTGACGGAGTAGAAGGTTCACTGTAGGAGACTCATATTCTTTCGACAGATTCTTACAACCATATTTTAGAGTAGCGATAGGTAGTTTAAACTCATGAGAGACATTATCTACCATATTGTAGAGATTAGTTATTTCTCTTTCCTTTCTTTTGATAGCTTTATAAGTAGTATAATATAATATGAGAATAAAAACACAGATTAGAATAGAACCACTTAAAAGGGGAAATAACTGCCTTAGTGTTAAGCTTAAATAATTAGTTACCTCTATAAATCTTTCTTGGTAAATAGTGATATGTAGTTTATAACTATCAGGACATTCTGTGCATGTATCACCTTCATCCTTTATACTAGTCTCATTAATTTCCCATTCAGAAGTATTTATTCTTTGGGGAGCGTTCAGTTTTCGCTTTGTTTCTAAAAGGACAAAAGGTTTATCTAATAACTCCTCTTTGCTATCATGTATAACTACTTGTTTGATAACTATTTTTGCAGCCACTTCATATCCTAAGGTAGAGAACGTACTGTCTATCTTTTTTGTAAACAATTCATTATTCTTGTCTAGGACAGAAGTAAAGTCTGTTTTGATATTTTCTAAGGTTGTTTTTTGCTGCAGTAGGTCTAAAAAAGAAGTATACAGTAAATTTTCTTTTGTTAAGCTAATTTCTTTGTAGAAATGCTCCTCTAGTAAATCATCCATTTTTTGATGAGAGATACTACTTATTTCTTTTTGTTTTAGTTTAACTGCTTGCATGAAATAAAAAATCATTACCCCTACAAGAAGTATATAAAACAAACAAAAGATGATTAAGTAATATTTAGAATTTAGCTTTTTCATATACACAAATATACTTTAAAAAGAGAGTAATACATCAAGAGGCTTTTGCTGTTAACCGTTCATTAACCGTTCATTAACCGCCTTCTTTTTCTGAATACAGCACCTTTGTTTAAAATTAATGAAATTATGGTACGCATACTTATTTTATGGAGCATATTATTGTTAAGTGTATTAGTAAATGCACAAACAACAAACTCTCAGATCAAAGGAAAAGTAATAGACAATAAAAAGGAATTATTGGCTTTTGTTACTGTTGTAGCTAAAGATGCAGATGGCAAGATAGTACAGTCTGTTTATACAGATGAACAAGGTGTTTATGATTTAGACGCTAATACATTGATTACCCAATTAGAATTTAGTTATGTAGGATTTAAATCTCAGACGATAGCTTTAGGTACCACTTCAGCTGTAGTAGAGTTAGCAGAAGATAATGCTATTTTAGAAGAAGTAATGATTACCGCTAAGCGTCCTACTATAAAAAGAGAGATAGACAGATTAGTATTTAATGTGCAAGACACACCATTAGCGACTACGAATGCGTGGGATATTCTGAAACAAACACCTGGGGTCAATGCGATAGGAGATAACCTAAGTATCCGTGGGAGCTCTAGTATATTGGTGACGATTAACGATAGAAAGGTGATGCTGACAGGAGAGCAGTTAAAAGAGATGCTTGAATCTACAGATGGTACACAGGTAGAGGCTGTAGAAGTTATTACTAATCCTCCTGCTAAGTATGATGCTCAGGGGGGAACAGTATTGAACATTAAATTAAAAAAGAACGTAAACTTAGGATATAAAGGGAGTGTAACAGATCGTTTTAAACAAACTACCTATGCAGTTAACACCTTAGGTACACAACATTTTTACTCTGGTGATAAAGTGAATTTATCTGGAAATTATTCTTATACAAAAGGATCAGGAGTACGCTATAATGAAGACAACGTTATCTATGAGACCGGAGAGCGTTGGAGTACAGACCTGACTCGTATGAATAAGATGAGAGGAAGACATAGTTTTAATGCGGAGATGGATGTAAAGGTAGATAGTACATTGACACTGACATTAGGAGGGGATGGCTATATTAATGAGCAAACCAAAGGTGATTATGTCATCCCTACATTAATCTATAATAAAGAGTGGATTGTAGAATCTAACTATACTACTTTTAATAAGAAGCGTGCTAATATGGATACGTACACAGGGTATTTTATGTTAGACAAGAAGTTTAGTCAAGAGAAAAACTTATTATGGTCTTCTTATTTTACGTATGATAACCAGAAAGATAACCAAGATGTACGAACTGAATTAAACTTTAAAAATCAAGTACCAACTGAACGCTTTTTCGCAACGAAAGATAACTCGCGTACACGATTAGCTGTATCTGGTATTGATTATACGATAGATAAAGAAACAACGAAGTGGGAGTTAGGAGGAAAGTATAGTATTGTCAAAGCTTTATATTCATTAGACTTTTTTGATACTAAAACAGGGAATCCTAATAAAGACAAGAGTAACGATTATGATTATCAAGAAATCAACTGGGCAGGATATACTTCATTTACGAAGCAATGGGATAAATGGCAGATTAAAGCAGGATTGAGAGGAGAGTACACAGGCATTCAGACGAAGAGCACAGGGGTAGGGAGTGACACACAGTCATACTTTAAGTTATTTCCTACAGCCTATGTGAAGTATGATGTAACAGACGATCATCATTTGGGCTTTTCGTATGGCAAGCGCATTGACAGACCTTCGTATTCTTGGATGAACCCAGCGAAGAGTTATTATAATTTGTTTTCTTACTTTCAAGGAGACCCTGATTTAAAACCAACAATCAGTCATAATTTTAGTCTGAGTTATGATTATAAAGAGTGGAGTTTAGAGATGTACTATAAGAGAGAGCAGAATCCATCTATGGAAATATCATATCAAGAGGATGCTACTAATACATTAGTATATCACTATACAAATATAGATAAGAGACAGGTAGCAGGGATGAGTTTAAACACGCCGTATAAAGTAGGAGAGTGGCTGACTCTAAATAGCTATTTAAGATTAGAGTATAAGGAAGATTACTTTTATGGTCTAGATAAGAAGTTGTATAAGAATGATGCATTCGGTTTTGGAGGGCAACTATATGCTTCTGCACTTTTAGAAAAAAAGAGTAATTGGAAAGCGATGTTGACTTATAGTTTTTATACACCAGGTGTACAAGGAACTTTTAGAATAAGTAGTTATCAGCGTACAGACTTTATCATGAGTAGAGAGTTCTTGAAGAATAAGTTATCTGCTAATTTGTATGTGTATAATATTTTTGGTAGTGACAGACAGATCATTAGTACTAACTATGCGAATCAAAATAACTACTTTAAAGACTATAGCGATACACAAGGTTTTGCTATTTCTTTAAAGTATAATTTAGGAAACCAAAAGGTAAAATACAGTTCTAAAGAAATAGAGATGACAGAAAAAGACAGACTTTAGTATAAGATGACTATGAGTTAACACTTTAATAATAACTCTTAGAATTCTTGAATTTAAAAATGACAATTTCTTTACGCACTAAACATCTAGAGATAATAATGGAAGAATAGATTTGACTTCATTAATCAACTAGTAGTAACGTAAATGAAAAAAAAATTACAATTAGCAGGTTTGGTATGTGCGACTTTATTTAGTGCACAAGTTTTTGCTCAAACCACACAAGCTTCTATCCAAGGGATCGTATTACAGGATAATGCGATCCAACAGGGAAAAGAAGTTATGATTAGAAATACCTCTACAGGATTTACCACCCGCACTAAGACGAATGCTAATGGGGAGTTTGTCTTTAAAGAAATTCCATTAGGAGGTCCTTATATCGTTGTTACACAGGATGAGACTGGTGGAGAAGTAAAAAAAACGGGGTACTACGTAAACCAAGGTGATAATGTATTCGTAGATATTGTTATTGGATTAGATGATCAGCATTTAGAAGAAATCGTTATTGATGGAAAGAGCTTAAAGAATCAGAAGGAGTCTTTGGGGGCAGCGACTACTTTTACAGCAAGCTCTATAAAGAATTTACCTATTAACGGACGTAATTTTGCTAACCTAACGGATTTATCACCTTTATCGAATGGAGGGTCTATAGGAGGACAACTAGGATCTTCTATTAACTTTACGATAGATGGTACTACTGCTAAGAATCCTACATCAGGAGGGGCGACTACTAGTAGAAGTGGTGCTCCATATTCTGTATCTATGGAGGCAGTACGTGAGTTTCAGGTAGTGACGAATCAGTATGATGTGACATTAGGAAGAAGTGGAGGAGGAACCGTAAGTGCAGTGACTAAATCTGGAACCAATGAGTTCTCAGCTTCGATGTTCTCTTATATGCGTGCAGATTGGTTATCTAGCCCGTATGATATCAACGGAAATAAGAAAGGGGATAGAGATTACTCTACTTATCAATATGGACTATCTTTAAGTGGCCCGATTATTAAGGATAAACTACATTATTTTGTAGCATGGGATCACCAGTTAGACACTCGATCACTAGTGATTGCAGATATTAATGGGCCAGCAGATGAGGATAGATACGGTATTACTAACCAGACTTTAGATAAGTTCGTAGGTATTGCTCGTGATAAATATGGTGTGTCTAATAATCCTCAGTACGGAACATTTGACAAGAGAAGAAACTCTGATGCAGCCTTCTTACGTTTAGATTGGCAGATTAACGAGAACAACTTATTGACGGTTAGAAATAACCTTACATATGACTATAATCCACTAGGATTAGGAGATAACACACAGATTAATCTATACGAATCTTATGGTACAGATAAGAGTGTTGACAACAGTTTATTAGCTACATTAAGAACGAATATCAGTCCTAAGCTGACTAATGAGTTAAAAGTACAGTACTTATATACATTCCAGGATAGTCATCAGAGTGCAGAGTTACCAGGATGGTATATACCACGTGCTATTGTGGAGAACGTAACTTCTAATATTGGAGGAGGTGTGCGCTCAGCGAATATACAGTTGGGAGGACACCGTTTTGCACAAGAGAAGTTCACCAACAATGTTTTTCAGGTTGTAAATAATTTATACTATAACACAGATAAAGTAAACTATACTTTCGGTGTTGACGTGATGCAGACTAATTCTAAGTCAGTATATGGTAGTGAAGTGAATGGACGTTTCCATTTTAATAATGATCCTGCTCTAGGATATTCATCTATGGATAGCTTTGAGAATCTAAGACCTTATAGATATTATAGAGAAGTACCTTTAGTAGATGACCTTACTGTCGATGGGAATATATTAAATGCGGGTATCTATGGACAAATGAAGACTTCTTTATATCCTGGTTTAGATATGACTTTAGGGCTTCGTTTAGATTATGCGAAGTATCCGACAGCTAAGTTTAACCAGTTAGTATATGATGAGCTAGGACTAAGAACAGACAATAACTTTAAGTCTTTGATTGTACAGCCACGTATTCAGTTTGATTGGAATATCAATGAGAACAATACAGACTATATCCGTCTAGGTGGAGGTATCTTTGGTTCGGATGTGAATAACTATGCATTGATTAACAACCTTACTTTTGATGGAAGTAAGCTAGCTACTGTGGATGTAATGGGAGCTGATGTACCTACTCCAGACTTTGAAGCTTATAGAAAAGATAAAAACACAATACCTTCTTTGACTCAACATCAGTTAAGCACAATCAACTTCACAGGAAAAGATGCAAAAGTACCGATGGTGTATAAGGCTAACTTATCGTATACACACTTCTTCAGCAGTAGATTTAAGGTGAGTGTGACAGGGTATATGAACTTAGCTCGTAATAACTACTTCTATAAAGATAGAAATATGGTGGATAAACCATTCTTTACTTTAGACAATGAAGGAGGAAGAGGTGTATTCGTCCCTGCAGAAACTATTTTAGCGAACGGTGCTTCTGATTGGAAACAAGGTAGAAAATCAAACCAACTAGGTCGTGTATTAGAGTTAGTAAGTGAAGGAAAAGTAAATAACTATGCTTTAGTATTTGACACGAATTATAACTATTACAGAGATGGACAGATAGCAGTGAGTTATACTTGGAACTCTACTAAGGACAATACTTCTTATAATGGAAACGTAGCTAACTCGGCTACACTAGGACTACCAGTAGCAGATGACCCTAGAGATTTAAGCAAGATGAGCTATTCTGATAATCACTTTAGACATAAGTTAGTAGTGTATGGTAATGCACCTAGTTTCTACGGAGTGAATGTAGGAGTGAGATTCTCTGGTATTGGAGGAACGAGATATAGCTTATTATCAGGAGGTAATACGAATGGAGATTTTGTTAGTGGTAATAATGACTTAGCGTATGTATTTGATATCAATGATCCTAAGACTCCACAGCATATTAAGGATGGATTACAAGCGATTATGGATAATCCAGAAGTAAGCAGTAGCCTTAAAAATTATATCCAAGATAGCTATGGTAAAATAGCAGAGAGAAACGGAGGAAAGAATAGCTTCTATGGTGTATTTGATTTGCGTATAGCGAAGACTTTCCATGTTAAAGGGAAACACAAGTTTGAGCTATCAGCAGATGTATTTAACGTAGCGAACTTATTGAATAAAGATTGGGGAGTGAATAAATCTATGAGAACGCAGTCTCTATATGCTTTAGGGGTACCTAAGAAAGGGGAGACAGCTGCTTTACCAGGTTTTGATCAAGCTACACAACAATTTAATTATAGAGTAAATACAAAAGGGACTCCTGTCAATAGAGGAAACCCATACCAAATACAAATAGGGTTAAAATATAGTTTTAATTAATGCTTTCATAGTTAATAGATTATCAGGTTAATGCACTAATTCTTAAAAGTGGGACTCGTCAGAGTTCCACTTTTGTTTTTATTATACAATAGTAAAAGTGGCTTGATGTACTAATTTGTTGTAATTTTAAAGGTTAAATACAAGAATATGGAATTTGATTACTTTGACAAGATTAGGAAGATTAGAACGGGTATCCGATTCTACAGTGAGCTTCTAATAGAGGCTTCGTGGAATATGTGGAATATCAAAACGAGGGTAGGTATTTTCTTCTTTTCTTTAGTCGCTGCACTGTTAGGTACTTATTTTTTAGCTCCAGATGTTTTTAGTGAAGCTCAGAAATACACCATGTTTATTTTAATATTCTCTATATTACTCTGGGCGACAGAAGCCATTCCTCCCTTTGCGGTAGGGATTATGATTATAGGTTTTCTCGTCTATACCATGGGGAATATACAGGGAGCCACGATTTC
This sequence comes from Myroides odoratimimus, assembly GCF_001485415.1. Lineage (GTDB taxonomy): Bacteria > Bacteroidota > Bacteroidia > Flavobacteriales > Flavobacteriaceae > Flavobacterium > Flavobacterium odoratimimum. The sequence goes on from NZ_BCMQ01000007.1 coordinate 13,284, forward strand.
GCCCCAGGAGATATCAGATACCTGGTCAGACAGTGTGATCTGGATATTCTTAGGAGGTTTCTTCTTGAGTGAAGGAATGCGGAAGACCAATCTTGACTTGTCGTTGTTTAAGAAGACCATTTCTATTTTTGGCTCTAATCCTAATATGCTAGTATTAGGTATTATCATTGTTACTTCAGTTCTATCCTTGATTATCTCGAATACAGCGACTGCTGCTATGGTATTAGCTTCAGTGATGCCCTTGATAGATAGAGAGGGGAAAGACTCTAATATGTCTAAGGCTATCTTAGTCAGTATTCCAGCTGCTGCTACCTTTGCAGGGATGATGAGTATGGTATCTACACCTCCTAACTTAATCGTAGTGAACGTATTGAAATCTAAAGGATTCGATGTTACGTTTTCTCAGTGGTTGTTATTAGGGTTCTTACCAGCCGTAGTTTTATTAGGAACATTCTGGTATGCTGTAGTGCGCAAGTATACTTCTAAGGTAAAAGGATTAGATGTTTCGTTTGCAAACAAAGCCTTAGAAATGACGAATAGTATGCGCTTACAGCGTCTAGCCGTTATTATCATCTTAGGAGTGACAGTATTGATGTGGATGTTAGGAAGTAGATTACATATACCTACAGCAGGAGCCGCGATGGTGCCTATTATGTTCTTGCCGATGTTGGGGATTATCACAGCAGAGGACGTGCGCAGATTGCCTTGGGATACCTTGATGCTAGTAGCGGGAGGGTTATCTCTAGGGATGGCTATTAAAGAGCTACTAGCACCATATTACTCTCAGTTCTTAGCAGGGATGGAGTTTAATATGATCGTGATGATGATTATTTTCGCAGTAGTGACAGTGTTGTTTTCTAATATTATGAGTAGTACTGCTACAGCTACTATTGTGATTAATATTGCCGCTATTGTACTACCTACAGATCAGTTATTACCGGTAGGGTTAGTGGTAGGACTTTGTTCTTCGTGTGGATTATTCTTACCAGTATCTACGCCGCCTAATGCCATTGTCTTTGGTACAGGGATGTTGAAGCAAAAGGACTTCGTACTCGGTGGATTATTTGGAGCGATATTAGGTACTACGATTATCATCTTATGGGTGTTATTCTTACAGTATTTCACAGGTTTCTTTGAAGCAATATAAAGTATAAATAACGAATAAAATAAAAGGCGTATTCACACTGAATACGCCTTTCTGCTTAAAATAACCTAACCAAAATGTATTATATTCTCTCTGGGAAGTTGGTGATGATACCGTCTACTTTTAAGTCTTTTAGACGTTGGATATCTTTCTCCTCATTCGCAGTATATGGATATATTTTTAACTTAGCTTGTTTGATTTTACTCACGTTTTTCTCATTCAATGTTTTGAAGTAAGGATTGATCGCTACAGCCTTGATCTTATGTGCAAATTTAATAGCATCAGCTGGCTCTTTAGAAGTCAGTACAGCGATGTCTAAATTAGGATCTAGAGCAGCTATTTTTTCTAATTCATCCCATTTAAAACTAGAGATGATAAAGTCTGCATTCGTCCATCCTTTTTGTTTGAACTGTTGGATGATAGCGTATGTACCTTCTGCGGTATTCGCTCCTTTTAGTTCTATATTTAATACCGCTTTCCTATTGATAGCAGCAATAATATCTTCTAGGGTAGGCATTTTATATTTACCATCTACTAGTAGCGCTTGTAGTTCTGCTTGAGTATATTGTTCGATATTTCCTTTACCGTTCGTTAGTCGTTCTAAGGTATCATCATGATGTACCATTAGAGCGCCATCTTTTACTTTAAAAACGTCTATTTCGATTGCATCAGATTTCATCTCTACAGCTTTCAGTACAGATTCTACTGTGTTCTCCGTTACGTGCCCCATAGCACCTCTATGTGCGATACGCAATACTTTATTATCTTGTGCAAATGCAAATGAACTCATAGCTAAACATAAAACTAATAGTCTCTTTTGGAATCTCATGGTATCTGTTTTAATTGATTAGGACAAAGATGAATGTTTTATGTATTGTCAACTTTACCTTAATATTATTGTTGTGTAAACAAACTAAAATAAACGCCTTGATAGGAGAGAAGCCAGAGACGGTATGATTAAATAATTTTTTAGATTCTAAAAGAAAGGTACAAAAAAAGCTGTTCAGTGAAGAACAGCTTTTAAATATTATTTTACTGGTGTACCGAATAAGTCAAACTCATAAGCACTATCGATGTGGATATCTGCATATTCACCTATTTTCAGATAGTGTTTAGTAGCGTCTATTCTTACCTCGTTATCTACGTCTGGGCTATCGAACTCAGTACGTCCTATAAACTCAGTACCTTCTTTTCTATCAATGATACAACGGAATGTCTGTCCTATCTTCTCTTGGTTTAGATCAAAAGAGATTTGTGCTTGGATTTCCATGATTTCGTTTGCACGAGCTTGTTTTACTTCCTCTGGAACATCGTCTTCTAGTAAATAAGCATGTGTGTTTTCTTCATGAGAGTAAGTAAAACATCCTAAGCGTTCAAACTTCATTTCTTGTACCCAATCTTTTAAGATTTGGAAGTCTTCTTCTGTTTCTCCTGGGTATCCTACGATCAATGTCGTACGAATAGCCATACCTGGTACAGCTTCTCTAAACTCTTTTAATAGCTTAGTAGTCTTCGCTTGTGTAGTACCACGGCGCATAGACTTTAAGATATTGTCAGAGATATGTTGTAGAGGGATGTCTAGGTAGTTACAGATCTTAGGTTCTCTCTTCATTAGTTCTAATACATCCATAGGGAATCCTGTAGGGAATGCATAGTGAAGACGGATCCATTCGATACCTTCTACTTTCGCTAAGTTCTCTAATAGCTCTGCTAAGTTTCTCTTTTTGTATAAATCTAATCCGTAGTAAGTCAAATCTTGAGCGATCAAGATTAACTCTTTTACTCCGTTTTTAGCTAATCCCTCAGCTTCTTTTACTAATTTCTCGATAGGTTGAGATACGTGTGCTCCTCTCATTAAAGGGATAGCACAGAAGCTACAAGGACGGTCACATCCTTCAGCGATTTTAAGGTAAGCGTAGTTTTTAGGAGTAGTCGTCAGACGCTCTCCTAATAATTCGTGTTTATAGTCAGCTCCTAATGCTTTTAATAACAAAGGTAAATCTGTCGTACCAAAGTATTGATCTACATTAGGGATTTCAGCTTCTAAATCAGGTCTGTATCGCTCAGATAAACATCCAGTAACGAAGACCTTGTCAACAATACCTTCCTCTTTTTTCTCTACGTATTCTAAGATTGTGTTTACTGATTCCGCTTTTGCGTTATTAATAAAACCACAAGTGTTGATCACCACAATATTAGCTTCATCATTAGCAGCCTCATGTGTTACCTCTTTTCCACTTGCTTTTAATTGTCCCATTAACACTTCACTATCGTAAACGTTTTTTGAACAACCTAAAGTAATTACGTTGATTTTATTCTTTTTTAAAGTTTTGGTTCTCATTGATTTAAAAAAATTGGACTGCAAAATTACATTTTTTTTAGCTACAAACTAAGCGCTTTAGTATAATTATGTGAATCTAGTAGTCTAATTATAAGCATTCTGTTTTAGAACCTTGATTTTATGAGGGATATAAATCAATCGATGTAAGAGATAAGATTTGATTGTACAGCGCCATCGTTGTCTTTTAATTTTAGGTGTTTACGAAACACCTAAAGATTTTGAAGAGTCCTGTTTCTTAAGAATAATATTTACCCCTTCAATATTGCGACAACACCTCTTCAATGTTCCTTCAAGAAAAGTGCTTTAAACTAGAGCAATCTTGGGGAAATGTTGAAGAAGTGTTGAAGGAATAGGTATGAAGGCTTGTTTTTAGTAGGATAGTGAGGTGTTAAGGTTGAATGGTAATAAAAGGGTGTTTTTTAGTAATGATTTGATATTTAGGTTTTTATTGTTATTTGTTCTCGATATGAGTATAAAAAAGATATAATTTTTTATAAGAAAAGGATAGTGATAGTAGGGGGAAAACTGGTTTTGAGTAAAAAAGGAGTAAAATAAAGGGGATAAATTACTATAAAACGATTCTTAAGGGGCGAAATAGATCAATAAATAGAAGTAAAAGAGAAAATGAAGAAGAATAAATTTAGTCTTCGTTTTGGACTATATCATGAGATAAAGTAGGGGGTCTAAACGAACAAATAGTGCTGAGGTTCTATTTATACGGTATGTGTGGTAAATGATGAGAATAAAAAAGAGGCTATCGAATAAATGATAGCCTCTCGGTATATTGTTTGTTTATGTGTCTTTATTATAATCTAAAGATACCACCGAATACGATGATTGTTTCTCCGAACCAGAAGTTGTGCATAGCTCTATCTGATTTGCTAGCTGTAGTACGTACATCATACATATCAATGTATCCACCTTTTAACTCTGCTTGAACGAAGAAGTGTTTAAAGAAAGTCACGTTAAGACCTGCTTTAGCTGATAGACCAAATCCAGAAACGTGGAATTCGTCATATCTTTCTTTACCTAATAAAGTAGTATTTGTTTTTGGGAATACAATACCAGCTCCAACACCTTCAGTTAAGTTGATCTGAACTTTATCTGTGTTCCATACTCCAAAAAGTTTAGAGATGTCATCCACACGGTTTAACTCTACGTTGATATAGTTTAATCCGTCTGTGTGTTCGAACATTAAGAAATCTTCAGTTAGATTTACTTGGTTAGGGTGTCCAGGGATAGTTTCTCCGTAAGAACCTTGACCAGGGTAGTATCCTAAGATACCTACTGTTTGGTTTTGATCCATTACATATTTCATGTGATCAACTCCTAAAGAGATATTATATTTATCAGTGATAAAGTAACCTACTCTTAAGTTCGTTTGTGGAATAGTCATACGAGTAGGGTTAAGGTAGTCGATATGCCATCCTTTAGGTTTGTCAGATGCTTCTACATTCTGTAAGATGAAGTCATAGTCATCACCTCTAAATCGAATGTCAGAATTACTGAAAGTACCGCGGTTACCTCCCCAGTAAATGTAGAATTTACCTTTGTTAGAATCTGTATAACGCAGAGGAGTAGTTACACCTTCTTGAGCAAAACTTGTAGCAGTAGCAAGCAAGCATATTGCAGCGAAAAGTTTAAAAATATACTTCATTATTTGCTTATTATTATTTTTATAAAAATCGAACTGCAAAGGTATAATAAAAAAATCTCTTTATCAGTTTATCCGATAAAGAGATTAAGTACTTAAACTTCTAATCTAATTAGAAATTAATGTTGTATGTCAAACTTACAAAGTTATCTGTCGTTTTAATATTAGCAGGCTTATAAGGATTTATACCTGTAGTATCAACTAAGTAAGAATTATAAGACTGTGAAGTTCTAGAATAAGACAAGTCTAAACGAGAACTACCGAAAGTATATCCGATACCTGCAGAGTAGCCATTTAGGTCACTATACATTTTATAATCCTTCTTATAAGGACTCTGCTCGAAGCGATATCCAGCTCTTAAGCTTACTTGCTTGATAATGTATTCTCCTCCGACACGTACTTCACTTGCTCCTGTCATCATGGTATTGATTCCTTGGTTTAAGCCGTAGTAAGTATCATTACCTGTAGGTCTGAACTCGTTATTGCTATAATCTTTGAATGTATAATCTACACTAATCAGTCCTTTATCTTTAAAGATATAAGCTAAACTCCCTGTGTATTTAGAAGGGGTTCTCAGTCTATAACGATCGAATACATTCACTACTCTAGGATCTACTACAGCATTATTCTCACCTACACGAGATGTAGAAAGCCCTTGGATTAATTCATCCTTTAGAGAGTACCAAGTAGGTGACTCGTATGCCAGACCTGCTCTTAAAGATTCCGTAATCTGTCCAATAGCTCCTATATTAAATGAGAATCCTGTCCCATAAGTATAGACTTCATTAAAGTAACTCATTGACTGAATAGATCCTTTTCCTCCTGGTGTAGCGATAGTCTCCTGAGCAAGGCTGCTCTGAGTGTAATCTACTACGTGAATATTCAGGTTTGCTCCTACGTAGAATCGTTGCCCAAGTTGTGCTGCAAAGTTAGCTGCAAACTTGTTTGTGAACCCGCTGTTGCTAAATGTTCTAGCTTGGTTATACTGACTATTTTGATTATAGTTCGCTGTATATGTTCCGTCTTGTGTACCTTTATTGATTAACCATGCTTCGTGTGCTAAGTAGGTTTGTTGTCCTACGAACCCTCCATTATGACCAGCATACATATAGGCTTGCTCTGCAGAGTTAGCTTGTGGTTGTGCGATACCATGGGGTACTTTAGCTCCATTAGCCATGTTTAGGAAATAGTCTCCTAAACTATTGTGTGTATTCGTTCCTCTGAATAAGATGTCGTTTCTTAGATTCTTAGTGCTCTCATAGTTAAGTCCTATCGTGAACTTTTTCATCGTAGCGTTGTCATTGTAGTTGTTAAAAACAAATACTGCTCCCATCTGACCTAAGTCTAGACCATCATAGTTTTTTGACGTATTATTACCATAGTAGTTAGCTTTATTGTTTCTAGCTAAATAAGATAAACTGAAAGCTGCTGTATTATAATTAAATATAGCTCCCCCTGCCGGGTTAATATTCGTGGCAGATAAATCTCCCCCTACTGCACCAAAAGCTCCACTCATTCCTCTAAAACGAGCTGTACCATTTAGATCTGATTGATTATATCTCATGACATCTGTAGGTGCAGTTTCTTGAGCATAGGCTGCTGCGGATAGTAAGATAGAACTTACTAATGTATAAAAATACTTGTTCATTTTTTCTGTCTTGTTTACTTATATATTATCTACTGTAACTACTGCGTGAACTACCTCCACCGCTAGAAGAGCTTCTAGATCCTCCACTGTAACTACTTCCACTACTGCGCGAGTATGAAGAAGAAGGGGTAGAGTAGCTGCTACGTGAATAAGAACTTCTGGAGTTATTATTATAGTTGCTATTGCTATTATTAGAAGAGTTATTGTTATAACGAGCGTTGTTATATGAACTAGTACCGTAAGAAGATCTTGAGTAAGAACTTCTAGAGTTGTTGTTATAACCTGAGTTGCTGTTTCCTCTATTATTCGTTTGGTAGCTTGATCTGCTATAACTCGATCTACTGCTATTAGAGTAGTTACTATTACTTCTTCCAGAGTAGCTACTTCTTGTATAGGCAGAGTTGCTATTCCCTCTATATCCGTTGTTAGAGTTGTATGATGATCTAGTGTAGCTAGATCTTCCTCCTGTAGGATAAGCTACATTATTATAGTAGTAATTAGGTCTGTGTGAGTAGTATCCTCCATAATAAGGATAGCCATAATAGCCACCCCATGGACGACCATAGTATCCACCGCCCCAGCCCCAACCGAAGCTCATACCAAATCCACCACCCCAATAGTATGGGCTATAGAAAGGATCGTAATAACCACCCCAATAACTGCCATAGTATGGATAACCATAGCCACCATATCCATAGTAAGGGTATCCGTAACTATTATTATAGTAATTAATACTTACACTGCTAGGCTCAGTACCCCAAGAGCCGTAAGATACAGCTTGTTTCGGTTTGTGTTGAATAACACTGTCATTGACTGGTGAAGTATATTGATTTACATCAGTGAAATATTCAAACTCGTCACTTTTTGACTTGAAATACTCCGCATAGTAATTAGCGTCAGGATTTTGATTGTTGCGATATTGTTGAGTATTCTCACCTTGACTATATATACCATCGTGATAAGAGGTATTATAATACGAACCACAAGAAACAGTTAATCCTCCTATAAGCAAAAACATACCTAATTTGCTTAATAATCTAGAAGTTTGGATAATTGTTTTCATTTCGTTGTTTTTTTAATTGTCGGTCAAAACAAATTTAGTTAGTTTTGTGGAATTATTATAGTTAATTAAGAGTTAAACAATTTTAACTGCTAATATATTAAAAATGAGCAAGAATATTACTAAAAGAAGTGAGGACTACTCTAAATGGTACAATGAATTAGTTGTCAAAGCAGATTTGGCAGAGAATTCAGGTGTACGTGGATGTATGGTTATCAAGCCTTACGGGTATGCTATCTGGGAGAAGATGCAAGCAGAGTTAGACAAGAAATTTAAAGAAACTGGTCACCAAAATGCTTATTTCCCCTTGTTTATCCCCAAATCTTATTTTAGTAAGGAGGCAAGTCACGTAGATGGATTTGCTAAGGAGTGTGCAGTTGTAACTCATTACCGATTAAAAACAGGAGAAGACGGAAAAACGATAGAGGTAGATCCAGATGCTAAGTTAGAGGAGGAGTTAATCGTACGTCCTACATCAGAAACAATTATTTGGGATACATATAGAAAGTGGATTGAGTCATACCGTGACTTACCAATCTTAGTGAATCAATGGGCGAACGTAGTTCGTTGGGAAATGAGAACTCGTCTATTCTTAAGAACAGCTGAGTTTTTATGGCAAGAAGGTCATACTGCGCATGCTACTGAGAAAGAAGCTGTGGCAGAGGCAGAACAAATGTTAGACGTATATGCAGACTTTGCAGAGAACTTTATGGCTATTCCGGTAGTAAAAGGATTCAAAACAGAGAATGAGCGTTTCGCAGGAGCTATTGAGACTTACTGTATTGAGGCACTAATGCAAGATGGTAAAGCATTACAAGCGGGTACATCACATTTCTTAGGACAAAACTTTGCTAAGGCATTTGATGTTAAGTTTACTTCACAAGAAGGGAAACAAGAGCACGTATGGGCTACATCATGGGGAGTGAGTACTCGTCTGATGGGAGCATTAATCATGACTCACTCTGATGACAATGGTTTAGTATTGCCACCAAACTTAGCACCTATACAAGTAGTTATCGTACCTATTCATAAAACTGACGAGCAGTTAGATGCTATTCGTGAGGAAGTGAAAAAGATTACAGATAGATTTAAGAAATTAAATATTTCTTTCAAATTTGATGATCGTACAGCATATAAGCCAGGATGGAAATTTGCTGAGTACGAACTAAAAGGAGTGCCTGTGCGTGTAGCTGTAGGGCCTAAAGATCTAGAGAATGGAACTTTCGAAGTTGCACGTCGTGATACGCTTACTAAAGAGGTGGTGTCTAAAGAGGGTATCGTAGAATATATCCAAGATCTATTAGAGACTATCCAAAGTAACTTATTTAAGAAAGCTTACGATTATAGAGCTGAGCATATCACTGAGGTGAATTCTTTTGAAGAATTTAAAGAAGTGCTAGAAGGTAAGGGAGGATTTATTTCTGCACACTGGGATGGTACTGTTGAGACAGAAGAAAAGATCAAAGACCTTACAAAAGCTACAATTCGCTGTATTCCAATTGATAGAAAAGAGGAAGAGGGAATATGTGTGCTAACAGGCAAGCCTTCTAAGGGTAGAGTATTATTTGCAAAAGCATATTAATTTCATTTTTTTTTGTTTTTCTCTTGCGGGATAAAAAATTTATTGTAGTTTTGCATCCGCATTAGAGAAACAAATGGTCCGTTCGTCTAGGGGTTAGGACGCCAGGTTTTCATCCTGGTAACAGGGGTTCGATTCCCCTACGGACTACAGAGTTCTCTTTAAAGAGGATTTATCTAATGCAAATTGGTCCGTTCGTCTAGGGGTTAGGACGCCAGGTTTTCATCCTGGTAACAGGGGTTCGATTCCCCTACGGACTACAAAAGTTCTTTGACTAAAAAATATATAAATAATTATTGGTCCGTTCGTCTAGGGGTTAGGACGCCAGGTTTTCATCCTGGTAACAGGGGTTCGATTCCCCTACGGACTACAGATTCTCTTTTTGAGAGTTTATAGATTATAATTATTGGTCCGTTCGTCTAGGGGTTAGGACGCCAGGTTTTCATCCTGGTAACAGGGGTTCGATTCCCCTACGGACTACAGATCTTCTTTTGGGGATTTATATATTACAATTATTGGTCCGTTCGTCTAGGGGTTAGGACGCCAGGTTTTCATCCTGGTAACAGGGGTTCGATTCCCCTACGGACTACAGATTCTCTTTTTGAGAATTTTATTTATTACAATTAATTGGTCCGTTCGTCTAGGGGTTAGGACGCCAGGTTTTCATCCTGGTAACAGGGGTTCGATTCCCCTACGGACTACAAGAGAAAAATAGTATAGACTTAATAAAATATTTAAGAAATGGCAAATCATAAGTCAGCTTTAAAAAGAATTAGAAGTAACGAAAAGAAAAGAGTATTAAACAGATATCAGCACAAAACAACTCGTAATGCTATCAAAGCTTTACGTTTGATCGAAGATCAAAAAGATGCTGCTGCTAAATTACCTGTAGTTGTTTCTATGATTGATAAATTAGCTAAGAAAAATATCATTCATGACAACAAAGCTTCTAACTTGAAATCAAAATTAACAAAACACGTTGCTGCTTTATAGTATTATAGAGACAACGATTTGGTTTGTAAGTAAAAAATATCAAGCTCTCAATACTGAGAGCTTTTTTTGTTGATACTATTCATTTTTAAATGAATATATTTGCAGCGAGAAAGAAATTCTAATTTTAAAATCCCTATATGACACCAATTAGGAATATTGCTATTATAGCACACGTTGACCACGGTAAAACTACTATGGTTGATAAAATTTTACACCACTGTCAATTATTTCGTGAGAATGAAACATCAGGAGAGTTGATTTTAGACAACGAAGATATCGAAAGAGAAAGAGGTATTACTATTACTTCTAAGAACGTTTCGGTAAGCTATAAAGGAACAAAAATTAACATTATCGATACTCCAGGTCACGCGGATTTCGGAGGAGAGGTAGAACGTGTTTTAAATATGGCTGATGGTGTTCTTTTGATTGTAGATGCTTTTGAGGGACCAATGCCTCAAACTCGTTTCGTACTTCAAAAGGCGATTAGTTTAGGTTTAAAACCATGTGTGGTTGTTAACAAAGTAGACAAAGAAAACTGTACTCCAGAGGAAGTACACGAGAAAGTGTTTGACTTAATGTTTGAACTTGGAGCAGAAGAATGGCAGATGGATTTCCCAGCTGTATATGGTTCTGCTAAAAACAACTGGATGTCTGATGATTGGAAAAAACCAACAGACTCTTTCGAACCATTATTAGATATGGTTTTAGAGCATATTCCAGCTGCTAAAATGAATGAAGGTACTCCTCAGATGTTAATCACATCTTTAGATTACTCTACATTTACAGGACGTATTGCTATTGGTCGTTTACATAGAGGTATTTTAAAAGAGGGAATGAATGTTTCTTTAATTAAGAGAGACGGTAAAACTGTTAAATCTAAAATTAAAGAGGTTCATACTTTTGAAGGATTAGGACGTAAAAAAGTATCTGAAGTACACGCAGGTGATATCTGTGCTGTAGTAGGTATCGAAGGATTTGAGATCGGTGACGTAATCGCTGACTTCGAAAACCCAGAAGCATTACCAACTATCACTATCGATGAGCCAACAATGAGTATGTTATTTACTATTAATGACTCTCCATTCTTCGGTAAAGAAGGTAAATACGTTACATCTAGACACATCAAAGATCGTTTAGCTAAAGAGTTAGAGAAAAACTTAGCTCTACGTGTAAACGAAACGGATAGTGCTGATAAATTTATGGTATTCGGACGTGGTGTATTGCACTTATCTGTATTGATCGAGACAATGCGTCGTGAAGGATACGAATTACAAATCGGACAACCACAGGTAATCATCAAAGAAGTTGATGGTGTTAAATGTGAGCCGATAGAAGAATTAACTATTGATATTCCTGAGAACTTATCTGGACGTGCTGTAGAATATGTTACTTTGAAAAAAGGTGAGATGTTAAGTATGGAGCCTAAAGGTGATCGTATGATTATTAAATTCTTAATTCCTTCTAGAGGTATTATCGGTTTAAGAAACCAGTTATTAACAGCTACTGCTGGTGAGGCTATTATGTCACACCGTTTCTTAGAATACCAACCATACAAAGGAGAAATCGCTGGACGTAACAATGGTTCATTAATTTCTATGGAGAATGGTAAGGCTATTCCTTATTCTATCGATAAGTTACAAGACCGTGGTAAATTCTTCGTTGATCCTAACGAGGATATCTATGAAGGACAGGTAATCGGTGAGAATACACGTAGTGATGATATGACTGTTAACGTTACTAAAACGAAAAAACTATCTAACGTACGTTCTTCAGGTGCTGATGATAAAGCTAGAATTGTTCCAGCTATCAAATTCTCATTAGAGGAAGCATTAGAGTACATCCAAAAAGATGAATACGTTGAGGTGACTCCTAAGTCATTACGTTTAAGAAAAATCTTCTTAAAAGAGACAGATCGTAAACGTAATACTATCAAATAATAAAAAATATTATTTTTAGAGATAAGAAAAACCGACCAGTGATGGTCGGTTTTTTTATTTTGCAAAGTTTTAATATTGAAGAAAGTTTTTGGTGCTTTGTTTTTTTGTATATTTCACGAAGTATCCTTATGAGAAGAGCTTTTTTGACTTAATACGACATTTTTATTTAAAAAAATGAATTGCGTAGTTTGGAATAAAATTCAAAAGAAAATATGTAAAAATGGATTATTTAAATAGATGTAATGAGAGAAATAAGGATAGAGAAGTATAGTTTTTGATAGAATGATAATTTTATAAATGGCTGTAAAAAGTCTGAAATATTATTAAATTTGTAATTTGTATAAGAAAACACAACCTTAGGTTATAAATATGGCAAAGTTCGAATTGAAATTACCCAAAATGGGAGAGAGTGTTGCAGAGGCAACAATTACAAACTGGTTGAAGAATGTAGGGGATCATATTGACGCTGATGAAACAGTATTAGAAATTGCTACAGACAAAGTTGATAGTGAGGTTCCATCAGAGGTTGAAGGAACTTTAGTAGAGATTTTATTCCAAGTAGATGATGTTGTTCAAGTAGGACAAACAATCGCAATCATAGAAACAGAAGGTGATGTTCCTGCATCAGCTCCAGCAGCAAGCAGTGCACCTGCAGAGGCAAAAGCTGTAGCGGAGACTGTAGCAGTAGCACAAGATACAGTAGCTACGCCTGTTGATTTTTCAGACTCTGATAAGTTCTTTTCTCCATTAGTTAAAAATATAGCTAAAGAAGAAGGGGTATCTGTAGCTGAATTAGAAGCGATAGCGGGTACTGGTAAAGATGGAAGAGTAACTAAGAATGATATCTTAGATTATATTAAAAATAGAGGAAACCAACCTCAAGCTGCAGCTGTAAAAGTAGAAACGCCAAAGGCTACTCCTGCTCCAGCGGCTCAAACTGCTTCTAAAGCAGCTCCAGTATCTGTAAACGGTGCTGACGAAATCGTAGAGATGGACCGTATGCGTAAGCTGATCTCAGGATATATGGTGAAGTCTGTACAGACTTCTGCTCACGTACAGTCATTCATCGAAGTAGATGTGACGAATATTGTGAACTGGAGAAATAAAGTGAAGAATTCATTCGAGAAGAGAGAAGGAGAGAAACTTACGTTCACACCTATCTTTATGGAGGCTGTAGCGAAGGCATTAAAAGACTTCCCTGGAATGAATATCTCTGTAGAAGGTGATTATATCATTAAGAAGAAAAATATTAACTTAGGTATGGCTGCTGCATTACCAAACGGAAACTTAATTGTACCAGTAATTAAAAATGCTGATCAGTTAAACTTAGTAGGTATGGCTAAAGCGGTTAATGACTTAGGTAATCGTGCTAAAGCTGGTAAATTAAAACCAGACGATACTCAAGGTAGTACGTATACAGTAACTAACGTTGGTACTTTTGGAAGTGTATTCGGTACGCCAATTATCAACCAACCAGAGGTAGGTATCCTTGCATTAGGAGCTATCCGTAAAGTACCTGCTGTTATCGAAACTCCAGAAGGAGACTTTATCGGTATCCGTCAGAAAATGTTCTTATCTCACAGCTATGACCATAGAGTAGTAGATGGAGCATTAGGAGGACAGTTCGTACAGAGAGTGGCTCAAATATTAGAAGCATTCGATCCTAATAGAGAGATATAATTCTTGATAAAATAAATATAGAACGGTTTCACAGTAGTGAGACCGTTTTTTTATATCTTGTTTTGACCAAAAAATAACGAAATAATGAAGAATGCTTTTTTAAACTGGAGTAGTGGGAAGGATGCTGCTTATGCCTTATATCAGATACAACAAAGTAATGAGTTAGAAGTAGTGCGTCTAATGACTACTGTTAATGAACATTTCGGGCGGGTATCTATGCATGGGATAAGAGAAGAAGTATTAAAACGACAAGCAGAATGCATAGGAATCTCTTTAGATATAGTACACCTTCATGAAAAGCTCTCTCTACAGGAGTATGAAGCTATTATAATGACTCAATTGGAAGAGTATAAGCGTGTAGGTATATTGGATAGTATTTATGGAGATATTCTCTTAGAAGACTTAAAAACGTTTAGAGAGGCACAGCTAGCAAGGTTAGGAATCACAGGCGTATTTCCACTGTGGAATAGAGATACAACAGCATTAATTCACGAAATGGTAGACTGTGGTTTGAAAACAATTGTCGTTTGTGTCAATGAGCAATATCTCGACAAAAGCTTTGTTGGACGTACGATAGATAAGCAGTTTATAGAAGATTTGCCTGATGGAGTTGATCCTTGTGGAGAGAATGGCGAGTTTCATACCTTTGTCTATGACGGGCCAATGTTTAAAAAGCCTGTTCCTTTTGAAGTAGGTGAGATGGTCTATAAGACCTATGATGCCCCTAAACAATGTCATCAAAAGGAAATATTACACTATGGCTTTTGGTTTTTAGATATTTTGTAACTCTGTTTATTCTTGTATGGTAGAGATGAGGCTTCTAAGCTTCTATTGAATTTAGTAAATAGTGGTATTTATTAGAGCATTAATATAAGGATTTAACTTTCCCAATTAATATCTATCAAATGACCCTGTAAGTCTGTTCTTATCACAATTACGGCATCTGCGTATTCTTTACCAATACTGTAGTCAAATACTAAATAATACTTTTTGTTTAGCTCATCTACTGGATACAACCAAATATGAACTAGTTTGAGTTTTTGATATAAGATAGTATTTCCTTCTTTGGATAGGTTATTTATCCCCAATGACGCTAGCTCTTCTCTCTGTAATTCTTCTAAATGAAAGGTGATGTATTCTTGTACAAGACTTGTGTCAGAATTATAATCTTGTTGTAGATATTCTTTGTTTCTATTGTTAAATGTAGGGATAGCTTCTATAAAATCTTCTTCATTGAGTTGAATCCTATTAAAGTCAATATTGATGTTTATTGTATCTTGTTGGACTACTATTCTTTTAAAATAAGAATGATCAGGAGAGGTGTTATTATGATGTATAAATAAGAAAATACCTAATATTGAACCTATAATAATTATAAACAATAATATTCTTTTGGTCATAGGAAGTGCTTTCTTTTTTGAGAATACAAAGTTACATGATTTTATGTGAGTGATTCATAATCATTTGCGATTATTATTTTTTGAAATGAATGAGTATTAAAGTAAAAAGCCTAGATAATATGAATTACCTAAGCTCTCAGTATATTTTAATAAGAGAATTATTATATAAAGAATTCTCCTGTATCACTCATTCCCATAGGAAGAGCTGTTCTGTCTATCCATTCTTCTGTTTGTAAGCAAGGGATAGGTTGAGTGTGTAGTTTAAGTTCAAATCCTTCTCTTGCTTTCTGTACAATCTGCTCTTCTATATTAGAAGAGTTGGTCGCAAAGAATTCTTTGGTTTCTTCAGCAATATGCAGTAATACAATTTGTGTTTTATTATCAATAGTGTGAATATCCAATACTTTATAGTAAGCGCCTGACTGTATCATTACTAATCCGTATTCTTCCATCTGAGGAACAAGAGCTGCTACATCTTTAGCATGAGCAGAGGCGATAAGGTAACGCAAGTTGGTAGTAAGTCCGCCTCCTTTATAAGTAGCATCTGTGAAACCGCATTCTTGTATAATCTGCCCAATATGATATTTATCGATTAACTCTTGACTTAGTTCACAGTCGCGATAGAATAGGGCTAACCCTGCAAAAGTCATATTGAATATTTCTTCTATTTGTTGTTTGTCCATTAGGTATGGGGGTTTGTTCATTCAAAATAATAAGTGACGAAGTTACTTAATTTAGAAAGTATTCTTTTAAATTTCTTCTTTTTCTGTTGGGGGCATATACTGTTCATTCATTTTCATCACTCGCTTCATTATTCGTTTTTGTAATATCTTAGGAGCGATGACTTTCAGCGTTTCACCGAAGCCAAGTATTTCTCTCTCGAGTTCGAAGTTAAGAACCACATCTATGCGTATCTTCATACCTGTCTCATCTTCTTCTAATACTTGCTGAGAGTGGTGTAGGGGTTTGGTCTTTACGTAAGGCATATTATAGGCATTCACCCATAGTATTACCTTCTGAGCTCGATCTTGTTCTGTCTTAGTTACTCCAAGGGTATCATTATAATATCGGTCAAAGTCTACTCCTTCATATTCTTTATAAGGTTCGTTTGCTAAGGCATATACATTGATGATACGGTCAAGTGCCAATGTCAGTAAATGTTTATGGCTACTACTGCGCACGACTACAAACCACCTGTTGCGATACTCTTTTAATAAGTATGGATAGTAGATATTCTTAGTAGCTTCTTTAGACTTGAAAGATTTGTATTCTATTAGTAGGGTTTGTTTATTCTTAATGGCATCATATAAAGGACTGATAAATTTAATTCCCTTTAGCAAACTATTGCCCTCCATTTGTATATAGTTAGGCGCTTTCGTACTACGGGTCAGTAAACTGTTATCCAACTTCGCAATGACTTCACTCATCTCATCTACTTGACTGAATCCGTTGAGGTGTTTCAGGATAGCGACTACTTCTTTTAGCTTTTCTGTATCTGCATCGTTGATAGGAGAGTTTTTGATGCTGTAGTTAGCATCCTCATAGGTATAATATTTTCTATCTACTACGATGATAGGAGCGTTATATCCAAGGCTATCACTACGCATTGCTTGTATGTCGAGCTGTATCGTACGCTTGCTGATACCAGTGTCTATACCTTCGTATTCGTATAGGGCATCAGCTACCTTCTCGATGAGGTCATTCAGTGTCCATTTTCTGAATCTGTTTCGTAGACATTCATCAATAATTCGGTAGCGCAATAGTGCTAATTTGTTCGTTGCCATGCGTTTTATGTTATTTTTCTTAATCAAATATACTTATTCTTCTCTTTATGTACGCAGTATAATTGCGTAGTTGTTTTTTGTTTGAATTATTTATAATTGTAATTAGCTGATATTTAGTGGTTAATAAAAAGTTTTACAAATATTTATTAGTGCGCAATTTGATTGCGTAGGTAGGTATGCATCTTTGTACTGTTCGAAAGATACAAACCTTGGAAGCGTTTCAGTATAGCGCAGAAGTAAGGGGCAGTAGTTTACCTTATCCTGTTTGTAATCAGAAGAACAACTAATATGGGATTAGTAAAATGTTCATGTCGTAGGTTCGAATCCTACTATTACCTCAGGGTAATATAGATTAGCGGTTAGATCAGAACAATTGCCTTTTAAGCAATTTTGGAGAAGAAGAGGAACTTCATTAAAAATCCTCTCCATATAAAAAAGGTTCAGTTAAATAGTGTTTCTGTCTTTTCTTCATACAGTCTTAGACTAAGAGAATAAAAGACAACTTATCAAAGCCTGTAAAAACAAGCTATGCTGTAGAAGAGGGATAAGGGATGATATAGGGTGGATGACTTGCTCAGTGAGACATTCAGGACTATACACAAGCTATTCTATTGTACAGTTTACTTCTTTTTCCGCCTGAGATAAGTGAAGGCTATTTAGACTGTTCTTTATGATAAAGACGTAAAATATTAAAAATATACAGCTATGAAAAAGTTACAAGTAAAAACAAATCACGTTGCCTTAGTGTTTAAACAAGGAGAATTACAGAGAGTATATACTGCTGGTGAATACTGGTTATGGGGTGAGAAAGAGGTGATGGAATACAATATGTCTGAGTACTTCGGTATGCGTAGAGATATAGAAGCTCTGTTATTAAATACAGAGTTAAGAGGAATGTTAGAGGTGATCGACGTGATGGATAATGAAGTGGTATTGGTGTATAAAAACAAAGTGTTTAATGTAGTATTAGGTGCTGGTAGACATATCTATTGGAAGGCTGCGACTGAGTACTCTTTTGAGCGGTATACTATAGATGGATTAGAAGTGGACAAGACTATCGCTCGTAATATCATGGGGAAAGGCAATATGTCAAACTTCGTGAGAATGTACACGGTAGGGGCTAATGAGAAAGGATTGTTATTCGTGGATGGGCAGTTCCAAGAGGTCTTGAATGCTGGTGAATACAGATATTGGAAAAACGATATCAAGGTACAAATCATCCTTGTCGATATACGTCAGCAAGTGATGGATATGAATGGGCAAGAGATATTGACGAAAGACAAAGTACAGTTGCGTATCAACTTCAATTTGGTGTACCAAGTACAAGATTTGTTGAATGCCTATGTGGACAACAAGGAGGTGGAGAAACAGATGTATAATGTAGTGCAATTGATGTTAAGAGAGAAAGTCGGTAGAATGTCTTTTGATGAATTGATGGAGAGCAAAGAGAACTTGTCTTCTGAAATCTTGAATGGGGTGAAAGAAGAAATAGCATCTTTAGGTATCGAAGTAAAAAACTGTGGTATCAAAGATATCATCTTACCAGGGGATATCAGAGAGATCATGAATCAGGTGTTGATCGCCGAGAAAAAAGCTCAGGCAAATATGATCACGCGTAGAGAAGAGACAGCTGCTACACGTAGCTTGTTAAACACAGCGAAGTTGATGGAAGAGAACGAAATGCTAATGCGATTAAAAGAAATGGAATACATCGAAAAGATCGCTGATAAAGTAGGAGAAATCAGCTTGTCTGGTGGCGGTAATGTCTTGAAACAATTGAAAGAGGTGTTTTCAAGATAGTTTACGGTTGACTGTTAACAGTGGATGGTAAAGAGGTAGTAGTTTAATTAGGTAAAACGTGGAGTATAGTAATTATGCAATTACCAAAAGGTCAAGTGTGATTTACTCCACTGAGGGACTCCAAGATGCAGGTTCGATTCCTGTCTGTTTCACAATAATAATCAAGGTCAAGTGGGTTTTACTTCTTTACACTTTTGGATAGCTAATAAGCCCACCCTTACCTGATTTAACAAAAGAATGATAGGTTAGAGCGACCTAATAAAAGCTCAAAATAAAGATTAGTAATTGAGGTCAAGTAGGTTTTACTTCTAAACATTTCCCTTGTATCAAACCTGCCCTTACCTGATTAAATTTAATAATTATGAAAACAAATGTATTAAGAGTAGCGATTAGAAATCAAGCTATTTATGTTGCAGATACAGCTATAACTGTAACGTTTAATAAAGAAGTATTCTCTTTTGTAGAGAATGTGAGAAAGCTTGGATTTGGGTTGAGTGAAGAGTTGTTGAATGCGTTAAAATACGTTGATTCTGAAACATACCAAGTTATTTATAACACTTTGCAAGGTATATTAGGAACCAAGCACAATTGGACTCCGTTAGTGAAAGATTGGTTAATACCAACAGGAGAAACAGACTTAGACCATTATATTACTTATATGGCAAATTGGTTTGGTACTTCTAATGATGAGACGTTAAGTTGTGGACATAAGATTCCTAAAAAGACCTTTCCCTTAGAACGATATAACGGATGTCCATTCTGTGGGACGCCATTTGAGTTTGAACAATTAAAGTTGTATGGTGGAGGTAGTAAAATGAAGGTATTGGACTTATGGCAAGATCAAGAGGCAACTACTTATTTAGAAGGTTTGATTAAGGCTAATACTGCTTTGGATGCGACGCAGATAGACTCGTTAAAAATGTTGTTGGCAGTATATCCTTTGCCTGCGGCAGAGGTGAAGATGAAGGAGACATTGATGTTGTTAATCGACTGTTATGTAGAGGCAGGTGAGATAGCTAAGGCGGGAGCGTTGTTAAAAAGCCCAACAGATATCATGAGATACTTGTGGTATAAGAAAACAGGTTTCTTACAATTGATACTGCCAAAGACTATTATCGCTCGTCAAGCGAAGAATCACGCTCATTTTAAGATGAGGTTAGATTCGAGTAATAGAGCGAAAGAAGATGTGAAAGAAAACTTGAAGTTAAAGTATTCGAGAAAAGAAGCATTAATGGTGGCTACTTGGTTAAACGAGATGGCGATGGATATCGAGTTGATGTGTGAGAATATGCACCCTAAACGCGGTATGTGGATCCGTTTCATCAGAGCCTTGCGTTTAGCTGAATACAGCAAGAGAACGGGGTTTGAACAATTAACAGAGTTATTAGATGTATTCTATAATCAAATCTATACTGTGACAGCAGGTAGAATAGAACACTACAGATTAAAGATGGATGCAGACCGCGCTTTTGCATTGCTAAAGTCGCGTCCTGGGTTATTCGCTCGTTCATTGTTTTCAAGTATGTTGTGTTTTGGTGACGACGTTACTTTAGAACACTTTGCTAAGGTGGTAGATAAAGTACCAATGAGGTTGTTATTGACGTTGAATATGTATGCAGATACGTATTTTGACCCAACTGCCAGTAGAGTAATGAAGCCATTAGGTGGAGTGAATAAAGTGATAGCTGTGAATCAATGGGTAAAAGCGTATGATGAGGCTACATTAAAAGCAATGGTGGGTAAGATAGAGTCTTTTGTGTTGACAGAAGTGATGCGTCGATTTGCAATGCAAAAGAATGAGAATAAAACAATCTATATCAGCGAGGATTTGTATAACATTCCTTTAGCAATAGGGGATAGAGCAGATAATGTTCAAGACTTGCCTGTAGCGTTAATGGGGACTAAGTTTCCATTAGAAGGACATGAGGTAAGATTGTTTATGCAGTGGGGGGCAGGTTTGCCTGCTCAACATTTAGATATGGATTTGAGCTGTCATATCGCTTATACAGATAAGGTAGAAGTGTGTAGTTATTACAGCTTGTCGCCATTAGGATGTCAGCATAGTGGAGATATCAGAAGTATTCCTAATCAGATAGGTACTGCCGAGTATATAAACATAGATGTGCAAGCATTGAGAAGAGCAAAGACGAAGTATGTAACTTTTACAAGCAATGCTTATAGTAATGGAGCTATAACGCCAAACTTGGTAGTAGGGTGGATGGATGCTAAGTATCCGATGACTGTATCAAACAATAAGGGCGTAGCGTACGATCCGTCAGCTGTAATTCACCAAGTACGTGTGACAAATAGCTTGACAAAAGGATTGGTATTTGGGGTGTTGGATGTTGAGAAAGGAGAGATTATATGGTTAGAGATGGCATTCGGTGGACAAAATATACAGTCATTGGATAGCAAAACATTAAACATATTCTTAAAGAAGTTAGAAGCCAAAACGAAAGTAGCAGATTTGTTAATGATTAAGGCTCAAGCACAAGGAATGAACATTGTGTATTCAGTAGAAGCAGCAGATGAGGTGTACGATGCTAAATGGGCTATTGATTCGGCTAATGTGATGAGGTTAATTAGTTGACAGTTAATGGTGTTGTAGAGATTCAATTTCTTGCGTCTTGACTCACTGTAAAACAATAACCATAAGCCATTCTTCTTGTCCCACTTTTTGATACCAAAAGCGACTATAATGAGTCAAATGAGTTCATTATAGTCACTTCAAAAAAAGCATGAAAGGTGAATAAGTAGTTTTGTGAGGAATCAATAAGATAAAATGCTATGAAAGAGATAATATTAAAAAAGATAAAAGAAATAGAAGAGTCACATAACATAGAAGTATTGTATGCGTGTGAGTCAGGAAGTAGAGCTTGGGGTTTTGCTTCTGAGGACAGTGATTACGATGTTCGATTGGTTTATAAGCAGAAGATAGATAATTATTTGAGTGTGGTAGATACAAGTGATTTTATAGATATGCCGATAGATGAGGTATGGGACTTTAATGCTTGGGATATCAAGAAGGTATTGGTATTGCTAATTAAGTCTAATACAACAGTGTTTGAGTGGTTACAATCGCCTATTGTTTATAAAGAGGCAGAAGGGTTTAGAGTAGCAATGTGGGCATTGAGCCATGACTATTATTGCCAACAGACACATACACATCATTATCTGGGCTTAGCAAAGAAGATGTTGTTGGAGCATACGGATGAGCAGGTGAAGTACAAGACACTGTTCTATATCCTTAGAGCACTATTGTCTGCTAAGTGGAATGTAGAGTTTAATAGGATAGCACCTATGGAGTTTAAGCCCTTGCTAAAGGTGGTTAATGATGATAAGCTTACTGCATACATACTCTTATTGATAAAAGAGAAAGAAGGCTTGACTGAGAAGGACTGGTACACTTGGGATGCGAGGTTAAAGGACTATGTGTATGACTTGTATGAGAGTTTGTCTAAGGTTACAGTGGTAAAGAGCAAGGGAAGTTTTGACAATGAATTGGTAAATAGGTTTTTTAGAAAGGAGGTAAGACAATGACAATAACAGAGATGAAAGACAGAGGATTGCTCCTGTTCGAATGTATAAGTGGGAGTAGGGCATATGGCTTAGCAACTAAAGATTCGGATACGGATATAAGAGGAGTGTATTACTTGCCTAAAGAACAGTTTTACGGTATGGATTACCTTCCACAGATCAGCAATGAGACTAATGATATCGTGTATTATGAGATAGGGCGTTTTATAGAGTTGTTGAGTAAGAATAACCCTAATATACTGGAACTGTTAGCTACACCTGATGAGATGGTGCTGTATAAGCATCCCGTAATGGATAAGATAGTGATGAGAGATTATCTGTCTAAGTTGTCTAAAGATACTTTTGCTGGATATGCAATGAGTCAAGTGAAGAAAGCTAAGGGATTAAATAAGAAAGTGTTTAACCCAATGGGTCAGGAGCGAAAAGAGTTGCTCGACTTCTGTTATGTCTTAGAGGGGGTGCAAACTATGTCGTTAAGAGATTGGCTCAACAAGAAAGAGATAGCACAAGGGCAATGTGGATTGGTCAAGCTGTCTTCTCAAAAAGAGCTTTATGCACTATTTTGTGATAAGGTAGGAGATAAGGGGTATAAAGGGATAGTGCGTTATGACAATTCGAATGAAGTAAGTCTGAGCAGTGTGGCTAAAGGTGAAGAGCTAACAGCTTATTTGCTGTGCAAGGCAGATGATTACTCTACACATTGCAAGAAGTACAAAGAGTATTGGGATTGGGTAGAAAAGCGTAACGAGGCAAGGTATGTGACAACAATGAGCCATGCTGGTGGATACGACAGTAAGAATATGATGCATACGGTCAGGCTGATGCTCACTGTGCGAGACATCTTTATGACGGGTATAGTTATAGTACGCAGTCCGTATAGAGAAGAATTGCTCAAGATAAAGTCCGGACATTATAGCTATGAAGAATTGTTAGATAAGGTAACAGAGTTACAAGAAGAAGTAGAACGACTGTATGTAGATTCGCCTTTGCCTAATCGACCTGACCTTGATAGGGCAGAAAAGGTATTGGTAGAGATAAGAGAGGAGTTGTATGGGTGAATGACTAGCGGTTTTGTAGAGGCGCAAGATATTGTGTCTCAATTCTAAATAAGCGTGATAGATGGTTAAGTATTATAGAACTGACTCATGATAAATACCCTTGTCGTTGATTAAGCAACACCATTTAGCAATGTGGTTAGGTATTGGGTTAAGGATAGCAATACCTTCCGCGAGTAAGTTATCAGGAGTGCCATATTCATCAGAATCATCCATATAGATTAGTACATTGTTGCCTTCCTGTAAATAACGTTACCTAAGGAGTCAGTTTTATAGTCCGTTTGGGAGAGTAGTACTATGTTGAAATCTATCATTTCATTGAAGTCAACATATAGACGGGGTTCTTTCATTCATTCTGAGAATAGAACGATAAAGATAAGAGGATTTTATTGAATAAGTGAGTTAATTCACTGCTTAGTGAATTGTGAAAAATAATATATTTGCGAGCAGTTTAAAAACAACAAAACAATATGAAAAAACTCTTAGTATCACTTACAGCGCTATTTGCCTTTTTTGGGTGTCAGAATAAACAGACGCAAGATACTGTTGTTAATGTATCTAATCAGACTGTTGTGTTCAGTTCTAGTGGCAAGGTAGTCAACTTTGACTTAGATAATAAAAAAGTAGTGTGGGAATACACTTCTGCACAAGATGAAGGCGCAAACAGAAACAAGTTCACTTTTGATGAGAATACGTTGTATATGCCTTTTGAGAGTGGAAAGTTAGTCGCTTTAGATTTCTTGACAGGGAAAGAGAAGTGGGTATTCACAGCTCCTCAGACTGGTGTAATGGATATGGCTGTAGGCGACGAAGGCAGTAATGCAGCCGACAGAGGAGAGCCTTACTTTATGAGTCAACCTCTACAGTATCAAGACAAGGTGTATATGGTCAGTATAGGTGGAGGAAATGATCCTTACTTCTATGTGATTAATAAAACAGATGGTAGTGAATATAAAATAGAAGGGATAGAGACGAAGTACAATCTTTCTCAACCGGTTCTATGTCAAGAGATGGTATTCGTTAATTCGGGTATTTACTTAAACAAGTATTCACTGAAAGGAACTGGTACGAGCTATGGCATGTATGACGGTATCACATTTGACAGCCCGTTATACGCACAGATGCGTAGTGATGGAGAAACGTTGTACTTTGGAGAAGAAGACGGTATGTTCTATGCTATTCCCTTTAATGAGAATGCTGATGTGAAGGGAGACAATGACGATATTATGGATCCAAAGAATAATTTTAAAGACAACTTGTCTATTTATAAATGGAGATATCAGTCTAAAGAATACTCTAGGTTAGCGACTAATGCTGATAGTAATACAGCACTATATGGAAAAACTTATGTAGTACAAGTGCGCAAATCAGATAGTGATGCTCAAGCTCTAATAGGGCTAAATGCTAAGACAGGTGAAGAGCAATGGAGTTATGGTTCAACAGAAGAAATTGTGAATTGGCACAAATCAGGAGAGCATCTTATTGGGTACACTATGACTATGGTGTTTGTATTAGACTTTCAAGGTAAAGAATTAGCAACTTACCCAATCACAGAGGAGTTTAAACCATTGACCAATATTGAAGAAACAAAAGATGGACAGTTGGTGTTCTTAACAACACGAGGAGTAACAACAATAGATAAAACAAGTAAACAGGCTAAGGTACTCATTGCTTATGAAACAAAAGAGGAGTATCACAATACAGCTTATATAAAATATTTTAAGAATTAGTTAATTAGTTAATTGGTTAACGGTGGACGGTTTACAGTTCACAGCGTAAACCGTTGACTGTAAATTGAGAAACTATGAAAGATAATACACCGATTAATGGAAATGATTTAATTGTTTTAGGATACCCACAAACAGAGTTATTGGGTATTGCTCTAAAAGCGAATAAGAAAAGAACAGGTTATACGAAGGTGGAGATGTTAGCACATTATAAAGCAGTGCTTACTAATGCAGAAGATTACTTAAACGATAAGGTATTTGGGAAGTTGGCTACCGCTATTATAGAAGGCGTGGGACAACGTGTAGAAGAAGAGGTTATTCCACTGAGAGAGGAGGCTGTAGGGTATACAGTATACGGTGCTGATCATATAGAAGACGGAGCGATTAAGCAGATGCAAACTGCGGTAAAGCTACCTGTGGCTGTAGCAGGTGCGTTAATGCCTGATGCACATCAAGGATATGGATTACCTATCGGAGGAGTATTAGCTACTGAGAATGCTGTGATACCTTATGGTGTAGGAGTAGATATTGGGTGTAGAATGGCGTTGTCTATTTTTGATATTAAAGGTGTGGAGTTCTACGGTATGGAAGACTTATTGAAAGAACAGTTGGTTAAGCATACTAAGTTTGGAGCAGGGCATGGATTCCAAGGACAATATAAAGCACAACATGATGTCTTAGATAGAGGAGAGTTTAATCTAAACCCATTTATTAAGAACTTACAAGATAAAGCTTGGGAACAACTGGGGTCTTCAGGTGGAGGTAATCACTTTGTAGAATGGGGATTGATGGAGTTCATGGAGAGAGATGAGGTATTGAATATAGATAAAGGGACTTACTTAGCTTTACTAACACATTCAGGATCTCGTGGAATGGGAGCGACTATAGCAGGTAGATATACGCAAATCGCTAAAGATATCTGTAAGTTACCTTATGAAGCAAAAAACTTGGCTTACCTTGATCTAAACTCAGAAGCAGGACAAGAGTATTGGGCGATGATGAACTTGGCAGGGGATTATGCTTCAGCTTGTCATGAGGTCATTCATGATAAACTAACTAAAGCAATAGGTGCTGAGGTATTAGCCAAAGTGGAGAATCACCATAATTTTGCGTGGAAGGAGATGTACCAAGGTAGAGAGGTTATTGTACATCGTAAAGGAGCTACTCCTGCGAGTAAAGGAGTGATGGGGATTATACCAGGCTCTATGACTGCGCCAGGATTCTTAGTGAGAGGTAAAGGAGAAGAGGAAGCTTTAAACTCTGCTTCACATGGAGCAGGACGTCAGATGAGCAGAACACAAGCTATCAAGACTCTGAAAGCAGCTGATATAAAAGCAGTATTGTCAGATCATGGTGTAGAGTTAATAGGAGCAGGTAAAGATGAAGCTCCTATGGCTTATAAAGATATTCATCAGGTGATGGCTGCACAGGGAGAGTTAGTCGATGTAGTAGCGATGTTTACGCCTAAGATTGTCCGAATGGCTGATGATGGGAGTAAAGAGGATTAATAGATAATAAAAATATGTAGAACAAGGTCACTGACAAGAGTTAGTGGCCTTGTTTGTTTAATTATAAAGTGAACATTAGAAAAGGTTGTTTTTTTACTAAGAAAGAGAATATATTGATTAAAATGTATTTTTCTGTAAATGATAAGAATTGTACATCTTTCGGAGTGGGTTTAGGTTGTTGTTGTGTAATATTTCATTATTATCATTGAAGTGTTTTTTTTATAGACTACAATGTGTTAAAAATGAATGTTATAAATAATGAATGTCAATTTTTAGCGTTTCTTATAGTAATTATGATTACTTTGTTAGAAATAAAAATTGGAGATTTATGGCGAAGAGAAAAGATATAAGAAGTTATTTAACTATATTTCTTTTGGTATGTAGTATAAGTGTATTCGCAAAAGAGAAAACAAGTGTGGTGAAGCGAGATTGTAATGTACAATTAGCTAAAATAATAAAGGATAGCGACTTCGAATACCCTAACAAGGATTATTATGTAAGAATAGAAGATACCACTGGGGGGACTGTGATTATTAAGGCGTATGTTCGAAATAATCTATCTGATAATCCTAAACAACAACAGATGGTAGAAAGTGTAGTGTCGTGGTTTATTATACAGCCTCAGCGAGATGGGATATATCAATCTATGAATGCTTTGGATCCTGAAGAACCAGACTTTAAGAAGCTAAAAATAGATACTAAAGCTTTTGAATCACTAGTAAAATGTATTGATAAGAAATAATTAAAGAAGCCTACTAATAGAATACTTAGTAGGCTTTTTTAGTTTAATTGATAAATGTAATTACAGCCTCATTGTTTTTTGCTGCAGTACTATAAATCTCTCGTATTGTATTGATGTTAGCAGATAGGTATTCCCATATTTCTTCTTTATCTGCTTCTGACCAAAATGAAGGATATATTTCTTCTTCATTAAGTTTTTGAGGAGAGAACCTCTTTCTCAATTCTTCATTTGATAGTTGAGTCAGTAGATTGTGTATTTCTTTGACTTGTTCTGTTGTAACAAAACGAGCAGGACCATATCCTATATCCTGATTCTCATCTAAAGTATGTGAACCAAATATTGCCATAGCTAATGGATGTTCTAAGTAGTCATCTACATTGTTTGCAAATAAAAAAGCAATAGCTTCCCAAGACTTGTCTATATCTACCAGAGCTTCATCTATATCGTTCTCATCGTAATCTTTGTAGATTCTTTCTTCAAATAAATTGCTATCCTGTACATAGCTTGTTAGTTCTTCTTGACTTACTCGAAGCAGGTTTCCAATCATTCCCATAGTATATTTTTTAGTAATTAAAAATGTTCTGAAGCATTCGTTGTATTCATAAAGATAAAACCATCGAAGTGTTCTCTTAGTTTCACATTAGGAATAGTCATGTATTTTGTTTGTTCTTCTTGAGTCATTATTTTATACCCTATCCAGTTCATTTTTTTAGGTGTATCAAATATACTTGAAGGAGTATTTTTAAAGTTGACAAAATAGTTCTTCTCAGTGTACTGCTCCATCTGTTGTTCTAATGAATTATCTTGTACTGTAGGTAAGTCATACGAAGCGTATTTACTTTCTTTTACATCTATATTATCGTTCATTGCACTGAAGGTACCATTGGCAGTAAAAGTTGCTAAAGAGTAAAACTCATTACCATATTGCTTTTTGATATATTCTCCCATTGGATCAATAAAAGATGGAGTAAGACCGATGTGCGCATTATGAGCGATGATAATTATCTTCTGATTAAGTAGAGATTGTGTTCTCATCGCTGTCTCCGCCATAGCGTAGTCTCGTGTATAATTTTCATTTCTTTGACCTACTTCATAGAACATTCTAAAACCTAGCTCTAAATTATACAATGCAATCTTTGCATCTGTAGAAAGTTTATCACCGTATTTAATAGTCATTTCTTTTGTTAATTGAAAAGCTTGTGTACCTACTTTGATCAAGTTGTCATAATCTTTTTCAAAGGTTTCATCATTGGATTTTGCCCAATTATAATCGAGTACCTTAGCTGCTTCAGCTAGTTTTAAACAGTTTTCATAATATGTTTTATTGCGTGCTAAATCTTTTTCACTTAATAGAATTAAAGTACTATTGTGAAGAAAATTGGTGTCAACACCAGTTAGCGTAACCTTTTCTTTATTCTTTTTGTTATAAGATCTTATCCATAAGAATAGATTTTCTATCTCCTTGGTTTGCCATACCGAGACTAAGTTTGTTTTCATCTCTTTTTGTAGATCTCCATTAGAGTTAATAACCTTATTAATCATATAAGTATCTCCATAAGCATTTTCAAAAGAGATGACTCTATAGTTGTGATTAGTGACTAAGTCCTTGATTAACTCTACTCTTAAATCATTGAATTCTTTAGTACCATGTGTTCCTTCACCTAGTGCTACTATTGTATGATCTTTTATCGCATTAGTGATAGGAGAGAGTCCCTTGTATTGATTGTTATTCTTGTTATAAGAGAAAGGAATAACTTCTTTGTCTTGTGCTATACTTGTTAAGGAAACCAGTATAAACAAGCTTACTAAAGTTCTTTTTATTGTCATAATTTGCTGGTTGATTTAGCCTTAAAGATAATTTATTTTAACAAGGAAATATCTTTAAAGTTGTATTTACTTTTCTATTTTGACTCTCCTTTTAAGACTGTGCCCAATAGAATTCGCAGTTGTCAAAGTTTAGGTTTTTTAAGTCCTCTTCTTTGATTAGTACACTGAACACTCCATCGTCATTAAAGTTGTTCTCTCCTATCTGCCACAGTACTATTTTATCAGAATGAATAAACTCTTCTACCTCTTCCTTACCTAATTGACAATGAGTGAATATACCGAATATTTTAGAGAGATAGGTTCCTCCGAAGTAGTCCCAGTACATTCCATTCTCATCTACATCGTCTTCTTCATATTCATCCTCAGGCTGTCTATATCGATCAGAGAAAGGCTCTGTATCAGCAGTGATTTCATTGATAAGTACCCCATAGAAGAAATTGTCCTCATGCTCTACGATATGCCTTACCAATTGATGATTAGGTACATCTGTATAGATAACCTTTCCCGTATCAGTTAGGATATCTGCAAAGAAAATGAGCTGCCCTGTCTTTGGTAATAACCCTGTTTTATCATGTGGAGAACATAACGCCAAATCTATTTGGCCTGCATAGTATAATCCTTCAGGATGATCTACTCCAGGAGGTAAGTCGATTACAGGACCGCCATAACGAGATTGGCCTAGAGAAATGTCTATCTCTGTGTGTAACACATCTGTTTCTTTCATCCAACTTTGTCTCCCTAGTGAAGCAGGGATATATTGGCGTTTATCAGCCGAAAATTTTATAATATCAAAAGGTTTATCGTACATTGGTTTTGTGTTTTTTTAGCTAGTGCAAGATATAGAAACAAACTTTTAATTATATGAACCAGAAAGAACAAAAAACAAGAAAGAAGTGGGGTCACCTCATGTATTATGGACTGTTGTTTATCATCATGTCTTTTGTACAGACTAGTATAGCGATGTATCATTTTAAAGATCAACCTTCAGGAGATATTACATTTAATTTCTTTCAAGATATCTTTCTAAGTGCCTTATTCGTTAGCCTATTTTATATATTACTGCTGGTATTTATTATTAAGATTCCGCGTTTTAGTATTCAGATTATTATTCACAGTATGCTACTAGTGGGATTATGGTTTTTACAAGACCTAAGTATTTTCATTGATAGGGAAGCTTCATGGAGTACATATTCTTTTACAGAATCTATTAGTTATACCTGGATGTATAGCAGAATATCGCTATTATATGCATTAGTGATTTATATTTTTCTCTCTTTCAGACTTTATAGACATTATACTAAGTAAGCTTGTGTAAAGCTTGACCTTCTCTGTGATTAACTGTAATATATGACAATATAGAACCCTTTTTAAGGAAATAATGAATTGCTATAGTAAGCGAGTTTTATCCCAATAAACGCAAATCAGATAATAAGCTTAAAACCTTGAATTAATTTAATTCAATATGTTAAATATTTATTTGAGTATATATGCTTTTAGCTTAGTAAAAACGTATATATTTGTTAAATTAGTTAATTTGGTTTGTATAGATGTCTAATTTAAGTTAATGAGGGTTTTAGATCGTATTGTTTTGTTTCTTTTCATTACAGGTATAAATTGTATTTATGCTAGGCAAGAACACGTATATATCGACAAACACGCTGAGGGGGTAGAATCCAATGAATTACAGCATAGTGTAGAGATCATCATGACTCATCTAGACATTGATGCCTATTACCAATATGTAGATTTTGATAATATAGCCCTTAAAGAAAGCACGATTACCACCTCACATTTTGTTTACCTTATACCTTATCAGACTTCGAGTATGTCTGATTGGAATGTGTGTATAGCGATATTAAATGAAGCTAATGAGATTGTAATATCAGGTGTAGCAAAACATGTTTGGGATTATCAGGCGGATGTTTCTTTTTATCCAGTGATAAGTTTTGATCAACCTTATATCTATAATAAGAACATAGAACTCAATATCACAGTAGATATTCTAAAGACAGGAGAGGTTGAAGATAAAGAAGTAGTCTCTAATCAGAAGTTAGTCTTTGTTCCTAATGAGCATAAAGACAAACTGATCAATATTCTCCAATACGAGTATAATACTGTATTAAAGCATGATGATGCTAAGGGGTATAGGTATAGTTTCAGCGTGAATAATAATGACAAACTAACGATAGAATCTGAGATGACAGAAGAGTTTTATAATCTAAATCTGGTCAGAGAACACAATATCAGTATCAGTACACTACCGCAACTCAAACAAAAATGTACTATTGCGAATCAAAAAGCAGCTCCTTTTTTAGTGAAAGAACAGAGAGAAGATTCTTTTTTAACAGCTTATTTTATGCAGCGATTTACAGAAGCTTATATCTATTATAAAGAGGAGGAAAAGTATAAACCATTATCAGCGGTTGTACCACGTGTAAATATTCTTAGCTTATATGAGAAGTGTATGATACAAAACAAACCCTAAATAAAGTAAAAATGCCTCTATAATAGGAGGCATTCTAATAGGCTAAATCAGTGGTGTGTTTTGTTAGAAGTTTTCGACGACTCCCTAATTCGTTAAAGCAAATATATTATAAGCTTCTGTTGCGAATATATTAATTTTTTAGAAGTAAAACTTCTAAAGGGTGCAAATGTATCAAGTTTAAACAGAATAAACTTGTCTTTAAAAGACTTTTAGATGAGTTTATTGGACATTATGCTGAAAAATGGATGTTAATTTGTGCTTTTTTTGTTTTAATAGTATTGATTATTGTTAAATGTTGTGATAAGGATGTTGAAATATAGTAAATAATGAACCGCTTGTATCTAGTTAGCTATTTTTTACTATTCATTTTGCCATGATTGATATGAGACCAACTATATTATCTACTTGATTTATGGGAATTAGTGAATTATATTTTTCTTTTTTTAGCTGTTTAAGTAGAAATGCACTGTCAAAGCTTTAGAAATAGCATAACCTTTTTTCTCATAATAAATACAACTGTATAGCAGAAGAATAGCATTCTTTATCAACTTAGAATAAAGAATGCTATCCTAGCTAATACGTTTTAGTACCTTATTTATTGCATCGCTTATTGATTTGTGACTTTAGCTGCTTTATATCATTTTTGGATTAACTCTATAGGTGCATGATACACACTAGTGCTATGCATAGCATGATTAGCAGATTTCCACACACTCCAAAAGTGAATAGTACCTGTCTGCCAATTAGCAGGAAGCTCAAAATGAGTGTATTTATCTGCTCTTTTGCCAATATTTTCAGTAATATAGAAGGTGTTAAGCTCATCGTTAAAAGCAATCATCGTCAATTGATCATCAGTATTCGTCAACGAATTAATGAATGAATCATCCCATTTGACTTTGACCTTATTCTCTTTTAAAAAGCTAATCTTCTGTATCGCCGCTGGAGTTAATACTCCTATGGATAGCAATACACGTTGAGGAATAATATGAATCATATTATCAATCAGAAATACTCCGTTCTTCATGATCTCAGACCGTATCTGATCATAGCCCGTTTTAGTCTTATCCTCGGTCTCCAATACAGGGTAATGCATATTGACGAAGTCCTTTATCCCTTTCAAGAATTTGACTACTACCGTTAATTTACTTCGCTGTATAATTTGTTTCTCGCTAGCCTCCTTTGTGCTTTTTGGCGCTAAGCTTCTGATTATATTCTTTCCTCTGTATTTATACCCAACTACTGTACCTACTTTACCCTGTACACCACCTAGGATACCTTCTTTAATTTCTGCAATAATTATCGTTTTTTAGTTTTATACAAGGTATAGATAATCAGTTGTTTATAAAATAAAGGAATCAAATATATTATCTATAAATAAGGAGTATATATCGCTTTAAAATTTTGATTCGTGATACTATCATCTCTGTAGTTCATCTCTTATTTCTTCAACACTGCGTCAATATTTCTTCAAGATTCCTTCAACAAACTACCTCTCTCCTAGAGCAATCTTGGGGTATTGTTGAAGAAGTGTTGAAGAACTTCACTTAAAGCTAGATACAGTCTACCTTCATCCATACATAACTGCTTAGTATAAAAGAATCTATTATTTATGTAATATTTTGATATAGTGAAAGGTAGGGTGTTTTTTTGAAAAATAGAATAGGGGGTAATTTTTGAATGGGGGGGGAGGAAGTTGATGTTGGTTACGGAAAACCTCATATAGGAACATAATAGTTTAGTTAAGTTTGAATGAAAATATAATAGAGTATTGAACTTTTTTATTATATTTTGATAAGAAACATATGGAGTTAAGGAAAGGGATAAATGAGTTTCTTTTGATAAATATGACTAATTTTGATTTTGGGGTAAATAGAATCCTAAGTTATTTTAGGGTATTAAGAGATAACATGAAAAATATTTTTACTAAATATTATAAGAAAGTATGAAAAAAGTAGAAGTTGTAGCGGCAATTTTAATACATGAAAATGATATTCTTTGTGCGCAGAGAGCAGAAAGTAAATTAGATTATATTTCAAAAAAGTTTGAATTTCCTGGTGGTAAGATAGAAGAAGGAGAAACAAAAAAAGAAGCTTTAAGGAGAGAGCTAATAGAAGAATTAAATATAAGCCCAGCGATCAATGAATTATATATGACTGTAGTTCATCAGTATAAAGACTTCGAATTAACAATGCACAGTTTTTTATGTCAGATGGATAATAAAGATGTGACATTGAATGAACATATATCTTCAGTATGGCTAAAGAGAGAAGAACTATTAACATTGGATTGGGCTGCTGCTGATTTACCTATTGTACATAAACTGATAAAGAATGAGTAGTTTGTTTAATGATAATTTTAGCAATGCTATTTATAAGGGTTTTTTGGATAAAACTATTACTGCAGAACAAGGGTATCTACCTAGGCTATTAACTAATAAAGATATTCCTAAAGAAAAAGTATTGTCTACTATAATAAATGAGTTCGATACTTGTATAGAGTTCTGTATTTCTGTTGCATTTGTTACAACAAGTGGAATAGCCGTATTATTGAATAGTTTAATTGCTTTAGAAAAGAAAGGTGTAAAAGGAAGAGTATTAGTCTCTCAATATCTAGATTTTACGCAACCTGAAGCACTTAAAAAGCTTAAGACTTTTAAGAATATTGAGTTAAAAATATCTACTGAAGGCAATACTCATTCAAAAGGATATATTTTTAAAAAGGATAATTATTATAATATAATAATAGGGAGTAGTAATTTAACCTCTAAAGCTCTAACTGTTAATAAAGAATGGAATTTAAAAATATCAGGTTTAGATTCTAGTGATATTGTTGATAATGTTTTGAATGAGTTTAATACAGATTTTGAACAAGCAATATCTGTGACAGATGATTATATATCTTCATATGAAAAAACTTATTTAAGTAAAAGGTTAGTAAGAGATAAGTTAAGTACAGCGGATAGAGAAGAAGATGTGGTAATAGAGCCTAATACAATGCAAGAGGTAGCTTTATCTAACTTAGAAAAGTTAAGAGTAAAAGGGGAGAATAAAGGACTTATTATCTCTGCTACAGGAACTGGTAAAACATATTTATCAGCATTTGATGTTAGAAACTTTAATCCAAAGAGATTGTTGTTTGTTGTCCATCGTTTAAATATAGCAAATGATGCATTAAACACATTTAAAAGCTTAATTGGAGATATTAAAACATATGGTGTCTTTTCTGGAGATCAACGTAATATAGATGCTGATTTTATTTTCTCAACAGTACAAACAATATCAAAAGAAGAGAATCTTAATAGATTCTCTAAAGACTTTTTTGATTATATAATTATAGATGAATCTCATCGATCTGGGGGGAGTTCTTACTTAAGACTAATAGAATATTTTACACCGAAGTTTTTATTAGGTATGACAGCTACGCCCGAGCGTACAGATGGATTTGATATATTTAGTCTTTTTAATCATAATATAGCATATGAAATTAGGCTGCATAATGCTATGAAAGAGAATATGTTGAGTAACTTTCATTATTTTGGAATTTCAGATTTAATAGTTAACAATGAGGAAATAGAAAATGTTCGAGATTTTAACTTAATTACAGAATATGAGAGAGCTGAAAAAATAATTGCAAATGCCAAACTATATGGTTGTGATAATGGTATTACGAGAGGATTAGTTTTTTGTGCTACTAATGATGAGGCGAGTTTTTTAGCAGAAAGATTTAATGAACAAGGTTTAAGGTCTATTGCTTTATCAGGAAAGAGCTCAGAACATGAAAGAGCAATAGCTATAGAAAAACTTGAATCAGAAGACAATATTGATAAGTTAGATTATATTTTTACCGTTGATATTTTTAATGAAGGTATAGATATACCTAAAGTGAATCAGATATTGATGATTAGGCCTACAGAGTCTGCTATTGTTTTTGTTCAGCAGTTAGGAAGAGGATTGAGAAAGACACAGAATAAAGACTTTTTAACTGTAGTAGATTTTATTGGTAATTATAAGAATAACTATTTAATACCAATTGCTTTATATGGAGATACAACATACAATAAAGATACTTTACGCAAACTAATATCTGAAGGGAGTAAGAATCTACCAGGTTCTTCAACGATTAATTTTGATGAGATTACTAAAGAGAGAATCTATCAGTCAATAGCAACTGCAAATATGTCTGCTTTAGTTGATTTAAAGAAAGACTATCAAACATTAAAATATAGGCTTGGTAGAATACCAATGATGATGGATTTTTTAAATAATGAGTTA
Organism: Myroides odoratimimus; assembly: GCF_001485415.1. Lineage (GTDB taxonomy): Bacteria > Bacteroidota > Bacteroidia > Flavobacteriales > Flavobacteriaceae > Flavobacterium > Flavobacterium odoratimimum. The sequence continues at coordinate 49,456 of NZ_BCMQ01000007.1, forward strand.
AGAGATCCTTTTCAGTTTGTCAGTTATTCAAAATCATATTATAATTTTGTAGTTAAAGTGGATAATAGTTTTGAAAGTGTTTTAAATGCACATAAATTAAACCTTCTCAATCTATTTTCACAGGAGATTAATAATGCAAAAAGAATAGAAGAGAGCTTATTACTTAAAGAACTCATAGAAAAAGGAGCTTTAAGTGTACTAACATTTAAAGAGATAATAAATGATAGATTTAATTACCTTTTATTAGATGAGACTATAGAATCATGTTTATCTAATCTAAACTTTAGATTTATTAAAAAGAAGCAGAATGTAGTTGTTAAAGAGAATAATATTATAAAATTTCATGATGAGTTTTTAGAGCTTTTGGACGATGTGATTTTTAAAAGCTTTTTGGTTGACTCTATAGATTATTCTATTAATATGTATGAGGCAAATTATACATCAACAAACTATAAAAAAGGATTGTTATTGTATAATAAGTACAGCCGCAAAGATGTTTGTCGTTTATTAAACTGGGAGACTGATATTAGTAGTACTGTATATGGTTATAGAACTGTAAATAAAATAACACCTTGCTTTGTTACTTATCATAAATCAGATGACATTGAACAAACAATAAAATATAATGATCACTTTATTAATCCTTCTGTGTTTGCTTGGGAGTCAAGATCTCAAAGAAAGGTGGATAGTAAAGAGATTCTGAATGTAATAGGTTCTGAGCGTATTCTATTGTTTGTTAAAAAAGAGGATGGGGAGGGAACTGATTTTTATTATATGGGAGATGTTAGTATTATTGATAATACCATTGAGCAAGCATTTATGCCTAATTCAGAAATACCAGTTGTTCATTTTAAGTTTCAATTAGAACAGCCTGTTAATAATGAGTTGTATAATTATATTGTTACAAGTGTTAGTGATGAAGATGAAACAGATGGATTAGATAAACCACAGAATAGTGAAAAATATACAATTCCATTATATGATTTTTATGCGGCAGCAGGTAGTTTTAGTGAATTACAAGCAGAAAAGGATTTTGAGGAAATTGAAGTAGAACCAAAATATACAAAAGATGGAGAGTACTTTGCATGTAAGGTAGTTGGAGAGTCTATGAATAGGAGAATTCCGAATGGTGCTATTTGTATTTTTAAGAAGATAGAAGCTGGTTCTAGGAATGGTAAGATAGTTTTGGTTGAGAATAGAGATGTTCAAGATCCTGACTTTAATTCTGCATTTACTGTTAAGACCTATTCAAGCCAAAAAAGAGTGACTGAAGATGGTTGGGAGCATACAGAAATAATATTAAGACCAAACTCTTATGATGATTCATATCGTGATATAATTATAGATTCAGAGAATGCAGATAGTATGTCTATAGTGGGAGAATTTATAAAAGTGATATAATATCTGAATTAAGAATAATAAAGACAATTGAAAGGATGCATAATAAGCATCCTTTTGTTGTTTAGAATAGTATACTACTGTATAAAACTTCAGGGCTTATTTTTTCTCAGAATATTATCTAAATAGTATACTACATGATTTTTTAGGATGAGGGATAATTCTTAACTTCGCCTGCCGAAAAGAAACAGTTCATAAGAAGGTTGTTTTTGTAGTAAACAATAGGACTTAGAGGGCTGTTTAGCTATTTGTATTTTGTGCTAGATAAAGGGTGTGAGATTAGAAATAGCGAGGTTATATACGCTGAGTTTTATAAGGTAAATAGAATCAGGTATATAGATTTAAATTAATCAGTGAAGATGACTTATACAGAGGTAAAAATAAAGATAGATAACTTACAGCAACAGGTAGAGGCACTAGGAGGATTGAATAGTGAGCAATTTGTAACGCTGTCAGAGAAGTATAGATTAGAGTGTAACTATTACTCTAACGGTACAGAGGGAAATACACTGACTAAAGAAGAGATACGCAGCATGATTGCGGGAATGGTGAATGTGGAGAATAAGCCTCTTCGTGATTTGATGGAAATCAAGAAGCACGATGAGGTCTTAAAAGATATGTTAGGTGGAGGGCTAGTAGAAGTGCATCTGTCTGAGAAGTATATCAAAGAGCTTTACGCTAAGCTGATGTATGAAGAAGATGCAGAGAAGAAGCTAACGATAGGACAATGGAAGCAATCTCCTAATGAGATGGTTACTTATAAGGGGGATAAATATCCTTATACGGGAGTGGCAGAGGTCAAAGCTGAGATGAAGGAGTTGATTAATCGTACGAATGAGGCTATTGATTACATACTGAAAGGAAAGAAATATGCACCGCACCCTATCGATGTGGCATTAAACTTTCATGTTGATTTCTTGAAGATTAGCCCTTTTGATAGAGGGAATAGAGTTATCGCACGTATGCTGAGTAATCAGATTTTGATTGCATTTGTATATACTCCGTTTTGGATTACAGATAAGGAGAACAAGGCGTATGAACAATACCTTGCGGATGTATTATGCTATGAGGGAGCTAAAGATGATTTGTTTGGTCATATAGGTCAACAAATTCTTCGTTCGCAACAGATGGTGGTGGATATTCAAGAAGGGAAGTCTATTGAAGAATCTGAGAAGTTCTACAACCAAATAGAGATGCTTAAGCGTCAATTAAAAGCGAAAGAAGAAGAGCAGAGTAAGGTAAAATCAGCTGCCTGGTTAGAGTCTATATTTGCGAATTCGATACGTCCTTTATTTACAGAAGTAGAAAATAATGTAACGGAGAGTTTTGGAGACTTATTTGATGAAATTATAGGTCAGTATACTTTAGATGTTTCAGAAGAGGAGTTAGAAGAGGAGTTAGAAGAGGAGTTAGAAGAGGAGTTAGAAGAGGAGTTAGAAGAATTACTTTCTGATACTATAGAGCACCAAGATGAGGAGTCTATTATTAATGAAGAGGAAGTAGTAGAAGAAGAGTCTATGATTAGTGAGGAAGAAAGTGTTGCTACTGAAGATGAGGTATCAGAAGAGAATGAAGTAGAAGAGGAAAGTTCTAATGAAATAGATTTAGACAACCCAAATATTGTATGGGATAGAGTTGAAGGAATACAATCTGTTATCCGTTTAGATGGATTCAAACTAATAGAAGGAGCAGAAGCTATAGAAGTAGGTTTAGCTTGTGTGTTTACTGAATTGACTTATATGATAGACTTAGGCAATGGTACAGTATTCGAAAAAGAGTATGATCAACAATTAGAAACTAAGGATATTAAAGCAATTAGTGATTATACATGTGAGTTGATTGTCAAAAAAATCAATGAGATATAAGAATTTTAAAAGATATACTAGAAGAGAAGCACTGTTTATGACAGTGCTTTTTTTGTGGATAAAAGATAATTATTTTGATATTATTCATTGATTTGGAATGTTCTTTGATGATAATTAAGTGTTTAGTTTTAAAATACTTAGTTATGGATATAGAAGCTCACTTACATCCTAATTATAGGATTTGTAGTATGTCTCCAGTGGAGATAAAAGAAGAACTGTCTACGTGGACAAGAGAAGAAATGATTGCATGGCTGTGTTGGAGTAGTCCTACAGGGATTTTTATAGATAGTGAGGCTATCGTAGAGTATGGAGATATTATCTGGAGAAATGAAGCGATAGATTTAATTATGTATAAGATAGAAATCATGCAGAAAGAAGAATAAGTGGTTTAATGTAAAATACATATTAGCCAAATGGTATAAAGCAATTCTACTTTATATTTCTTTCATTAGCTCTAAAACCATACTATAGTATGCTTTTATCACTAATTCAGACCTCTTTTGTATAATTCCTTTTCGTTTATATGTCTATCGCTCATTCTGGGTTAAAAAGAGTATCTTTAAATAACTTATTTAGATGTAGATAGTTATGAAATACCCTTTTATTGCTTTTGGATTATTTGTATTAGTAGGATGTCAATCATCTAAAGAGAAGAATAAATATATTGAAGAACGTCAAATTAGTGAGGCGCAAGTAGTTAAACAGGATAGTATTATTACCCAATATGCTACTAATGGAGCCCATCAGTATAATTACTACTTAGATATGAATAAGTGGCAAACCAATTTAGATGAAGGGCTGAAGCAGGATAGCACAATAGCTTATCTATGGCAACAGAAAGCAATGCCTTATTTTAAAAATAGGAAGTATGAGGTAGGTATGGAATATTTAGATAAAGCTGTACGCTATGATGTGAAGCGTTATTTGCCTTATAGGGCTTTTATTAAGTGTGTATTTCTTAAGACTTATAAAGATGCAATTGCAGATTTTGAAGAATGTCTAACTCGTTGGGGAGATAGGTATGAAATGGATCATACATATACCTTTTATATCGGATTGTCTTATTTACAATTGAATGAATTTGACACAGCAGAACAATACTTTTTAAGAGCAGTAGAGAAGCAGAAAGAAATGTTTCAAGATATACACCACGTTGATTTGTTCTATTTAGGGATTGTCAAGTATGAACAAGAATTGTATCAAGATGCAATTAACTATTTTGATATGGCGATTAAGGAGTATAAAGAGTTCTCTGATGCATACTTCTATAAGACTCTTTGTCAAGATAAGTTGAATGAGAAAGGAGCAGATGCAACTTTTAAACTATTCAAGAAGTATAATAAGAAGGGATACTCTATCAATGAAGCGAATGCTATCTATGAACTATATCCTTATCAGATAAAACGACAGTATGCAAATTAGTTGTTTTTAGGGATGCTGTTTAGTTGTAATAATATTTACATTTGCTGAAAATATAGAAGGTATGAAAAGAGCGTTAATGCTGATATGTATAGTAGCTATAACGATGAGCTGCAAACAGAATAATACAACTGAGGAGAAAGCTGTAGAACAGGCTGGTACGGAGACGACCGTATCTGTTTCTGAAAGCGAGCTAGTAAAACAGTTACAAAGTGAGCTATTAGTTCCGATGGAGATTAGTGATAAAGAGGCTAAAGAAGTGACTAAGAAGTATGGATTAGAGTTTGGAGGAAGTTGCTACGCTTGCGACGTTGCTAATATTATTATAGATGGAGAGATGATAAACTTGATGAATGCATGTGATTTGCAAACACAAATTTCTTATAAGATTACTAAAATAGAAGAGAAGGATAAGATGATAACCATACATACTCCATTAAATGAGTTCGTTTTTGAAAGAGTAGATGATTATCCTGTATATCAATTAACTGTAAAAGGACAGGTAATCGATCAAGAGTTGTATAGACCTGCAGGCTTTTATACTTTAAAGAGCTTATTAGAGTCTTTTGATATTCACGATTGTGGTGATTTTGAAGGATAGGAGTAGGTTTGCAGTGTACTGTTAACAGTACACAGTGACCAATAAAAAGATATAAAAAAAGTCGAAGTTAGTGCTTCGACTTTTTTGTTTTTGTTCGTAACGAATAGATAGTTTTTAATACTTATCTTGTAGTATAAATTAAAAAGATATGTTAACCCTCTTAAAATACTTAATAGAAATACGTTTTAGAAAGTATATCTCTAAAGGGGACTATACAGCTATGTCATTAATCATCGGATTATATATTGGTACAGCTGTGTTGGCATATTTTAATTATGAAGTAGTTCGTGGTCTTTTTTATTTTGTATTCCTAGATGTTATTCTATATCACTTGAGTAGAACAGATATAGAATTATTAAAAGTATATAAACATTATCGGATAGTATTGTGGTTTGAATATCTGTTGTATAGTTTTCCTTTTTTAGTTGTGCTGATAGCGAACCGAGAGTATGTGGGAATGGGGAGTGTAGTCGTGTTATATTACCTCTTATCTTTTATCCCCAAGAAACAGTCAACTGTGGTTAAGTATCCTTTTTCTTTAGTTGATCCTTTTTGGAGGATTAGTTTTAGGAAGTTTAAATTGTTATGGATATTACCTCTGGTGATCTTGTTTAGTATAATGGGAGTGAGATACAGCAATGAAAACTTGGTTATAGGGAGTTTTGTCTTGGCAGGAATCTTAACAATGATACCAACTTTTGAAAGAGAAAGGGAAACAGAGATTATGACAAGTGTGTTAAGTGGTAGAGAGTATATGGAAGAGCAGGTAAAAGGACAGATGTTTAATTCTTTACTAGTTATAATGCCTGTTTTACTATTGGTGTTAGCAATGTCTTTTGATTGGAACTATGTGTTTTGGGGAGTATTAGTTTTAATTTTACCAATGTGTAATACAATACTAAAATATCGTTTTTATAGAAGTGAATTAAAACATCAATTGTTTATAGCAAGTTGTCTTATAGGAATTGGATTGCCATTATTAGCGATGCCTTTTTTGTATAAACGAGCAATTCGTCAATTAAATCAGATAAAGAATGTTGAAAGTAAATATTAAAGAAAAGAGCTATGGTAATCATCTTGTTCTAAAAGACATTCAATTTACTATAGATAAACCAGGTATTTATGGAGTAATGGGGAAAAATGGAGAGGGAAAGACTACGCTGTTTAAATGTATGCTTGGTTTAGAAAAATATAAAGGTACTGTTGAATTAAAAGACAAGGTTCTTTCTCTGCAAGAAGTAGGCTGGTGCAGTGCCGAACCTGCTGTATATGATGAGTTAACAGCAGAGGAGTTTTATACTTTTTACCAACATTTAATACAACAAAAAGGACTGGGGAATCAATTGTTGTTTGACTTGCCTTCTGATAAGTTAATCAAGGAATTCTCTACAGGGATGAGGAAAAAGGTCTATCTCAATGCTGTACTTCAGAAAGAGTATAAGATGTATATACTAGACGAACCTTTTAATGGGCTAGATATAGAGGCTAATTATTATTTGATGAAGTATCTAGAGCATTTGTCTCAAGAGAGTATCGTGTTTATCTCTTCACATATAGCGGATGTGCTATACAAACATTGTCAAGCTATTTTTATGATAAAGGATAAAACTATTAAATGCTATGAGCAAGAGGAGTTTACTGAAATAGAAGAAGAATTTTTTAAATAGAAAGAAATGATAAAATATAGTTATACCATTATGTATGTGGTAGATGTAGAGACTACTGTAAAGTTTTATGAAGAGGCATTTGGGTTTGTGCGTAAGTTCATCACTCCAGAGGCTGATTATGGAGAGTTGGTATCAGGAGATACTACGATTGCTTTTGCACAAGTAGGATTGGCAAGTAGTAATTTGAGTAAAGGGTATCAACAGGTGAATAAAGAGAAACCTTTTGGGATAGAGTTAGGCTTTGTTGTGGATGATGTACTCTCAGCTATCCAGAAGGTAGAACAAGCAGGAGGCACAGTATATGAGCCTGTAACAGTAAAGCCTTGGGGACAGACGGTAGGGTATGTTTTAGATCATAATGGTTTCTTAATAGAGTTGTGTACAGCGATGTAAAGTATCCAAAAGGGATAAAGTTATTTTGTGATTTTGCTATACATTTGCATTCTAATTCAGTTATTTAGAAAGTTTTTATTGTTGAAATACCAAATTAGATAAAAGAAGATTGAGGATGGTGTATCAAGGTGTTTATACTCATAAGAATAAGAGTATTCCTATTGAAATACATAACGATGGAGAATATCTCTCTGTAGAAATAGAAGGATTACTGTTTAAAGGGAGAGAGTTTACTGATTTATGTTATCAAGGAGATTTAGAAGAAGGAATCATTCATAGTACATGGATAACTCTTGCCTCAGATCTAGATAACTGTTTGACAGATTGTCAATTTGAATTTACTGTATCTCAGTATTTATTGTCATCAGATGGGATTACAGAGCTTGAAGAATTAATGATGTGCTTTAGTCATGGTAGCTATAAAGAATCCGATAATGCAAGTTTCCATGAAGAAGTTAGGACTGAATTGACATGGAAGGAAGAGGTTTTGGTAGGGAAGAGTGGATTTGTTGAGGTAGCGTTTGACCAATTAAAGAAACAGTTGCCTCAAGGGTATTCATTTAAGAATTGTTATGGTTGTCTATATGGGGATTATAGTATTTATGGAAATAGCTCTTTTGGAACAATGATGTGCTTTAAGCATATGAAGCAAAAGTATACTGAAGTAGGTAATAAAGAAGATTATAGTGATTTATGTGTAGATGAAAGTGATCTTATCGAATGGGTACAAGAGATAAATTGTTGTGATGAGTTTGAGGTAAGAGGGAATGGTGGAGCTTATAGATAGATGAGGTGATTGAATAGAAAATAATATTACACTAATACTGCAGAATGAAAAAGGAGTAGGAGTAAAAGGGAAGAGTTGTTTATTGTAATAGGTTAAGTTAAAGGAACAAGTTTAAGTTTTTGGTAATGATGTATCTGTTGTTGATTGTTTTGATTATAGGAGGTCTAGTTTTTTATAAAAAAAACGCAGATAAGAAACGTATACCTATCAAAGAGTATACTTTAGTTTCGGAAGAATTAATTACAGTTTCTTTAAATAATGCAGAAGTAAGACAACACCGTTATCATTATGATTCTACTAAAGATAAAATTGCTTTTTTAAATAAAGACTTTAGATACAGTCTTGCTGAACAACGTGCTGGAATTGATAATATTTGGTTTCAAAAGAAACATACTACTGAATATGACCTAAAGCAAAATAGAATAAACTATATTGAAAGTTTAGAATTAAATGAAGTACGTATACCGCTGTTGTTTGATGGTAAAGAGATGCAAGCTGTTGCTGCAATGGATATAGATCGATCTACTCTAGAGATACATTTATTTAATGAGAAAGAAGTCAAGGTATTGGCTCAGAAATACGAAACAAAATCAGGAGAAGTGAAGTATGATTGTGTTTTTGGTTTTGATTTTCTCTTAAGTGATAGCAAGTATGGAGAGATGTACTATACTACCTATATGCTTTATAGTAATATAAGGTAAGTAAGAGATTAATAGTCTTTATCTATCTAGATATAAATAAATGATGAGGAATTAATATGTAAGTATGAGTCTGTTTAAGGATATTTGTTTTTATAAAAAAGAATAGAAGATGTATATAGTAAATTTAGATATAGAGACAAACCAATTAGAAGAAACAAAAGCGTTTTATACAGAGGTATTGGATTTTGATATTATTGAAGAGTCAAAAGGTAGTTTTGCTGTACAGGCAGGAGAGACGATTCTTACATTTAAAGAAGTAAATACGCCTATCAATGTATATCACTTTGCTTTTAACATTCCTTCTAATCAGATAGAAGAAGCATTAATCTGGTCAAGAGAGCATGTTGATTTAATAGAGAATGTAGAAGGTAATTTGGTTACTCATTTTGAAGCATGGAAGGCGAAGTCTATTTATTTTACAGATAACAACGGGAATATCTTAGAGTTTATAGCAAGAGAAGATATTTTACTTTCATTGAAAGGACCTTTTGATCCTGTACAAATTACTTGTATTAGTGAGATAGGTGTAGTGGTAGAGAAACCAATAGTCGAGGCAGAGAAGTTAATTCAAGAATATAATCTAAGCTATTTTAAAAAGGCAGAGCCTACAGAGCAATTCTTAGCTTTAGGTGATGATCAAGGTTTGATTATTATGGTGACACCTGATCGCAATTGGTATCCTACTAATATCCCTGCTAAGTTTACCAACTCAGAAATGATCGTAGAGAATAATGAAATGATGATTTCTTTAAAGAGTAAAGATTTGTATTAATAAAATATAAAAGAGACTATTCGGTAGTCTCTTTTTCTTTTAATAAGGTTTCGCCCCAAGTATTTAGTTTCCATAAAACTTCTACTAATTGTTCTCCTAGTGGGGTAAGGAAATATTCTACTCTAGGAGGAAGTTCATTATAACTTACTTTGTACAAGACTCCGTCTTGTTCTAATTCTTTTAGTTGTTGGTTAAGTACACGACGGTCTACTTTCATGATTCCTTTTAGCATTTCGCTTGGTCGTTTATGACCTTGATTGATTTGCCAAACGATGGGAATTTTCCACTTTCCACTGATGGCATTCACTGCAAATTCAAGTGGACAAATTTTTTCTTCTATTGCTCGTGCTTTTGTATTCATAAAAGTGACTTTTTTATCCCTATGGGGTAAATATATGCGGTATTGTATGATAATAAAGTGATTATCATCTTTGCAAAAATAAGATTTTAATATGAAAGAAATAAAACAAGCATTAGATACAATTACTCAAGGAATGCAATCACAAGTACCAGTGGAAATTCTAAACGCTTTTGGAAATTCTATTGCAGATTTGCAAACAAAAAGTTTTGGCACAAAGTCAGAAGTAGGAATGATGTTTTCTTCTATAGAAGTGATAAATGAAAATAATCAGAAGGTTTCTATTGACAAGTTGTTTCAAGGGAAAAAGACCTTAGTGAGTTTTGTACGAGGAAATTGGTGTCCTTTTTGTAATATAGAGACGGCTCATTTAATGAGTTATTATCCAATGTTACAAGAAAAAGGAGTTGAGGTAATTGTGGTATCTCCAATGAATATAGAGCAACTTAGAGAATGGAAGAGAGAACTTCAAATGCCCTTTTCGGTTGTTCAGGATGAGGACTTAACATTAGGTGAGGCATTAGATATCAAATTTGAACTGCAGGATTTCGTACAGCCTCATTATGAAATGCTTGGAATAGATCTAAAGCATCTGAATCAAACAGAAAAAGCGGAGTTAAATATACCTGCTGTCTATTTAGTAGATGAAGAGGGAAGAATTAGCTTTAGATATATGGATGTGAATTATGGTAATCGATTAGAATTGAAAGAGGTAATTAATGTTTTGTAACATTTAGACTGTATATTTATCTTTACAGTAGAGTCCTAATATTATATAGATAAAGAATAAAGCTCGTAAGAGCTTTATTTTGTTTTAAGAATGTTCATTATGGAGAATAGAAAAGGAGCAAGGTCAATTAAAGATATTCCTGAAGATGTTTTAGCGATGTTAAATAAAGGTGAGTTGTCAAGTGTGAATTTGACAGAATGGCTAGCTATTGATCAGAGGTTGTTGGTACAGCATGTATTATCAGATTTAAAAAAAGACATTTATATAGACATAGTATTAGATGCTATAGAGAGTATAAAAAAGCCAACAGTGAATTCTATTAATCAGTGTATAGGATATACTCTGTTTTGTTTAACAAAAGAAAATGAAGATGAAGAATTGTTTGAGCTACTGAAAAAGCATAAAAGTGATTTAGTACGCTGTTGGGCGACCTATTTCATAGGTTATGATGAAACATTAAGTATCAGTGAAAAGCTAGAAGAGATTAAATACTTTGCGGCGGATGCTCATTTTGGTGTTAGAGAAATTTGTTGGATGGCGGTACGTGCTGATATCACAGATAATCTAGAGGAAAGTATACAACTACTACTTGACTGGACTAGTGATAAAAATGAATACATAAGAAGGTTTGCGACAGAGTCAACTCGACCTAGAGGAGTGTGGTGTAAACATATTGACAAACTAAAAGAGGATCCTGAAATGGGACTTCCTTTATTAGAAGCTTTGAAAGGAGATACTTCTAAGTATGTGAAGGATAGTGTCGGTAATTGGTTAAATGATGCATCTAAAACAAGGCCTGATTTTGTTATAGGAATTTGTAATCAATGGGAAAACGAAAGCACTTCTAAGGATATTTTATACATCATAAAGAAAGCAACAAGAAGCTTGTAAATAAAAAAAAATATGTGTTTTTAATAAAAAATATCTTGTTTCGCGCTTTTATGAGATTTTCACAATGTCAATGATTGACGTAATGTGAATTGTTAGTGTTGTTTTTTACTTTTTTGTTGAACTGTTTTAATAGTTTTTGTTTGGATATATTTTTAATATTGAAATTTCGTTGTTTTATTAATTTCAATATTGTTTGAAATTAAGGTTATATTTATATTATATGTTTATTTTTTGTTTTTTTGATAAAAATGAGTGTTTGACTTTTTTAAAACGTATTTGTATATATTAAAAAAATACAAATAATTTGAATTGTTTAAGATATAATTGGTTTTTATATTATTTTTTATCAAAAAAAATAGGTTATAGTGTCTCAAAGTTTCTTAAAAATGGATAGTAATTTAAAAATAATATATAATGTTGTGATAACTAATGTTTTAGTATCTTTATCAATGAAAAGAAAATTAAATTTTGTTGTTTTATGAAAGCAGAAGTACAATTCAATGACTTCACAGGAAGTATTGCGGCTGATATATCAGATATCATCGCAGCAAAAAAAGGGAATTACATCAGTAGTATTGGGGAGTACTTTGATGTAGATCAAGAAAGATTTAAAGTTGTAGGAATATCTTTGACAGGTATTAGTGACTTTAAAGCAACTCTAATCTGTGTAGATAAACAAAAAAGCACAGAAAGTAAAGAGCACATTGTAAAAATGACCTTAGAGTTGGATGAAGAAGGACAGAAAGAAATGTTGAATTTATTATTTAAACGTTTAAATCTTGTTCTATTTGATGCTGGTGAGAAGCATTATTCAACTTTAGAATGTGATGAAGAAATTGCATTTAACGAATATCATGTATATGACTACTATGATGTAAACTAAATCTTTTAGTCTATTAAAAACTTAATAAACCTCTAGTTGTAAGACTAGAGGTTTTTTTATTAATATTGTTTTGAGATAATTAATTGTCAGTTATAGTGAGGTATTTAATAGTATTAGTATTCTTTTCGTTGTCAATGTCTGTTGTTGCACAGGTTGATTCTACTTATGTAAGAGATCATATAAAGTCTTATGGTGTTAAGTTTGCTTTTGGTAAGGATGTATTAGCGTTAGACTATACTTTAGAAGATAAAAAAAGCACACAGACTTTTGAGTCTAATAAACCTGTGAGTATAGGGGTAGGTTTTTTATGGGGTAGTTCTTCTTTTAGTTTTAGTCATGGTTTTTCTTTTATGAGAGAAAAAGAAAAAGGGAAAACAAAAGCAACAGATTTTCAATATCATCATTATGGAGATAAATTTCTGATTGATTTATATTACAAACGAAATAAAGGATTTTATCGTTATACAGGAGATCATAAAGATGATACCCCAACAGAGGATGATATATTTCCAGATTTTAAAATTCATATGTATGGAGCCTTGTTTCAATACGTATGGAATAATGAAAAGTATTCTTTAGGTGCTGCTTACGACTTTAATAAAGTACAAGTAAAATCTGCAGGTTCTTTATTATTAGGAGGAGGGGTGTTTTATTCATCACTACGGAATATTCCGGTTTTTTCTGAAGAGTTGCAAGATTATGATAAACGTACATATCATTTTGGTCCTAATATAGGGTATGGGTATAACTGGGTACCGTATAAAAAAGTATTGGTAGCAGGCGCATTTACATTTGGTGTGAATGGAGCAATAGAAGAAAACTTATTAACGAATAAAAGAATTTTTACAGTTAATCCTTCTGTAGTAGGGCGTTTTTCTCTTGGTTATATTGGGGAAGAATGGATAATTAGTGCATCTGCTATAGCGAATGGTTTATTTCTAAATATGAAAAAGGATTATCAAACAGGACTATTGACAAGTACATTTAATCTTACTGTTATCAAACGATTTGATTTAAAGAGAGAAATCAGCTTTCTAAAAAAGGATTACAATTGGAAAGAAGCCATATTTGGAAGTAAAAGTAATGATGTGAACAATACCATAAATGAAGAATAACATCAATACACTTCTGAAATAAAAACTTTTTGCTTAGAGTTTAGATATTATGAAGAAAGTAGAGTTGTGGTTTAATATGTTTTTTATATCTTGAATCTCTAACTTTAGATGAGTAAATATGGAATTTAATAGTAATGATTTTAGGTTTTACCACCCATTAGAAATAAGATGGAGTGATATGGACGCCTTAGGACATGTTAATAATGTAATCTATATAGACTACTTCCAAATCGGTAGAGGGTATTATATGAATCAGGCAAGTAAAACGTGGGACTGGTTTAAGCACATGTTTGTTATCGCTAATATTTCTTGTAATTATATTAAAGAGATTAAGTTAGATGTAAGACACCCGAGAATTGGTGTAAGAATATCAAAAATGGGAGTTAAGAGTTTTGAGATTGAATACGCTATTGTTAGTGAAGGGGAGAATAGAGATCTAATCTTGCATGCGATAGGTACGAGTACACAGGTGATGATCGATATTAAAGAGAAAAAAACAATAGAGATTCCGACTTGGCTAAGAGAGGAAGTTTCTGTTTATGAACCAAGTTTATAAATATTTAGAAAAGATAATATAGGAGCTATTTTTAATAGTATTTGATAACGGTAGTTTTTAAAATAGGTGGTAATAAACAGAGAGGAACTATCCATTGAATAGTTCCTCTCTGTTTATTAGATATTATAATAGTCTAGCTTATTTTACACTTAGTAGAAAACCTTTTGATTCCTTGAAGGCTATATAATATTAATAACGTTCATTTTTCCATAAAGCAATATCTGCTAATATACGTTGAGTATCGGCATTTACTTCTTTTAAATGATTAGAAGTATATAATGTATATCGGGCTTTGTCTAACTGTAACCTTACTTCATAATCACTAATAATTTTTACAGTAATTTGTTTAGTCTTATCTGTGAATTCCTGAAATCTAGTGTTTTCTTTATTTTCTCTTAGTGTTAAATATACAGGCTCTGTCTTTTCATTTAGTTTAGCATCTTGTTGATATACTAAAGTAGCTTCACCGTTCTCATAGGTGAAAAAGTAATTTTTAAACATAAAGGTTTTAGCGGAATAGACTACTGTTTTTTCATTCTTTAGTTTATAGGGTGAAGATACTATTGTTTCTGTGGTGTGACAACTTGTACAAATTATCGCTAAAGAGAAAGAGATAAGAAGAGAATAAATTGTTTTCATAGTATTTTATCGTTGTTGGTTATAGCCAAAATAGAGTAAATATTTAATAAAACAAAATAAATATTATGTGATGTTTGTTTTTCGATAGTTATTTTTAAGTTTATGGTTGATTTAAGGGTTTAAAGTTGAATAAATAGTAAAACCAGAAGTAGTGGTGTAAGGTGATATATGTCATTCTTCTTCTTCTTTATACTAAGTAACTTGATATCATAAATCAAAGTAGTATTAAATATGAAAAAGCATCTAGTTTTATTGACTGTATTATTGGCATTTGTCAGTTGTAAAAAGGAACAAACAAGTAGTTCAGATCATAAAGAAGAAAACAAATCAGAATTATTAACTAAAGCCTCAACTTATTTTCAACCTATTTCTTCTGTAGAGAATACAAATTTAGATCCAGAGAAAGTAGCCTTAGGAAAATATTTGTATTTTGATACGAATCTTTCTAAAGATGGAAATATCAGCTGTAATTCATGCCATAACTTAAATACCTATGGGGTAGATAATTTAGCCTTTTCTCCTGGAGATGATGGGTCTTTAGGGGGGCGTAATTCACCTACTGTTTTTCATGCAGCTTTGCATAATATGCAATTTTGGGATGGAAGAGCAAAAGATGTTGAAGAGCAGGCTGGAGGGCCTATTCTAAATCCAGTAGAGCACAATATTAAAAATGAAAAAGAATTAGAAGATAGGTTGCGTAAAATCGATATGTATAAGGAGAAGTTTGCAGCTGTGTATAAATCGGATAAAGAACCTATCACATTTAAAAATATTACTAATGCCATTGGTGCATTTGAACGTACATTAATGCCAGAGAGTAGATTTGATAAGTTCTTAGATGGAGATGTAGCTGCATTAACAGCACAAGAGCAAAAAGGATTAGAAACATTTATTTCTGTGGGATGTATTACTTGTCATAATGGAGTAGCGTTAGGAGGGCAGATGTTCCAAAAATTCGGAGTGTACGGTGATTATTGGCAAGAAACTAAATCAGCTAAGATAGATAATGGGCTAGCTGATTTAAGTAAAAAAGATACAGAGAAATATTTATTTAAAGTACCTGGATTGAGAAATATAGAGCATACAGGACCTTATTTTCACGATGGTTCTGTGAAGGATTTGAAAGAGGCTGTGCGTATTATGGCTAGTTTACAAACTAATGTAAAATTAAGTCAAGAGCAAATAGATGATATTACAGTGTTCTTAGGAAGTTTGTCTAGTGATATAGATGATGAGGTGAAGAAATCACCTTTTGAGTCATAGATTTGGTTAGATATGTTATTTTAAATGTTTTATTTAAAGGCTATTCTGTTTAAGAATAGCCTTTATTATTTGTGATAATTGTTATATATTCATGAAGATAATAAAAAGTAAATATGTCGATATTAGTTATTAATGTTAAAAAAGTTAGTATTGGTTTTTAATATGCTAAAGTTTACATTTATTATATTTGTAATTAAATAAAAATAGAATAATGGAGTTGAAATTACATAGACCAATTTGTTTCTTTGATTTAGAGACAACAGGTATAGACGTAGCAAGAGACAGAGTTGTAGAAATATCGATATTAAAAGTGTTTCCAAATGGAAATAAAGAAAGCAAGACTTGGTTAGTAAATCCAGAAAGAGCTATACCTGCGCAGTCTACAGCTATACATGGTATTACTGATGAGAAGGTAGCGAATGAGCCAACGTTTAAAGAATTAGCTCCGCTAGTGTACAATATGATTAAAGATTCTGACTTAGCTGGGTTTAATTCAGATCGTTTTGATATCCCACTATTAGCAGAAGAATTATTGAGAGCAGGAGTGGATTTTGAAATGGGAAATAGAGTGTCAGTAGATATCCAGACAATCTTCCATAAAAAGGAAGAGCGTACATTAAGTGCTGCTTATCGTTTTTATTGTAATGAGAATTTAGATAATGCACACTCAGCAACGGCAGATACAAATGCGACTTATGAGATATTAAAAGCACAATTAGATAGATATGAGGACTTAGAGAATGATATGAAGTCGTTGTCTGAGTTTACTACTCGTAAGAAAAGTGTTGACTTCGCTGGGTTTATTGCATTAAATGAAGAAGGTAAAGAAATATTTACTTTTGGAAAGCACAAAGGAGCATTAGTAGACGATGTTTTGGAGAATGAGCCTGGGTACTATGGTTGGATTCAGAATGCAGATTTTCCATTGTATACTAAGAAAGTATTGACTGGTCTGAAATTGAGAAAATTAAATAATAAGTTGTAATTACATCTTTATGAAGATAGTTTGTATAGGAAGAAATTATGTAGAGCATATTGAAGAGCTAAACAATGAAAGACCTTCAGAGCCTGTATTATTTATTAAACCTGATTCTGCTTTATTAGGTAGAGAGTGTCCATTTGCTATTCCTGAGTTTTCTGATGATATTCATTATGAAGTAGAAGTAGTGGTGAAAATTACTAAAGTAGGTAAGCATATTGAACCTAAGTTTGCTCATAAATATTATGATGAGGTTACTGTAGGAATTGATTTTACTGCTAGAGATATGCAGAGTAAATTAAAAGAAAAAGGATTGCCTTGGGAGAAGGCAAAAGCTTTTGATGGATCTGCTATGTTAGGAGAGTTTATTGATAAGCAAGAATTAGAAAACCTTTATGATACTACATTCTCATTAATACAAAACGGCAATACAGTTCAGGAGGCTAGTACTGCACAGATGATTTGGAACATAGATGAGACTATAGCAGAAGTGTCTAAATATTTTACTCTGAAGAAAGGAGATTTAATCTTCACAGGTACTCCAAAAGGAGTAGGGAAAGTAAATGAAGGAGATGTGCTAGAAGGAACTCTAGCAGGTAAAAAGTTATTCCGTTTAAATGTAAAATAAGCGTATGGCACTTCATTATGATTTAGGACCTATATTACAGACTTATAACGATGACCAAGCGTTAGTGAAAGCTGGCTTAATCGTTTTTGTTGAAGAATCTAAAGATTTGGTCAAAAAAATAAAGCTTGGAATCAATGATAAGAACTATGGCAATGTAGCAGAAAGTATGAATATATTGATGCCTTCATTAGAGTTTTTAGGAATGGAACAGGCTATCGAAGAGGCTTCTCTAATAGAAGAATGGACTAAAGAAAAAGGAAAGACTAAAGCTGTAAAGGAGACTTTTAAAATCTTTAAAGAGAGAGTAAAGAAAGCTCGTAAAGAGATACAGAAAGACTTTAGCTTATAGAAAATAGTATGAAAGCAAGTATAATCACTATAGGAGATGAGATTCTCATCGGTCAGATTGTAGATACTAATTCTGTGTATTTAGCAAAGGAACTTGATTTGTTAGGATTCGAAGTATCAGAAATTATAACTATTTCTGATAAAAAAGAATCAATAGAGAAGGCTATGTCTTCTCAAATGGGACAGGTGGATTTAGTTATAATGACAGGAGGATTAGGACCGACTAAGGATGATGTGACTAAAAAAGTGTTTTGTGACTTTTTTGAGGATCATCTAGTCATAGATGAGCAAGTTTTAGCTCATGTGACGACACTTATAGAGAATTACTTTAAAAGGCCTATTTCAGAGGTTAATAAACAGCAAGCTTTAGTGCCTTCTACTTCTACTGTTTTATTTAATACTGTAGGGACTGCTCCAGGTATGTTAATGCAAAAAAACAACACTACTTTTGTTTCTTTTCCAGGAGTTCCTCTTGAAATGAAAACAATATTTAGTGAGCAATTAGTTCCTTATATTAAAGATCACTTTAAGGGGGTATTTAATATCCATAAAACGATAATTACTTATGGTATTGGAGAAAGTTTGTTAGCAGAATATCTTGAAGATTGGGAGAATAATTTACCGTCAGATATAAAATTAGCTTATTTACCAAGCCCTGGTAAAGTAAGATTACGTCTGTCAAGTAGAGGTTCTAATCAAGATTTCTTGTCTCAAAGCATTGAGATGCAAATTGATAGAATGCCTGAGTCTGTGAAAGCATATATTCGAGCTTATGAGGATATTGACTTTCCTGAAATTATTATAAAAGAGTTGCAAATTAGAAATAAAACTATTTCTTTTGCAGAAAGTTGTACAGGTGGACGGTTAGCTGTTATGTTTAATGCTAAACCAGGCTCTTCTGCTTACTTTAAAGGAGGAATGGTATGTTATGCAACCGAGAGTAAAGTAAATATACTAGGAGTTAATCAAGATACAATAAATAAATATACAGTAGTTAGTGAAGAAGTAGCTATGGAAATGGCTGAGCAAGCACGATTAAAATTTAATAGTGACTATGCAATTGCTACTACTGGAAATGCTGGACCATCTAAGGGAGATTCTGATGTCGAGGTAGGAACTGTATGTATAGGAATCGCAACGCCTATAGGAGTGTTTACAAAAAAATATGAATTAGGCCAACCAAGAGAAAAGGTTATAAACAGTGCTATAGCAAAGGGTTTAGAATTGATATATAATGAAATATTAAAAAAATAACCTAAAAGAATTTGTAAGATAATTTTCTTTTTCGTTACTTTGCACCCTGATTTTGAATATTGAAATAAAAGATAAGAAATAATGTCAAGAGTTTGTGAAATTACTGGTAAAAGAGCAATGGTTGGAAACAACGTTTCTCACGCGATGAATAAAACTAAGAGAAAGTTTTCTGTGAACTTAGTTAAAAAACGTTTCTACATTGCTGAAGAAGACAGATGGGTAACATTGAAATTATCAACGTCTGCATTAAAAACAATTAACAAAAAAGGTATTACTGCTGTATTGAAAGATGCAAAAGCAAAAGGATTAGTAAAATAATTCATACCATTAAAAAATAGAATACGATGGCAAAGAAAGGGAACAGAATTCAAGTAATCTTAGAATGTACTGAACACAAAGCATCTGGTTTACCAGGAACTTCAAGATACATCACGACTAAGAATAAGAAAAACACACCTGATAGATTAGAGATTAAGAAATTTAATCCTATCATGAAGAAAGTAACAGTTCACAAAGAAATTAAATAATTATTAGTCATGGCAAAGAAAACCGTAGCGACTTTAAGAACATCTTCTAAAAAGTTGACGAAAGCAATTAAAATGGTTAAATCTCCTAAAACTGGAGCTTACACATTCGTTGAAGCTGTTATGGCTCCTGACTTTGTGGATGATTTCTTAAACAAGAAGTAATTTTACCATTATAAAGATCTTGAAAAGCTGTCTATTATAGGCAGCTTTTTTTGTGTATATATTTATGATACCAAGTTTTATTTGAAAGCACCTTTTATGGATGCTTTTTTCATTTATAATAAAAAGAACAAAAGTTGTTTATTTTTTTATCCTGTGATTTGGGTAAATTGATTCACTTTTTATTCTTTATATTTGCAGTAGTTAATAAAAGTAATATGAGTTTTTTTAAGAAGTTATTTTCTTCGGAAAAGAAGGAAACTTTAGATAAAGGTTTAGAAAAGTCTAAATCTTCTTTTTTCTCAAAACTGACTAAAGCAGTTGCTGGTAAGTCAAAAGTAGATGATGATGTACTTGATAATCTAGAAGAAATACTTGTGTCATCTGATGTAGGTGTTAATACTACATTGAAAATTATTGAGCGTATTGAAGAGCGTGTTTCGAGAGATAAATATGTTGGAACAGATGAGTTAAATCAGATTCTTAGAGATGAGATAGCAGGGTTGTTATCAGAGACTCAATCTGGTGAAGCAACAGAGTTTGAAATTCCAAAAGATAAAAAGCCTTATGTATTGATGGTAGTAGGAGTAAATGGTGCTGGAAAGACAACAACGATAGGAAAGTTAGCTTATCAATTTAAGAAAGCAGGATTGAATGTTGTATTAGGTGCTGCAGATACATTTAGAGCAGCTGCTATTGATCAATTACAAGTGTGGGCAGATAGAGTAGGTGTGCCAATTGTAAGACAACAAATGGGAAGTGATCCAGCTTCTGTTGCTTTTGATACTTTGCAGTCTGCAGTAACTCAGAACGCTGATGTTGTAATTATAGATACAGCCGGTCGTTTACATAATAAAGTAAACTTAATGAATGAGCTTACTAAAGTTAAACGTGTTATGCAGAAAGTTATTCCAGATGCTCCTCATGATGTGATGTTGGTATTAGATGGTTCTACAGGACAAAATGCCTTTGAACAAGCTAAGCAATTCACAGCAGCAACAGAAGTAAACTGTTTGGCTGTAACTAAATTAGATGGAACTGCTAAAGGTGGTGTAGTTATTGGTATATCTGATCAATTCCAAATACCTGTTAAGTATATAGGTGTAGGAGAAGGAATCGAAGATTTGCAAGTGTTTAATAAATTTGAATTTGTTGATTCATTTTTTAAATAGAAGTAATAGTTATGAGTAGATTATATAAAGTGTTTTTCATAGGTATACTTTTTTTAGTAGCAAGCTGTGGGAAAGAATTTACACCTGAGGACTTAAAGGTAATTAATGGTTATTGGGAAATAGAGAAAGCAAAATTGCCAGATGGTGAGGTGAAAGATTATACCATTAATTCTTCTATTGATTTCTTTGAGATAAATGATAAAGGAGTTGGTTTTCGTCAGAAAGTAATGCCACAGGTGAATGGTGAGTATTTAACGAATGAGGTGCAAGAAAACCTAACTATAGTTAATGAGGCAGGTAAGACTTGGTTAATGTATAAGACTGAGTTTGCTGAATGGAAGGAAGAGTTAGTAGAATTGGATGAGGATGAGTTTGTTGTAAAAAACGAAAATGATATTATCTACTATTATAAAAAGGCGGTACCTTTTACTTTAAAATAATTTAGGCATTGAAGAAGTATGATGTAAATAAACGATTACGAGAAGAGAGTAGTATTCAGGATCTTTTAAAAATATTTATAAAAGAGAATAACCTTGATAAGGGAATTGATAATCTTGATGTTCGTGCTGCTTGGAAGAATCTATTAGGACCAGGAATAGCTAATTATACATTAGATATACTCTTAAAACGTGATGTACTTTATGTAGCTTTATCTTCTCCTATCGTACGTGAGGAATTAACTTATGGAAAGAGTAAGATAATTAGAATGATAAATGAAGAATTAGGGAGAGAGGTAATAAAAGAAATAATTTTTAGATAAGTTATAATTATCTATATGAAGCAATATTAGTTCAATAGACTGATATTGCTTTTTTATTTTATATATAAAGGACTTTATTGTCTTTTATATGTAGAATTGTTTTATATTTGTACTATTAAAATAAATGATATGTTTTCTAAAGCTTGTGAATACGCTATTCGTTCAGTTGTTTTTATCTCAGTATCTTCACTGAAAGGGGAGCGTGTAGGCTTTAAAGAAATAGCAAAAGAGATAGATGCTCCAGAAGCTTTTACAGCTAAGATACTTCAAAAGCTATCTAAGAGTGGAGTGATTGAATCAGTTAAGGGAGTAGGAGGAGGATTTGAAATTCCGATAGCAAACTTAGACAATATTAAGCTATGTGAGGTGGTGAATGTGATCGATGGTGATTCTATCTACAAGGGATGTGGATTAGGGTTAGCTCAGTGTTCTGAGACGCACCCATGTCCTGTTCACTTTAAATTTAAAGCAATCCGAGAAGGGTTGAGAAATATGTTAGAAACTACTACTTTGCGAGAGTTAGCCAATGGTACCAAGTCTGGTGATACTTTCTTGAAGTTGTAATTATACGTGGGAAGTAACTTCCCTTTTTTTACAAAACAATAAAGGATAAAAAAGTCTTCTATTTAAAAGTATGAAAAATAGACAAAGAAAGTTATGGATAGCATTTACGATAGTAATGTTATTCTCATTTGGGGTACTCGGTTATTTCGGTATTGAAATTTATCAAGAAGCACCACCAGTACCCATCGAAGTTAGAACAACTAATGGTGAAATTGTATTAACTGCTAGTGATATAAAAGACGGTCAGAATGTCTGGCAGAGTATAGGAGGACAAGAAGTTGGCTCTGTATGGGGACATGGAGCTTATGTTGCTCCTGATTGGACTGCTGATTTTCTGCATAGAGAAGCATTGTATTTATTGGAGTATTATGCTCAAGAGAAGTATAATAAGTCTTATGAAAATAGTTCATTAGAAGAACAGGCTTATTTAAAAGCACATTTACAAGCTAATATTAGAGCTAATACTTATGACAAAGCAACTGGTGTTTTGACGATTACAGAGGAACGAAATAAAGCTCGTTTACATCTTCAGGAGTATTATACTAAATTGTTTACAGATGATCCCGAATTTACGCAACTGCGTAAAGATTATGCAATACCTAATAATGCGCTAACTGATCCAACAAGATTGAAACAAATGAATGCTTTCTTCTTTTGGGCAACATGGGCTACTGTAACTAATAGACCAGATAATGATGTTAGTTATACACATAACTGGCCTGCGGAAGAGTTAGTAGGTAACGTAGCTACCACACCTCTTATTGCTTGGTCTGGAGTGAGTGTTATCTTATTGATTTTTGCTGTAGGGGTATTAGTTTATTATCACGTAGCCTCTAAGCAAGAGGAAGAAGATATGGTGCCAATGGAAGATCCAGTATCAAATGGAACTGTAACTAAGAGTATGACTATCTTGAAGAAATATTTCTGGGTAGTATGTTTATTGATGCTATTACAAGTAGGATTAGGAATTATAACAGCTCACTATGGAGTAGAAGGACAAGGGTTATATGGTATTCCATTAGATCAAATTCTACCTTATTCAGTAACGCGTACATGGCATACCCAATTGGCTATTTTTTGGATAGCTACTGCTTGGTTAGGAACCGGATTATATATTGCACCTGCAGTAGGAGGTAAGGATCCTAAGTTTCAAGTATTCGGAGTGAACTTCCTATTTATAGCCTTATTGATTATTGTGTTGGGGTCTATGATTGGTCAGTGGTTTGGTATTATGCAAAAACTAAACTTAGTACAGAACTTCTGGTTCGGACATCAAGGATATGAATATGTAGACTTAGGTCGTTTCTGGCAGATCTTCTTATTTGTAGGCTTATTTGTATGGTTAGCTTTAATGATTAGACCGTTGTTACCTGTATTGAAAGAAAAAGGAAGCCATCGCAATTTGATTATACTTTTCTTAATCTCATGTGGTGCAATTGCTTTATTCTATGGAGCAGGGCTAATGTGGGGAAGACAAACTAACTTGGCAATAGCAGAATATTGGAGATGGTGGGTAGTGCATTTATGGGTAGAGGGCTTCTTTGAAGTGTTTGCAACTGTTGTTTTAGCGTTCTTATTCGTACGAATGGGGTTGATTAAAACCAAGACAGCTACTAATGGCGCATTGTTCTCTACTGTTGTATTTATGTCTGGAGGGATTATAGGTACATTCCATCATTTATATTTCTCTGGAACGCCAACAGCAGTAATGGCATTAGGAGCAACGTTCAGTGCTTTAGAAGTGGTGCCTTTAACTCTGATAGGTTATGAAGCTTATGAGAACTATAAAATATCTACACATAAAGGATGGTTACAGGATTATAAATGGCCTATATACTTTATGATAGCAGTGGCATTCTGGAACTTCTTAGGAGCAGGTGTATTTGGCTTTATTATTAATCCACCGATAGCACTGTATTATGTACAAGGACTTAATACAACACCTCTTCACGCACATACTGCTTTATTTGGAGTATATGGAATGTTGGGAATTGGACTTATGCTATTCGTATTAAGAAGTATATATAGAGATATTAAATGGAATGAGAAGTTATTGAAAATAGGCTTCTGGGGATTGAACTTAGGGTTATTATTAATGGCACTTTTAAGTTTATTACCTATCGGTATTTGGCAAGCGATTGAAAGTATTCAACACGGTATGTGGTATGCGCGTTCTAGCGAACTTATGCAGCTACCAGCTATGAATACGCTGAAATGGCTACGTACCATCGGTGACGTAATCTTTACAGTAGGTATTTTCGCTATCGTTTTATTCGTATTCAAATTAACATTAAAAAAAAGCAATCATGATAAATAGAACAGTAGGCTCATTTGTAGCAGAAGATTTTAGAACAGCAGCAATATTCAATAGATACGGAATTGATTTTTGTTGTAAAGGAGGACGTACTATTGAAGAGGTGTGTGAAAAGAAATCAGTCAATAGAGAAGAGTTAATTGGAGAGTTAGAACGATTATTGACACAACAAGCAGAGAACAATATCGATTTTAGACATTGGCCTTTAGATTTGTTAGCCGATTATATTGAGAAGACACACCATCGATATGTAGAGGAGAAGATCCCAGTATTATTACAATTTTTAAATAAACTGAGTAGAGTACATGGAGATAGACATCCAGAGTTAATTGAAATAAATGAATTGTTTATTGGATGTGCAGCGGAGCTAAGCCAACACTTAAAAAAAGAAGAGCTTGTTCTGTTTCCATTTATTCGTAAGATGGTGTCTTCAACTATCTCAGGACAACCTTTAGAAACACCTCATTTTGGTACAGTACAAAATCCAGTAGCCATGATGATGCATGAACATGATGGGGAAGGTGAGCGTTTCCGAAAAATAGCTGAGTTGTCTAATAATTATACACCACCAGCAGATGGATGTAATACATATAAGGTTACTTACGCTATGCTAAAAGAGTTCGAAGATGATCTGCATAAACACATTCACTTAGAAAATAATATTTTGTTCCCAAGTGCAATAGTATTAGAACGAAAATTCGAGTAATCTTTTTCAAATTTCATAGAAGTGCCTTACCTTTAAGTTTAACCCAGAATCAGTGATAGACAGACAAACAAAAAGTAATTATACAAAATAGCTCTGAATTAGTGATACAAGCATACTATAGTATGGTTTTAGAGCTAATGAAAGAGATATGAAGTAGAATTGCTTTGTAGTATTTGGCTAACGCTTATTCTGGGTTTAAGGCACTTCTTGTATAACAGCTTATGAAACCAGTCTATTATATCATTCCTTTGGTCAACTTTTTTACAGCAGCCCTATTAGGACTTTTGCTAAGAAGTATGTTCGTCTACCCGATAGAAGGAGTGACATTTTTGTATATTTTACATACGCACTCTCATATTGCTTTATTAGGATGGTTGTATTTATTGGTTTATGTATTGTTTGTCCAGCAGTTTGGAATAAAAACTCCTAAAGAAGAAAAGTTTTATGCCCGACTTTTTTGGATGACTCAATTAGCAGTGCTTGGAATGGCACTGACATTTCCTTTTATGGGATATGCCGCAGCATCTATTGCTTTTTCTACTTTACACATTATTTGTTCTTATGTATTTGTCATTCATTTATGGAAGAACAACACTGCCTCAGGAACACAGCAAGGAGTTTTACTAAAAACCTCTTTGTTTTTTATGGCATTTTCTACCTTTGGGGTTTGGTGCTTAGGGCCAGCAGTAGGCATGATGGGGAAGGCTAGTGCCTTCTATCAGATATGTATACAGTTTTTCTTACATTTTCAGTTTGATGGATGGTTCTTAACTGCCTTTTTAGCCTTATTGTTTGCCATTGTGTTTAAGGGGTATTCTTTATCTAAGTTTAAACCTTTCTATTACACTTGGATAGTATCTGTAATACTCACTTATGCTCTACCCGTGAGTTGGTATGTAGAATTACCTATACTTCATTACTTAAATGCAGTAGGTGTTTTATTGCAATTGTATTCAGTGGGATATTTAATAAAACCCTTTTTCAAGATATTTAAGCAACGAAATAATAATGAAAGCATCTTTGTGTGGCTTTTATTAGTATTAGCAGGAATATGCCTTATAATGCGAATAGGTACACAGTTATTAGCTATATCAGAATCAATAGCGATTCAGTTACAAGCTTTGCGCAGTTGGATCATAGGTTTTATCCATTTGAATATGTTAGGAGTCTTGAGTGGTTTTGGAGTTTGGTTAATGGTTCAAGAAAAAAGAATAGTTGTAAATACTTGGTTAAAGATAGGAATACTATTCTTAGTAGTAGGTTTTGTATTGACAGAAATAATTTTGTTTATACAAGGCTTACAAGGTTTTATAGGAGTTGTTTGGGTAGTTAATACACCTGTACTCTTATTTTGGGCATCTGTATTACTTCCTATCAGTATCTTATTTTTATTATTCTCATACATTAAAATTAGAAAGTCATGAATGAATTACACCTTTTATTAATATTACACCTATTAGGGGCTACTATATGGGTAGGAGGACATATCTTATTAAGTGTGGTGATATTACCTCAAGTATGGAAAGAGAAGTCAGTAGAGAAGCTATTTAACTTTGAGAGTAGATATGAGTGGTTCGGTATGCCAGCTTTATTCGTTATGCTACTGACAGGTGTGCGTATGGCCTATATCTACAATGTCAAGTTAGCGAGTTGGTTTGCTTTTGAAACTCCAATAGAACGTGTTGTTTCTTTAAAATTAGCATGTCTATTCACTATCGCATTATTTGCACTAAGTGCTCAGTTTTACGTATTGCCTCGTCTAAAGACTGATATTAAGAAACTACCTTTGATGACATTCCATATTATATCTGTCACGACTATTAGTATTGTGATGCTTATATTAGGTAGCTTTATTAGATATGGAGGGATATAAAGAGGAATGAATTTATAAATAAAAGGTATTATTGATTTTATTTGCTTAACTATTAAAATACCTGTTAGTATTATTATATATAAAGCTATTGTTTGATTATACTTTTGAAGTGATCAAGTAATAGCTTTTTATTATTGGAACTATTTTATTCTCTTAAATAAGTAACTAGAATTAAAGGCACTTTATGTACAAAAAAAATACTGCTCTACTTCTATTATGAAGCAGAGCAGTATATTATCAAACTAATAACTAACTTTCTTATTTAATTAAAGCGAGTTGTCGCTCTATTTCTTTTACAGTAGGGGCATAGTCTATACCAAGTCCCTCTTGTTGATAATCCAATTCTCCTTTGGTATTAAACACACTAATGATATTAGAGTGAGAGAAGTCTATTGGAGAGATCTTTTTGTAATTCACAGCAAGAGTAGCCGCAAATTCTCTTGTGTCTTCTTCAGTAGAGCGTAAGAATACCCATTGAGGGCCATCCATTTGATTCTCTTTAGCAAATGCTTTTAGACGTTCAGGAGTATCTACTTGTGGGTCAATGCTGACTAATACATATTTTACCTTATCTGCGTTTTTACCTTTTACTCTTTCCTCGATATTACGCATATCAGCTACTAATCGAGGACATGCAGCTTTACAAGAAGTATAAATCATGACCATGACTAATACATTGCCCTGTAAGTCTTTTAACTCAATATCCTTACCATCTTGTGTAGTCCAGGTAGAAGGTAGATTGTAAATAGACAAATCAGAAATCTCTTGTGACTCTGTTGTCTGTTCTGTAGCTTGAGGTTGTTCTTCTGTAGCTTTAGTCTCTTTACAACTAGTTAGTAGTAAAGTAGAGCAGCTTAGTAATGCTATCAATGTCTTTTTCATAATGATGTTCTTTTTTTTTAAGGGTTTTGTGCACATCTAAAACCTAAGTTTTTTGTTGTAAAGTTAGCTCTAAGACTACCTCTAAAACCGTATCGCATAAAGGCAGCATAGTCCATCAGGTCAGAAGCATTAATAGAAGCACTTCCACAGAATAAGTTCTCGTCATTGCCCTTGTCTTTGCGACTTTCTCCAGACAAGAAGATTGAATTATAGTCTGCTACCCACTCCCATATTAAGCCATGCATATCATATACACCCCAGTAATTTTTAAAGGTGCTCCCTACAGGATTGACATAAGTCTTAGGAGTCTCGTACCAAGCGAGGATATACTTATTGTATTCTTCTTTTTGGCGAGCATCCATATTCTTAGCATCAGCCATGGCTACATACTCCCATTCATCCATAGTAGGTAATCTTTTGCCTTCTAACTCACAGTATTTTTTAGCTGCGAACCAAGATACATTGGTCACAGGAGCATTAGGTTTTAAGTCGCCATAGTCTAAATCACTTTTCCAATGAGACAAATAACTTTTATTAGCGAATAACGCTTTGATCTGTGAGCGTTGGTAATTTGGGTTTTTCTTTAAGAACTCTACATACTGTTCATTGGTCACAGCGTATTGATCCATTTTGAAAGAAGCTACTTTTACATAGCCTTCTTCTGTACTACCGTAAAGTGGAACAAAAGTTCCACTTTTGATAGTGACCATCGGTGTCGTTTTCTGAGCATATATTCCTGTATAGGATACTATGCTCAGAAGACACACAATGAAGTTTGATTTATCAAGAAAAAACATTTTATCTATTTTTTTGAACCATTTGAGGGCTCACTACAGTTTTATTATTTCCCCAACTATTGTACACATAAGTCAATACGTCAGCTATCTCTTGGTCACTTAAGTTTTGACTTGTCATGATAGAGTTATATTTTACCTTGTTAACTGTAATCTCTCCTTGTAGTCCGTTTATAACTGTTTTTATCGCTCTATTCACATCTGCATTTAAGTAATCAGATTTCGCTAGAGGAGGGAATATTTTCTCTATACCCTGTCCTTCAGATTGGTGACAAGCAAAACATGTTCTAGTAAACACACTCTTACCATCAGCTATTTGTTGTGCAAGCGTTTTGTTTTCTATTACCTCTTTTTTAGCTGGTTCTTTAGGCATATTTTGTATAGTACCTCCTTCAGGTAAGTATATTCCTTCTTTTATTTTACCTGCAAATACTTTCTGGTTTTCGTCTCCTTCTACTTTCAGCATTCCCAGTGCTCCTTTATTAAAGGCTCTAAAGATAGAGTGGTCTACTAATACAAATGTACCAGGTGTATTTACTTTAAATTCTACTATCGCCGCACCTCCTGCTGGTATAAGTGTAGTCTGTACGTTTTCGTTGATTAGATCAGCACCTTCTACATGTACTCTATCGAAGATCTCTCCGATTACGTGGAAAGAACTCACTAAGTTAGGTCCACCATTACCTACGTATAACCTTACTGTTTCTCCTACTTTAGCAGTGATTGCATTTTCATTGACTAGTCCGTTTACATGTCCATTGAATACTACATAATCAGGCTGTTCTTTTAATGCTTTATTCATGTCGAATGGTTGTAGCCCTTTCTCTCCATAGTTCCCTTTTGTATAGAAGTCCCCTTGCATCACATAGTACTCTTTGTCTACAGGAGGTAGTCCACCTTCAGGCTCTACTAAGATTAGACCATACATCCCATTAGCGATATGCATCCCTACAGGAGCAGTAGCACAGTGGTATACATATAGACCAGGATGTAGTGTTTTAAAAGAGAACGTTACCTCGTGTCCAGGCGCTACTAGTGATGATGCAGCTCCACCTCCAGGACCTGTCACAGCGTGAAGGTCAATATTGTGAGGAAGCTTATTATCTGGGTGATTTTTAAGTGTGAACTCTACTTCATCACCTACACGGGTACGGATAAAGCTACCAGGTACGGTACCACCGAAGGTCCAATACATGTATTTTACCCCATCTACCATTTCACCTTCTTGTTCTAAAATCTCTAGATTAACAATTAGTTTCGTTGCATCCCTTTTTCCTACAGGTTTAGGTACTAGGGGAGGTGCAGTTAGTTCAGCTTCAGCTTCTCCTTTGACTACTATTTGTTCAGCCATTTCTGGAGTCATCTTTGTAGGAGTCTTGTCCTTCTGTTGACAGCCTCCGATTGTTAGTAAACCTAGAGATAATAGTAGTACTCCAAGTTTGGTTTTTAGTGTTTGTACCTTTGTATTCATAACTGTGTTCTTTTGTTCATTTTTGTATATCAAAGATAAAAGACCTTATTGTCTTTTATTGTGATAAATATCAGTTTTTAAAAATTGAATGAACTTTTTTTACTCGTTATAAAATAATTATAAGATTGGAAGTATTTTGGCTAAATAGCTGGATATTATAGAAGTATATTGCTAATCTTGCGTGTGAAATAAAGGGTGGTAAATAAAAATAATACTAATATTTTTAAAGTCACTTCGCGTACTGTGATTATTAGAAACGAAAATTTATACTTAATTATAAGGTATTATAGTTTGTGAAGATTAGATAGAGAAGTTTTGATCTATCTGTTTAAGGATAATCTCTGCTAATAGTTTTTTAGCACGCATAATTTTTACCTTGACATTGTTTAAAGGCTCATTTAAGGCTTCTGCGATTTCGTTATAAGACATTTCTTGGAAGAAGCGCATATCTATTACCTCTTGATAATGAGGTTTAAGTAAGTTGATATAACTTTTAAAGATCACTAGATTCTGTTCTTGTATCAGTTCATCTTCTTTGTTCATTGTATCATCTATGATATCGTGATACTGTTGATTCTCCTCGTCATTGATATCTAAGAAAGACATATTCTTGCGCTTTCTGATCATATCGATATGCACATTTTTAGCAATGCTGATCAGCCAAGTATTAAAGGCATAAGTAGAATCGTACTTACTGATATTGGTAAATGCCTTCGAAAAAGTTTCAATAGTAATATCTTCAGCATCCACTTCGTTTGCTGTTCTTTTAAGCATAAAGTTATATACTTCAGACCAATAATGGTTTAGCAAGAAGGTAAACGCTATCTGGTCTCCCTTTTGAGCTGCTAGGATATTTTCTTGAACTAAGTTTTTCAAATTTTTTTACGTGTAATAAAATGTAGTATTGAGTAATACGTAGTGATAAAAATATGAATAATTTCTAAGAATGGCAGTGTCCACACCAAATCTTTATCATCAAATACTTTAAATAACTTATAGTTATAGATGTATATAATCAAATAACGGAATACAAATAACCCTAGTACAATTTCCCAGTTAAAAAGAAAACTGATCAGTGTAGTGAAAAGCCCGAAGAACAGAAGGTGACATAGACTAAAGAATCTAATTTTAAATTGTGTAAAGATAGATGAGGTTCTAAGGAGTAAGTCATACTTCTTGATATTACCTGTCCATGTACTAGTCTTGCTCTCCACTTGTAAGCATACGAAGCTGTCGCGGTCATGTGCAGTTGTTGTATTACTACTAGTCCCTATTTGATTGATGAAGGCATACTCATCTCCATAAGGAGTTTTCATATGGTCTATAAACCCGTTTACTTTAAAGAACAACTCTTTATTATATCCTTGATTATAAGCATTGCCGTGGATAGGTCTACCATAAGATACCCATGAGAATAGGTTTATTGTCTTATACGTATTTTGGAAACGGATTAATTGATTGATAAAAGACCTTTTCTTTTTTTCGATTTTAGTATGTCCTAGTATTACTTTCTTAGTAGAAGAGAATCCTTTGCTTATCGCTAATAACCATTTATCTGATATAGGAGTGACAGCAGGTTCTGTAAAGATGAAGCGCTCATACTTAGCTACCTTCATCCCTAGAGTTAAAGCGTACTTCTTATTGCCCCAGAAGGCCTCGATATTTTCTACATTGACTAGTCTAGTGTTAGGGTAAGTCAAACAGAATTTTTCTAATATTTCTAAGCTTTCGT
Organism: Myroides odoratimimus; assembly: GCF_001485415.1. Classification (GTDB taxonomy): domain Bacteria; phylum Bacteroidota; class Bacteroidia; order Flavobacteriales; family Flavobacteriaceae; genus Flavobacterium; species Flavobacterium odoratimimum. Next base: position 81,657 of record NZ_BCMQ01000007.1, read on the forward strand.
CATCAGACGCACTATAGACTAGTATTACTTCATACTCAGGATAGTCTTGTTGTATAAGTACAGAAAGGAAGTTTTCTAACTTCTCCTGTTGATCTTTTACATAAGCAATGACAGAGATAGGTTCTAGATCAGCGTATCGTTTAGTCGGAAGGCTACTAGACATAGCTAGTGGTCCATAGATGATAATATACTGTAATATTTCTATAACTATAACAGCAATGAAAATGTAAAATAAAAGTGTTAGCATAGTGAATATCTATTCCCGTAAGGTCTGCAAATGTACGATTAATCTGTTAAAAGAATATAGAAGCCTGTTTAAAAATAGTTTATATATTTTGATTACACACCTTTTAGGTTACTACTGTATTATATTTTTTTAGATAGATATAATTAACTAAAAGAAAATATGTAGTAATTCACCCCAAGTAGGTGTATATATTTACTTATAAAAGTATTTTAAACAAGCTAAATACATTTTTAAAAGATATTAACTTCTGCATGAATAGAAATGCCAAATAGCTTAAAAACTTCTCGCTGTACAGTCTCTGCTAATTTCTTGATTTGTCCTCCTTCTGCTTTTCCGTAATTAACTAGCACTAGAGCTTGCTTCTCATGTACACCAGCATCACCTAGTCGGTATCCCTTAAAGCCACTGGTCTCGATTAGCCATCCTGCAGGTATTTTTACCTCCTGTTCATTGATGACATAATGAGGCATGCTAGGGTATACTCTGTGCAGTCTCTCGAAGGTGTCTCTGTCTACGATAGGGTTTTTAAAGAAGCTACCACTATTACCGATTTCTTTAGGATCAGGCAGCTTACTCTGTCTGATAGAGATCACAGCATTACTAATATCTCTAATACTAGGAGCAGTAATGTTATCAGCGTCTAATTGACTTTTTATAGCGCCGTATTCTACCTTTAGATTGTGATTTTGTTTAGTTAGTTTATACGTTGCAGATAGAATGATGTATTGATTCTTTAGCGCATTTTTAAACACACTTTCTCTATAGTCAAACTCACATTCAGCATTCGTGAAGTCAACCACTTGTAATGTCTCCATATTAAGAGCCTTACAGCTGTGTAGCACATCTTTAATCTCTACTCCATAAGCACCAATATTTTGGATAGGCGTAGTCCCTACATTACCTGGTATAAGAGATAAGTTCTCCACACCTCCATAGTTGTGCTCGATACACCATAGGACGAACTCATGCCAATTCTCTCCAGCCTCAGCCTCTACATATACATAGTCGTTATCCTCATTGATGATATTGATTCCTTTTAGATCTAGCTTGATGACAATCTTATTGATGTCTTGTGTTAGTAGCATATTACTACCTCCTCCTAAGATGAATAGCTTGTCACTTTTATTAGCCTTGACTATTTCTTTTAGATCATTTATCTGTTTTATTTCAATAAAATATTTAGCCATTACATCTAATCCAAACGTATTATATGGTTTTAGCGATACATTCTCGTGAATATTCATTGTCTTAGGGGTATTATTAGTTTATTCTTCGTTTTGTTGAATTTTAAAAATCTCGTAACCTTGGTTTACACTATTTAACAAGCTTTCTGTTCGATCAGCGTGTGTATCCGAAATAAAGAGTTGACCAAAGGTATCTAAATTAACTAGCTCTAAAATCTTGCGGACTCTATTCTCGTCTAATTTGTCAAAGATATCGTCAAATAAGAGGATAGGAGCTACGCCTCGCTGTGTTTTTAAAAACTCAAATTGAGCCAATTTTAATGCGATTAAGAATGACTTTTGCTGTCCTTGTGAACCAAACTTTTTAATAGGATGTCCTGTCAGTTCGAATGCCAAGTCATCTTTATGTATCCCGACAGAGGTGTACTGTAGCATACGGTCTTTGGCAAGATTCTCTGCGAATAGGTCTAGCATAGATTTATCATCTAACTGCGTCTCATATTCTAGAGATACATCATCTTTATTCTCTGTGATCAGACTGTGATAATGAGAGAATATAGGAGTGAATTCTTTGATGAAATCTCTTCTTTTCTCGTGAATAGGGTGTGCCAATTCTGCAATCTGCTCATTATAGACTGCCAACGTCTCTCCGTCGAAATAGTGATTCTGAACGAAGCTCTTAAGAAGCGCATTACGCTGACTGATTAGCTTCTGGTATTGTATAAGCAGTTGTAGATAGTTGCCATCCATCTGAGAGATCACACTATCGATAAACTTACGTCTAGTCTCACTTCCTTCTGTAATTAAGTCGCTGTCAGAAGGAGAGATAATCACTAGGGGAATAAAGCCAAAGTGATCAGAGAATCGTTCGTAGTTTTTATTGTTTCTCTTTAGGATTTTTTTCTGTCCTTTTTTTAGGCTACATACGATGTGCTCTTCCTTTTCATCTCTAATGAATGTACCATCGATTACAAAAAAATCTTCGTTGTGTTTGATATTCTGTACAGCTATAGGGTTGAAGTAACTCTTCCCGTAAGCCATATAATATATAGCATCTAAGATATTGGTTTTACCAACTCCGTTTAACCCAATAAAACAGTTTATTTTCTGGTCAAAAGAGAAAGTATTATCGCTAATATTCTTGAAATTTAATATGTTTAATTTTTTTAAATACACGTGGTTACTGGTTATTTTAACGTTTTAGAGAGTGCTTTATCAAATTTTGGTGCAAATTATCAAAAATATAGATAGAAAGCACTTTTATATTACAATAAAAATCCTATTTTTGCGACTCATTAAACTTTGTATAAATGGCAACTTATAATAAAAGAGGTTATAAAGCCCCTAAACCTGAACAAGAAAAAGAAGATAATGAGTTTGAACAATATAACAATATTGATTCATCTAACAGTAAGACAGCTGAGGTATTTAACTCTTTAGATCAAGGAGCAAATAGAATGGAAAGCTGGGTAGTGCGCAATCAAAAAGTAATTTTTGGTATCGTAGGTGCTGTTGCTTTGGCTACTTTGGGGTATGTTGGTTATGACAAATTTGTTGTTGAGCCAAAAAATGATGACGCTGCGAACGAAATGTTTCAGGCACAGAGTTATTATAACGATGCTTTAATGAATGGTACTGCTAAAGACTCTTTATTTAACTTAGCACTTAATGGTGGAGAAGGTAAACTAGGATTCTTAGGAATTATAGAAAATTACGGTGGTACACAGTCTGCAGATTTAGCAAACTACTATGCGGGTACAGCATATTTACATAAAGGTGATTTCCCTAAAGCAATCGAGCATTTAGAGAAATTCAAAGGAAATGATGCAGTATTAGCACCATTAGCTTTAGGAGCTATTGGAGATGCTTTCTCTGAATTAGGGCAACAAGAGCAAGCTTTAGAGTATTATCAAAAAGCAGCTGCTAAGCAGAAGAACGATTTTACTACACCTAGATATTTAAATAAAGCAGGTTTAGTTGCTTTAGAATTAGGTAAAAAAGAAGAAGCGCTTAAGAGCTTCAACGAGATTAAAAATAACTACCAAGGTTCTGTAGAATACAGAGGAGTAGATGCCTTGATAGGTTTAGCACAATAAGTATGGCAACAGCAAATAAAAACTTATCTGAATACGATAAAACTACACTTCCTGACGGGAAAGATTTTAGAGTAGGTATCGTAGTTTCAGAATGGAATGACCAAATCACTAATGGATTGTATTCTGGTGCAGAAGCAGCCTTATTAGACTGTGGTCTATTAGCTGAAAACATAGTTCGCTGGAATGTACCAGGTAGCTTTGAATTAATTTTCGGAGCAAAAAAAATGATAGAAGTAGATGAGACCTTAGATGCAGTTATTGTAGTAGGGTGTGTGATTAAGGGAGAGACGATGCATTTCGACTTCGTATGCGAAGGAGTGACACATGGTATTAAAGACCTTAACTTAATCTCTGATATTCCTGTGATCTTCTGTCTACTGACAGATAACCATATCGAACAATCTATTGCTCGTAGTGGTGGAGAACACGGAAATAAAGGTACAGAAGCAGCTATCGCAGCTTTAAAAATGATAGATTTAAATAGAAAAGCGTAAGCACAATCTATTTATAGGATATAAGATAGAGGATTTCTAGCAATAGAAATCCTCTTTTTTTGTTTTATATTTTTCTGTAAGAGGGGATGTCAGACTATTAATACTGTTTAGTGAGTACCCCTTTTCTTTATATTTTTTCTTTTCTAAAATAATCTTTCTTCTTTTTTAAAAAATGGATCTATTTCAGCACCTTTTTTAGGGGTTTAAAGAGAACTAATCCTACTTTTTTACTCTTTACCCTCTATTTCCCTTCTTTTTGGGTTTTAAATTAAAAAAAGTATATGCTTTTTTTTAGTCTTGTGTTTTTATTAAGTGATTGATTTGTAGTTGTTTATTTGTTTTTGGGTCAGATTTGTGTTTTACTTGAATAGGCTTTCAACCCTTATAAATAGGGGGTTCTGCTAAGATCCTTCGACAATACATGGACAATACTCCGTATTTAGTGGAGGAGAGCGCGTGTTTATCCAAGGATGCTCCTTTTATTCTCAGAGCATTCTCCTCTAAGAATAAGGTAAGGGGGGAATTAAGAATTAGTAATTAATAATTAAGAATGTATGCCTAGGGCATAGGAGAATAGGGAGCAACTACATCAGCTTTAGGATGGGATTCTTCGCAGGCTCAGAATGACAAGGGGAGGGGATGTGTAGGATGAGATTCTTCGTACGCTCAGAATGATAACGGGAGTGGAAGTACTATCATCATAATTATTCTAGAGCTTATCAGCAATGTTATTTACTAGATAAGTATTTAAAAAAAGGTTGTCATAGGATGAGGTGAGTAGTGTTTAATTCTATAATTCAGAAAGTGTCCTCTATATTTTAGAAATAAATTACAATAGAGAAATAGTAAAGGAATTTTTAATTCTTTAAATTTGTCCTTTAAGTGGAATTTATCTAAACAATTAGATTAATAATAGAGGAGCAAATAGATGTCAGATATTATTCGTTTACTACCAGATCACGTAGCGAATCAGATAGCAGCAGGGGAAGTAGTACAACGCCCTTCGTCTGTGGTTAAGGAATTGATAGAGAACTCTGTCGATGCTGGAGCTACAGAGATTAAGTTGATTCTAAAAGAAGCTGGTAAAACTTTAATACAGGTTATTGATAATGGAAAGGGTATGAGTGATGTCGATGCACGTATGTCATTCGAGCGTCATGCTACTTCTAAGATTTCCAAAGCAGAGGATTTATTTGCGCTAAGTACTAAAGGATTTAGAGGAGAGGCTTTGGCTTCTATCGCAGCGATTGCTCACGTGGAGTTAAAGACTCGTACACATGAGGCTGAGCTAGGTACCCATATCGTTATAGAAGGGACTAAACTAGTGAGTCAGGAAGTAGCTGTTACTCCTGCAGGGACTTCATTTTCAGTAAAGAATTTATTTTTTAATATACCCGCACGACGCAATTTCTTAAAGTCCGATAATGTAGAGTTTAGAAATATTATTGATGAGTTTGAGAGAATCGTATTAGTGCATCACAATATACATTTCTCTTTAATACACAATGGTAGCGAAGTGTTTAATCTATTGCCTACGAATGCTCGTCAGCGTATAGTCAATGTATTCGGTACTAGAACAAACGAAAAGTTAGTACCTATAAAAGAGAATACAGAGATCGTAGAGGTAACAGGATTTGTGGGGAAACCTGAGTTTGCTAAAAAGAGTAGAGGAGAGCAATTCTTCTTTGTGAATGATCGCTTTGTTAAAAGTGGTTATTTACACCATGCTATTATGGCGGCTTATGAAGGACTTTTAAAAGAAGGAACACATCCTAGCTATTTCATTTACTTTAATGTACCACCAGATAGTATAGATATCAATATACATCCAACGAAGACTGAGGTAAAGTTCGACGATGAACAGGCCTTATACAGTATTCTTCGCTCTATCATTAAGCATAGTCTTGGACAGTTTAATGTAGCGCCGGTATTAGATTTTCAGAGAGATGCTAGTTTAGATACTCCGTATGACTTCGAGGGAAAAGAAGCATCAACTCCTACTATAGAAGTAGATAGAAACTTTAACCCTTTTCACAGAGAGCTACTTACAGAGTCAGATAAGTTTGAATATAATCCATTTGATAATAATGCGGCTATGTTTATCGGAGCTACGGATAGTAGTATAGAGAACACTCGCTTTATAGATGATCTGGAGAATAATGAGACGTATGTATCCATGAATCCGTTCGGGGATAAGGTGACGAATAAGGGGAATGATATAGAGAATAACCGCTTTATAGATGTCCTAGAAAGTAAAAGTAATACGGAAGAAAATATTTCTTTAGGTGAGACGTTAGAGAGTAAAAGTAATCATAGCCCTTTAAGTTATACTGATGATCTAGGTGAAGTACTAGAGAGCAAAGGAAATAATACTGTAGAGGATAGATATGAAGAGGAAATCACACTGGGATCTAAAGTAAATAAAGAACCAGATGTTATAGAATCTAAGTTTAATAAACCTTCTGTGAAGAAGAGTTCGTCATCCTCATTCTCTAAAGGAGCCTTGTCTTCTAAGAGTAATATAGAAGGATGGGAGAATCTCTATGAAGGACTTCGTTCTTCTGGGGAAGATCTAGATGTGTCTGGCATAAAATTAGAGAGTGATTTTGTGACAGGGAATCTGTTCGAAAATAAACAAGAGGAAATCACGGGAGTGAAACGCTTCCAGATTAATAGAAAGTACATTGTCAGTCCGATAAAGTCAGGAATGGTAATCATCGATCAGGGGAGAGCGCATCAGCGTATATTGTATGAGAAGTTTATGGAGAGTATACAGAATCATACAGCCTCTTCTCAACAGTTATTATTTCCATTGACATTGTATTACTCTCCTTATGAGGTAGAAATACTAAGAGAGTTATACCCGATGTTACAACAGACTGGTTTTGGGTTTGAACACATGACACAAGATTATGTGGTTATCTCAGGATTGCCTGTTAATATATCAGAGAGTGAGGCTTCTATCGTATTAGAAGATTTGATTAGTGACTTCCAAGATGGAGTACCTAAGACAGCAATGGGACAAAGTGACCGCATTGCCAAATCATTAGCACATAGTTTATCTGTGAAGACAGGAACTGTGCTAAATGATGAAGAACAAGAGAATATTGTGAACTCATTATTCGCTTGTCAAGAACCAAGTGTATCACCTTTTATGAAACCTACTTTTGTAACGATGAAAGTAGAGGATATAGAAAAAAAATTCGCATTATAATGAGAATATCAGAGACAGTAAAGCATTTAATTATAGTGAATGTAATCTTCTTCGGAGCTAGTATGTTTATACCAGCGATCAAAGAGTTATTCGCAATGTATTATTTTGAAAGTCCATCATTCTATGTTTGGCAACCTTTAACTCATATGTTTATGCATGGGAGTATCATGCATATTCTGTTTAATATGTTTGCTTTGTTTTCTTTTGGTAGTACGTTAGAGATGATGTGGGGAGGTAAGAAGTTTCTTACTTTTTACTTGCTATGTGGATTTGGAGCGGCTCTATTACATACAGGAGTGAATTATTTTAGTGTTCATTCTGCTGTGTCTACTCTTACAGATAATGGGTATAATGCTAGTGATGTAATGGCGCTATTAAAAGAAGGAAAGTATGATCTAAGATGGGGAGGTATACTAGGAGATGGTCAGTTACATAATTTTCTATCTGCATATAATACGCCTGTAGTAGGGGCATCAGGTGCTGTGTATGGGTTGTTAGTGGCCTTTGCGTTTATGTTCCCTAATGCAGAGTTAATGATGATGTTTATTCCTGTGCCTATTAAAGCTAAATATTTTGTACCAGGTATTTTATTGATAGATTTATACGGAGGTGTTGCAGGTAGCTTCAGTCTATTCGGTGGAGGTGGAGGTATCGCTCACTTCGCTCATATAGGGGGAGCATTGATGGGGTATTTATTAATGATGTATTATAAGAAGACACAGTTTAACAATAACCGTTGGGATAGATAATGAGTAAGCTATTAGATGATTTGAAGTTCCAGTATAGAGCTGGTGGTATTGTGCAAAAGTTGATTTACTGGAATGTAGGTATTTCAGTAATCATTATGTTGTTGCAAGTATTCTTTTCTTCCTTTAGCGCTAGTTTATTATCTTGGTTAGCTCTTGGGAGTAACCCTATGTCACTATTGTATAAGCCATGGACGTTATTGACGTATTCATTCGTACATGCAGGAGTGATTCACCTTCTTTTTAATATGATTGTCTTGTTTTTTGTAGGAAGATTATTTGCTACTTTTTTTACAGACAAGCAGTTTTTAACTTTGTATCTATTAGGTGCTTTATTAGGTGGTGTGATCTTCTTGCTAGGTGGAATGTTTATGTCGACAGGGTCTATACTAGTAGGAGCCTCAGCAGCTACTATAGCTCCATTAGTAGGAGTGGCAGTGCATGCTCCTATGATGCAAGTGCGATTAGCTTTAATCGGAAATGTAAAGATGTGGCATATTGCTACTTTTATCATTATTTTAGATGTTATCCAGTTGAATACAAGTAATGTAGGAGGGCATCTGGCTCACTTAGGTGGTGCGCTAATGGGACTGATCTATATTAAAATGTTAGAGGCAGGAACCGATTTAAGCATTATCTTTGATAAAATAAGTAACCTATTTAAACGAAATCAAGGAACTCGTTTTAAGAAGGTATATGTAAATAATAAAGAGAATCGCCGAGAAACAACAGTCAGTGAAAACAAGGATGAGAGACAACAGAAAATAGATAAAATATTAGATAAAATCAGTAAATCTGGATATGAAAGCCTTACTAAAGAAGAGAAAGACTTTCTGTTTAGAGCTGGAAAAGAGTAAAATATGAAGAACCTATCTTGGTTTAACAAGTTTGTATTTGGGACTAATATATTAATGGCGATTATGTCATTAGTAGGGTATTTTTTGCCTTTTTTAGCACCTAAGTTATTTCCTTTATTATCTGTATTTACGCTAATATTACCTTTCTTTTTGATTATTAATCTAGCGTTCTTTATCTATTGGTTAATTCAATTAAAAAGGCAAATATGGTTGTCTTCTTTAATTCTAATACTTGGGATTACTTTTGCTAATAAGTTTTATAAGTTCTCAGGTAGAAATGAGGAGGTCGGAGAAAAGGAGTTCACTTTAATGAGTTATAATGTTCGTCTTTTTAACTTGTTTAATTGGATCCCAGATGAGCATGTTCCTGATAAGATTAAAGAGTTTGTAGATCTACATGATCCTGATGTATTGTGCTTTCAAGAATATTCTAAGAATACAAATATAAAGTTCAGCCAATATCCTTATAAGTTTATTACCTCACATGGTAATAAGATAAAAACGGGACAGGCTATTTATTCTAAGTTTAGAATTATAGATAAGGGAGAGATTAACTTACCTAGTTCTAATAACAATGTGATTTTTGCAGATATTCTAAAAGATCAAGATACAATAAGAGTGTATAGTATTCACTTACAATCTATCAGTATTAGCCCTGATATCCACGAGAGTATTGATGAGGCTAAGTCTAAGCTAATCGTTAATCGTATAGCAAAGGCATTTAAAGAACAGCAGATGCAATCCGAGTTAATAGAATCTCATATGAATGATGTGTCTATCCCTAAGATTATCTGTGGAGATATGAATAATAGTGCATTCTCGTATGTGTATAGGAATATTAGAGGGAATCTAAATGATGCATTCGTAGAAGGGGGGACAGGATTTGGTAAGACGTATGACTTCGCTTATCCGATGCGTATTGACTATGTGTTCGTAGATCCTCGTATTCATGTCAAGTCATTTAAGACTTATCCAGAGTTTAAAAATTCGGATCACTTCCCGTTAATTACAAGATTGGAAATCGATAGCCAAGAAGATAAATAAAAAAGAGCTTAAATAATTATTTAAGCTCTTTTTTGTTATATTAAGTCTAAGGTTCTTTCTAGTGCTATCCCTCTTGATCCTTTAATCAAGATTAGCTTATTCTTAAATACTTCGTTAGAATGGTCAAGAATATGTTGTTTAAACAAGTCAAACGTTTCGAAGAAGTGTATGTCTTCTTGTGTGACATTAATAGATGCTTTAAAGAACTCTCTTCCTATAAAGTATGCTGTTTTATTTTTAACATCACTTAATCTAGTCACGATATCTTTGTGCTCTTTATAACCTTCTTTTCCTAGCTCAAGCATATCTCCTAAGACGAATACTTTATCGCGTTGATCATTTAGTTGATCAAAGTTAGTCAATACAGCGTCCATACTGCTAGGATTAGCATTATAAGCATCTAATAAGATCATAGAGTTATCTTTAGTAATCCACTGTGATCTATTATTAGTAGGGATATAGTGTTCTATGGCTTCTTTAATATCGTTTAAATCCACATTGAAGAATTGACCGATAGTTAATGCAGCAGCTATATTAGTCGCGTTATAGATTCCTGTAAGGTTAGAGTTAATTACCTCTCCTTTATAGTATACTGTAGCGTTAGGTTGAGCTTCTAATTGTTCAATAACGATATCAGCAGAGGAATCTGTACCAAAAGTATAACGGCTGAAGGTCATTGTTTTTGCATCTTGTCTAGGGTCATCTAAGTTGACAAAAGCTGTTTTATAGTTATCTTCTAAATAGTCGTATAATTCACTTTTAGCCTTAATAACACCTTCAAACCCACCAAAGCCATCTAAATGTGCTTTTCCAAAGTTAGTAATGTACCCGAAGTCAGGATCAGCTAATTCACATAAGAAAGCTATTTCTTGTTTGTGGTTAGCCCCCATTTCTATAATACCTAAGTCTGTCTCTTCTGTAAGTGAAAGTAATGTAAGCGGAACACCAATATGGTTGTTTAGGTTTCCTTTAGTAGCTGTTACTTTATATTTTTTGCTTAGTACTGTAGCGATAAGTTCTTTAGAAGTAGTCTTTCCATTACTACCTGTTAGCGCTATAATAGGTAAGCCTAGTTGTTGTCTATGGTGTTTAGCTAACTGTTGTAAAGCTCCTAAGGCATCTGGTACATAAAGCATTTTAGCTGGATCAGTAATCAGCTTTTTATTGTCCATAATCACAAAGGCAGCCCCTTTATTAAGTGCGTCTTGAGCAAACTCGTTAGCATCAAAGTTATCTCCTTTTAATGCGAAAAAAAGAGAGTTAGGATGTATGTTTCTAGTATCAGTAGATACACCATCACACTGTAAAAAACATTGGTAAATTTCAGTAATATCCATGAATCAAAAGTATAAAAAAAAGCCCTAATACAATTAGGGCTTTTGAAAAAAGAATATTTTAAAATATGTTAATTCTTCGTTTTTCGCTTATCTGATTTAGGACCTACTTTAGTCATTGCTAATCTGAATCCAATATAATCTGTAGCTTGGTCTTCTGGGAAGAATCTTCTCGTAGCAGGGTCTAACCAATATGCTCTATCTTTCCATGAACCTCCTTTTATAACACGAGATTTCTCATCGTAAAGAGTAACTTTTTTAATTGGTTTAGGACCTTCTCCTTTTATTTTACCACCTAAACCTGTCTGGATATTGTCATCAAATATAGAAGGGTCTAATTCTTCTTGAGCAATTTGTCCAGGTAGATTGCGAACTCTTAATTTACCAGTGCTTAATGTATCAAACTTCACAGTTTCATTTGTTGTAATTTCGATTTTACCATCAGCACCTATTTTGTTTTTATAGTAAACATTTCCTTTATAGAAGTTGAAGTCAGTGTCGTTTAGATCAATAGTTGGGTCATAAACGTCAGCTACCCATTCAGCAACGTTACCAGACATGTCGTATAAACCGAAATCATTAGGAGGGTATGATTTTACTGCATTAGTGATATCACCATTGTCAGTAGACCACCCCGCTATACCACCATAGTCACCACGACCTTGTTTATAGTTAGCATATTTAGTGTTCTGAACGATTGGTTTTCCTTTTTTGCGTTTGCTGCTTTTATCCCAAGGATATTTTTTACGTCCTTTATAGTTGTTGTACTCTCTGTTACCTACTAATCCTATAGCAGCGTATTCCCATTCAGCTTCTGTAGGAAGTCTAAACTGTGAGGTAAACAAACCAGAGTTTTGAGTAGCGTATAAGTTGCGATCACCTTCTTGTGCTTTGTTTCCTTTTCCTTTATAAGCGATATCGCTATTCCCTCCATAAACAGATTCTGGAGAGATAAGGTAAGTATCTGTGCTAAAGTGAGCATCAGATCCTGCTTCAAGAATTTTAGCATCTTTCTTTAAATAACCTGCTTTTTCTAGTGCTAATTCGTTAACACGATCAGTTCTCCATTTAGCATAATCATTTGCTTGTACCCAAGTAACACCCACTACAGGATAGTTAGCATAAGCAGGGTGTCTTAAGTAGCTAGTGATAAGTGATTCGTTGAACCCAGAAGGACCTCTCCATACTGTCGTATCAGGAATAGCACTTTTATAAATCTCTTGATATAATTCATTGTTTTGAGGATATACAGTACGCAACCAATATAAGTATTCATTATACATGATATTGGTAGTTTCTGTTTCATCCATATAAAACGATTGTACGTACATTTCTTTAGGATTGTTATTCCAATCAGCAAGGATATCCTCTTGTATACGTCCCATTGTAAATGTACCTCCTTCTACAGCAACCATTCCTTTAGGAGTACGTTGTTCGTATTTGGTGTTGTATTGAAAACCACCTTTACTATCATTGATTTTCCAACCAGTAGCCGTTGATACGTTGCTGTTTGAATTTCCACAACTCGTAATACTAGCAGCAACTAATATACCTGCCAGTAGTCGAAAGTTTAAAAGTTCTTTAATCTTCATCTCGTTATAAATGGATATAAAATTGTACGCAATTTAATAATTAACGTTTAATTAGCAATGTGAATACTTTCATTTAATCGAAAAAGTATCAATAATTTTTATTTTTTAATAAGCAATTACACTTATAACGTCTAAAAGTATTTTGTATTGCTTAACAAAAAAATAATTGTTTTGTATAAAGTCATACTTTATACGCAGTGCAAATGTAGTTCGAATTACTTAAATGCCATACAAAATAATTGACAATATAAGGAGAAGATTGCTTGTTCTCTCTTGTGAATTTGCTTTTGTTTCTATGTTTAATTAAGTAATTATAATGCAAAAATGTACTGTAATAAGATTAATACCAAAAATTAGAAGTAGATTCTTTTAATAGTATAAAAATGGGGGTGAATATCTTTGAATTATACAAGGAATAGCCCTTAGTTTGAGTAAAAATAGTATTAAGTTTACTTTGTATAAGATACGTGAAAAAGAATTAAAATGTTGATGGTCAAAGTTTCTTGTAGAGTAAGGTATATATTTCGTTTATAATGAAGATCAAAATAATAATTGTTGTTTTTATAAGTTATAATAATAGCTAGAGTCAGATTTTAGTAATGTTAAAAAGATTATATTTGTGAATCTTAAAAAAATAAAGATGAAAAAAGTTACAGCCTTATTTCTTACTGTTTTAGCGGGGCAGTTTATATACGCTCAGAAAGTAGTAAGACCTATAACTACTGGAGTACCTTTCTTATTAATATCTGGAGATGCGAGATCATCAGGGATGGGGGATATCGGGGTTGCGACTTCTAGTGATGTGTTTTCTCAACAACACAATGCCGCGAAGTATGCATTTGCTACACAAGCACAAGGTTTTTCTGTAAACTATAGTCCTTATATGTCTAAAATTAGTAGCGATATGGCTTTAGGTCAATTAACCTATTTTAATAAGTTCAATGAACGTAGTGCTATTGGAGCAAGTTTACGTTATTTTGGAATGGGTGAAATGGAGTTTAGAGATAGTTATCAATCAAGTTCAATCATAAAAAAGCCTAATGAGTTCGCTGTTGATATTTCTTATTCATTGAAATTAAGTGATCGTTTTGGTATGGCAGTAGTCGGACGTTTCATCAACTCTAATCTTAGAATGCCAGAATTAGATGGATCTAACTCTATGGCGAGTCAAGTAGCTGTAGATATAGCAGGTTTCTATGAATCAGATGTAATTAGATTTAGTACTTTCGATGGTAGATGGAGAGCTGGGTTTAATATTCAAAACTTAGGACCTAAGATAAAGTATGAAGATGAACAGTATGGATCTTTTCTTCCTGCTAACTTAAAGTTAGGAGGTAGTTTTGATTTTATTATTGATCAACAGAATACATTAACTATCTCAGGAGAACTTAATAAGTTATTAGTTCCGACACCACCAGAATATAGAAATGATCCAGAAGCGTTAATCGAGTATAATGATACTGGATGGCTTAAAGGAGTGTTTAAATCATTTGGAGATGCGCCTAATGGATTTAGTGAAGAACTGAAAGAAGTAGCGTGGTCTCTAGGAGCAGAATATTGGTATGACAATAAATTTGCTTTTAGAACAGGATACTTCCACGAAAGTCCAGAAAAAGGAGCTAGACAGTATGCAACTTTAGGAGCAGGTTTTAAATATAATATGATGGCTATAGACCTATCGTATTTATTTTCAACATCAAAAATAAATAACCCAATGGAGAATACATTGCGATTCTCATTAACATTCGATTTAGGTAGAAAAACTTATCGAAGAGGTTAAAAAAAATAGTATATTTGTATTGAATCCAAACCATCCCCAATAAGATGCGTTTGGATTTTTTATCTCTAATAGTCAAGGATTATGAAAAAAATTGAAATCGTAACAACGTTCTTAGAATATGATTCAATAGCAGAATTAGAACAAAAAGATCAAGAGTTAATGAATAGGGCTGTAGAAGTGAGAAAGAAGGCTTATGCTCCTTATTCTAAGTTTAGAGTAGGTGCAGCTATCTTATTAGAAGACGGAACTATCGTAGTGGGATCTAATCAAGAGAATGCAGCTTTCCCATCAGGATTATGCGCTGAACGTACTGCTATATTCTATGTAGGGGCTAATTATCCAGATCAGAGAATCTTGAAGATAGCTATTTCTGCATCATCAGATTTAAAAGTTACGAGTACTCCAATTCCTCCATGTGGAGCGTGTAGACAAAGTATTTTGGAATATGAGACAAAACAAGACTCTGCTATAGAAATGTTCTTTATGGGAGCAGAAGGTAAAGTGTGTTACTCTCCTTCGTTAGTAAATATCTTGCCTTTTCATTTTGATAAAGACTCGATGTAAAAGATGTAAAAAAAGAGCTAATCGCATTTATTTTGTTAAGTGAGTTTCGATTTGTACTATAACATTAGTGCAAAGTTGACTATATTTATAAGCATTGTGATATTTTTTAAAAATTAGTAAATATTGATAGATACTGTGTCAATTAAATTATTAATTTTGATACGAGATTTATATCACAATGATATAAACCTTAAGCCATTAAAAAATATTTAACCATTGGCTTTTTTTAATTCTTAAAATGGATACATACGCCCAGATCATTACAATGTTGGCTGGTTCTAACATTGTACACGAAGAGATTTCAGTAGGTAAATTATTACTTACTTTATTTTTAGTTTTCTTAAACGGTTTTTTCGTTGCAGCAGAGTTTGCAATTGTGAAAGTTCGTACTTCTCAAATAGAAGTTCATCAAGAACTAAATTCTAAAGTAGCAGGTATTGCTAAGAATATTGTTTCTAATCTTGATGCATATTTAGCAGCTACACAATTAGGTATTACCCTTGCTTCACTAGGGTTAGGATGGGTTGGAGAAAGCTCATTAACACCTGTTATTATGTATTTGTTTGAAATCTTTGGTTTCACTGGACCTGAATGGTATGGTGTAGCTAAGAGTGTTTCATTTCCTGTAGCCTTTGCTATTATCACAATATTACATATTGTTTTTGGTGAATTAGCACCTAAATCACTAGCTATTCACTTCCCAACGAAGACGACATTTACTATAGCACTTCCATTGCGTATATTCTATTTCGTATTTAGACCTATTATTTGGTTGATGAACGGTTTAGCTAATGGTATATTGCGTATTGTAGGTATTAGCCCAATTCACGGAGCTGATATTCATACAGAAGAAGAGCTTAAGATGATTATTACTGAGAGTCAAGAAGGAGGAGCTATTGAAGAAACAGAGCGTGTTCTGATTCAGAATGTATTCGACTTTGATGACAGACGTGTAAATAATATTCAAAGCCTACGTAAAAATGTCTCAGCTATCGAGATTAATACAAGTGTAATAGAGGCTATCGATTATGCAATCAATGAAGGATATTCTCGTTTTCCAGTGTATGAAGATAATTTAGATAATATTAAAGGTGTTATTTATACAAAAGACTTGATGAAAGCAATGATTCAAGATAAGAGTAACACAGATCTAGCTTCATTACTACGTGAACCTATTTATATCTCTGAGAATGCACTTATTAAAAATGTATTAAAACAATTCCAAGCAAAACACTTACAGATGGCTATTGCTACCAATGAAGTAGGAGAGTTTACAGGTATTGTGACTATGGAAGATATTCTAGAGGAATTGGTAGGAGAGATCCAAGATGAATATGACAATGAAGAACCTGTAGTACAGAGTATGGGAGAAGGTAGATATGTAGTTAGTGCACATTATAACTTATCTGATATTAATAGACTAGTACCTGTTAAGTTTGAAGAAAGTGAACACTATGATACACTTGCAGGTTTAATCAGTGAAGAGTGTCCTGATGACGAGTTTAAAGTAGGAGATATTATAAGACTTGATGACTACGAAGGAAAAATACTTAAGATGTATCGCAATTCAGTAGAGCAAGTGGAGTTAAGCCTTTTAACTAAAGAACAGAAGGAAGAACAATCAGAAGATAAATAATCATAGAGGACAGTATTCGTACTGTCCTTTTTTTTGTAGATTATCATTTGAGTAATTCATTTAGTCATTGTATTGCTACAATTTATCACATTCTAATCAAACGATTAGGAAGAGAATAACAGCAATTATATATTTGTTTATCTAAAAAGATTAAAGAAGATATGAGATATAAGATTTGTTATGATATAATAGAACCAGAGGATTATATTAATATGCGTACAACCTGTGGTTTATCTGAAAAGAGAATTATGGCAGCTGTGATTGGTCTTGCTAATTCTCTATGCTGTGTGTCGATACTAGATACAGAGAATAATGATAAGTTCGTAGGGATGGGAAGATTAGTAGGTGATGGAGGGTGTCATTGTCAGGTAGTGGATATTTGTGTATTACCAGAGTACCAAGGACAAGGGTTAGGTAAGTTAGTAATGACTACATTGACAGAATTTATTAATGATAATCTACCTGAGTCATGCTATGTAAACTTAATAGCAGATGGTGAAGCTTATAAGTTATATGAGCATTATGGTTTTAAAGAAGTATGGCCTGTCTCTAGAGGAATGGGGTATGTCAAGAAGAATTAAGAAAGTGAAAGACGACTTTATAGCAAGGCTATAAAGTCGCCTTTTTGCTTTTAATAAGTAATGAAACTAAGATCGCTATAGTAGCAAAACTAATCATTACGACAGTGATATTAGGCATAGTACTACTAATGTATAAACCTGTACCAATCAAGATATAATACAATAATCCGAACAAAGCACTAGCTGTACCTATGGACGATTTGTATTGTAGTAAGGCTTGACTAAGGATATTAGGAATCGCTATCCCGAATGCAGTTACAATAAATACCATCGGGATTAGAAAGTAAAGCGTATTCCCTATTAGAATTAATACTAAAGCATTCACAATAGCTATAGTTGCCGCAATCTTCATTAAGGCAATAGGTAAATATCCTCTCTCTAGTAATTTTTTGTTTAGAGAGCTTCCTATAAAAGAACCTACTGCTAGTACAATACCACTATATCCATATACTGTTGGGCTTAATCCTTCTTGTTCAAATATAAAAGGAGCAAATGAGTAATAACTAAATAGAAGGACATTGTAAGCCATGACTAACAAAGCATATTTCCACAATAGAGAGTCAGTGTACATTGTCTTAGCTAAGGCTATTATTTTATCTAAGGTGATCTTGTCAGTATGTTGTTTTGTCTCTTTTAAGGAGAAGAAGGATGTACTGACTAACAGTATAGATAAGGTAGCTAGTACTGTGAATACTCCCCAATAGCCAAATTGATTAGATAGAATTCCTCCCATTAGTAATCCTATAACAGGGCTTACTGATAAGGCGATCCCCATGATAGAAAATACTTTAGCTAGTTCTACTCCAGTATAACTGTCTCTCATCATCGTTTGTGTAATCACTGATCCTACAGCTATACCAAAGGCAGCAATAAACCTTGCGATAAGTATTGTTTCAAAATTAGTAGCAAGCAAGGCTAACACAGAAGCAAGAGTATACGTTATTAGCCCGCTTAGCATCGCTTTTCTTCTACCGATATAATCACTTAGTATTCCCCAAAAGATGACACCAAGTGCAAAGGCTATAAAGTATATACTTATCGTTAGCAATGTAGTCTCCTTCGTTACATCAAATGCTTTAGCTAAATGCGTTAAGGCAGGACTGTAGATGGTCTCAACGAATTGAGGAAACATCATCAGTACAATCATTAGCGCTAAACTGTTTTTTGTCTTCATTGTTTTTAATTTTTGACAAAGGTCTTTAGAATTTGTAGTACCTTTATAATACTATAAACTCATTAAATACCAGTTTAAGGACAAATGGCATATCTGTATTCAGAACAAGAGTTTCACCCAGAACAAATAGACTTACCAGTTATAGGTTTAGCATCTGATTTAGTTCAGCATGATTCTGGTTTTCATCGGCATAATGAGCACCAGCAACTTCTCTATGCACCTAGTGGATGTATGACCTTACTGACTAATGATATGCAGGTGATTCTACCACCTACACGTATGTTGATTATACCTGCAAGGTTATCTCATCGCGTGTTCTTTAGAAATGTAGTTGCTTATCGTTCTATTTATTTTACAGTAAAAGAGCAGTTGTGGACAGCAGATACAATCAAGGTGTTAGAGGTCAACCCTCTATTAGAGCAGTTAATAGAACGAATATGTTTTTGGGATTGGAAGGCTTATACTGATGAGCAGCTCGCTATAGTTAATGTGTTTAGCAATGAATTAAACGCAGCCCATATAGAAGATTATCACCTGAAGATACCCGAAGATACGAGACTAAAAGATATTATTCGACAGTTTATTATAGAGAAAAGAGTTCCTCCATTTCTCAAGGAGTTAACCCAAGAGGTAGGGGCTAGCGAGAAGACGATTTCTCGTATCTTTAAGAAAGAAACAGGCATGGTCTATCAAGATTGGCGATTGCAATGGAAGTATTACCGCTCTCTGGAGTTGTTGGCTGAGGATATGACTATCTCAGAGGTAGCAGATGTATTGGAGTTTTCGTCAGATAGTGCGTTTATAGAGTTTTTTAAAAAGCACGCAGGTATTACCCCACATCGATATTTAATAAAACAATAAATAGAAGAAGGTATGGATCGTTTTGATGAGTTATTAAGTGATATTAGGGCTTGTAAGATATGTGAAGAAGAACTACCTCTAGGAGCGAATCCTGTGGTATTATCTAGTGTACAGTCTAAAATCATTATTATAGGTCAAGCACCTGGATTAAAAGTACATCTATCAGGTATTCCTTTTAAAGATAAAAGTGGCGAACAACTGCGTCAATGGCTAGGAGTGACAGAAGAGGAGTTCTACGATACGGCTAACTTCTCTATTATTCCTATGGGGTTTTGTTATCCAGGCAAAGGAAAGAATGGTGACTTACCTCCTAAGAAAATATGTGCTCCCACATGGCATGCTCAGTTGTTAGACCAATTAACTTCTGTGAAGCTTATTTTGTTAATCGGAAAATACGCACAAGATTATTATTTAAAGACTAATGATTCATTGACAGAGAATGTAAATAACTTCCATAAATATCTACCTACTTATTTTCCATTACCTCATCCTTCTCCGAGAAATAATATCTGGAAAGCAAAGAATAGATGGTTTGAACAAGAGGTTATACCTATATTACAGCACCAAGTCAAATTAATCTTAAAGAAGTAGTATTTCCTTATTCCTTACTTGTGAAGGAAAGTTGTTTTCTAAACATCATATAGACTAAACTCAAGATAATAACTACTGCACTAGCATACATAATGGTAGGGATATTAGTGATATTATCTTTATAATACCACCCTGCTAAGAAAGCACCTCCACCGACACCAGCCTCTAGAGCGATGTACATAGTAGATACAGCACGCCCTCTTTGATCAGGTTGACTGAAGTCTATCGTCCAGGCATTTAATGCTGGAGATAAGATACCTAAAGAGATACCGTATATAAATGCACCTAGGTATAGCCCATTAGTAGATTTGTAGAATGCTATAATAGCTAGAGAGATAATCAGAAGTATTAATCCAATATTGATGATTAAGACACGTCCATATTTGTCAGATACTTTACCAGCGACAAATCTTACTAGTAGAGAAGAAATAGTAAAGATCATAAAGAAGATCCCTTTATTCTCTAAGCCTAAGTGTCCTGTCCAGTCAGGGATTAGCGTAAGAATAACTCCATAAGCGATGTAAGACATAAAAGTCACAAAGGCTGCAGGGAATACCCCTAAGTCAAAGATGTCCTTGCCTGATATTTTTAGTAATTTAAAAGAGAATTTTTCTTTGACTTGTAAGGTCTCTTTCATATTCATCAAGATCACAATAGAAAGTAGAGCAAAAGCAGATGAAGTATAGAATAGAAAGTCTATAGAGGTGTACATCTTTATGGTACTACCGATGGCTGGGCCTATAGCCATACCTGTACTAAAGCTAATGCCGTGTAGTCCTAATGCTTCACCCCATCGCTCTCTAGGTACGATATCAGCTACATAGGCTGCTGTAGCTGTTGGCTTGAACCCTGTAGAGAATCCGTGTAATAATCGCAAGAATAAAAAGCCGGATACTGTAGTAAGAATAGGGTATAATAAACTACACACAAAACATACTATCGACCCAATAGCCATGATAGGCACACGACCTATCTTATCTGTTAGTTTACCACTAAAGGGTCTAGAGATACCTGCAGTGATTGTAAATAGACCGATGATTAGCCCTTTGTATTCTGCTCCTCCTAGTCCTGATAGGTAATCAGGTAGCTCAGGTATAAGCATATTAAAACTGGCAGAGAATAGTAAAGAACTTAAACATACTAGTATAAACTGAGTATTGTATATAGGGTGTGAATTAAATTTAGACACGTATTATCGTTTTTATGAGGTGCAAAGTTATTGGTTTACATTTTCTTGTACAATGTTAATCTTATGTTGTTCATATAAACCCAGAATCAACATTAGCCAAATACTACAAAGCAATTCTACTTCATAGCTCTTTCATTAGCTCTATAACCATACTATAGTATGCTGAAATCGCTAATTCAGACCTATCTTGTATAATTACTTTTCGTTTATCTGCCTATTGCTGATTCTGGGATAAACAAAAAACTCTAGGTATATAACATTTTTCACCGTGTTATATACCTAGAGTTTAGGTTGTAATAAATATATTTTATCTAATTACTTTTCTTTGTGATATAAAGCATCAGCAGTGTCAAACTTCTCTATCATTTCAGTAGACGCTTGTTTTCCATAGTTAGATACTAAGTAGATCGCAATCGAACTAAATAAGAATCCTGGAATGATTTCGTATACCGTATCTCCGAATAGAATAGGCCATACGATTACAGTTACCGCTCCTACTAATACTCCTGCGAAAGTTCCCATACCTGTTGTTTTTCTCCAGAATAGAGTGAATAAGATAGCAGGACCAAATGCAGCTCCAAAACCAGCCCAAGCATGTGCTACCAAAGCAAGAATTTTACTATCTGGATCGTATGCGATTATGATTGCGATTAAAGAGATTAGTAGTACAGCAAACCTTCCTGTCCACACTAGCTCTTTTTGGCTAGCACTTCTTCTGAAGTAAGCTTTGTAGAAGTCTTGTGTAAGTGTACTAGAAGACATTAATAGCTGCGCACTTAATGTACTCATTACTGCAGCTAGAATAGCCGAAAGTAAGACACCTACTACCCAAGGGTTAAATAATTGTTTGATTAGCTCTATGAAGATCATTTCATTGTCTTTGTTTACTACACTAGCTATTTCTGGATGTTTATAGTAGTAGCTAATTCCTAGATAACCTATCGTTACAGCTCCTCCTAGACATAATGTCATCCATGACATTCCTATACGTCTAGCATTCTTCATTGTCTTCACGCTATCAGCAGCCATAAAGCGTGCTAAGATATGTGGCTGTCCGAAGTACCCAAGTCCCCATGCAGCAGCACTGATAATAGCGATAAAGCTTACATTGTGTGTTAGGCTTGAATACGAAATATTAGTAGCAATAGCTGCTTCGTTTGTATAAGTAGTGATAGCATCCCATCCTCCCATATATAGGATAATCATCACAGGAGTCAAGATTAACGCAAATAGCATTAAAGTAGCCTGAATCGTATCACTCCAGCTTACTGCTAAGAATCCACCGATGAAGGTATACGCTATCGTAGCTAAAGCCCCTAGATATAACGCATTGATATACTCCATGTGGAATAGCGTTTCGAATAATCTAGCACCAGCTACCATACCAGACGCACAGTATATCGTGAAGAAGATTAGGATAGTTACAGCAGATACTGTTTTTACTAATTGACCATCTTTTCCAAATCTGTTGTGGAAGAAGTCTGGTAATGTCAGTGCATTATTATTGATTTCTGTGTGTACACGCAGACGACCAGCTACTAACTTCCAGTTGTAGTATGCACCGATAATTAAACCGATCGCAATCCAGCTCTGAGATAAACCTTTACCAAAAATAGCACCTGGCAATCCCATTAGTAACCATCCAGACATATCTGATGCTCCTGCTGATAAAGCTGTTACTACTGGACCAAAACTACGTCCTCCTAAGATGTAGTCAGAAAAGTCCTTTGTGCGTAAATACGCAATTACACCTATTCCTAACACAACCACTAAATAAATGGAAAATGTTATAATAGTTGGATCTATATTTTCAAACATATTGTTGTTATTTTTTTGCTAAATTTATTTAATTATTTTAAATAATACAATGAATGACCAGATTATTTAGTTTAATTACGAATAGTGTATTTTAGTATTCTTCTTTTTTGATTTGATTTTTTATATAATAATTATTTAAAAATGAAATAATTACACATTATAGAGAACTTCATCTATTATAATATTCTTTTTTTAAAGAAGATAAATTACAAGAAGTGGTTATGTCTCGTTCATCAATATTGATAATGTAAGACATTATACTTTTTCTTTGCTATATTCTGAGAGAATAGACTTTTATATGGATAGTATTATAAAGAAGTTAGCTATAGGACAACACTCCATATGTGTTAGTTGTCACTTTAGGTATAGTGTCTTTATAAAAGTTTTATTTGATAACAATTGTTATCGCGCTTCTTTAGACAGTGTTTTACTTTCGTATTTGTAATTTAAGAAATGAAATATGACCAATAAAGAATTGATAAAAGACTGTTTTGTAAATCTATTAGAGAGTCCTCAGTATCGTCCAGAAGTGATAGCTACCTATTTTTCTACTGATTATATCCAATGTGTTGATGGAAAGAGGCTAGACTACACCATTTTTAGTAATCATATTAAAAAATTAAAAGAGGTAACCGAGAGACTGTCTATTACCTTTAATTATATGGCAGAAGAGGGAAATCTTGTTTTTACTAATCACAGTGTTTCAGTATATAGAAATGATGGCTCTGTGAGTAAGGTAAAAGTAATTGCAACTTTTGTAATAGAAAATGAGAAAATAGTATTCTGTGATGAGTTAACGCTTCATGAAGAAGGAAAACATGATGATGCTAACCTTGGTTCTATGGTGTAAAAAAAACAATAAAAAAAGCCCTATACAAAGGGGGTAAGGTGTATAGGGCAAAAAAGTAGTATGAAAAAAAAGTTTGTAATAAAGTTTTCAATAAGTGTGCCAATGACTAGTGTTTTAGAGGTAAAGTGATTGTTTTATAGTCAATTGCTCATATTGTGATTATTGCTGTTTTGGATAGTTGTATAAATGAGAATAATAATTATTCAATAAAGAATTGGCATAAAAAAGGGGCAACATAGTCATAAGGATGAAATAGTACACTTTTTAGATATAGACCAAATGAAAAACGCTATCTGGAGAGATAGCGTTTCTTATTTTTAGTTAGTAGTTTGCTTTTTTGTCATATTCATGATGATAGATAGTAAGATATATACTAGTATAATAATAGGTATAGCTAGATATAATAGAGTAGCTAGTAGTACTAATGATAGTAGCATAAATCCTATCTGAAGTTTATAAGCTCCTAGATTATTAGGCTTGATTTTTAATGAGAACAATGGAAGTTCTGCATTCATGATGATAGCACTTAAGATACTGATCACCACTAATAAGTAAGGATTGCTTAATAAGGAGATAATCTCTTCTGATTTAGTCGTAGAGATAATCATCGGGATACTTAAGATGAATAGAGCATTACCTGGTGTAGGTAATCCGATAAACGAATCAGTCTGTCTAGTATCGATATTAAATTTGGCTAATCTATACGCAGCTCCTAATGTGATGATAAACCCTAAGTATGGAACTACTCCCATATAGTAGGTCTCAGGGGTAAGGTTATAGATCTCTTGGTTTTCTTGAATATTAGCTAGCATTTTATAAACTACTAATCCTGGAACTACTCCACTAGTCACCATATCGGCTAGTGAGTCTAACTGTAATCCCATTTCACTTTTTACATTAAGGATACGTGCTACAAAGCCGTCCCAATAGTCAAAAAAGATTCCTATACATACCCATAAGAAAGCCATGTGTATATTATCATCAAATGCATACACTAACGCAATTAATCCTGAAAGTAAGTTTAATAAAGTGATAGCATTAGGAATGTGTTTTTTCATAACTGAAATTTGTTTGTTTATATAAACTCTATAACGGTTTACTTGTATTTATTGATACAAATGTATCATAAAGTTACTAATTTTTATAGTGTTTATAAGGATTACTTTAGATAATGCCATTTATCTTTATAGATGTTTTATTATTTGATGTACTCTATTTAGGTAACTAAACGTTTATTAGATAATTAATATATTTGATAAGTAGAGAACAGACTACATTGGATCAAGTTAATTAAAGGATAGAAGAGGTTATACCTAGTATTGTACTTATAGCCAGATTAACATGGTTTTAGTTGCATTGAGTCCGTAGTGAGTCCGTAGTGACTCCGTTTTATAGTTAGTTTTAACGGAGTTATCATGGAGGTGTTGTGTTGATATAATTTAGTTCTTGCGAAGAAGATAGGAGCAGTAGCAGATGAGAAGCTACGTTTTAACTGTGGTACAAGAAGGTTATTCATAAATAGTTTAGAGTGTATGTTTTTATTGTAAATCAAAGATTAGTAAAGTATTTTTGTAAAGAGCAAATAGAACGCTTAGTTATAAATCAAGAAGAATAGATGACAAAGAAAATTATATATCTGCTTTTCTGCCTTTTTGTAGTGCAGATGGCTTTCTCTAAAGAACGACCACTCTCTGATAGAGCAGAGATAAGTGTACTTACTTGTGGTACGGGAGATGAGTTGTATTCACTATTCGGGCATACAGCGATACGCGTAAGTGATCCTTTTGAGGGGATAGATAGGGTATATAATTATGGAATGTTTGATTTTAGAACACCTAATTTTTATGGAAAGTTCGTAAAGGGAGATCTTTTATACTACGCAGATTATTCTACGTATAGAAACTTCATTGGGAGTTATGTATATGATAATAGAGCAGTGTATGAACAAGTACTAGACTTGACGCCAACTCAGAAAGAAGAGATATGGCAAAAACTGAACGAATCCTTAGAAGAAGAGAATAAATTCTATGTATATAAGTTTATAGATCAGAACTGTACTACTAAGGCGGT
Organism: Myroides odoratimimus; assembly: GCF_001485415.1. GTDB lineage: Bacteria > Bacteroidota > Bacteroidia > Flavobacteriales > Flavobacteriaceae > Flavobacterium > Flavobacterium odoratimimum. Next base: position 107,579 of record NZ_BCMQ01000007.1, read on the forward strand.
AGATATTATTAATAATAGTATAGCGACACCTGTAAAAGTAGATGTACAAGGGAACACAGCTACTTATAGAACCATCTTAAACTCGTATCTGAATAAGAGATACTTCGAGATGCTAGGAATTAATTTAATATTCGGTTCTAAGGTAGATGCTCATTCTACTTTACTGTTCTTACCAGATAAGTTTATGCAAGGGTTAGCAGAGACTAAAGTCAACGGAAAACCTTTGGTTCCTGAGACAGTGACTGTTTTTGAGCCAGAAGTATCTACGGAGAAATCAGGTATAAGTGTGAACTCTATGTGGTTCTTTAGTCTTGTCGTTTTAGTGTTAGCAGGACTAATGACTCAGAGAGGCGTTAGAAGTGTGTATTTTGTCATCTTAGGGCTGTTAGGTATTTTCTTCTTTGTCGTAGGGTTTTACTCTCTTCATGGCGAACTGTTAAGTAATAATACAGTGCTACTGTGTAGTCCTATATTCTTAATCTTACCTTTTATAAGAAAGAATGTCAAGATAGCTAAGTTACTTCAGTTGTTAACTTTAGTTTGTGTAATTTTGTATATCGTATTGAATATTACTAGCGAAAAGTTATTAGTGACCTTGCCATTAGTATTGTTGACTCTTGTGAGTTTGGCTATAGAAATGCGTATAGCTAAGAAGTATAACAAGTAGACCTAATCAGAAAAAATAATATAAAGATATGTTCGGATTATTTAAATCTAAACCAGAGCTTAAAACATTAATTCCAAATAATTATGTAGATATTCACTCTCATTTAATGTTTGGTATTGATGATGGGGCGCAGACTAAAGAGGATACAAAGACTATTATAGAGTCGATGAAAGCGATGGGCTTTGACCAAGCGATTACCACTCCACATACTACACCACTAGTATGGGATAATACTAAAGAAGGAATCTTAGCTAAGTATGATGAGGTATTAGAGGTACTACCTACAGAGGCGGAGTCTCTTCAGCTGAGAGTGGCTTCTGAGTATATGATGGATGAGAGTTTCTTACAGCGCATTCATTCAGAGAAGCTATTGACATTAAAAGATAACTATGTATTAGTAGAGATGTCTTATATCAACCCACCTATACAATTAATGGATATTTTATTCCATTTAAAATCGAATGGGTATGAGATTATCTTAGCGCATCCAGAGCGTTATAACTTCTATCACAAGAATACAGAAATGTATAAGAAGCTTAAAAAATCAGGGTGTAAGTTTCAGATGAACTTATTGTCTACTACAGGATACTATGGAAGTCATGTATTAGAGGCTGCAAACTATCTGTTGAACAATGATATGATAGACTTCGTAGGATCTGATATCCACCATACCAAACATATCAAGGGCTTTGATGCTAAAATACAAATTAAAGAAGTGAAGAACTTCGAGAAAGCAATTGCTAATAATATCTTCTTTAAGAAATAAAGAATTACTTATCGTATAAAATAAGAAAGGGATCGCGTGAGCGATCCCTTTTGTTTTTCTGTCTATTTTCTGATTAGTTGTTTACAACTTCACCTTTGATGCGTAGTGCTACTACACCGTTAGTATAGTTCACAGCATTAGATTCTACAGTGATAGTTCTACTGATTTTACCAGGAGCCATATTATACTGTACGTCTATTTTACTTTTTTGACCTGGTAAAATAGGTTCTTCAGGTTTAGAAGGTACTGTACATCCACATGTAGATCTTACAGCTGTAATGATTAATGGCTCATCACCAACGTTAGTAAACTCAAAAGTTCTAACTCCATTATCTTTCCCTCTTACAACAGTACCGTAATCGATAGTATTGTTCTCTGCTTTAAACTCGATTTTTGGTCCTTTTTGTGCGAATGTTACTGCACTTGTCAAAACCAAAACTAATAATGCTAAAATGTTTTTCATTATTTTTCTATTTGTTGTTTTGTAAAATTAAAAACTTTAGGAATACTCGCAAATAAAAATAAACATTTAAAGTAATGTGTTATCTTTTGTAATTACATAGTAATCCATATTTTTGCATGATACAAAGGTACGTAAAAAGAAAGAGTGCTTAGATTAAAATTTGATTAAAGTATTGTTATCTTTGGATGTGTCTTTAAAAAATGTTAAAAACAAGTAAAATTAATAAGTAAATGACAATTCCTGCACAATTTGACGCGAAGCAAGTAGAGCAAAAATGGTATGAGTACTGGATGGAGAATAATTTCTTCCACTCAACTCCTGACCACAGAGAGCCTTACACGATTGTAATACCACCACCGAACGTGACGGGTGTATTACACATGGGACATATGTTGAACAATACGATTCAAGATGTATTAATACGTCGTGCTCGTTTAAAAGGGCTTAACGCTTGTTGGGTTCCTGGAACGGATCACGCCTCTATCGCTACTGAAGCTAAAGTCGTCGCAAAATTGAGAGAGCAGGGTATCAATAAAAACGATTTAACACGCGAAGAGTTCTTAGCACATGCTTGGGAGTGGAAAGAAGAGTACGGAGGAGTAATCTTAGATCAACTTAAAAAATTAGGTTGTTCTTGTGATTGGGATCGTACGAAGTTCACTATGGACCCAGAGATGTCTGAGCAAGTGATAAAAGTATTTGTTGACCTATATAACAAAGGATTAATCTATAGAGGGTACCGCATGGTAAACTGGGATCCTGAAGCGAAGACTACTTTATCTGATGAGGAAGTAATCTATGAAGAGCGCCAAGGGAAGTTATACCATCTAAAATATCAAATAGAAGGATCTAATGACTATCTAGTAATTGCGACTACACGTCCAGAGACTATCTTAGGAGATTCTGCTATCTGTATTAACCCTAATGATGAACGCTATACACACCTAAAAGGTAAAAAGGCTATCGTACCAATCTGTAATAGAGTGGTGCCTATCATCTTCGACGAATATGTAGATATGGAGTTCGGTACAGGATGTCTTAAAGTGACTCCTGCTCACGATGTGAATGATAAGGATCTAGGAGAGAGACATAACTTAGAGATTATAGATATCTTTAATGCTGATGCTACACTGAATGAATTAGGATTACACTACGCTGGTAAAGACCGTTTTGTAGTTCGTAAAGAGATAGAGGCAGAGTTAAAATCTATCGGAGCTTTAGACAAAGTAGAGAACTATATTAACAATGTAGGTACTTCTGAGCGTACAAAAGCTGTTATAGAACCAAGACTTTCTGATCAGTGGTTCCTTAAGATGGAAGAGTTAGCTAAGCCTGCTTTAGATGCGGTATTAGAAACAGAAGATGTAAAGTTATACCCAAGTAGATATAACAATACTTATAGAAGCTGGTTAGAGAATATCCGCGATTGGAATATCTCTCGTCAGTTATGGTGGGGACACCAGATACCTGCATTCTACTATGGAGCTGGTAAAGAAGACTTCGTAGTAGCTGAGAATATCGAAGCTGCTGTAGAATTAGCTAAAGTAAAATCAGGTAATGCTGCTTTGACTGCTGCTGATTTAAAACAAGATGAAGATGCACTAGATACATGGTTCTCTTCTTGGATTTGGCCAATGTCTGTATTTAACGGAATTACACAGCCAGAGAATGAAGAGTATAACTACTATTATCCAACGAATGACTTAGTGACTGGTCCAGATATTATCTTCTTCTGGGTAGCACGTATGATTATGTCTGGATATGAGTACACTGGTAAGAAACCATTTACGAATGTTTACTTCACAGGTATCGTAAGAGATAAACAACGTCGTAAGATGTCTAAGTCATTAGGAAACTCTCCTGATGCACTAGGATTAATCGATAAGTTCGGTGCTGATGGTGTACGTGTAGGATTATTATTATCTGCGTCTGCTGGTAACGATATTATGTTTGACGAGGAGTTATGTGCTCAAGGTAAAGCTTTCACAAATAAGGTATGGAATGCATTCCGTCTAATCAAAGGATGGGAAGTGTCTGAGACATTAGCACAACCAGAATCTGCTAAAGTATCATTAGCGTGGTACGAAGCGAAGTTACAGAGTGCATTAGTAGAGATAGAAGATCACTTCTCTAAATACAGAATTTCGGATGCGTTAATGACGATCTATAAATTAGTATGGGATGACTTTTGTTCTTGGTTCTTAGAAATGATTAAACCAGGATACCAACAGCCAATAGACAAAGCTACTTTTGACAAGACTATCGAGTTATTAGAAGCGAACTTGAAGTTGTTACATCCATTTATGCCATTCTTATCAGAAGAGATTTGGCAACATATTAATGAGCGTACTGCTGCTGCAGCATTAGTAGTATCTTCATGGCCAGAGATGAAATCATTTGATGAGAACTTGATTAAAGAGTTTGAATTCGCTACTGAAGTTATCGCTGGTATCCGTACAATCAGAAAAGACAAGAATATTTCGTTTAAAGAAACGATAGATTTAAAAGTAATCAACAACGAGAAAACATCTACATACTTCGACAGTATCATCTCTAAATTAGGTAACGTAGTTGCTATAGAGTATGTAACAGAGCAAGTAAGTGGTGCACTATCTTACCGTGTGAAATCTAATGAGTACTTCATTCCTGTAACAGGAAGTGTGAACTTAGAAGAAGAAATCGCTAAGTTAGAAGAAGAGTTGAAATATTTAAAAGGATTCTTGAAATCTGTACAAGGAAAACTATCTAACGAGAAGTTCGTTGGTGGTGCACCTGCTCAGGTTATCGAGAACGAAAGAAAGAAAGAAGCAGATGCTTTAGCTAAAATAGCAACTATCGAACACAGCTTAGCTGGATTAAAATAGTGTAGTATCTCTTAGATATAGAAGCCTCTAGTTAGTTTACTAATTAGAGGCTTTTTTTTATCTTCGTATGTATGAAAATCAATACACACACTCATCATATTACAGCACAGCAGGGGATAATAGAAATCATCAATCAGTATCCTCTGACAGTGGATAATACCCTTCCTACCTATACTGTTGGTATACATCCATGGTATATCCAGGAAGAGCGTTTAGAGGAAGAGTTAGCCTTGTTAGAAGAGCAGCTACAACAGCCAAATTGTTTAGCGATAGGAGAGTGTGGATTAGATAAGAAGATCAATATTTCGTTAAATCTACAGATAGAAGTATTTAAGAAGCAATTACTACTTGCAGAAAAGTATAAAAAAGCAGTAATTTTGCACGTCGTTTCAGCTTATCAAGAAGTTATACAGATTAAGAAAGAGTTACAGATTACGGTTCCTCTGATTATACATGGCTTCAATAAAAAAGAGCAAGTAGCAGAGAGTCTGTGGAAGAATGGGTTTTATTTGTCTTTTGGTAAACACCTTATTTATAACGAGGCATTGAGAAGTACCTTCTTGAAAGTACCAAGAGAGCAGTTGTTTTTAGAAACAGATGATGCTAAGGAGATAACCATAGAGGACGTATATACTGTGGCAAGCGCATTAGATATGAATATAGAAGCGATCATAGAACAGAATTATAAAACAGTTTTTAATAGATAACATCAGTCTTAGATTGATATAATAAGTAGAATAAATGGCAATTTGGCAAGAAAGAGCAGAATTACTTTTTAAGGAAGAAGGATTGCAAAAACTAAAAGATGCGAAAGTATTAGTAGTAGGATTAGGAGGAGTTGGATCATTTGCAGCTGAGTTTTTAGCTAGAGCAGGAGTAGGAAATATGACTATCGTAGATGGAGATACTGTAGATATTACGAATATCAATAGACAGTTACCCGCTTTACACTCTACGATCGGTATGCCAAAAGTGAAAGTTGTAGGAGATAGATTGATGGATATTAACCCAGAGCTTAACTTGATTCGTATAGAAGAGTTTATTTCTCCAGAGCGTGCTCATGAGATTGTGACAGAGGACTTTGATTATGTATTAGATTGTATTGATAGTATTACACCTAAGATTAACCTTATTTTGGCAGCTAAACGCAAGAAGGTAAAAGTAATCAGTGCGATGGGAGCAGGAGGAAAGATGATGGCAAATAAGATTGTGATTAAAGATATCAGTAAGACAGATGTATGTCCACTAGCGAAGCAGATCAGAAAGCGCCTAAAGAAAGAAGGAATATCTTCTGGGGTAAAAGCAATCTTCTCTACAGAAAAACCTGACGAGAGTAGCTTAAAGATGACAGATGGTAGTAACTTTAAAAAGTCATTTTTTGGGACGAATAGTTGGATGCCAGCCTTGTTTGGTTTAAACTCAGCAGAACATGTAGTAAGATATATCTTATCGAAATAGTAAAGTAAAAAGGCTGTAAATCAATTAGATTTACAGCCTTTTTTAGTAAGGGAAGAATTGCTATTATTTTGTTGTTGAACTGTTGTTTCCCTTATGGGGACTTATTATGAATTTTAGTAACCTATTGTAAATTGTGTGTTTTTAAACTGTTCGTTCTCTACTTCATCTACTATAGTGACAGCTACATCCTCTACAGATATTCTACTTCTACATTCGCTATCATAGACAGGAGTATTATTACTTAGTCTAAAGTGTCCTGTGCGCTTTCCAGGGTTTTGTGGGTTCATTTCTATCGCAGGGCTAAAGTATGTCCAGATAAAACCGTTTTCTTTACTTAATACCTGCTCAAAATAGTCTCTTACTGCTGTAGCACCTGGTTTAATAAAGTCAGGAAAATCTACTGTGTCTACTAACTGTAGCCCTGGTTTAATATACAGTGTACCTGCTCCACCGATTACAATTAAGCGCTCTACTTTAGCTTCTTTTACAGCATTGTGTATAGTCTGTATTCCTGTTGTGAAGTCTTCGTAAAGATTAGGATTTGACCATCCTGCATTGAATGCACTGATGACTACATCTGCGCCTGTTATCATCTTTACGAGTTCTTTTTGATCTGTTATATCTAGCGCTACTTTTTTTACTAAAGCGCTATTAGATATTGTTGAGGTATTTCTAGCGATTGCTGTAACGTTGTATTGACGATGTATCAATTCGTTTAATATAGCACTACCTACATATCCAGACGCTCCTATCAAAACTATATTTTTCATACGGTGTTATTTTATTAGGACAAAGGTACTGAGGAGTAGTGGTTTAAAAATAGAAAGCCGACTTAATCTAGAAATTTCTTAATCTAGGTTAAGTCGGCTAATATTGTATAAAGGTTGTTTCTTGTTTAGTAAGCTGGTATAACTTCAGCAACCATAAGGCCTTGAAGTATAAAAATCAAAAGAGAAAGTCCCCATAAAAATACGAAAGCGAGTTTCTGTAAAAAGGGTTGTTTAACTCCTGCTTGCTTTTGTGCTTTTTGTAACATTAACATCGGCATGATTAAAGCAAGAACTACTAATGGGATAGAAGCATATCCTAGTGCTATTACGAATCCATCAGGATAAAAGATAGCAAATACTAATGGAGGAATAAAGGTCAATAGCATTGCCGACATATTATTCTTGATTAGCGGTTTGTTCTTTCCTAAGTCTTGGATATAATCTTTTAAAGCCATGGCTACTCCCCAGAAAGAAGTAAGTAATGCTGCAGAAGCAAATAGTGTAAAAGAAATACCAATCATTTTTGAATTGTGTACTTGTTTTACTGCTTTTAATAAGCCTTCCATTTTAGAGTTCTCTTGTAGTATAGCAGTAAAGGTATTGCTATCTAAGTTTCCTAAGAATGTAAGTTCCCATACTAAGTATAATAGAAGAGGAGTGATACTTCCGATTAAAAATACGAGTTTTAATTGTTTAATATTTCCGTCTAAGTATTTTACCAATGTTGGAATAACTACATAGAACCCAAAGCTAGTAAAGATTACAGGAATAGTGGCTAATACAGGAATACTAGAAGAAGGTAAATGTTGTAAGTGGATCATTTCTACTTTAGGTAATAATAACGCCATTACAATACACAAGAAGATTAGCTTCGTTGTAAATACAATTTTATTACTAAAGTCAACAACACGTGTGCCGAATGCGATGATACTTCCAAATAATGCTGTAAATAGAAAAGCAGAAGTATGAGATGATATTTCTACTTGTAGCCACTTCTCTAAGTTAGTTCTGAATATTTCACCTCCTCCTGTGATATAAGCACTTACTAAGGCATACATTAGTATCAGCATACTTAGCGCTGTAGCAACAGCCCCAGAGTTACCTAGATATTTTACTGTTAAAGTATTTAATCCATCTGTAGGAGGGTTGTATTTATAGACATCCACCAGAAGTATAGCAGTATAATACATAGCAAACCAGATACAGAACAAGATAAAGGCCATAAAGGTAAAGCCTACACTTGCTGATATAATGGGCATTGCTAACATTCCTGCTCCGATTGTCGTTCCTGCGACAATAAGGATACTTCCGATAATTTTTTGCATTTCTATTTGTTTAAATTTATTTAATTCTTCGAATTTATTTTTTGTTTCATTAGTCTAAAATAGGGAGTACTCCCGCTGTCATTAAAACTTGTATTACTAAGATGCTTGTTCCAAAAGCAAAAATCAAGCTAAAAGCTATCTTTTGTAAAAAAGATATGGTCTCTTGTCTTTCTTTTTTGACTTTGATGTACATCAGTACAGGAATAAACAAAGAGGTTATCACTACAGAGATAGCTGCATAGCTTAGTGCTATCACAAAACCTTTAGGATAGTAAAGTGCGAATAATAATGGAGGTATAAAAGTAATTAGGTAAATAATTACACTGTTTTTTCCAAAAGCTTTCTTTTTACTTAAATCCTTTACATAGTCAAATAGGGCTAATGCCACTCCTAAGAAAGAAGTAAGGATAGCTGCAGCAAAGAAAATGTTTAAAGGAATATTCATCCACTTAGACTCAGATACACCATTTACAGCTATGATAACAGCTTCTAGACCTTGTGTTTCTTTTATGATTGTAAAGAAAGTATTAGAGTCTATACTTCCTAAGATAGATAGTTGCCAGATGATATACACAATTAGAGGTAATAGACTACCGTAGATAAACGCTTTTTTAAGTAGCTTAATATCTCCATCTAAGTACTTTACCATACTTGGTACCACAATATGAAAACCAAATGAAGTAAAAATAACAGGAATAGAGGAGAAGAATAGTTTACTCTCTATAGGCATCTGTAAGAGATTGTCTATTCTGACATAGCCAAACATCACAATGATAACAATCAATAGAAAGATTAGTTTGATAATAAATATCCATCTCGTAGCGATATCTACCACTCGAGCACCTAAACCAACTATACCTCCAAATAAAATTGTAAAGATAAAAGCAGTCACTTGTGGACTGATATCAGTCTCTAACCAATTACTTAAGTTCAGTCTTAGGATATCACTTCCTCCTGCGATATAAGCACTTACTAGAGCGTACATCAGGGTTAGCATACTTATTCCAGTGACGATAGAGCCTGCCTTACCTAAGTATTTATAAGTCATCGTGCTCAACCCATCTTCAGGATTATTATCTTTATATGTCTCTACTAATAGAATAGCGGTATAACACATCGTTAACCATATCAAGATCATTACTATCGTAATGCCTGTAAATCCTACTCCAGACGAAATAATCGGCATGGCTAACATTCCACCTCCGATTGCTGTACCCGCTATAATAAGGGAACTACCTATAAGTTTACTATTCACTTTGAGTTTGTGTTTTTAGTTTGATTGTTGTAAAAAAAATAAATATATGTTTTTATTATTTACTACAACACTCAAATATGTTTATTTATATTAAAATATTTTGATTGTTTTTAAGCTAAAGAGTTGTTAAATGGAATCTGATTACGTAAAAACGAGTTGATAAACAAACATTGTTTATCTTTGTTTATACACAAAATGAGAGACTATGAGTACCCTAAATTTAGAGCAAGAATTAAAAGCTAAAAAGATTAATCCTACTGCAATGCGTTTATTGGTTCTAAAATTCTTGAAGCAACAAAAAGGTGCAGTATCACTTGCTGATATAGAGGCAAGCTTTGAACAATCTGATCGAGTGACATTATATAGAACCGTAAAGACTTTTGAAAGCAAAGGATTACTTCATAGTATTACGACTAATAATATTACTCATTATGCGCTATGTGCTCAGGGGTGTGACGAAAAGAATCATCACGATACTCATCTACATTTCGTGTGTAATAATTGTAAAAAGACAATCTGTTTAACACAAGTGTCTATCCCTAAAATAGAAGTACCAGCTGGTTTTCAGCTAGATGATATAGACGTAGTAGCTAAAGGGGTGTGTAAGGAGTGCAAGCCCTAAAATCGACGATATCGATACTTAGAGATGATGTGGGTAAGAATGGTAACAGCGTGAATTCTAGAGTTCTCAATAAACCAAGTGTGCGTGTTTAAACCACCGCATACTACACCTGCTAAATATAAGTTCGTCACATTTGTTTCCATAGTTTCTGTATTGTAAGTAGGAGTCTGATTAGCATCATTAGATATTGTAACTCCTAATTGTTTTAAAAAGGCAAAGTTAGGACGATATCCTGTAAGTGCAAGGACAAAGTCGTTTTTTATTGCTAGTTCTTCGTTATTTGTGTTGATTATAACTGTATTATCAGTTATTTCTTTGATGTTACTGTTGAATAGGGCAGTGATACTTCCTTCTTTAATTCTATTTTCAATATCCGGTTTTACCCAATATTTTACATGAGAACTAATTTCTTTATCTCTTACAACCATAGTGACATTTGCTCCTTTGCGATAGCATTCTAATGCTGCATCTACAGAAGAATTACTTGCACCTACCACCACTACATCCATACCTGCATAATAATGAGGATCTGTGTAGTAATGAGAAACTTTAGGTAAGTGTTCTCCTGGAATGTTTAATGGATTTGGAATATCATAAAAACCAGTCGCTACGATAATGTCCTTAGCTGTATAGTTATCCTTAGAAGTCTTTATATCAAATGATCCTTCTTCATTTTTAGTCGCTTCTAAGACAGTTTCGAATAAGTTTATCGTAAGTTCATTAGTCGTTACCACTCTACGGTAGTATTCTAAAGCTTCACTACGACGAGGTTTGTTTTCTTTACTAATAAAAGGAATCTTGTCTAACTCTAATAATTCAGAAGAAGAAAAGAACTGCATATTAACAGGATAGTGATATAAGGAATTAACTAAACAACCTTTTTCTATGATTAGATAAGAAAGTCCGTTCTTCTTAGCTTCTAGTCCACAGGCTATACCTATAGGGCCACCTCCTATAATTATAATGTCAAAATGCTTCATTGTATCTATTTTCTATTCGCAAAACTCAAAGTTACGGCTTTATTCTTGTTCCTCTTTTAGAAAGCGGGTAAAAAAATAAGAGCTACTCGTTAGAGTAGCCCTTACAGGATATATTGTGAATGAAATTATTCAGTTACTTTATCAGCTACTAAATGAATTCCTATTTCCATATCTTGACTAATAGCCCAGTCAGCAGGGTTAAGAGCAGCACCTGAATCTTTATCAGTAGTACCGAATACTAATCCCCATTCTGTACGGTCAGCTACGAATGCAGCATCCATAACAGCTTTACCATTCTCTACAGTTACTTTAGCAGGGAAAGTGATGTTTACAGTTTTTCCTAAGATAGTTAAGTTTCCACTTACTACTTTATTAGCTCCTTCTATTTTACTAGTGTGTTTAGCAGCGTCGAAATCTTCTACATTAGTGATTTTGAAATCAACAGTCGAATTAGCTTCTACGTTAAAGAAGTCAGCACTTTTTAAGTGACCTTCTAATTTAGCGATATCTTCATCAGCACTTACAGAAGCACGATCAACTTTGATAGAGTTCATATCGATAGTATAAGAACCTGCGTTTAACCCATTTGCATCGATAGCGATATCACCAGCTTTTAAAGTTAAAGTACCATAACGAGGGTTAACTCCTCCTTTGTGACCTACTTTCCAAGTTACATTACTCTCAGTCAAGTTTACTGAATATTTGTCTCCTTGTTCTACAGCTACTTCTTGTTCTGTTGTAGTTGTTGCTTTATCTGCATTTTTGTTTCCACAAGATGCAAGAGTTAACGTAGCGATTACAGCTAACGATAATACAATTTTTTTCATTTTATATGCTAATTTGTTGATACAAATATACATGCTTAAATAAGAATAAACAATCAGTCAGAAAAAAATGACTACTAATTTTGAGCTAAAAAGCTTTAAAAGTGTCATATTTAACATTTTTTGTGCTTTTTATTTGGGTTTATTGATGAAATTAAATGACAATGTTTTCTTTTACAAGAGTAGAGTACAAACTACTTTAGAATAGAGTAATAAAAAATGGGATGTTTTAATTAAACACCCCATTTAAAGATTTGCATTAAAAATATATTACTATTCAGCAATTAATTTACCTTGCATTAAAGCGAAGTGAGCAGGGAATGTACATAAGAAGTCATAAGTACCTGCTTCAGTAATTGTGAATTCAATAGTATCAGATTGTCCACCTCCTAAAGTTTTAGTATGTGCTACTACATTTTCTAAACCACTTGGATGAATATAGTCAGTTTCTGTTGCTTGAGCAGCTTCAGTAGCAAAAGCAGTCATGTCTGTACCTGGTTTTAATAATACCCAGTTATGCCCCATAATTGCTTTATCCATTTTACCAGTATGTTTTAAAGTCAATGTAACTTTCTCTCCTACAGGAACACGAATTTCAGTTTGGTCAAATTTCATTTGATCATCTGCATTTAACGTGATTTGTACACCTGTTACTTCTTCTGGTGCTGCTGTTGTTTCAGCAGGCGTTTCAGTTGGAGTAGTTGTTGTATCTACTTTTTTCTCACCACATGAGAATAACATAGTACTTGTTGCTAAAACAGCTAGAGCTAAGTTTAATTTTTTCATAATTATTTTATATAATATTATTTATTTGTTAAGCGCTTTTAAGCGCTCATTTTGAGTACTATAAAGGTACGATAAATAACATTATTGCTCACTTTTTAATGTTTAAAATTTGTTAAAAAAACTACTGTTCTTTAAAAGAAGCTAAAGTGTTTAAGAAGTTGTCTTTTTGCGCTTCTTTATTCTGCCCTGTTGTCCATGTAATGTATTGATAGTTAGCTTTTTTTCCATCTAATATTACTTGTATCATATACATCATATCTTTATCTTGAGACATCAGTAGTTCATACTTCTTCCCTGGTATTCCGTTTATTCGGACATCTTCTTGTACTATTATCTCATAGTTCTCTCTTTTGTTATAGCTAGCTAGAGATTGTTTAACGTATTCTTCGAAGTTTGCCGTCTTATTTTTGTCTTGATGTACAGTGACTAAATACATCTGTTTAAACGTATTTCCATATTGAATATCAGCATCAGGGTATAATTCTTGCATCGGTGCGAATGTACCAGGTACTTCTATTGTATATAGATCTAAGACTTTGACATCTTGTGTTGGGGCTACTTTTTGGTTACAGCTGATTAGTGTAAAGAATGTAGCAGCTACTAAGGCGATTTTTGTTCTCATAGTCAAAATAAATAGGATTAATTAGATTTTTAAAGTTACTAAAAAGTATTCGGAGCAGATGTTATTTTATGGTTATTTTTTAAGATACAGTTTTTGGACTACTCATAATTGTTTACCTTAGAAGGGTATTAACTTAAATAAAAACAATATGGCAAAATCAGTTTTAATGTTAGCAGGTGACTTCGTAGAAGATTATGAAGTAATGGTTCCTTATCAAGCACTATTATCAATTGGAGTACAAGTAGATGTGGTATGTCCTGGAAAGAAGAAGAATGAAGTGATTGCAACTGCTGTACACGACTTTGTAGGGTATCAAACTTATGCAGAACTAAGAGGACATAATTTTGTAATCAATAAGTCATTTGATGAAGTGAATGTAGCAGATTATAATGGACTGTATATCTGTGGAGGGCGTTCTTCAGAATATATCCGTCTAAATAGTAAGGTAATTGACTTTGTGAAGTACTTCTTTGAAAAGAATTTACCAGTAGCGGCTATCTGTCACGGTATTCAGGTATTAACTCCAGCAGGTGTATTAAATGGAAGAACACTGACTGCTTATCCAGCAGTAGGACCAGATATCACTTTAGCGGGTGGTCATTATAAAGAAGTAGGAGTAGATAAAGCTGTGGTAGACGGTAATTTAGTTACTTCTCCTGCATGGCCTGGACACCCTGATATCCTTAGAGAATTCTATAAAATGTTAGGTGTAGTGATAGGATAAGCTTGTTATTATAACTCATAGTTTGCGATGTTCTATAATAAGATTTGCTAAAACATTTCTTATTTTAGCATCGCAAATTTTTTTTAAATATGATTTCAGAAGCACAATTTCAAGCAGAATTAGATATAATTATTAAGAACGCTATACGTGAAGATGTAGGAGATGGAGACCATAGCTCATTAGCTTGTATTCCTTCTACAGCTACAGGTAAGGCAAAATTACTAGTAAAAGAAGCAGGGTATATAGCAGGAGTAGAGTTCGCACAACAAGTATTGAACTATGTTGACCCTACTCTAGAAGTAGAAGTGTGTATTCAGGATGGAGCGAAAGTAGAAGTAGGAGATATAGTCTTATATATCTCAGGGTCTTCTCAGTCTATTCTAAAGGCTGAGCGACTAATGCTTAATGCCATGCAGCGTATGAGTGCTATCGCTACGAAGACTCGTGTATTCGTAAACTTATTAGAAGGTACGGGTACTAAGATATTAGATACACGTAAGACTACACCAGGTATACGTGCGATAGAGAAGTGGGCAGTAAAGATAGCTGGAGGAGAGAACCACCGTTTTGCTCTTTATGATATGATTATGTTGAAAGATAATCATATTGACTTCGCAGGAGGTATCAAAGAAGCGATTGAAAAGACAAACCAATATTTAAAAGACAATAATAAAGAGCTAAAGATCATCGTAGAAGCTAGAAGCATCGATGAGGTGAAGCAAATCTTAGCTTGTGATAATGTTCACCGTATCTTGTTAGACAATTTTGACTATGCGATGACACGTGAGGCTGTTGCATTGATAGGTGATCAATGTCAAACGGAGTCGTCAGGTAATATCGATGAAAGCACAGTTAGAGAGTATGCATTATGTGGAGTTAACTATGTTTCTTCAGGAGCATTAACACACTCAGTGTACAATATGGACTTAAGCCTTAAAGCAGTATTGTAGTAAAAGAGAAATATGGCAAAAACAATAAAGAAAATAGTATGTCCTCAGTGTGGGAGTAATCAGGTTGATGAGACTAAGAAAGACCACTATATCTGTAGAAGCTGTAATACACAGTTCTTTCTAGATAATGATGATATTACTATTAACCATAATTATAATACGGGTAAACTGAATAATGAACAAGGAGTGCAGATTGCTAAAAAAGCCATTATAGGCTTCTCTGCTGTTATCTTTATCTATTTCGCTTACCAGATCAGTAGATTCATATTTGCAGATTCTACACCAGCCCCTGTTACTACCACAGAGTATAACACCACCCCACCTCCTAAGCGAGATGTGAGATATGTCAATGCTAGTTATTCAGAAACAGCCTTAATGATCGACCCAAAAGGGAAGAATACCATCGTCTTTACAGGGTGGTTTAATGATATCTTTGCTGAGAAAGGTAAGGAAAATGAGGTATACACCATCTTACTAGACGCGACTACAGGAGAAGAAATCAGTAGAACACTTCTAGAAGTAGACCTATCTATAAAAGGAGCAGGTACGCATAGCAGTAAATTAGATTATTATAGAGGGGCTAATGACGAGCTATTCCTTATTGTGAATAGTTACTATTTATTCTTGTATAACCCTTCTCAGAAAGTGTTTGAGAATGTGACAGAATCTTTCTTTGTTAAGTATCCTGAGTTTGCAGGAGGAGTAGCAGCGATAGAATCTAGAACTTTTGATCAATGTCTGACAGTTACGAATAATAAAGGAAAACAATATGCCTTATTTGCAGATATAGGTGTTGTATTACCTATAGATAAAATCTCTAATATATACGATAAGAAATTAACGGATCCAGTTAAGACTACATCCTATAAATTTACGCGTATAGGTTTTGATTTTCCAGAAGAAGAAATACAGTTGATACAATACGAACATTGGACTCAAAAAGGTTTTCCACAATACAATGTAAGTTTTAACTGGAGCAAAGATTACGGTAGATCGGGTATATTCACAGAGAAGTCTCCTTATAAGAAAGTTTTAGTGATGCCGTATACTAAATCTAGAGCGAAGATAGTTTCTATTAAAGACCTTACTCCTAATCATACTTATGTAGATGGAGCACGTGTACTAGTAGGAGACGCAGAGTCTGTTATCATTGCTATCAAGATGTCTGTATTGGAGAACGAGACTATAACACTGCAGAAGATAAGTGGGGTAGATGGTAGTGTGTTATGGACTAAGAAAACGGACTGGAAAGAGATCCGTAGTATTGATGTAGAAGGAGATTATATATTAGTAAGGTTAGACAGTACTAATATTGCTATAATAAATAAGGATGGAGAGATCAAGATGACTTCAGACTTTTATGAACTAAAGACAGTAGGAAAAGAGATATAACTATGGGATTATTCAATATTTTTAAGAAACAGCTAGCTTCTGTTATAGAATGGAAGGATCAACCACAAGATGTCGTATGGTATCAATTTCCGTCGCCAACAGATGAGATCAAGAATGCATCTAAGTTAATCGTAGCACCGAGTCAAGGATGCGTATTAGTATACGATGGAAAAGTACAAGATATACTCCTAGAAGAAGGAACCTTTAGTCTGAGTACAGCTAATCATCCTTTTATTACGACATTGATTAATATTCGTCAGAATTTTGAAAGTGAGCATAAGTTAAAAGTGTTCTTCTTTAGACAATCTCAGATTATTAATCAGTCTTGGGGTACTCCTAGTGCGATTAAGTATGTAGATAAGCATTATGATATTCCGATAGAACTAGGAGTGAATGGGACATTCTCGTTTAAGATACAGGATATTAACTTTCTTTATAGAGAGGTTATTAGCAATGCGAATGTATATACAGCGATGGACTTAAAAGATATCCTTATTCAACGCATTCCTCAGGCTATCACTACTTATCTATCAGGAGCCTCATTTGGCTATACGGAGATAGATGCGCAGCTAGAAGTAATCTCTACCGAAATCAAGAATAAACTAAATGAAGAGTTTGCTGCTTTAGGACTTGCATTGACAGACTTTAAAGTACTAGGAACAGTATTCGATACCAAGACCCAACAGCGTATTGCCACTGTGTCTAATATAACTTCTGATGTAAAAGCAGCAGAAGCAGCAGGAATGACGTATGCAGAGTTAGAGAAGTTGAAAGCTCTGAGAGATGCTGCTCGTAATGAAGGTGGACTAGCAGGGGCAGGAGTGCAGATGGGAGCAGGACTAGAGTTAGGTAAGCAGCTGGGTATCGCTTCTAATCAAGTGCTGGAGCAGTCTGGAGATGATGGGCTTCAAGTTTTAAAGAAATTAAATTTATTATTACAAGAAGGAATCATTACACAAGAAGATTACGATCAAAAAAAGAAAGAAATATTATCAAAACTATAGCGTATGAAGTATATTATCGGTTTTATAGTTTGTATCTTAGTATTAATAACAGCATTATATGTTATTTTAGGTTTTTGGGGAATAGCCATGTTTGATTCAGAACATCTAGTCAATACCTATAAGACCATCGGAATAGTAATAGTAGTAGCCTTATTTTTGATTATGGCAGTGAGCTTTTTCTTTAAGCGTGATCATAAAGGTTATGATACGACTAAGGGAAATATAGCACATCCTAAAAAATAGCTTGATAAAAAGAAAAGAGATTAAATGTCGCAGGAAATAGAAGAAAGATTAGACAGAATACCTGTCATACGTACGATAGTCCGGACTTTAAAATGTATTCGTTTTAAGGTGTTAGAAGGGTATTCTCTTTATGATTTAATAGAATTATATGTCTTAGGGATTATAAAAGGAGCATTCTCCTATAGGGCAGGATCTATCGCCTTCAGTTTCTTTATGGCGTTATTTCCGTTTGCACTTTTTATACTGAACTTGATTCCCTATATCCCGATAGACAATTTTCAGGTAGACTTTATGCAGTTTATCGAGAGTTCTGTCCCTCCGAATACCTTTGGTGCGATAGAGTCTATTCTGAGCGATATTATGAATAACAGTTATCGCTCGTTACTATCATCCGGATTCTTGCTATCTATATTCTTAATGACTAATGGAGTCTTTGCGATTATAGGAGGATTTGAGTCTTCGTATCACATTATTGTTTCTCGCAATCTGATTAGACAGTATCTTGTCGCATTAGTCTTATCTGTATGTCTAGCGATACTAGTCATTTTCTCTGTTGCATTCTTTGTGACACTAGAGGTGGTGATGTATAAGTTTAACCTAGATTCTATGTTGATACAGTGGTCTAGAAGCATATTCTTATTGTTAGTAGTACTGATGACTACCTCTATCTTATACAAGTTCGGAGCCAAGCAGACCAAGCAAGTATCCTTCATCTCTATAGGGTCTGTATTTACGACTATTCTTTACATACTTACTTCTTATCTCTTTGGGGTATATGTATTGAGATTTGCTCGCTATAATGAGTTATATGGCTCTATTGGGACGTTGTTAGTAGTGATGTTCTATTTGTGGATTAACTGTATGATTCTATTGTTAGGTTTTGAATTAAATTTAGCTATAAATAAATTAAAGTCAAAAAAATAGCTATATTTGGGTTATAACCTTAAAATTAAACGCTGAACTATGAGAAATTTTTTAACGACAATTGTGTTGGTGTTAGCTGTGTCTTTATCAGCACATGCACAGAGTATAGTAGGTAAGTGGAAAACGATAGACGATAGTACAGGAAAAGAGAAGTCTATTGTTGAAATTTACGAGAAAGACGGTAAATATTACGGACAGGTAAAGAAACTTTTAAACCCATCTAAACCTAACCCAAAATGTGATAACTGTGAAGGAGATGAGAAGGGAAAACCTATCGAAGGGCTTGTTATCATTAAAGACTTACAGAAAAAAGGAAATGAATATACAGGTGGTAAAATCACTGATCCTGAAAGTGGTAAACAGTATAAATGTACTGTGAAACTAAATGGGAAGGATAAGCTAGATGTGCGTGGATATATCGGATTATCTCTGATAGGAAGAACACAGACGTGGAAAAAAGCAGATTAAAGATAAGTGAAGTATTTATAATAGTTATTTTATAATACAGAGATAGATTATCTAAAATAATTTTAAAAGATATAAAGGTCATTAGCACGCGCTAATGACCTTTTCTTTTGGGTAGAAGTCTTGTGTGGTATATAATCGGAGAGAGAAGAGGGAGTGAAGCCTGTAATTATGGCTACCTAATAGTTATCAAGCAAATCATTATTCATAGGTTCTATTTCTTCAACACCCCTACAACACTTCTTCAACATTGCTTCAAGAAACAAGCCTTCTAGTAGAGCAATCTTGGGGTATTGTTGAAGAAGTGTTGAAGGAAATGCTATAACTGCTTATATACACTGCTGTTAGGAGCTGTTGGGCAATTAGGATAGAAATGTTTGTTTTTGATTTATGTTATTGATTAGTAGTGTTTTGTGTCGTTTTTAGGGAGTGAAAAAAGTGATGCTTTTTTTATGTGGTATTTAGGTGTTATACATCACAGATTAGAAACCTTCAACAACGCGAGTAGAGGTGTATCGCGTGCATCTACTAGAAGTAATGAGATGTTATATATTACAGAATATATATAACCTTGCGATAAATAAGAGCGAATATAGTACTGATGGGATGAGATAAAAATAAAGCGATTATCTTTGTAATTATTGATTTCTAAAAAATAGTACTATTAGTATGAATTACTTTGTTGAGGTTATTGTTCCATTAGCTTTAGACCCTACGTTTACTTATGCTGTAAGTGAGGCAGAATACGAGTTTATCCAAGTAGGGATGCGCGTAGCTGTTCCTTTTGGTCGTTCTAAAGTATATACGGCTGTGGTAATCGAAAAACACAATAGAGTACCTCAGTACTATGAGGCAAAAGAAATCAATGAGATTATAGATCTGACTCCTGTTGTCACTGAGAAACAGATCAGCTTATGGAAGTGGATAGCAGACTACTATATGTGTACGATAGGGGATGTGTATAAGAGTGCTATGCCATCACAGTTACTTTTAGAAAGTGAGACACTTATACAGTATAATCCGGATAGTACTATTAAAGCAGAAGAATTAGATGATGCAGAATATTTAATATATGAGGCACTTCAAGTACAGTCTATTCTTAAAGTAGAAGAGATTATAGCAGTACTGAACCGAAAGAAGGTCTTCCCTGTGATTAACTCTCTTCTAGAAAAGAAGATGATATTCTTACAAGAAGAGATGGTGGAGAAGTATAAGCCGAAACAGATTAGATATGTCAAACTAGCGGAGCAATACTTGGCTGAGAATGGTTTGGCAGATTTGATGGAAGTAGTCTCTCGTGCTGAAAAGCAAAGAGAGATGATCTTAAAATATTTTCAATTGCAGGCTGTGCACAAAAAGCCGATTACAGTCAAACAGTTAGTAGAAGAATCAGAATCTACATCTGCAGTAGTTAAGGCACTTATTAATAAAGGCATATTTGAAGATTACTATTTAAACCAAGATCGTGTGATCTTCGGGGATGCAGTACAAGATATTATCGAGTTAAGTGATGAGCAGAGTAAAGCTCTTTGGGAGATCGGGCAGTCATTAGAAACGAAGGATGTCGTCTTACTACACGGTGTAACTGCGTCTGGTAAAACAGAAGTATATATCAAACTTATAGAGAAATACTTGGCAAATGAAGGACAGGTATTATTTCTATTGCCAGAGATAGGGCTTACAACACAATTAGTGATGAGGTTGACTAGCTATTTTGGAAACGAAGTAGCAGTGTATAACTCAAAGTATTCTCACAATGAACGATTAGAAGTCTGGGATCAGGTATTGAATAAGTCTGAAAAAGCAAAAGTGGTTATCGGTACAAGGTTATCTGTCTTCTTGCCTTTTCAGGATTTACAGTTGATAGTAGTAGATGAAGAACAAGAAGGAAACTATAAGCAACACGATCCAGCTCCTCGATATCACGGAAGGGATGCAGCTATCGTATTGGCAAAACAGCACAATGCTAAAGTAGTCTTAGGATCTGCAACACCGAGCTTAGAAACGTATTACAATGCTACACAAGGCAAGTATGGTTTAGTGGAATTAAAGAAGCGCTATACCAATGTAGTCTTGCCAGAGATTGTTTTAGTAGATGTAAAAGATAAATATAAACGAAAACAGATGACAGGGCATTTCTCAGATCAGTTGATCGATGAGATAAATATGGCGTTGTCGTTAGAAGAACAGGTTATTCTGTTTCAGAACCGAAGAGGTTTCTCTCCTGTCGTAGAGTGTATGACTTGTGGAGCTGTACCAGAATGTCCTCATTGTGATGTGAGTTTGACATATCACAAGTATAAAAATGAGTTGAGGTGTCACTATTGTGGTTTTACGCTACCGATGCCCAAACAGTGTTTTAGATGTCACAGTGTGGATCTGAATACAA
This sequence comes from Myroides odoratimimus, assembly GCF_001485415.1. Lineage (GTDB taxonomy): Bacteria > Bacteroidota > Bacteroidia > Flavobacteriales > Flavobacteriaceae > Flavobacterium > Flavobacterium odoratimimum. The sequence continues at coordinate 129,072 of NZ_BCMQ01000007.1, forward strand.
AAGGATTTGGTACAGAGCAAGTAGAGGAAGAATTAAAAGAGTTGTTTCCGAATAAGCGTATTGCGCGTATGGATCAAGATACAACTAGAGGAAAGTATGGCTTTGAGAAATTAGTAGAGTCCTTTCAAGCGAGACAAATCGATATTCTAGTAGGAACGCAGATGTTGGCGAAGGGATTTGATTTTGACAATGTGAATTTGGTCGGAATAATGAATGCGGACAACAGTTTGTATCATCCTGACTTTAGAGCGCATGAGCGGGCATATCAGATGATGACACAGGTAGCAGGTAGGGCAGGGAGAAAGGATAAAAAGGGTAAAGTGATTATTCAGACATTTAATCCGTATCACAATATCATACAGCAAGTGACTCATTATGATTATATGGGAATGTATAAAGAGCAGATGTATGAGCGATATAACTTTAAGTATCCTCCTTTCTATAGATTAGTTAAGCTGACACTAAGACATAAAGAGTTCGAGAAGTTAAAAGAGGCTTCATTTTGGTTGTATAACAACCTGAAGGAGCAACTAGGTGTACCTGTTTTAGGACCAGAAGAGCCTGCGATTAATAGGATACGCAATCAATATATACGAGTGATTTTAATTAAAATTCCTCAGAATGTACCTCTGATAAAGACAAAAGAGAATGTTCGAAAAATATTGAAAAGTTTTGAAGCGATAGGACAGTATCGCTCTGTGAAAGTAGTCGCTAATGTAGATTTCTATTAGCGATTTTTTTAGAAGGTAAAAGAAGTGTTATAAAAAAGAAATAATAGTATGGAATTAAAAATTGTAGTATCACAAGATTCATTTAATAGTCAAGAGGCTTATGATATCGTTTATTCAAATATCACGTTTATTAACTTGGTAAGAGAAGAAGGAGGATTAATGGAAGAGACAGTTCACCCAGATGCAATCCTAAGTTATTATCTTGATTATTATTTAGCTCAATATAAGAATGGAAACTTCTCTCAGATTGTTTGGAATACTCAGGCTGATTATGAGTTTTTTGCTATTATAGCTGATGGGCTAGAGAAAATAGGAGCTACACAAAACTTAGCTCTTTTAAAGAAGCAACTTGAAGTTTTAAATAATATTGACGAAACTGTATTAGAGGCATTCTGTGAGTCGGATTACTTTGGTACGAATCCTACAAGAGATCTGTTGAAGAATGATGATTTCTATAATCTAGAAGAGGATATCGTAGAGTTAAATGCGAAGTGGTTGAGAAATCACCCTGATCTAGATGTATTATCTATAGAAGGAATGTATCAGAGAGCAGAGGCATTATTAGACAAGAAAATAGAAAGATAAATAAGAGGGAGTGAAAAAGCTTAGATTTACTGAAGTGTCTTAGATATGTCATAGTTATGTCATAAGGAATATTATACATCTGATGTAGTTTTGAATTGTTTAAAATATAATAAAGAAAGCTATGAATGTATTAAGTCAAAAATTGAAAGAACTAAGAGTGATAAAGGGGTTTTCTCAAGAAGAGTTAAGTGAAAGGTCAGGTATTAGTATTAGGACAATTCAACGAATCGAAAAAGGAGATAGTGAACCACGAGGAACGACTTTACAATTGTTATGTGGTGCTTTAGGGCAAGATATTAAAGATATTATTTCTGTTGAGAAGATAGAACTAATTGTAAGTAGAAAGTATTATTTGTCAATATTAGTAGGGCTTATTATTCCTTTGGGAAATGTTTTAGGTCCTTTTATAGTTTGTATTAGCAATAATAGAGAGGAGTTTAAGAAAGAAGGGAAGCATATTATTTATAATCAAATAGTTTATGCGTTGTTGTCGGCTTTTATCATTATTATCTGGACAATAGGGAAAATTAATCATGTAGCAGGAATCAACTATGTTTTAATGTTTTTTCTTTGTTTGTCATTTGCTAATTATGGGGTTAGTGTTTATGCTTTATATAAAATGAATAAAGAAACAAAGAGAATGTTTTATTATCCGTTTTTTAAAAAATAAGAAATTAGTTTTGGATAGTATGTATAAAGTTGTATTTTTGCACCCAATTTTGTAACAAATAAAATTTAGTATTTATGAATCATTATGAAACTGTTTTCATCTTGAATCCCGTTTTATCTGAAACTCAGATAAAGGAAACAGTAGTGAAATTCGAAGAATTTCTTACTTCTAGAGGAGCTGAGATGGTAGCTAAAGAGGACTGGGGCTTAAAAAAATTAGCTTATGAAATCCAACACAAGAAAAGTGGTTTTTATCACTTATTCCAATTCACAGCACCTGCTGATATCATCATCAACTTAGAGACTGAATTCAGACGTGACGAAAGAGTTATGCGTTTCTTAACTGTAGCTTTAGACAAACACGCTGTATCTTGGGCTGAGAGAAGAAGAGAGAAATTAAAATCTAAAAAAGCTTAATTGTTATGTCAAGTATAGAGCAATCTGCAAAAGGAAAAAAAGACGGAGATATCAGATATTTAACGCCTTTAAACATTGAAACAAACAAAACTAAAAAGTATTGTCGTTTCAAAAAATCAGGAATCAAATACATCGACTATAAAGATGCTGATTTCTTATTAAAATTCGTTAACGAGCAAGGTAAAATTTTACCACGTCGTTTAACAGGAACTTCTTTAAAATACCAAAGAAAAGTATCTGTAGCGATCAAAAGAGCACGTCACTTAGCTTTAATGCCATACGTAGCTGATTTATTAAAATAATAACAAATCATAAAGTTGTTGGTTTTCATTCGTGAAACCTAACTTCTTATAAAAAGGACATCAACAATGGAAATTATCTTAAAACAAGACGTTCAAAAGTTAGGATTTAAAGATGACGTAGTAACTGTTAAACCAGGATACGGACGTAACTATTTAATCCCTCAAGGGATGGCTGTATTAGCTACTCCATCTGCTAAAAAAGTATTAGCTGAGAACTTAAAACAAAGAGCGCACAAAGAAGCTAAATTAGTAGCTGATGCTAAAGTTATCGCTGAGGCGTTAAAAGCTTTAGAAATCAAGATTGCTGTTAAAGCTGGTGGTGAAAAATTATTCGGATCTGTAACTAATGCAGATATCGCTGAGGTTTTCGCTAAAAATGGTCAAGAAGTTGACAGAAAATACATCACTTCAGGAGTTATCAAACGTTTAGGTAAATATACTGCTAACGTTCGTTTACACCGTGATGTAATCGTTGAAGTTGATTACGAAGTAATCGCTGAGCAAGAATAGTCTTAAAAGATTATATATAGAAAAGGCCTTCCATTTGGAAGGCCTTTTTTTTTGCTATATAATTTAGCTAAATTATGTAAGGGAGGTTGGTTGATTACTAGTGTTTTTTTGTATCTTGGAAGTGTATAAAACTAAGCTGTGAAAAATAGCTTAATACTTCATTTATAGGAAGTAAGTAGTCGATTTAGTAGTGTTTAAAAACAAAAAGTAGTTATGAATAGATTAGTGAGAGTTTTAGGTATAGTTGTTATTGGGGTGTCTTTATTTGCTTGTAAGGATGACAAAGATACTTCTGGTGCAGAAGGAGAGGTGATAGAAACAGTGGTGACAGATGAAAGTACTAATAAAAATAAGGTAGAAGAAGAAGATACAACTACACCATGGCAGAACTTATACGAGCAAGAACCTGCTATTCTAAAGAGTACTGAAAAGATATTTAAGATCGACAATAAGAAAGCTGTTACGCTAATGGATGAGTCGAATAAGATATCTGTGAGTAAAGATGGGCTTGAGACAGTATTAGCTGCGTTAAAGACTACTGCGGCTAAAGACTATTTAGGTGAAGACTTCAATAAGGCTGTAATAGCTAATGGTGGTACGGGAGTAGTGGTGAGAGTAGATGTGTCTCCGAATGCAAAGAATGATGGTTCTAATAAAAGAGGAAATTACTATCAATTCACTATTTATGAAAATTATGAAGATAGAATAGTGACGGTGGGTACATTCATTTTTGATGTAAGAACGTTGTCATTTTATGAAATGGATATTGTGGAGGCAGATTATGTGCCATTAAAGTATGCAGTGTCTATGAAGAAGTCTTTAGCAGAGATAGTACAGAATTAATTTATCACATTATACGAATTGAAATGAAGGTATTATCTTTGTTTCAAATGCAATTTATATTATGAAATACAGTAGGCTTACGAAAGAGCAGTTTGAAGAATTACACCCAGAGTTTATTAACTTCTTAGCTGCACAGCAGATAGATAAGAATGAATGGGATAAGATAAAAGAAGAAAAGCCAGAAGTAGCAGAACAAGAGTTAGATATTTTCTCAGATTTAATTTGGGAAGGAGTACTGACGAATGCTAAATATTTAGAACATTATTCTAAGAGCCATATATTTTTGTTTGGTTTCGACGATAAAGAAATCAAGACTATCGTAATTAAGAGTAAACAATCAGATATAGATCTTTTAAGTAAAGAAGGACTGCAATGGTTATCAGATGCAGTGTTTACAGAAGATGTGGAAGTGAGACATGGAGGAAAAAGCTTTGGAGAGAATCGCAATGAAGAAATCTTTAGTTTAATCCAACAAGGAGCTATTCTGAGTGATGGTCATTTATATGGTCAATTTAAAGAAATGTTGAAACTGTAATCGTTTTAAAAAATGGATATTAAAGCACAATTAGATTTACTTCGCAAAGAATTAAATGAACATAATTATAATTATTATGTGTTGGATAATCCAACGATTTCAGATTTCGATTTTGATCAGAAATTAAAAGAATTAGAGAAGTTAGAATTAGCTCACCCAGAATATTTTGATATAAATTCTCCAACACAAAGAGTAGGAGGTACGGTGACTAAGAACTTTGATACTATAGTACACCGTTATAGAATGTATTCTTTAGATAACTCTTATTCTAAGGAAGATTTATTAGACTGGGAACAACGTGTACAGAAAGTATTAGGTGATGTGCCAGTAGAGTTTACATGTGAATTAAAGTATGATGGTGCATCTATTACGATTACGTATGAAGATGGAGTGCTGGTAAGAGCAGTGACACGAGGTGATGGAGTGCAAGGGGATGATGTGACTAATAATATTAGAACAATTAGATCAGTTCCTATTCGATTAAACGGAGATTATCCTCAGAGTTTTGATATTCGTGGAGAGATTGTATTGCCATTGGCAGGGTTTGAAAAGATGAATCAAGATTTGATAGAAATCGGAGAGACGCCTTATTCTAATCCAAGAAATACAGCTTCTGGTAGTTTGAAATTACAAGATAGTGCCGAGGTTGCAAAACGTCCTTTAGATTGTCTACTTTATAATATAGTAGGAAGTGATCTAGGGGTAACAACACAATATGAAAGTTTAGACAAAGCTAGAGCATGGGGATTTAAAGTTCCTACTATCTCTAAGTTAGCTAAGAATATTGATGAAGTATTAGAGTTTATAAATTATTGGGATATTCATAGACATGAGCTACCTTATGAGACAGATGGAGTGGTGGTTAAGGTCAATTCATTGCATTATCAAGATGAATTAGGGTATACTTCTAAAGCACCGAGATGGGCTATAGCATATAAATTTAAAGCTGAACAAGCAGAGACTGTATTAAACTCTATATCATATCAAGTAGGTAGAACAGGTGCTATAACTCCTGTAGCAAACTTGGAACCTGTACAGTTGGCAGGAACGATAGTAAAACGTGCTTCTTTACACAATGCAGATCAGATAGCGAAGTTAGATATTCGTGTAAATGACTCTGTATATGTGGAAAAAGGAGGAGAGATTATCCCGAAAATAGTAGGTGTGAATTTAGAGGCTAGACCAGCTGACTCTGAACGTACAGTATACATTAAGGAATGCCCTGAATGTGGTACTAAGTTAAAGAGAAGTGTCGGGGAGGCACAACACTATTGTTCAAATGTGTATGGATGTCCACCTCAAATAGCGGGTAGGATACAGCACTTTATCTCTCGTAAGGCGATGGATATAGAGGGGCTGGGAGAAGAAACTGTAGTACTGTTGTACAAAAATGAATTAGTAGAGAATTACGCTGACTTATACGAGTTAAAGAAAGAAGATGTTCTAGGTTTAGAACGCATGGGAGAGAAGTCTGCAGATAATCTGATAAAAGGTATAGAAGCTTCTAAACAGGTTCCTTTTGAACGTGTATTATACGCATTAGGGATCCGTTATGTAGGAGAGACTGTGGCTAAAAAGTTAGCAAATCATTATAAGACAATAGATGCTCTGGCAGAAGCTCCGTTAATGGAGTTGATAACAGTAGATGAAATTGGAGAAAGAATAGCACAAAGTGTAATAGACTTCTTTAGTAGTGATATTAATAAAGAAATAATTGCTAGACTAAAGGGATATGGTGTGCAATTTGTGTTAGAAGAAAAGGAATCTACGGTAGTGTCAGATGTTCTTCTAGGACAGACATTAGTGGTATCTGGGGTGTTTGAACAAATGTCTCGCGATGAGATTAAACAAGCTATCGAAGATCATGGAGGAAAAGTAGGAAGTTCTATTACCTCTAAGACTAATTATGTCGTGGCAGGAGATAAAATGGGACCATCTAAGCTAGAAAAAGCAAATAAACTAGGTATTAAAATATTAACAGAAGCGGAGTTTATTGCGTTAATTCAATAATTCGATGTTAAATGTAGTATTACCTAATTAGCTATTTGTTTATCTTTACAAAAACAGTAACTTATATGTGGTTTAATACTTTAAAGAAAAGATCACTTCAAAAAGTAGTAGAAAAGTCAACATTAAAAGCAGTACCGGTCGATTTTAAATATGATTTTAAAGAAATCGGTATTGTAGTAGATAAAGCAGAAGCTAAGGTTATTCCAGATTTAATTAAAAGTTTAGAAAGAAAAGGAATACCTAGTACAAAAATACATTTCTTGGTTTATGCAAAAGATAGCAAGAAGAATAATGAGGAGCACCTGTTTGGGATGAGTGAGTTCACATTAACAGGAGGTATAGAGAATAAAGAAGTCCTTGAGTTTATTGAAAAGAAATGTGATTTGTTGATTAGTTATTATACAAATCAGGCTTTGCCTTTATTATGGGTGACATCAAAGTCTAATGCTATTTTTAAAGTGGGAGTTTCCTCAGAAAATACACAATTGAATCATTTTAGTTTAGCTTTAGAGCGATTAGATGTAGAGAATTTTGTAGACAATTTATTTAAATATATTAACGTTTTTAAAAATTAATAATTAGAAGAACTATGCAATCACTTATTGGTACGGGAGTGGCATTAGTAACGCCATTTAACAGCGATTTTTCTGTAGATGTAGAAGCATTACAGAATTTGGTAGAATTTACAATAGCAGGAGGGGTAGAGTATCTAGTAGTATTAGGAACTACTGGGGAGTCAGCAACTCTTAGTAAGGAAGAAAAACAGTTAGTCAAACGTACCGTAATAAAGGCTAATAAGAAAAGATTGCCATTAGTATTAGGAGTAGGAGGAAATAATACACATGCTGTATTAGATGAATTAACACAGGAGAACTTAGAAGGGTTTGATGCTATATTATCAGTATCACCTTATTATAATAAACCTACACAAGAAGGAATTTATCAGCACTTCAAAATGATTGCTGAGAATAGTCCATTACCTATTATTTTATACAATGTACCTGGTAGAACAGGAAGTAATATGGCAGTAGGGACTGTAGTTCGTTTAGCGAATGAGTTTAAGAATATCATTGGTATAAAAGAGGCAGCGGGAAGTATGGTACAAGGGATGGAGTTAATCCGTCAAAGTACTCGCAAAGACTTTTTAGTAATATCAGGAGATGATGCGATCGCATTGCCTTTGGTGTTAGCAGGAGGAGCTGGAGTTATTTCAGTAATAGGACAAGGTGTTCCTCAAAAGTTTACAGATATGATTCGCCTAGGATTAAAAGGAGATATCAAAGAGGCATTTAAATTACAATATGAATTAATGCCTATTATCGATATGATCTTTGAACAAGGAAACCCTGCTGGAATCAAAGAGATATTAAAGTTAGAAGGAGTGATGCAAAATACGCTTCGTTTGCCATTGGTTAATGTAGATACAGACTTAGCTTCAAGAATCGAAAAAGAAATTAAAATACTGAATTAAAAAAAGAAAGTTATGTTATCAGAAAAATTAGAAAAAGCACTTAATGAGCAGATTAAAATAGAGGGGGATTCTTCTCAGATTTATTTAGAGATGGCTTCTTGGGCAGAGATTCAAGGATTCGAAGGGATTGCTACTTTTATGTTCGCACAATCAGATGAAGAACGTCAACATATGCTTAAATTAGTTAAATATGTAAACCAAAGAGGAGGACAAGCTGTTATCCCTGCTGTGACAAAGCCAGAGTTGGATCACACATCATTTAAAGCGTTGTTTAAGCAATTGTTTGATCATGAGGTGTTTGTTTCAAAAAGCATTAATGAATTAGTACATATAGCTTTAGAAGAGAGAGATTATGCAACTCATAATTTCTTACAGTGGTATGTGTCAGAACAAATAGAAGAAGAAGCTACAGCACGTACAATTCTTGATAAGATAAACCTTATTGGAGATGATAAAGGAGGTTTATATTTATTCGATAATGATATTAAAAACTTTAACCAACAAGCGAATAATAACCCAGCAGTTTAATCGTTTAAGGAATAATGATTTATATGAAAAGATGTCATTTTAGACATCTTTTCTTTTTAATATAAAAAGCTTTTTGTATAATGCAATTATTAATTTAAATTTGCATTTGCTTTTACAGGACTATCTTGGAAATGCTTTTGTCAAAAACAACGAAAAACATTTATGAAAAAATATATCGGTTTATCTATTCTTATGCTTTCAATAGCGAGCTGTGGACCAATGCAAAAGGCTTTGAAATCAGAGGATTATGAATATAAAAAAGAAGTAGCAAATCAGTTTTTTGAGAAAGGGAAATATAGAAATGCTATTCGTCTTTATGAACAATTAGAGACTGTTTATAGAGCGAATCCTAAAGCAGAAGATATGTTTTTTAACTTCGCTGAGGCGACTTATTTGACAAAAGACTATGAATTATCAGGGTTTCGTTTTAAAAACTTTGCGGCTACATATCCAAGAAGTGATAAGCGTGAAGAAGCTCTTTTAAAAGAGATTAAGTCTGGTGTCGCATTATCACCTGTGTACTCTTTAGATCAAAGAGTGACTTATGATGTAATAGATAAATTACAAAAGTTTATTGATCAATATCCTGGTTCTAATTTTGTATTTGAAGCTAATTCAATTATGCAAGAGATGAATGAGAAGATCGAGAGAAAGACTTATGAGAATGCAAAGCAGTTAAATACGATTGGAGATTGGACTAGAAATTACAATGCTGCTATCGTAGCATTAGATAACTTTATCTATGATTATCCAGGTACGAAATATAAGGAAGATGCCTTGTTCTATAAGTTTGATTCAGCTTATAAATTAGCAATGAACAGTGTGCATTATAAAATGGAAGAACGTCTGAATACAGCAAAGTCAATGTACGACGTATTAGTTCGTTTTAATGCAGAAACAAAATACAAAAAGCAAGCAGATGGTATGCTTGAAAATATACAAGAAGAATTAGCAAAATTTTCAAAATAACTTAAGCGAAAGAGATGGATTTAAAGAAAACAAATGCTCCAGTAAACACAATTACTTATAACAAAAGTAAGATTGAAGAGCCTACAGGAAATATTTATGAGGCTATTACTATAATTGCTAAGAGAGCAAACCAAATCAACACAGAAATCAAGAATGAGTTGGTTGACAAGTTGGAAGAGTTCGCTACTTACAATGATAGTTTAGATGAAGTATTTGAAAATAAAGAACAAATAGAAGTATCTAAATTTTATGAAAAATTGCCTAAAGCTCAAGCATTAGCTGTAGAAGAGTGGTTAGAAGGTAAAGTTTCATACAAAGAACAATAGAACATAAATAATACTTAGTGATGTCAAGTTTAGGCGGTAAAAAAATAATACTAGGTGTAACTGGTGGAATTGCCGCGTATAAGACGGCACACTTAGTACGTTTACTTATAAAAGCAGGTGCCGAGGTCCAAGTGATCATGACACCTGCTTCTCATCAATTTGTAACTCCTTATACTTTATCTACTTTATCAAAGAATCCAGCATATACAAATTTCTTCAATGATGCTGGTGAAGGAGGGACATGGAATAATCATGTTGATTTAGCACTCTGGGCTGACCTAATGGTTATAGCTCCTGCGACTGCCAATACATTAGCGAAGATGGCTAATGGATATTGCGATAATCTCTTAATGGCAATCTATCTATCTGCTAAGTGCCCTGTTATGGTAGCACCTGCGATGGACTTAGATATGTATGTGCACCCTACTACAGACCGTAATTTAGCCTTGTTAGAAGGTTATGGTAATCTTATCATTCCTGCTGAGGAAGGTGAATTAGCAAGTGGTTTAGTTGGGAAAGGTCGTATGGCTGAACCTGAGACAATCTTGCAGGCTGTAAAAGATGTGTTGTTAAATAATTTGCCCCTAAAAGGAAGAAAATTATTAATAACTGCGGGGCCTACATACGAACCTATAGATCCTGTGCGTTTTATAGGTAATCATTCTTCTGGAAAAATGGGGTATGATATCGCTCTAGAGGCTGCTAAGCAAGGTGCTGATGTAGTATTAGTATCAGGTCCTAGCAATCAGAAAATAGCGCATGAACGAGTAAAGGTTATCTCGGTTATGTCTGCTATGGAGATGTATGAGGCGTGTCATCAGTATTATGCTGATGTGGATGCTGTGGTTGCCGCTGCTGCAGTAGCAGATTATCGACCTAAAGAAGTAGCTACTGAAAAGATTAAAAAGAACAGTGAAGAGTTTATAATAGAAATGGATAAGAATCCTGATATATTAGCTTCACTAGGTGCTATAAAGAAAGAACAGTTTCTGATAGGTTTTGCACTAGAAACTCAAAATGAGATAGAACACGCAAAAGCTAAAATCAAGAAGAAGAATTTAGATTTAATTGTTTTAAATTCTTTAAAAGATGAAGGGGCAGGTTTTGGAAAACCAACGAATAAGGTTACCTTTATAGATAAAGATTTTAATATAGAACCTAAGGAATTAAAATCTAAAGAAGAAGTAGCTCAGGATATTATATATAAGATAATTAAACATTATGAATAAACTTATTTGGCTTTTTGGTTCGCTTTTTATAGTTCTAAACAGTTATGCTCAGGAGCTTAATGCAATAGTAACGGTTAACCATAGCCAAGTAGGAAATAGTAATCAAGCTTATTTCAAATCACTAGAGAAATCACTTAAAGATTTTATAAACAATACCAGTTGGACATCTAAGAAGTTTTCTCCAGTGGAGAGGATAGATTGTATGTTCTTTCTGAATGTAACTACTTACGGTAATAATACAGTATCTGGAACCCTTCAGGTCAAATCATCTAGACCTGTTTATGGATCTGGATATTCTACACAAGTATTATTGTTCAACGATAAGGATATTGTTTTTAATTATATTGAGTTTGAATCTCTTTATTACAATCCCAATTCATACGACTCTAATTTGACTTCTTTGATAGGATTTTATGCGAATCTAATTATAGGATTGGACGCAGAAACGTTTAGTAAAGGTGGAGGGAGTACTTATTTGCAAACAGCAAATGGTATAGCTTCTATTGCTCAGCAAGGAAATTATAGAGGATGGAAGCAAGGGGATGGTAGTAATACAAGATATTCTTTTATTAGTGATTTAGCTTCGGGAGTTGGAGAGGCTTATAAAGATGCTTTATATAAATATCACCGTTTAGGATTAGATCGTATGAGTGATAATGTAGCGGATGGAAGAGATGGTATTCTGCAAGCTTTAACAGCTTTAGAAGGTTTTAATTCTACTCGACCAAATTCTTTTCTGACACGTGTTTTCTTTGATTCTAAAACAGATGAGTTGATAGGTGTTTATGGTGGAGTGACAGATAAAAATAAGAAACGTGTAGTGGAATTATTGAATAAATTAGCTCCATTAAATGGATTAAAATGGAATAGTCTTTAGTTCTAAAATTAAGTTATATGCTTATATCATTAACAATCAAAAACTTTGCACTTATTGATACATTAGAAATAGATTTTTCTGATGGCTTTTCTATTATTACAGGTGAAACAGGAGCTGGTAAGTCTATTGTGTTAGGTGCATTAGGTTTGTTACAAGGAAAACGTGCTGATTTATCTTCTCTAAAGGATAAAGAAGTGAAGTGTGTTATAGAAGGTCATTTTAGTATTGGTAAATATGGATTGAAGGATTTATTCAATGAGTTAGAATTAGAATATGAAGATGTGACGATTATAAGAAGGGAGATTTCTCCTTCTGGTAAATCTAGAGCCTTTGTAAATGATAGCCCTGTTAATTTATCTGATTTGCAACAATTAACAGAACACTTAATAGATATACATTCCCAACATCAAACAATGGAATTGTCTGATGAAAATTACCAAATGCAAATTGTTGATGCAGTTGCAAGTAATAGCAATATTTTAGAGGAGTATAAAGGACATTTAGTATTATACAAGAAAGCCCAAACACAATTAAGAAGTTTACAACAACAACAGGCTGATTTAATCAAAGAACAAGATTATAATGCTTTTCTTTTAGAAGAGTTGATTCAAGGTAACCTTGATGGATTAGATCAACAAGAATTAGAGCAAGAGTACGAAAAACTGAATAATGTTGAGTTTGTAAGAGAAAGCTTTGGACAATCAATTAATCTTTTGGCAGACGATGAAGTAGGGGCGGTTTATAGATTGAAGGAGGTAAAGCAATTATTACAGAAAACGAGTACCATTTCTAAAGATTATGAAGAGTTATATACTCGTATTAGTAGTGTAGAAATAGAGCTGAAAGATCTGTCTGATGAGATAGAACGCCAATTAGATAATGTGTCTGCAGATTCTGAACAATTAGATTTAATTAATGATCGCTTACAATTACTATATAATCTACAGAGAAAACATCAAGTAGCTACTGTAGAAGAATTATTAGCTATTAGAAGTGAACTGGAAGAGAAAGTAGATCTAGCTAGTGGAATAGACGATAAAATAAGCTCATTAGAAAGAGAAATTGATAAGTTAAGTGTTGTTTTACACGAAGTAGGAGATAAGCTCTCAGAATCGAGAATAAAGGCTGTTCCTGTTTTAGTCAAACAACTATTAGAGATATTGTCATTAGTAGGAATACCTAATGCCAACTTCAAGTTTGACTTCACTGTATCCAAGAATTTTTTAGCTAATGGGAAAGATGAGTTACAACTGTTGTTTTCTGCTAATAAAGGAATGGATTTCGGTGTGCTAAAGAAAGTTGCTTCAGGAGGAGAATTGTCTAGAATTATGTTAGCGATAAAAGCAATATTAGCTAGGTATTCTAATTTGCCTACTATTATCTTTGATGAGATAGATACTGGGGTTTCTGGAGAAGTAGCTGATAAGATGGGAGTGATTATGAAAGATATGAGTACTCATATGCAGGTGTTTGCTATTACGCATTTACCTCAGATAGCAGCAAAAGGGAAGCAACATTATAAAGTGTACAAAACATCTGATGACGAAACGACTACTTCACAATTGACATTATTAGATTATGAGAGTAGAGTGAAAGAGATAGCACAGATGTTATCAGGGAAAGATATTAGTGATTCTGCTTTAGTTCATGCTAAAGAGTTATTATCAAAATAGAAAAAGCCATCACATGATGGCTTTTTTATTTACGGTTTAGGTTGTTCAAAAATAGTGTGATATATAGTTTGCTTCTCAGTTACTCTAAAGTATCCTAGTGCTTCTTTATCAGGTGTAGTAAGGTTTTTGACATTCCCCTTTATTTTAGAAATAGGTGTCTGAAAAGGACCTCCTCCATTGTTTAAAGCATCAGTTATAAGCCACATATAATCATAATAGTTTCTAGAGATTTGATGTAGATCTATTTGTATCTTGTCACCAGGTTCATAATCTTTGTCTGTTGATATGTCTTCTATTAGTTTACCTTTAGAGAACTCGTTAGAACGAACACTTAAGGCAGGTCTTTTATTTTCCCAAAGTAAATTAGTGTAATAATAATTTAATTTATTATCACCTTTATCTGTATCTTGAAAGTAAATTCTAATCGTATAATAGTAATCATTAAAGAACTTTTCTCTTCTTTGTTCTAACCTTTCTATTTTAGGAGTTTCAACTAACCTTTCGGTTGCTTCATAAATATCATTATCATACTCTATGTGTAATTTATATTTATTTTTCACAAAGTCTTTTTTAATAGAAGTAGAGATATATCTTCCAGTCTTATTGAGTTCTTTGAACTGATGTTTAGTTCCTTTTTCGTCTTCTACCCATACTGTTGCATTATGGACTTTAGGTGCTTGTGGATTATAAAAATCTGTAGTCAAAGATAGATTGATACTTAGGGTATCTTGTTTGTTCTCTGCATCAAAATCGAGATTACCTTCAACAACTAATCTTGGAGGTGCTGTTGGTAAGTCTATATCTATTACATGCTCACAAGAAGTAAGGTATAATAGAATAGAGAGTATACTTATATATTTGAGAATATTCATTTGATTAGAATTTAAAGTTATAGGTTACACTTGGAACCATTCCGAAAATAGACATTTTAACAGCTTCATTCTGTCCTCTGTGATCTTTGTGTTCACGGAATGATATAGAAGCGGCATTGGCTCTTCCATAAAGATTATATATGCCGAATACCCATTCACTTTGCCACTTTCTACTTGTGTTTTTTGTAGGGGTATAAGTTGCTGATACGTCTAAGTGATGATAAGCAGGTAGGCTGTAAGCACCTCTTTTCCCAAAATTAGGAACACTCTGACCTAAATAGTCATATCTTCCTTCTGGGTAAGATGTTGGTCGTCCTGATTGTAAGGTAAAGCTAGCGCTAAGATCCCACTTCTTGTTTAATTGGTACATAGCCGTAACAGAAAAGTCATGTGTTTTATCATAAGCAGTTCTATACCATTGACCATTATTTATTCCTGGCTCATCTGGTGTTCTACCAGGTGTTCTCTGCTCTGATTTTGCTAAGGTGTAGGATACCCATCCTGTAAGTCTACCTAGATTCTTACGCACCAATAGCTCTAGTCCGTATGCTCTAGATTCACCACTAAGTATTACGCGTTCTAAAGCATCATTACCTATCAGTTGTGCACCATCTATATAATCTACTCTGTTATCTCCTTTTTTATAGTAAACCTCTGTTTCTAAACTATATTTTCCTTCTTTAAAGTTTCTGAAGTATCCTAATGCAACTTGATCAACGAGTTCTGGCTTGATATATTTACTACTTGGTGTCCAGATATCTAATGGAGTTGGTGCTGCCGTATTAGACATTAAATGAAGATACTGAGCCATTCTATTATAACTAGCTTTAATAGATTGATCATCATTAATAATATAAGCAATGCCGAAGCGTGGTTCAAAATTATTGTAGTTTTGAATACTCTTACCTCTATTATAAGATTCAGTCCCTATGATATCTGCCATCTTGTATAAACCTAGTTCAGAGTCATATCTTACAGGTTGATTGTTTTGATATAGATTGATATTTTCTTTTCCTAGATTAGTAAATGTAGAAAACCTAGCCCCATAGTTTAAATTGAAATGTTGACCAATACTCTGTTCTGCTTCTAAATAAACACCTCCTTCAAAAGCGTATTTAGAATCTATCTTCTTATAGATAATAGATGAGTCTGGTTTTGTTGGCTTAATTACTCCTGGAGAAAAATCATAGTAAAGACCACTTACTCCATATTTTAATTGAAGATTACTATGGATGTCATGAGTTAGATCATATTTTAATGAGTAACTTTTAATATCAGAATCCCATTTAAAGCCAGTTATTTCCATATCTAGACCATATACATAGTCACTGTATGAAGTGGTAAGTTTACTACTTAGATTATCTGAGAATAAATGATGCCATTGAAGATTTAAAATTGAGTTTCCAAAGGTGTTCTTTAATAACTGACTAAAACTAAATACATCTCGTCCGAAATAACCAGATAAGGTTAGTTTATTGTTTTCGTTTAAATCAAAGTTTAATTTAGTGTTTAAATCATAAAAATAAGCAGAGTTCTTATTGTCTGTTAACTTTAGGAATAAATGTGCATACGAGGCTCTTCCTGCTACTAAGAAGGAAGATTTTCCTTTCTGCATAGGGCCTTCTGCCATTAATCTACTAGAGATAACTCCTATACCTCCTGTGCCATGAAACTCCTCAGTATTACCATTTTTTTGGAATACTTCTAATACAGAAGAAGCTCGTCCTCCAAATCTAGCTGGTATTCCTCCTTTGTATAGCTTGATGTCTTGAAGTGCGTCTGAATTAAACACTGAGAAGAAACCAAATAGGTGAGAAGAGCTAAAAACATTTGCATCATCTAAAAGTACTAAGTTCTGTCCTGCACTTCCGCCTCGCACATTAAATCCTGACGCTCCTTCACCCGCATTTGTTACACCAGGGAGTTGTAAGATAGACTTTAAAACATCTGTTTCGCCTAGTACAACAGGCATTTTTTTAACTTCCTCTATAGATAATTTATTGACACTCATCTCTGGTGTTCTAATGTCTGCTTTTGTAGAGTTCTTTACTATGACTACTTCGTCTAATTGTGCAGTGTCAGGTTTTAGGATGATTTTTACTGTATTATCTTTAGTTGTGTCTATATTAGCATGATGATTAGTGTAACCTAAGTATGATACTAGAATATTATACTGTCCTGATGGAATAGAGATACTAAACTCTCCTAACTCATTAGTGGTAGTAGCTAGATCTAATTCTTTTATATAGACAGTAGCTCCTATAAGGGGAGAGTTTTTATCTAGTACCTTTCCTTTTAATATTGTTTGTACTTGTTCATTTATGACATTAGCCATCGTATGCTGTACATGAAAAGGAATTGTAGATACGTAGAAACTCAGTCCCAATAAATAATTGGTAAACTTTTTGTGATTAATCATTCGTTTATCTTATTATGTTTCAATGCAAAAATAGATAAGTAATTATTGCTATTTGTTTAATTAAACGCTGATGAAGTAGCTATTATTTTAATGGCTTTCAAATAAATAGTAATGAAAGGATAATGATATTATTAATGATTCTTTACATTTGTTTGTATGAAGTCACTATGGAAATTTTATTCTAATTTTTGGTTGAGGAATGTGTCGGTTATCATTCTACTTCTTAGTGTATTTACATTCGTCGCTTCTGTAGATAAGAGTGATCGCTCATTATCTGAGATTTGGGAAGAGTTAGTGCCTTCTTTCTTTATAGTATATGGTTGTATTTTAATTAGTAATATTTTGCTGATTAAGAGATATATGATTACCAAACGATACAATATTTTTTTACCATTATTTACTATCTATTGGATTGTTGTTCTAATTGGTACTGGGTTGTTAAATATGCTTATAGATGGATTTGATTCTTGGTTAAGTGAAATTCTCAATACTATATTTTTAATGTTTTTAGGCTCTGGAACTTATTTTATTCATTTATGGGTGTTTAATGATATTACAGTTCGTGAAAAGCGTTTGGTAAATACTGTAGCTGAGTTAGACTTCCTCAAGATGCAGTTAAACCCACATTTCCTTTTAAACGCAATGAATAATTTATATGGGGAGGCTTTAACGAATCCAAGGGAAACGCCTGAGCGGATTTTGCAATTATCACATTTATTGAGATATCAATTAGAAGCAACCAAAAGAGAATTTGTTTCTTTAGATCAAGAAATAGAATTTTTAAAAGAATATTTTAATTACTATAAGTTTAGGACAAACGATTTAGTCGTAGATATAAAATATGAAGGGGATATTGAGAAGTTTCAAGTGCCTCCACTTTTGTATTTTAGTTTGGTTGAAAATGCGATAAAATTTGCTTTACAAACTGAATTTCCTTTTATAAAATTAAGAGGATATGCTAGAGATAATCATTTGCTGTTCGAATTAGAAAACAGTTGTTTGCCTGACGAAATGTTGCAAAAAGGAACAGGTGTTGGGCTTTTAAATCTAGAAAGAAGACTAGAAGTCTCCCAGTTGAGATATAAATTTACAAAGAACAAATCAAAGTATTATTATAAAACCACTTTAGAATTATGGGAATTACCTACCAGTGTTTAATAGTAGATGATGAGAAACCTGCACATCAGGTGCTTTTAAGTCATATTAAGCAATGCGATGATTTAGAATGTATAGGGCATGCTTATAGTGGAAAAGAAGCTTTAACTTTTTTACAAAGTAATGAAGTAGATATATTATTCTTAGATATTAATATGCCTTTAGTATCAGGATTAGAGTTGCTAGAAATGTTACCTATTAAGCCTACTACGATTGTGACTACAGCGTATTCAGAATTTGCATTAGAATCTTATCAGAATGATGCAGTCGACTATTTATTAAAACCAATAGCTTTTAGTAAGTTCCTTAAAGCAGTTGTAAAAGCAAAGGTATTCTGTAAGGATAGAAAAGAAAATAATCGCAAGAGCGAACTTCAAAAAGTATTAATAAAAGAAGATGGCTTTGATTATTTTATAGAAATGTCAGATATCATGTATGTTGAAAGTGCAGGTAATTATATCAAGATATTTACTAAAAGTAGGCGTAAGAGTTACTTTGTATATGGGT
The DNA here is from genome assembly GCF_001485415.1 of Myroides odoratimimus. Taxonomy (GTDB): domain Bacteria; phylum Bacteroidota; class Bacteroidia; order Flavobacteriales; family Flavobacteriaceae; genus Flavobacterium; species Flavobacterium odoratimimum. The sequence goes on from NZ_BCMQ01000007.1 coordinate 147,700, forward strand.
CGCTAGTAGGGTTTAAAACAGAATTAATAGGAGATAACTTTGTTCAGGTACATCGTTCTTTTATTATTAATAAAGAGTGTATAAAAGAGCGATTTATGAGTAAAGTCATTTTAATGAATGGCGATGAAGTGCCTATTGGGCGTAAGTATCAAATTTTATTAGATCAATAAAAGAGAGTATAAAAAAAGGTCATCAGTTAACTGATGACCTTTTTTAGTATATCGATGCTATATTAGATAGTGTCAATAATTTGGTTTAAAGTAGCACTTGGACGCATAGCTTTAGCTGTGTCAGCTACATTTGATTGGTAATAACCACCGATGTTTTGAGCTTTACCTTGAGAAGCGATTAACTCTTCGTTGATTTTAGCTTCAGCTTCAGTCATTGCTTTTGCGATAGGAGCAAATTTAGCTTGTAACTCAGCATCTTTAGATTGGTTAGCTAATGCTTCTGCCCAATACATTGCTAAGTAGAAGTGAGAACCACGATTATCGATAGATCCAACTCTACGAGCAGGTGATTTATCATTGTCTAAGAACTTAGCAGTAGCTTCGTCTAATGTCTCAGCTAATACCATCGCTTTAGGGTTGTTTTGAGTTTGGCTTAAGTGTTCGAATGAAGCACCTAGAGCTAAGAACTCTCCTAAAGAATCCCAACGTAAATATCCTTCTTCAATGAATTGTTCGATATGTTTAGGTGCAGAACCTCCTGCTCCAGTTTCGAATAATCCACCACCATTCATTAATGGAACGATAGATAACATCTTAGCTGAAGTACCTACTTCTAAGATTGGGAATAAATCTGTTAAGTAATCACGTAATACATTTCCTGTTACAGAGATTGTATCTAGACCTTGACGGATTCTTTCTACAGATACTTTAGTAGCTTCTACTGGGTTTAAGATTCTGATATCTAATCCAGTAGTATCGTGATCTTTTAAGTATGTATTTACTTTAGCGATGATTTCTCTATCATGAGCTCTATTCTCATCTAACCAGAAGATAGCAGGAGTATCAGATAAACGAGAACGGTTAACAGCTAGTTTAACCCAGTCTTGGATAGGAGCGTCTTTAGTTTGACACATTCTGAATATATCTCCAGCTTCTACATTTTGTTCGAAGAAGATATTTCCTTTATCATCAGATACGCGGATTACTCCATTTGTATCAGCTTGGAATGTTTTGTCATGAGAACCATATTCTTCCGCTTTTTGAGCCATAAGACCTACGTTAGGAACAGATCCCATAGTAGTAGGGTTATAAGCACCATTAGCTTTACAGTCTTCGATTACAGTTTGGTATACACCAGCGTAACAACGGTCTGGAATGATAGCTAAAGTATCTTGTGATTTTCCTTCAGCATTCCACATTTGTCCTGAAGTACGGATCATAGCTGGCATAGAAGCATCTACGATAACGTCAGAAGGAACGTGTAAGTTAGTGATACCTTTATCAGAGTTCACCATTGCGATAGCAGGACCATTAGCAATAGCAGCATCAATAGCAGCTTTTACTTCAGCTTCTTGAGCATGTCCAGCTAATTTAGCGTATAAATCACCTAATCCATTATTTGGGATAATACCTAATTCTGCAAATAAAGTAGCATATTTAGCATATACTTCTTTGAAGTAAACTTCTACTACAGCACCGAAGATGATAGGGTCAGAAACCTTCATCATTGTCGCTTTTAAGTGAGTAGAGAATAAGATACCTTTTGCCTTAGCTTCTTCTTTACATTCAGAAACGAACGCTTTTAATTTATTTACGTTTAGTACAGATGAGTCAATGATTTCACCTTTTAATAAAGGAGCGTAATCTTTTAATAATTTAATAGCACCATCAGTACCTACAAATTCGATTTTATATTTACAGTTATCAGCTATAGTTACTGATTTTTCACTACCATAAAAATCACCTTCAGACATAGAAGCTACTCTTGTTTTAGAATCAGCTGACCATGCTCCCATTGAGTGTGGGTGTTTTTTAGCATAGTTTTTAACTGCTTTAGGAGCTCTACGATCTGAATTTCCTTCACGTAACACAGGGTTTACAGCAGAACCTAAGATTTTAGCATATCTAGCTTTAATCTCTTTTTCTTCTTCAGTCTTAGCATCTGCAGTATAGTTAGGCACAGCATAACCATGAACTTGCAATTCTTTAATAGCAGCATTTAACTGAGGAATAGAAGCAGAGATGTTTGGAAGTTTAATGATATTAGCTTCTGGAGTCTTCGCTAATTCTCCTAATTCTGCTAATGCATCACCGATTCTTTGCTCTTCTTTTAAGAACTCAGAGAAAGTTGCAAGAATACGTCCTGCTAAAGATATATCTCTTGTTTCAACATCTATACTTGCTGTTTTAGCAAATGCTTGTACAATAGGTAAGAACGAATACGTAGCTAACATTGGAGCCTCGTCTGTAAACGTGTAAAGGATTTTAGATTTTTGTGTCATTTTTTATTTACTTTAAATGAAAACAATATTATCGTTAAATATATTTTGTTTAAAACTTGAAATTTATATAGCAAATATACTAAATATGTATGTTATTGTTTAGGCTTAATACTCTTTTTAGAGTTGAATTACGAATTTGATAATTCAGACTTTTTATATTTCTGTTTTAGTACATTTTGATATAATATTTTATCATATTAATGAAAAAGGTCACCCTATAAAAGAGTGACCTTTGTTCTTATTTTAGATTTATTAGTTTTTTCCACCAAGGGCGTTTGTCTACTTCTAGATCTTGGCCATATCCATAACCATATCCGTATCCATAACCATATCCTTTGTTTGTCTCAGTATCATTTAAGATAATTGACATATTCGGAAGTTTACCTTCTTTGTGTAAGTCATTAGGTAATTTAAGCATACGTTTGTCTAGGTAGTTTGCTCTCGCTACGTAGATGAACGTATCAGCATATTTCGCGATTAACAAGGTATCTGTAACTAAACTAACTGGGGCTGTATCTACGATGATATAGTCATATTGTTTTTTAAGAGTCTCAAACATATCTCCTATTCTATCTCCCATTAATAGTTCTGCTGGGTTAGGTGGAATAGTACCTGCTGGTAAAGCATACATATTTTCATAACCATCTATTTTTACAACATACTGGTTGATATCGTCCTCTTTTCTTAATAAGTAGTCAGATACGCCTTTAGTAGGAAGCATGATATAATCATCTAATCTAGGGTTACGAATATCTAATCCGATAAGAAGAGTTCGTTTACCTGATAATGCAATTGTAGCTGCAATATTTACAGATGTAAATGTTTTACCTTCTTTAGGGAATGTAGAAGTTAAGAATATCATCTTAGCATTACCTTCCTGTACATCACTTAGCATAAACTCAAGGTTCGTTCTAACGATACGAAGAGCTTCAGCAGTACTCGTTCTACTCGCAATATTAACGATTTTGGAATTATCGTTAGAGTGTGGTATATCACCTAAGAATGGAACTTGAGTATTTTCTTCAATGTCTAATCTAGTCTTAACCTTAGTATCTAATAAGCTACGTAAGTAGATTAAAGCAAATGGTATTAATCCTCCCATGATAAGAGCGGCTAATAAGATAATTGCTTTTTTAGGAGCTACTGGTTTATCACTACTCTTAGCTACATCGATTATTTTAGCATTTTGTTCTGTTGCTGCTAAAGCGATTGCAGTTTCCTCTCTTTTTTGGAATAAGTATAAATAGATAGCCTCTTTTACCTTTTGCTGTCTATCGATGATTCTGAACTCTCTTTCTTGTTTTGGTACAAGAGATAGTTTAGATTTTAATTCAGATTCTTTAGACGCTAACTCTCTACGTGTAATTTTTAGATTGCTCTCGGCTCTTAGAAGGCTTTCTAATACAGAAGCTTTCATAGAGTTGATTTGATCGTCTAATTTAACGATAGCCGGGTTAAGCTTAGTTGTACTAGTACTTAACTTATTTCTTTCTAATACTAATTTATTATATTGATCAATTAAGCTGTTAGAGCTAACATCTGTCGATACTATATTACCAGGAAGTAATTCGTTTGGTTTGCTGCTTTTTAAGAACTCTATTAGAGAAGAGATAACTTTTAATTCGGTTTCATTACTAATGATTTGTTTTTCATAAACATTAGCATTCTCTAAGTGAATTTTTAATTCTGTAGGAATATCAGTAATGCTATTTCTAGCTTTATATCCCTCTACGTTCTTTTCTACATCACCTAGTTCATCAGTAATCAGGACTAGACGAGAGTCGATGAACTCTGAAGTTTTCTCTGAGATAAAACGTTTATCAGCTATAGCACCATCATTGTACAAAGTAATCAATGTGTTTAAATAATCTTTTGCTTTCGCTGGCGTAGCGTTTAACAATGATAATTCAAGCACAGTAGAGAACTTATCAGTAGGAGCTATTTTTACCTCTTTTACGTAATAATCAACGACTTTTTGGATAGGTTTTACTTGTACTAGTATTTCATTTACAGTTTCTTCACCACCTTCTTTTTTAAGAGCATCTAGTGTTCCTGTTTTTTTAGGAACATTCTTAGTTACGATAAGTTTACCTAATATAGTAGAAATAGGTTCATCATATTTAAAAGTACCTAATTCTTCTTCCTCATCATTTAATAACAAGAAAGACGATTCAGTTCTATCTTTAACAATAAATGAATACTCGATATCATCAAAGTCAAAAACACGCTCTACAAAGTTGATAGAAACAGGACTATTACCATATAAATCCTTTTTTACAAATCTATCGTTATTGATTAAAGCTATATTTAATTGTAATCTTCTAACTGTTCTTTCTGCAAGACTTCTTGATTGTAGTACTTGTGTCTCGTTTTCTACATTACTTTTACCACCAGAGAACATCCCTAAGTCAGCGAATGCTGCCATTTCAGACGCTATTCCACCACCTCTTTTTTCATCTTTTACAATGATAGAAGTATTGATAGAATATATCTTCTGGCTATAACGTAAATAAACGAAAGCTAAAGCTACAGTAATAAAAACACTTAATACAAACCATCTCCAGTGAACTAAATATTTCTCTAGTTCTTCTCGTATGTTTATATTAGAGTTTTCTTGATTGTCAAATTTGTTTTCCATTTTTCTATTTTGTAGCAAGTGCTATTACAGTTACTAAAAGTGATAATGCAGATAATCCTAAACTTAAGTTAGGTCCTACTACAGAAGAGTTTACTCTTGTTTTGTTAGGCTCTACATATACAATATCGTTTTGATTTAAATAATAGTATGGAGATACCATAAAGTCCGCTTTAGTCATGTCTACACGGATAGGAACTCTTCTTCCATCTATTTCTCTTATCAGTAATATATTGTCTCTTTTTCCATATACTGTTAGGTCACCAGATAATGCTATTGCTTCAGCTAATGTAAGTCTCTCACTATTGATAGTGTGTACACCTGGCTTATTTACCTCCCCTTGTACTGTCACTTTGTAGTTCATGATTCTCATGTTGACAATAGGGTTATTGATATATTGGCTTATTTGTTTTGACAGTATTTCTACAGCTTCTTTTTTGCTTTTACCACCTACTTTAATAGTTCCTAATACAGGGAATTCTATATTCCCATCACTATCTACTAAGTATAAGTGTTGAGTCATAGTACCACTACCAGCAGGATTGTTAGGGTTTGTAGTCATTGTATTAGCTAAGTTAAACGGAGCAGCTGCTTCAGGATCTTCAGCAGATACAATGATCATTAGCAAATCATCTGCTCTTAAACGAGTCTCAAATTTATTATCATTAGACTCTTTTAGTAATACATCCTCAACGTTTTGGTAGTATACAACACTCTCTCTAGATGCACACGAACCTAGCAATAGCATAGTGCAGAAGAAAAGTGATAGTTTTAGCGCAATTATATTTTTCATTGTTATTTTTTTGCAAATATATAGTTTCTAAATAGTCAAAAAAAAGAGTTTTACTATTTAAAGTGTCAAATATAGTTTTTTCTGAGTAGAGACAAAATGTTACTTTCATAAAAAGTATAGTGTTTTTAGGATAATTCACGTTTTTTCTAATTATAAAAAACACAATAATCTCAGAAATTAAAAGAACTATAAATAATAACTGTTAAATATGTAAAAGTGGCTTTTGATTCTTATTTAGAACGTTAGTTTCTTTTTACGTAGCTCGAAGTTCTGACCTAAGTAGACTTTTCGTACCATTTCGTCTTCTGCTAGCTCTTCTGGAACACCTGCTTTTAAGATACCTCCTTCGAACATAAGATACGTTTTGTCTGTAATAGCAAGAGTCTCTTGAACGTTGTGATCTGTAATAAGGATACCAATGTTTTTGTTTTTTAAGTTCGCAACGATTTTTTGGATATCTTCTACTGCCACAGGGTCAACTCCCGCGAAGGGTTCATCTAGAAGAATAAACTTAGGATCAGTAGCTAATGCTCTAGCGATTTCTGTACGTCTTCTTTCTCCTCCAGATAGTACATCTCCTCGGTTAGTACGTACATGGTTTAAGTTGAACTCTTCTATTAGAGATTCCATTTTCGCCTCTTGTTCTTTTTTAGAGAGTTTCGTTAGTTGTAGTACACTTAGGATGTTGTCCTCTATACTTAGTTTTCTAAAGATAGAAGCCTCTTGTGCTAAGTACCCGATACCATGTTGTGCACGTTTATACATCGGGAAGTCTGTTATATCCGTATTATCTAAATATATATTTCCACTGTTAGGTTTTACTAATCCTACGATCATATAGAATGATGTAGTTTTACCAGCACCATTTGGCCCTAGTAGTCCTACGATCTCTCCTTGATTAACCTCTACTGATATACCTTTAACAACTTTGCGTTTTTTGTACATCTTAATTAAATTATCAGCTCTTAATTTCATGATTTTAAAATATGAGATTAGTCAATTTGTTTTGTTTTACTTGCTTCTATCTTCTTATTCTTTTTGTGTACGAAGAGAGAGATATAAATACTCACTTCGTATAGAATAAGTAATGGAATAGATACTATAATCTGGCTTACTACATCTGGTGGAGTTATTACAGCTGCGATGATTAATATTAATACGATAGCGTACTTTCTATAGTCTCTTAAGAACTGTGGTGTAACTAAGTCTAACACAGATAGGAAGTAAATAATAATCGGTAATTCGAATACTAAACCACATGCTATAGATGTCGTTTTTACAAGACCTATATAAGAGTTGATATCTATCTGGTTTTTAACGATATCACTTACCTGTAAATTCGCAAGGAAATTAATAGATAGTGGAGTGATAACGTAGTATCCAAATACTACTCCCATAAAGAATAATAAAGAAGATACAACGATAAATAGTTTAGCGTATTTCTTTTCTTTTGTATAAAGTGCTGGGCTGATGAATTTCCATATTTCCCAAAGAATGAAAGGAACTGCAATAATAAAACCTGCAGAAATACAAGTCCAAATTAATACAGAGAATTGTCCATCCATCGTTCTATTCTGAATCTCGAAGGGTAAGTCTTGTAAACAAAAACTTCTATCGAAATCAAAACGTTGTGCTATTTTACAAAAGAATTGATAGGTAACGAAATCACTTCTTTTTGGTGCGAAGATGATTTTGTCAAAAATAAAATCACTAAAAATAAAAGCGACTGCCCCTCCTCCTAGTATAAATGCTGAAGATCTAACTAATAACCATCTTAGTTCTTCTAAGTGGTCTAGGAAAGACATTTCCTTTTTTGATTTATCTGAGTTTGCCATATTTATACGATCCCTTCTTTTAATATATCATGTAGGTGGATTACGCCTACGTATTTGTTGTTTTGTGTCACTAGTAATTGCGTGATAGAGTTGTCCTCTAATATAGACAGTGCCTTAGATACGTGCTCAGAACTCTCTATTGATTTAGGGTTGATAGACATAATGTCTTTTGCCTTATAATCGTTTAGATTACTACTTTTTTGTAGCATACGGCGCAAGTCTCCATCTGTTATGATTCCTATGATTTGCTCATTATCTACTACTGCAGTTACTCCTAAGCGTTTCTCTGATATCTCTACGATTACTTCTTGGATAGAAGAGTCTGGAGATACCGCAGGTTTGTTTTCGCTTTTTAGTATGTTTTGCACCAAAAGTAACAATTTTTTACCTAATGCTCCACCTGGATGGTACATTGCGAAGTCTTCTGCAGTGAAGTTTCTCAATTCTATAAGACAAGCTGCTAAGGCATCTCCTAAAACTAGCTGAGCAGTGGTACTGTTCATAGGCGCTAGATTATTCTGTTCTGCCTCATGGTCTATTTTAGATAATAGGATATAGTCAGCACTTTTTGCTAAAAACGAGTTCTCATTAGCTGTGATAGCAATAAGCGTATTGTTGTGTCTTTTAAGGATAGGTGCTAATACTTTTATTTCTGGGCTATTACCACTATTAGAGATACAGATGATACAGTCTCCTGGTTGGATTAGACCTAGATCTCCATGCATTGCCTCTGCAGCATGCATATGGATAGATGGCGTTCCAGTAGAATTGAATGTTGCTACTATTTTTGCTCCAATTAGTGAACTTTTGCCTATTCCTGTCACAATTATTCGCCCCTTGCAGTTGAAAATCGCTTTAACAGTTTTTTCAAAATCGTCCGTTAGATAATCGATTAGTTTTTTAATGCTTTCACTCTCAGAAAGTAAAGTATTCTTGGCGGTGTTTAATATGTTAATTGATGTATTCAAAATGAGCGAATGTTAAATATTATGATTGAACTAAAGAAATTTTGTACCTTTAGGTACTGCAAATTTATGTAAAATACCATACAAAAATAATGAAATCAACTGAAATTGACTTGCACAAAGAGTTAAAGAGATTTTTTGGATTTTCTCAATTCAAAGGTCTTCAGGAAGATGTGGTCAAAAGTATTATTTCTGGACACAATACTTTTGTGATTATGCCGACTGGAGGAGGGAAGTCTCTTTGTTATCAATTACCTGCATTGGTGTTAGAGGGAACTGCTATTGTTGTTTCACCGTTAATTGCTTTGATGAAGAATCAAGTAGATGCTATTAGAAGTTTATCTTCAGAGCATGGTGTGGCTCATGTGCTTAATTCATCTCTTACGAAGACTGAGATAGCTCAGGTAAAGGAAGACATTAAAAGTGGGATTACAAAGTTGCTATACGTAGCACCTGAATCTTTAACTAAGGAAGAGTATGTTAGCTTTTTACAAGGGGAAAAATTATCTTTTGTAGCTATTGACGAGGCCCATTGTATTTCTGAATGGGGACATGACTTTAGACCAGAGTATAGAAATCTGCGCAACATTATTAGAAGTCTTGGTGATATACCTATTATAGGACTGACTGCAACAGCCACTCCTAAAGTACAAGAGGATATCTTAAAAAACTTAGAAATTCCAAACGCGAATACCTTCAAAGCATCGTTTAATAGACCTAACTTATTCTATGAGATACGTCCTAAAACGAAAAATGTAGAGACGGATATTATTCGCTTTATTAAACAACACCAAGGAAAGTCAGGAGTGATCTACTGTCTAAGTAGAAAGAAAGTAGAAGAAATCGCAAATGTACTTCAGGTAAATGGGATCAGTGCTGTGCCTTATCACGCAGGACTAGATGCCAAGACCCGTGCTAAACATCAAGATATGTTCTTAATGGAGGATGTAGATGTAGTAGTAGCTACTATCGCATTCGGTATGGGGATAGATAAGCCAGATGTACGCTATGTAATACACCATGATATTCCTAAATCATTAGAAAGTTATTATCAAGAGACGGGTAGAGCTGGACGTGATGGAGGTGAAGGACACTGTCTAGCCTATTACTCATATAAAGATATAGAGAAGCTTGAGAAGTTTATGGCTGGTAAGCCTGTCGCTGAGCAAGAGATAGGGTATGCATTATTACAAGAAGTAGTAGCGTATGCTGAAACATCGATGTCTAGAAGAAAATTTATCCTGCATTATTTCGGAGAAGAATTTGACGAAGTCAATGGCGAAGGGGCTGATATGGATGATAATATCCGTAATCCTAAGACTAAAGTAGAAGCTAAAGATAGTGTAGTTCAATTATTGAAAGTAATTAGAGACACGAAACAATCTTATAAGACGAAAGAAATAGTATTCACTCTACTTGGGAAAATCAATGCATTGTTAAAAGTAAATAAGACAGATACATTAGACTTTTTCGGTTGTGGTAAGGATCACGATGAGAAGTACTGGATAGCTCTTATTAGACAAGTATTAGTAGCAGACTTATTGCGCAAAGATATTGAAGCTTATGGAGTGTTAAAACTGACAGAAGCTGGGCTACAGTTTATAGATAATCCTAAGTCATTTATGATGACTGAAGATCACGAATATTCTGATGCTGAAAATGATTTGGATGTGATCGCTAGTAAAGCTAGTCTAGTGATAGACGAGGCTCTGATCGGTATCCTAAAAGATCTGCGTAAGAAAGTAGCGAAGAAATATGGTGTACCTCCATTCGTAGTATTCCAAGACCCTTCATTAGAGGAGATGGGGCTTAAGTATCCAGTTACTCTAGAGGAGATGTCTAATATTATAGGAGTAAGTGAAGGTAAGGCTAAGAAATATGGTAAGGAGTTCGTAGATGTGATTAGTAAGTATGTAGAAGATAATGATATCATCAGACCTGATGATTTAGTTGTTAAATCTACAGGTGCTAATTCCGCATTAAAACTTTATATTATTCAGAATGTAGATAGAAAGTTATCTTTATCGGATATAGCGAGTGCTAAAGGATTAGATATGGATGGTCTGCTAAAAGAGATGGAGCAGATCGTATATTCTGGTACGAAGTTGAATATATCATATTGGATAGATGATGTCTTAGACGAAGATCAGCAAGAAGAAATCTATGATTACTTTATGGAATCAGAGACAGATAATATTAAGGCTGCGATGACTGAGTTTGACGGAGATTATGATACTGAAGAGTTGCGATTAATGCGTATTCAGTTTATTAGTAAAGAAGCGAACTAGTTCATAGTAGAAATAGAACAATTAAAATCTTCAGTAGGTGACTACTGAGGGTTTTTTTATATACTCTTTTTAAAAATATGGAAAAAATATTTAAATCGTGTTTTAGACGATCTTCGTTAGTCAAGATTAGTATCGTTACTATGGTGCTTTTAATGATAAATATTTTATTTGTAATCTTAATATTAAAAGCAAAGAAAGGCGATATCGGGGTGAGTAATATCGAGAGTGCTATAGCAAGTGGAGTAGTGACGGCTTCTATATTAGTCTACTATGTAGTTAAAATATATCCTTATCTCAACAAAATAACGATTGATGGAGAAAAGATATATTATAAGAAAGTATTGGGACAGGAGAGAGTTATAGATATAGCTGCAGAAGATGTGCAGATACATATAGATACATTATATATGCGGTGGACTAACCAAGATGGCTATATAGAAGTGAATAGTGGAAAGAAAAAAATCAAGATTATAGAAAGTTATTATAAAAACTATGTAGTGCTAAAAGAAACTTTGGTCGCTTTAGCTTAACAAAAGATATATAGATAAAAGGTGTTCTTATAGAGCACCTTTTTTTGTGGATATTAGACACTTTGTTTAGGTAGGTATTTAGTAATCATACAGTTTAGATAGAAGGAGAATAGGTGATGAGTAAATGGAGGATTGTTCGACAAAGTCACCTCTAGCTCCACCAATCTCGAGTAATTGTCCATGAATTGTCGAGCGAATTGCTTATAACACCTGTATTATAAGGGGATATGCTATAGAGGGTGTTTGTGTTTATAAAGGATATTTTTTGTTTAACTTGTTGTTTGTTAGTGTTTTGTGTTGTTTTAAGGGCTAAAAAAAAGTACATCTTTTTTTTTTATAAGACAGATCTTTGCTCTTATTGAGGAGATAGAATAGAAAAAAAGACCTTTCAGAACATGAAAAAGTACTTATAAAAGTGAAATATAGATTCGAATATTAAAAAAAATAGTGTCCTTTTTCTTAATAGTTAAAAGATGTACTGAGTTGTAAAAAAGAAAGAGGTAACCTATGTAATAAGTTACCTCTTGATATATGTATTCACAGATGCGGTCTATTCGTATAGCTCTCCTCGATGTGGTTTTAGGATATCTCTTAGTTGTCTCATTTGCTCATCATTGACTACCATATACGCGATAGTATGCTCTGGTGCTAGTACTGTATAGTCTATGATAAAGATAGGTAGTTGTTCTATAGCGACATACTCTTTAAGATGTATTACGTGATGTTCGGCTGTTTTTTCTCCAGCAGGCCCTTTAAAATCCCAAATAAGTTTGATTTGTCTTTCCATTTTCTAATTGTCATTTGTACAAAAGTAGTCAAAAAATAAGTAGAAATAGTTGAAGAATCAGTAGAAGTAGCTAGAAGGAAAAGCACTGCATATGAATAGTATTGAAAGGTAAAACGAGGGAGTAGATAACAAAAGAGGCAGTGTAGTCGTTTATAAATGAATATTATAGTATAAAGACAGGTTTATAACGATGCTATCTGATAAAGAGATTAGTTTAACCGTATCTTTTTTGTATTTTTGAGGTTGATATAAATTATTAGGTATGAAAGAAGAGTTAGTGGTATTAGTAAATGAACAAGATGAACAAGTAGGAGTAATGGAAAAGATAGAAGCTCATGAAAAAGCTTTGTTACATCGTGCATTTTCTGTTTTTATTTTGAATAAAAATAATGAAGTAATGTTACAACAACGTGCTTTAGAAAAGTATCACTCGCCTTTATTGTGGACTAATACTTGTTGTAGTCATCAACGTGTAGGCGAAACAAATATAGAGGCTGGTAGACGTAGATTAATGGAAGAAATGGGGTTCGAAGTGCCCCTAAAAGATGTTTTTAGTTTTATCTATAAAGCCCCATTTGACAATGGTCTGACAGAGCATGAGTTTGATCATGTGATGATTGGATATTACGATGATGAACCAAATATCAACCTAGAAGAAGTAGAGGCATGGAAATGGATGTCTATAGAAGGGATAAAGGAAGATATGGAGGCTAATCCTAATATATATACAGCTTGGTTTAAAATCATTTTTTCTAAGTTTTATCATTTTATAGAAGCTCAAAAAAAATAATAGTATGAGGTTAACTGTTAGTAGAAAAGCTCACTTTAATGCAGCACATCGCTTGCATAGAAAAGAATGGTCAGAAGAGAAGAACCAACTTGTTTTTGGTAAATGTAATAATCCTAACTACCATGGACACAATTATGAATTAATTGTTCAGGTAACAGGAGAGCTAGATCCAGAGACAGGATTTGTGATGGATTTAAAAGAACTATCAGATTTAATAAAATCGGAGATAGAAGAGAACTTTGATCATAAAAACTTGAATTTAGATGTACCAGAGTTTTTAGAGTTGATCCCTACGGCAGAAAATATCGCAGTAGTGATATGGCAAAAATTAAGACCTTTTATTAATAATGATAAAGAGTTAGAAGTGATATTGTATGAAACTGCTAGAAACTTTGTTTCTTTTAAAGGAGATTATTAATTATAGGGTATGCTAATGGGAAAAGTTGTAACTTGCACCCTCGTTTTTTATAGCGATTGGGAAAGATAGATAAGCAATAGCTTATTTTTAATAGAAGTGATTAATATATGGGTTTTAAACAATATCCGATACTATTTCAACCGATTCTGAAAGACAGAATTTGGGGAGGAACGAAGTTAAAATCAATACTTGGTAAAGATATTGATTCAAATGAGGTAGGAGAGAGCTGGGAGATTTCTGGTGTATCTTCTGATGTAAGCGTTGTCGCAAATGGGGTATATGAAGGATTAAGTTTAAATGATTTAATTCAGAAGTTTCCTGAAGAAATCTTAGGTGATTATATTATAAACCGTTTTGATAAGAAGTTTCCTCTTTTGTTTAAGTTTCTAGACGCAAAAGAAGATTTATCTATACAGTTACATCCGAATGATGATTTAGCTCAGAAGCGCCATGGGTCTTTTGGAAAGACTGAGATGTGGTATGTGATGCAAACGGATGAAAATGCAAGAATAGTAGTAGACTTTAAAGATGGAGTGACTCAAGAGGACTATCTACATCATTTAGAGGCTAAGACATTGCCTTCTATATTAAAAGAGATACCTGTAAAGAAAGGAGATGTATTCTTCATCGAGACAGGTACTATCCATGCTATTGGGGCTGGTGTATTATTAGCTGAGATTCAGCAGACTTCAGATATTACTTATAGAGTATATGACTGGGATAGACTAGATGCTTCGGGTAATTCTAGAGAACTCCATATCGATATGGCACTAGATGCTATCAACTATGATAAGAAAGAAGTAGAGTTGACTTATACTAAAGATGCGAATGTATCTAACGAAATAGTAGCGTGTCCATTCTTCTCAGTGAATTATATACCTCTAAAAGGAAGTTATCACAAAGAGAAGGATGCTTCTAGATTCTATCTATATGTGTGTACAGAAGGAGAAGGAGAGATCACATTAGGTGACGAAGTGTATTCTATACGATGTGGACAAACTGTGCTAATACCAGCAGCAGTAACACAAATAAGTTTAAGTGGTGAGGCTACAATCTTAGAGATATTTGTTTCTTAAAAGAGTAGTATACCCCATTTTTATATTGTAGATTTGCGTAAAATTAATACTAAATAAAGGAAATTATGGCAAGCGTAAGAAACCTAAAAAAAGATATTCACTATGTATTAGGTGATATCATCCAAGCAATTTATATTCAAGAAATGACAACTGGAGGACCAACTGCAGAGACTAACGCATTACTTGAAGAAGCGTTTGTTTCTTTCGATGAATTAATCGGAGCAGTGAATGCAAAAAACGTTGAGAATAAAAAAGCACATTTTAAAGGAGTTTATAAAAAACTAGAAGATGTTGCAGGTCAATTAGTTGAAAAAATCAACGCAATGTAATCGAAAAAAAGATTTAAAAAAGATACATTTTGTGTTGCAAGATTGAAAAACCATGCTATCTTTGCACTCGCAAAATGAGTCGCCGGTGTAGCTCAGCTGGCTAGAGCAGCTGATTTGTAATCAGCAGGTCGTGGGTTCGAGTCCCTCCATCGGCTCAGATGTTTTTTGAAAAATTGATATTGTAATACTTTGAGTCGCCGGTGTAGCTCAGCTGGCTAGAGCAGCTGATTTGTAATCAGCAGGTCGTGGGTTCGAGTCCCTCCATCGGCTCAAAAGTTTTAAAAGAGATTAGTATTACAATAATATTGAGTCGCCGGTGTAGCTCAGCTGGCTAGAGCAGCTGATTTGTAATCAGCAGGTCGTGGGTTCGAGTCCCTCCATCGGCTCAATAATTTTTTGAAGATTAAATATTGCAATACATTGAGTCGCCGGTGTAGCTCAGCTGGCTAGAGCAGCTGATTTGTAATCAGCAGGTCGTGGGTTCGAGTCCCTCCATCGGCTCAAATGTTTTAATATTGTATTGCAGGCATTCATTTTGCCGGTGTAGCTCAGCTGGCTAGAGCAGCTGATTTGTAATCAGCAGGTCGTGGGTTCGAGTCCCTCCATCGGCTCAAAAGTCTCCCCTTAAAGGGAGACTTTTTTGTTTTCAAATACTTTGTGTACTAAATGCTCTTCTAACTGCTTTTTATTTTTTACTTTTAGATAACCTAAATCTAACTTATATAGAAAGGTTATTATTAAAAATACGCTGAAGTATGTTTTTGAGAGTTCAAGCAGATTGGTTTATCTATTTGGAGATAGTATATTTTATTATAGCTATTGCTGTGGCTGTACGCATTATCTATGATACAGACTCTATCTCGAAGACATTAGCTTATCTGTTGTTAGTTTTCTTTGTGCCTATCTTTGGTATTTTATTTTATTTTTCTTTTGGGATCAATTATCGACGAAGAAAGATGTATTCTAAGAAGCTTAAGGTAAATGATGAGTATAGCACTAAATTAACAAAACGTCTAAATGACATTCACCTAGATCAGAGACAACAAGGAAACCCTATTGTACAAAGGAATCGTTCTTTCATTAAGATGTTGTCTAGTGCGACTATGGGAGAAGGTCCATTATTAGTGGATAATAAAGCCGAAATATTAGAGAATGGAGAAGAGTTCTTTCCAAGACTAATAGAAGACTTAAAAGCAGCTAAAAGTACGATTCATATCGAGTATTATATTTATGAGAATAATGATATCGGTAAGGAGATAGAAAGTATCCTGATCAATAAAGTAAAGGAGGGGGTTAAGGTACGTTTTATCTATGATGACTTTGGGTGTAAAAGCATTCGAAAGAATATTGTCCGCAATCTTCGTGCGAATGGAGTCGAAGCCTATCCCTTTAATAAGATTATTCTATTAGCTTTTGCTAACCGTATGAATTATCGAAATCACCGCAAAATAGTGGTGATAGATGGAACGATAGCTTATACAGGGGGGATAAATATCTCTGATCGCTACGATAACCGTAAGAAAGATTCTAATCAGTATTTTTGGAGGGATACGCATATTAGAATAAAAGGTTCGGGAGCTTATGGGTTACAATATATCTTTTTGGCAGATTGGAATTTCTGTAGTAAGCAAGACTTAGCCTTTGATGAGAAGTATTTTCCTATTCATGATAATGATGAGATAGGAGTGCCGTTACAGGTTATTTCGTCTGGACCTGACTCAGATGTACCTTCTATTCTATATAGTGTCTTAAAAGCGATACAAACTGCTGAAAAAGAGATCTGCATCACTACGCCATATTATATACCTGACGAATCATTACAACTAGCTATCAAAATGGCTGCATTAAGTGGTAAGCGCGTTAGAATGATACTGCCTGGAATTACAGATTCTAATATCGTGAAATGGGCTTCGGAGTCCTATTTTCAAGAGTTATTAGAGTTTGGTGTAGAGATTTATTTATATAAGAAAGGATTTATCCACGCGAAGACCTTTGTTACAGATGCAGGAGTGAGTTCTATAGGTACATGTAATTTAGATCATCGTAGCTTTGACTTGAATTTCGAGGTGAATGTTGTGGTTTATGATGAAGCGTTTGCACGTAAAATGAAAAAAATGTTTGATAGAGATTGTAGAGATTCTATTAAACTAGAGTTACACAGGTGGAATAAGAGATCTTGGAAACAACGTCTTAAAAACAGTTTTATTCGTTTGTTCTCTCCTTTATTATAGCATGTGTAGACATCAAATAAAGTGAGTAATGAAGGATAAGTAAACTTTAAATAAGGATACTATGAATTTACATTTGACATTTGATAAATATATAACACATCAACATCCCTTTGAGAATGATTATGAAGGGAAAGTAATCACCACATTAATAGAATCAAGAGGAAATAAGAAAGAGCATAAGCAGACTATTCTGTATATACACGGATTTTGTGATTACTTCTTTCAGATACACTTGATGGATTATTTTAATGAGCATGGAGTAAACTTCTATGCAATAGATTTGCGTAAGTATGGTCGTTCGTTATTGCCTCATCAGCATCCGAATTATTGTAAGTCGATGCGAGAGTACTTTCCTGATATTGATTATGGAATAGAGTATATTCTAAAGGAAAATAGAGATACCCAACTATTTTTATTAGGGCATAGTACTGGGGGACTATTAGCAACGTATTATGCTATGTTTGGGTTGTTAAAAGAAAGGTTATCAGGACTAATATTAAATTCTCCTTTCTTTGATTTTAATGTACCTTTCTATGTAAAGCCTTTTATGGGGAGTGTTGCTAGGAGTAAAGTGAGTAAGGATATCTTTGCTAATGCAGAGCAGATGCCTGAGTTATATGGTAAGACATTGCATAAAGATCATGAAGGAGAATGGGAGTACAAGAAAGAGTGGAAACCAATAAATCCTTTTGCTGTATACTATAGTTGGATATTAGCAGTGCAACATACACAGGAGTTAATTCAGGAGGTAGTATTGCATGAAGACTTTCCTATTCTACTAATGTATAGCGATAAGTCTGGAAGTACTTCAAAATGGACTGCTATTTCTATGACATCAGATATCGTCTTGAATGTAAAAGATATTGAGAAGATAGGTAGTAAGATAGGACATCGTGTAGAGAAAGCTGTAATAGAGGATGGAATGCATGACTTATTTCTCTCGAAAAAAGAAGTTAGAAATAAAGCAATGTTTAGTGTATTACAGTTCTTAGAGAAGCACAGATAGATATTAAAAGTAAAAAGCTGTTACCATTTAAGGTAACAGCTTTTTTAGCAATAATTGAAAAAAGTTGTTGTTGATTGGTTGGTAGGGGAGCTTTTTAGAATAATCCTCCAGCACCTCCACTTTCTTTTGTATTCGAATCTCTGTTCTTTCTTTGTAATGCACGTCCTTTTCCTCCTCCGAACATATAGTTTACTCCGATGTAAACTGATCTACTTTCCCATGTAAATTGTCCATTAGAAGCATAAGGGTACTGAGAACTGTATTTGAACTTCATAGTATTGAAGATATCATTGAATCTTGCACTGATACTTAATTTGTTTTCAAGTAAAGAGTATCTAGCTCCAGCATCTATTTTATACATCTCTTTAGAGTCCATTGTGATACCATCTACGGGACCTCTATAGAATCCGAATAAGTTAAATCTTAAGTTTTTAGTCGCTTTGAAGTTACTGTTTAAACGAGCATTGAATGCACTAGCAGTAATATCGCGTTCGATAAAATCCATTTGATTTGTCGTACTGTTTAACTGAGATACAAAACCAGTCTGTTTAATACTAGAGAAATCAATACCAGGTTGCATATCCCACCATGGAGTTAATTTGATATTAGCAGAAAGTTCAAATCCATAAGCATCATTAGACTTATAGTTATCAAAAGTCATTAATAAAGCATTTGGGTTATCATTGTCTGGGTCATCGTAGATAACGTGGTTGATTTCTTTATTGATCTTTCTATAGTACACTCCAGCAGTCACACTACTTTTGTTATTAAACATTCTTGTGTAATTTAATTCTACAGAGTTCGTAAACTGTGGTTTTAATTCAGGATTACCTACCATTGTCATTAATGGAGTAGAGAATTGTCTAACAGGGTTAGTCTGAGAAATACTAGGTCTATCTACACGTCTACTATAACTTAAGTTGAACATATCATTATCTGTCATAGAATACCCTAAGTATACAGACGGATATAAGGTAACGTAATCATCTTTAAAAGTAGTTGTTCCTCCTAATTTAGATTCTACTTTATAGCTTTCTAATCTTGTTCCTACTTGGTAGTTAAACTTACCATAAGTTTGACCAAAAGTTACATAAGCAGAGAAGATATCTTGGTTGTATTCATTGTTAATCTTTTTATTCTTCTCAGGAATCAAAGGATTATTAGAATCAAAGTTGTTATCCGCTCTAGAGATTCTAGCTTCAGCTCCTACTTCTAGTTTAGTATGATCGTTTAAAGGATTCACATAATCAATGTTGATTGTTGTTAAATCACTTTTATCATTGTTTCTATCTTGATAAACTTGGTTAGGATTTTTACCTATAATCGTATTGTAATCTCCGTCATTCGTAGATTTGTTACGACTAAAGTTTCCTTCGATATCTAAAGTATGACCTTTTTTCTCAAATAGATGTTTATAAGCTAAGTTATACGCACTATATCTATTATCTCCATCATAAACAGTTTTTTGGAAGATATCTTCGAATAAGTTCTTAGGATATGTAGTCGCGTTATCCATATCTGTTGTTCTATCATTTGTACTTTGGTTAGTATAGAATGACAATGTATTGTTATCGTTGATATAATAATCCATACCTACTTTATAGAAGTAGTTCTTGTTCTTATTATTCATACGAATCTCTGTAGGAGACATAATATCCGTACGTAGCATATCTCCGTCATTTTTATATTTTCCATACGAGTAGCTACCATTAGCGAAGAAGTTTAACTTACCTTGTCTATAGTTAGCATTGATAGAGTTAGTATTCTTAACAGTATGAGCAAATGTAACTCCTGTGTCTACAGAACCATTAAAGCCGTCCATTGTATTTTTGTGTAACACGATATTGATAATACCTGACATTCCTTCAGGATTATACTTAGCACTTGGGTTAGTGATTAACTCAATGCTCTTAATAGAAGTAGAAGGAATTTGTTTTAATACCTGTTCAGAAGACATATTAGTAGGACGCCCATCGATAAGGATACGTACATTCTCATTTCCTCTTAGAGATATCTTACCATCTTTATCTACATTTACAGAAGGAATATTATTCATAATCTCACCAGCAGTAGCACCAGCAGTAGTTAAGTCTTTACCTACATTGATTACTTTTCTATCTATCTTTTGTTCTATTGTAGATGATTCAGCGATAATATTAACTCCTTCTAAAGTTGTCGCCTCAGGAGATAAGTTAATCGTACCGAAGTTATAAGTAGCCTCAGTTAACTCAAATTCTTTAGTATATGTTTGGTAACCGATAAACTGTACTTCTAAAGTATATTTTTTTTGAGGAACAGTTAATTCGAATTTTCCATTGTCATCAGACATAGCACCTGTTACAATAGTCTCTCCATCTTTAATAGAGACAGTTGCATAAGGAACGGATTGATTAATTGATTTGTCAAAAATCGCTCCTGTGATTTTTCCTTTTTGTTGCGCATAAATAGAGCAAACCATGGTAAGGAAAAGGATAACACTTAATTTGAATTTCATAATAGTTCTTTCGTTAAGTTTATTTCTAATAATTGATTAAGGTTTATATAATAGTCATACTTTTGAGTAAATTGTTACAACAAAAAATGTTTGATTTTATATAAAATTTTTATTTTTATTTGTAATTTATTGATATTCAGTTTTTTATTTTGCTATTTAAAATTATTATAAATGAGATATACAGTGTTTTGTGGTTCTAGTTCAGGTACTAAGGATATTTATTATGAACAAGCTTTTACATTAGGAGAACAATTAGCTAAACATCATATCGGGCTTGTATACGGAGGCGCTAAAGTGGGATTAATGGGAGCAGTAGCTGATGGTGTTCTTAAAGGAAATGGTGAAGTTATCGGTGTATTACCTAGTTTTTTGGCAGATGTAGAGTTAGGCCATAAGGGATTAACAGAGTTAATTATGGTTGAAACTATGCATGAACGCAAAGCTAAAATGGACGAATTATCTGATGGTGTAATCACAATGCCTGGTGGATATGGTACCTTAGAAGAATTCTTTGAAATGCTAACATGGGCTCAATTAGGATTACACAAAAAGCCTGTAGCCTTATTAAACATAGATGGATTCTATAATCCTCTATTAGAAATGATAGATACGATGGTAGTTATGGGGTTCTTAAAAGAGATTAATAAAGATATGATTGTGGTAGCTGATGAGGTAGAAGAGCTTTTAGAAAAGATGAAAGCTTATGAAGCGCCTAAAGAAGGTAAATGGATTCAAAAATAAATAATATGAATAAAGCCTCATTAATAGATAATTTTGAACGCAAAGGCGTTACATTAACACAACAAGAGAAGGAATTAATACTTTCTTCTTTTCAGACTGTTTATGTAAAGAAGAAAGACTATCTATTAACAGCAGGTGCTGTATGTGACTTCGAAGCCTTTGTAGTACAAGGATGTTTTAAAGAATACTGTTTGGACGAAAAAGGAGAAGAACACATCATACATTTTTCTATAGAAGATTGGTGGTTAGCAGATTTAGAAAGTTATAATTATGAACGACCATCTAAGATATTTATACAAGCATTAGAAGATAGTGAAGTATTACTCATAAAGAAAGAACGCAAAGAAGCGCTCTATGATGAAATACCTGTCTTAGAAAAGATCTATAGAAGAATGACTCAACAAGAGTGTATCGCTCTTCAGCGACGTATTGTAAATAAGTTGTCAATGGATGCTACTGCAGAGTATGAAGACTTTTGTAAGCGTTATCCGTCCTTGGTACAGCGTCTAACTAATATTCAGATAGCTTCTTATCTAGGTATTTCCCAAGAGTTTTTGAGTAAAATACGCAGTAAGAAAAAATAATAATTATTGAACTAGTTCAATGTTTTTGATCTTAGAGCAATTTAATTTTGCTTTAAAATTATAGAATAATGAACAACAAAATAATAATAGCTTCATTGGCAATAGCCTTGTCAGCAGGAGCATGTCAGTCAAAAACAGAGAAAGAATCTACTCCATCAGAAATAGCAGAAAGTACTAGTGCTAGCCACACTAGTACCTTAATTGGGCATAAAGCAGAAATACAGTTCCCAGAGATGAAAGCTACTATTGAGTATACGAGTACAGATACCTTACACTGGAGTACAGTAGGGGAGAATGGAGCAGTAAATGAAGGCGATGAGAAAATGAACTACAAAGCACTTGGCGAGGACTTACACTTTCTGAACTGGATAGAACAAGATGGCTTTACAGTTAGTCAAATCATCAATACGAAGACAGGAGAAGTAACTGCTTTTTGGTCTTATAACGGAGCTGATCACAAACGTGAAAGTCAGTTTGTAACAGGAACTTTTAGAGTAATTGATTAAAGAAATCAATTATTAACAGATGTTTTGGACATCAATGCCCTTTACGTAGTTCTATTTTTTGTATTTTAGAGCTTTCGAAAAGGAAAATATGATGGAAAAACAAAATAACAACATTGCAATCTTAGTGGATGGGGACAATGCTCAAGCTAAGTTGTTGGATAAGATTTTAGAAGAAGTTTCTAAATATGGGAAGGTGACTGTCCGTCGTATTTATGGAGATTGGACAACACCGCAAATGAATAGCTGGAAGGAATTACTAAATGACTTGTCATTTTCGCCTATACAGAAGTTTAATTATACTAGTGGAAAGAACTCTACAGATAGTTCTCTAATCATAGATGCTATGGATATTCTGCATGCTAAGATGGTAGATGGATTCTGTATCGTATCTAGTGATAGTGACTATACTGGTTTAGCTAAGCGTATCAGAGAAGAAGGTATCTTTGTGATGGGAGTAGGAGAGAAGAAGACTCCGAATGCTTTCGTTCAGTCATGTGAGATATTTACTTATTGTGAGACCTTAATGCCTAAAGCAACTACAGCAGTTAAAGAAGCGAATGGTAATGCTAAAAAGGTAGAGACCACAGATGATGACGATACTAAATCATTGACTAAAAAAGAGTATAGACTGATAGATAAAGCGTTCGATATGTCTGTAGATGAAGAGGTAGAAGCTTATATCGCTACAGTAGGAGGTAACCTTCGTAAGCTTAATCCAAGTTTTGATGCGAGAGACTATGGTTTTAGAAACTTGACAGAGCTTTTCAAACATCTAAAGACATACGATGTAATTAACAATAATGTTAAGGGGTTAAATCATCCCTTAGTAAAGAAAAAATAACCTTCGGGTTATTTTTTTTGCTCATAAACGAATGGTATGGTCTATAAACTTTAAATTGCAAATGGTCAAATATTGACTATAACAAAAAATACTAACTCAATACAATTTATATTATGACTATACAAGAATTAGAGGGTATTCGCAAGCAATTCGAGTACTATAGAATGATCGTAGATAAAACGGTTTTAGTTCTATCCCAAGATGAATTAAATCAAAAGGTCAATGTAGAGAGTAACTCTATAGCGATGTTAATGCGTCATATTACGGGTAATCTGCTTTCTCGTTTTACTAACTTTTTTACTGAAGATGGAGAGAAGCCATGGAGAAACAGAGATGATGAGTTCACAGATGGGATTTATGACAGACATGAACTTATAACGAATTGGGACAAGGCATGGAATGTTCTCTTCAGTACCATAGATAGTATTAATGAAGAGAACATTAATACAGTAGTAAAAATCAGAAACCAAGACCATACGGTAGCAGAAGCTTTATATCGACAGTTAGCACATTACCCTTACCATATAGGGCAGATCGTATTTATCGGAAAGATGATACGCAATGAAGAGTGGAAGTCTTTAACCATTCCTAAAAATAAATCAAAAGAATACAATCAAGATAAATTTGAAAATCCTAATTCAGAGACTCATTTTGTAGATGATTATCTAAAGAAGTAAGAGATAATTTTTTAGATTCCTAATTTTGAATGAGAATTAGTAGAGTCGTTCAGTGCAATATTTTATATATTTGTCAAAAGACGGTAAAAAACTACAATATGAAATTAAATACAATGGCCTGTATCGTATTGGCTTCCGCTATGTTATTATCATGTGGAGACAAGAAAGAGACAGAAAAAGGAGCAAGCGAAGTGACTACAACAGAAAAGTTTGATTACAGTGTGGATCAGTTTGGAGATATCGAAGTATTGAGATATCAAGTACCTGGATGGGACGATCTAACATTAAAAGAAAAAGAATTAGTGTATTATCTAAGTCAGGCAGGGTATGCTGGACGTGATATTATCTGGGATCAGAATTATAAACACAATTTGACTATTCGTAAAGCATTAGAGAATATTTACGAAAACTATAAAGGAGACAAAGAGTCAGAGGATTGGAAAGAATTCGTGACGTATGTGAAGAGAGTATGGTTCTCTAATGGTATTCACCACCATTATTCTAACGAAAAGATAAAACCTGGATTCTCTCAAGCTTATTTCTCTATTTTATTAAAAGAGACTAACACTACATTAGATCAGAATGTAGCGAATGTACTATTTAATAATGTAGATAGTAAAAAAGTAAATCTTGATTTAGCGAAAGGTCTTGTAAAAGGATCTGCAGTCAACTTCTATGGAGAAGGGATTACAGAAGATGAGATAGAGGCATTCTATAATGCGATGAAGAGTCCAGACCCACACCGTCCATTATCTACAGGACTAAACTCTAAAGTAGTAAAAGAGAATGGTAAGTTAGTAGAGAAAGTATGGAAGAGTGGTGGAATGTATGGAGCAGCTATTGATCAAATCATCTTTTGGTTAGAAAAAGCTGTTACAGTTGCAGAGAACCAAGAGCAAGCAGATGCGCTTAAGTTATTAATCAAATATTACCAAACTGGAGATCTTCAACTTTGGGATGATTATAACGTTGCATGGGTGAAAGCTACTAAAGGAAACATTGATTACAACAGTGGATTTATCGAAGTATATGCAGACCCATTAGGACATAAAGGATCTTACGAAAGCGTTGTTCAAATCAACGACTTTGATATGTCTAAGAAGATGGCTGTTCTTTCTAAAGAAGCTCAGTGGTTCGAGGATAACTCTCCATTAATGGCAGAGCATAAAAAGAAAAATGTAACAGGAGTATCGTATAAGACAGTGATCGTAGCGTCTGAGTCTGGTGATGCATCGCCAAGTACACCTATCGGAGTGAATTTACCGAATGCGGACTGGATTAGAGCAGAGCACGGTTCTAAGTCTATCTCTTTAGGTAATATTATCGATGCATATAATCATGCAGGTGGTTCGGATAAATTAAAAGAGTTCGTTCACGATGAGGAAGAATTACAATTAGAGGAGAAATATGGTGAGTTAGCAGATAAGCTACACACAGCTCTTCACGAGGTAATCGGACATGCATCTGGACAAATCAACAAAGGAGTAGGACAACCAAAAGAAACATTGAAGAGTTATGCTTCTACATTAGAAGAAGGACGTGCTGACTTAGTGGGTCTATTCTATTTATACAATCCTAAGTTACAAGAGTTAGGATTAGTTGACGATTGGAAGTCAGTAGGTAAAGCAGCTTATGATGGATATATTCGTAACGGATTAATGACGCAGTTAGTGCGCTTAGAGCCAGGTGCTGATATCGAAGAAGCTCATATGCGTAACCGTCAATGGGTGAGTGCTTGGGTATTCGAAAAAGGGAAAAAAGATAATGTAATTGAGAAAGTAGTTCGCGATGGTAAGACATATTATAATATTACGGATTATGATAAATTACACGATCTATTCGGACAACTTTTAAAAGAGACTCAACGTATCAAATCTGAAGGTGATTATAAAGCAGGACAAGCGTTAGTAGAGACTTATGGTGTGAAAGTAGATCAAGCTATCCACAAAGAAGTTTTAGAGCGTAATGCTAAGTTTAACTCTGCTCCATATAGAGGATTTGTAAACCCATACATTGTACCAGTGAAGAATGATAAAGGAGAGGTGACTGATTATGCAATCGAACAACCTAAATCATTTGAAGAACAAATGTTGCGTTATGCTAAAGAATATGGTTTCTTACCACTTGTAAACTAATTACAAGAAGATTATACAAGAAAGTCGGTTTGTTATAAACCGACTTTTTTTATTTTTTGACTATAATGATATCTCCCATACACATCTCTATAGGACGATTATGAGGAGTATATTCTACCCAATCCACAGGATCACTACTTTCACAGTCTATCATCAGGTGATAATAAGACATACCATGAGTGGTATCAGGTAGAGCGTGTATATCATAGTGATTAACCGTGTCTAACTGATGATCTTCTACCATCGTTAGCCAAGAGATAGACTTGTCTAATTGGGCTATTAGGTATTGATTAGTAGTATCACCTTGTTTTAGCTCTACGATTATGTCTTGTTTCTGTTTTTGTAGTAGAGAGATAATATCTTTCATAGACGATAGGATATAGGTTATAGCGTGAATGTATGTTGTATAAATTCAGTCGGGCGTTGTCCCATCAGTTTAGTGAATACATTACTGTAAGACTGGGCACTGTTATATCCTACGAGTAACGCTATCTCATTGATAGTATATTGTCCTTCACTTAGCAGTTCTATAGACTTGATGATACGTGCCATCTGTATATATTTAGCGATACTGATACCTGTTTCTTTCTTGAACTGACGTTCTAAAGTACGAATACTCATAAAAGACAGTTGAGCTAACTCATCTATAGTGATAGTAGATCGATAATGTTTATGTATATAAGCAGTTACTTCTAGCAGTGCATTGGTACGTGGTACGGGAGTGATAAGAGGTACAGCATTTTGTACAAAAGAAGGTAATTCTAATAAGATAGCTCTTAAGAACGTCTGTTCACTCTCCTCATATTCCATATTCATAGACCATTTCTCAGTGTACATAATCATTTCTCTTAATACACTAGGTATAGAGAATAGGTATAACTCATCATAAAACGGAGGTAAGTCATCCACATCGAAGTATAGTGTATGTAGAGAGATATGCTCAGACGCATGCGTAGTCTTATGTGGCATATTGGATGGGATATAGGCCACGTGATTCTGAGGTAATAAGAATTGGCAAGACTCTACGTGTAGATGTTGATATCCTGATTCTACATAGACGAGTTGAGCTTTCTTATGATGGTGAAACTCATTGTTGTGCTTCCAAAGCTCAGCATGCCAAGAAAAACCTTTCTTTCCAACTTGATCGACTAATTGTGATGTATCCATTCTTGTCGTTTTAGTTATGATTTATGGCGAATATAAACATTTATAATCATTTAATTTTGCACCTAGAAATAACAATGTGTAAATAATAAATTAAATAACAATGGAAAATAAGATAGAAGAGATATCTAAAATGAAGAAATTACTGATGTTGTTAGGTATCATATTTATTGCTTCTAATCTAAGAGCTCCACTTACATCTGTAGGTCCTGTTATATCAGAGATAAGTAAATCACTAGCTCTGTCTAACACTACAGCAGGATTAGTAACGACGATACCCTTAATGGCATTCGGATTCTTATCTAGTATGGTGCCAAAGATCTCACGTAGATACGGTATGGAGCTTGTATTATTAGGATCATTAATTCTATTGAGTATAGGATTAGTCATTAGACCTTATGGTAGTTTAGTTACTTTGTTTTTAGGAGCTGCCTTAGTAGGGATAGCGATTACAGTAGGTAATGTATTGATGCCAGCTTATATCAAAAGTAATTATCAGAAGAATGTAGGGACCATGATGGGAATATATTCAGTAGCTATGAACCTAACAGCAGCGTTAGCAGCAGGGTTTAGTATTAGCTTGGGTAAATTCACAGAGATGGGATGGAAAGGTTCGATAGGAGTATGGTTAGTACTGAGTATCGCGACTATATTGATTTGGCTTCCTCAAGTAAAAAAGAAACAAGCAATCGAAGGAAGTAATAGAGGCTTCACAGAAGATAAAAAAGTAAATATGTACTCATCTAAGCTAGCATGGGCAGTTACAGTATTTATGGGAGTACAGTCTCTACTGTTCTACTGTTTAGCAGCATGGTTACCTAAAGTGGCTATCACATGGGGTATACCTAAAGAAGATGCAGGATGGTTATTGTCTTATATGCAGTTCGCACAGTTGCCTATGACATTCATCGGAGCTATTATAGCGAGTAAGTTATCTAATCAGAAACTGCTAGCTATCGGTACAGGAGTATTGTTTGCTATTGGTATAGCAGGTTTATTGATCTTTAAGGTAAATATGATCGCACTATGGTGTGTATTAATTGGTACAGCGAGTGGATTAGCCTTTAGTTTATCGATGCTATTCTTCGTATTGCGTACAAGTAGCACTACCCAAGCAGCAGAATTATCAGGTATGGCACAGTCTATCGGATACCTAATCGCAGCATGTGGTCCACCAGTATTTGGAGCATTATTCGATGTGACACAGTCTTGGTCTATGTCCTTGATATTTTTATTAGTTATGTCTATTACTTTGATTGTATCAGGAGGTATCGCAGGTAAGAACGACTGGGTGAAATAAACCTTTATCAGCTAAAGAACTTTCTGTATAACCATAGTAATCCTGTGCCTACTACAGATACAATAATCATAGAGGTAATCGGCATAAAGAATGAAAAACCTGGGCGCTGGATACGGATATCACCAGGCAATTTGCCAAACCAATCCAGATTAAACGAAGTGAACTGTATCAAGATACCTATGATGACGATGATACAACCGATAAAGATGACTGTTTTTCCCATAAGAGTAAAGGTATAAAAATACATGCACTTCCCTTTAGGAAACTATTTAATTATTGTTAAGGAGACAGGTATTAGGGTGTTTTAATAGTATCTTTGAGTATAGAGTTATTGAGGTAACTCCTCATTTAAAAAGATAAGATATGAAAGTAGAGATATGGTCGGACATTATGTGTCCGTTTTGTTACGTCGGAAAGAAGAATTTTGAGAATGCATTGGTACAGTTGCCTTTCGCAGATAAGATAGAAGTAGAGTGGAAGAGTTTTCAGCTAGATCCAGACTTACCAGTAGAAGGGTTAGATATGTCTACTAAAGAATACCTAGCTAAACGCAAAGGTATGCCAGAGCAACAGATACAAGGAATGCTAGAGAACTTAAAACAAGCAGGACAGGCAGTTGGAATTGATTTTAAACAAGACCAGTCTATTCCTGTAAATACAATCAGAGCTCATCGTTTTATACACTTTGCACAACTACAAGGGAAAGGGAATGAGGCTAAAGAAGTAGTGTTTAAAGCTTATTTTACAGATGGAAAAAATGTAGGTGATATTGAGGTGTTAGCTGCTTTAGGTACTGAAATAGGACTGAGTGCTGAGGAAATCAAAACATTCTTAGCTACTGATGGACAACTAGAAGAAGTGAATGCAGATATTACAGAAGCACGTGCTCTAGGAATATCAGGAGTGCCATTCTTCGTATTAGATAGAAAATACGGTGTATCAGGAGCTCAACCTACAGAGTCTTTTGTAGAAGCACTGACACAAGCATTCCAAGAAAGCCAACCTAAATTCGAAATGAAAGGTGGTAGTGATGCAGCAGCATGTGGCCCAGAAGGATGCGAGATATAAGTACCTATAGTTGATTTATAAATATGAACAGCCCATTTATACAGTGTATGAATGGGCTGTTTTGTATTATATGGGTAGAGAATTACGCTAGTTGGCATGGAACACAAAACTGAGTATGAATGTCTTTTTACTGCCATTTTAGATAGGGTGGTCGGCATGTGGTCGGCTAGTGATGGGCATTTGGTCGGCTTAAAAGTGCCAAAAATAGCCCATCACTATCCTATCACAAGGTTAGCAATATGGAATCACGTGGAAGAAAGTCGCTATAATTCTTTTGTATCATCGGTTTTGAGACAAAAAAAATGAGGAAGCTAATCCTAAAATAGACTGAGAAACCTCTATATAGTTAGTATCTTTGAGGCACTAGAAAACAAAGAAAGATACATGGGATTGAAGATTCTACATACAGCCGACTGGCACTTAGGGAAGAGATTAGATAACTTTAACCGCCTAGACGAACAGCGTATAGTGCTAGACGAAATCTGCGAGATAGCAGAACGCGAAGCAGTGGATGTAGTCTTAGTAGCAGGAGATTTATTTGATACGTTTAACCCTCCAGTAGAAGCTGTAGAATTATTTTATAAAACACTTAAACGCTTAGCGAAGAACGGAGAGAGACCTGTCATCGCTATAGCTGGTAACCACGATAGCCCTGAGCGTATAGACGCACCAGATCCGTTAGCACGAGAGTGCGGGATTATCTTAGTCGGACTGCCTCATGCTGAGGTTACTCCTTTTGAGATCGAAAATCAGTTTAAAATATCGAAGTCAACAAATGGTTTTTTTGAATTGAGATTAGATCGATTTAAACAACCGATACGCATATTACACACTCCTTATGCGAATGAGGTAAGGCTAAAGAAAGCATTAGACACAGAAGATAAAGGAGCAGCTCTTAATGAGGTGTTAGGAGAGAGTTGGCAAGCTTTAGCAGATAAGTATTGTAAGACTAAAGGGGTGAATCTATTGATCTCGCATCTGTATATGATGAACCGAAATGGAGAGTTATTAGAAGAACCTGATGGAGAGAAGCCTCTGAAGGTAGGTAATGCAGATATTATATACAGTGACATTATTCCAGAGCAAGTGCAGTACACGGCACTTGGGCATTTACATAGAGCACATCAGGTGGGGGTAGAAGATAGACCTGTGGTTTATTCGGGGAGCCCATTGAGTTATAGTTTTAGTGAAGCAGGTCAGCAGAAGTATGTGATGATCTTAGAGGCAGAAGCGGGCAAACCTATTACCTATACGAAGGTGGCACTAGAGAGTGGAAGACAACTGTCACGAGTGAAGTTTAATAGTGTAGATGATGCTGTGGAGTGGTTAGTAGCAAATCCGTATCATCTAGTGGAGTTAACCATAGTAAGTGATACCTTCTTAAATGGAGATGATATCAAGAGGTTATACACTGCGCATGATGGTATTATTACGATTATCCCACAAGTAACATTGGGGGATAAAGGAGAACAAGCGAATGTAAAACAGGTGAACTTAGAGCAAGATATGCAAGGACTGTTTAGAGATTACTTTAAACAGCGCAATAAGGGGCAAGAGCCTAATGAGGAGTTGATGGATTTGTTTAACGAGATTTTAGATTAGAGCAGTATGATACCAATTAAGTTAACGATAGAAGGACTGTATTCTTATCAAGAAAAACAAGTTATTGACTTCACCAGTCTGATAGAAGCAGGGTTATTCGGTATATTCGGTAAGGTCGGATCGGGAAAGTCTTCTATTTTGGAAGCTATTTCTTTTGGGCTTTATGGAGAGACAGAGCGTATGAACTCTCGCGATAACCGTGCATATAATATGATGAACCTAAAGTCTGACCGTTCGGTAATAGACTTTGAGTTTTATAATTTTAAGGATGAGAAATACCGCATCTATAGAGAGTTTAGAAGAAACTCTAAGCGCTTCGATGATGTAAAGAGAGGTGAGGCAACACTGTATAAAGATGAAGATGGTATCTGGGTACCTCAGAAAGAGTTGAATATACAGGAAGTAGTGGGGCTGAGCTATGAGAACTTTAAGCGCACTATCATTATTCCTCAAGGGAAATTCAGAGAGTTTATAGAATTAGGAGGGAAGGACAGAACGAAGATGATGCAAGAGATATTCGGCTTAGACCGTTTTGATCTCGCTGATAAGACTAAACGATTATATAGCTCGACTAAGGAGAGTCTGAATTTAGTAGAAGGAGAGCTAAAGAGCTTTAGCCAAGTCACAACGGAGCAGATAGCAGAGCAGAAGGCTCTACACCTACAGGAGACGGAGAAGTTTAATGTGCTAAGTAAGACTTTTAAGGAAGAGAACGACAGTTATCAAAAGGTCAAAGCAGTGAAGGATGACTTCGAAGCCTTGGCAATAAAGAAAGTAGAGTTAGGTTCATTAGAAGTGAAGTTACCTGAAATAACTGCTCAAAAGAATGAATTGTCTCAGTATGAGCAACTAGATAAAGCATTCTCTACTGTACTGTTAGAACAACAAAAGACAGCAGATAAGGCAGTGAATCGAGAGGCTCGATTAGCTATATTAACAAAAGAAACTACAGAGCTACAAAGCCAGTTTAAGAAAGTGACAGATGAGCTCAAAGTAGCAGAACAACAGTATGCAGGTTTAGAACACCTCAAAGCAGAGTTGTATGAGTTGAATTTGATCAAAGAAATCAAGAAAGCTAATCTCGCTAAGGAGGCCTTATTAGAGCGTTATCACAAAGGAAAGTCTTTTGTAGTAGATGCTGAGAAGGCATTAGAAGGGAGCAAACTTGCTTTAGCACAAAAGGAGATAGAACTAAATACTGCCAAAACAGCTAGAGTAGATACAACGATGCTGATGGCTATAGAGGCATGGTTCGGTCAGCAATCTTTTATTCACAAAGGGATTCAAGATGTGCAACAGCATATGAATGCACTACAGACAGAGTTACAAATAGTAGAAAAGGATATCTTAGGTCTAAAGTTAAAGGATATCAATCATTGGGAACAAGAGATAGAGAAGTATAGAAATCACTTTGAACAAGAGATTAATACGATAGAAGTAGAGTTGCGCAATCATAGAGTAGCACAACAGTTAGTACAGTACGCTAATGAGCTTCACGAGGGGCAACCTTGTCCTTTATGTGGTTCTGCACATCACCCTCATATTCTTCAGGGAGACGATGTGTCTTCTGCTATACAGCAGTGTGAACTTCGTCTAAGTGATATAAAGGATAAACAAGAGCGCTTAAAGAAGTATGAAAGAAAAGCTACTGGTCTTTTTGATAAGAAGAAACTCTTAACAACACAATGGCAAGAAAGCCAGCAGAGAGAACAACACTTCCAACAGGAGTTAGTCTCTCATCAGCAGAACTTTGTTTGGACTGTGATAGAAAAGGGGAATGAAGCACAGTTTATTGAGTTAAAACAAAGAGCTGAGTTAGCGAATAAGCAAGTAGAATCTCTGGAAGCACAGTTTGCTACAGTAGGAAAAGAAGTAGAACAGCACAGAGGACATGTAGATAAGTTTACCAAAGAACTAAATGCGATAGAAGTAGAAGGTGCAAGTCTAGAGAGTGAGATCAAGTCTAAGAGTACACAGATTATAAGATTGCAGATAGAGACCTATCTAAGTTTAGAGGAGACTTTATTAGTACAACAAGTACAACAACGAGAAGCTAATGTAACCTTAGTAGAACAACGCTATAAAGATCTAACGAACCAATATCAGATGATGTCTCCTAAGTTGGCAAGCTTACAGACAGAGAGCAATAGTGTACAGGTAGAATTAAATGAACTGAAAGTAGCTGTTGATCAGTTTAACGAGCAGATTAAAGCTTTATTAGTCAATCATCAAGTACAATCTGTAGAGGAAGTGCGTAGTGTGTTGGATAAGCAGATTAATGTTGTAGAACGTAGAGAACAAATACAAGCATTCGAAGTACAACTAGAGGTAGTCCGTAATGCAGTGAGTACTTTAGAAGTGAAGTTAGAAGGTGTTTCTTTTGATCAAGAGAAGTTTGCTAAACAGCAAGAAGTAATAACGAAGTTAGAACTACAGGTCAAAGAAGCGACAGAGGCTGTGGCTAAATTGGCAGGAGAAATAGACCGTTTAGAAAAAGACTATGCGAAGAAGCAGAACTTACAGAAGCAGTATGATGCAATAGAAAAACGAGTGAAGAATCTGAATACACTATTGACGATGTTTAGTGGAGCTGGTTTTGTAAACTATGTGTCAGCTATCTATTTAAAGAACTTATGCGATATGGCGAATGCTCGTTTCCATCGATTGACGAATAACCAATTGAGCTTACAGTTAAATGAAGCGAATGAGTTTGAGATCATAGATTATTTGAACAATGGGAAAGCGAGAAGTGTGAAGACCTTATCAGGAGGACAGAGTTTTCAGGTGTCTTTATCTCTAGCGTTAGCATTAGCAGAGAGTGTACAGAGTCTGTCTAAGTCAGATAGAAACTTCTTCTTTATAGATGAGGGGTTCGGTACGCAGGATAGTGAGTCAGTTAATATTGTATTCGAGACGTTGAGCAATCTGCATAAAGAGAATAGGATAGTAGGTATTATCTCTCACGTAGACGAACTACAAGAGCGTATCCCTATGTCTCTATCCGTTGTAAAAGATGAAGAACGAGGTAGTGAAGTAGTGATAAATTATTAGTAAATCTTATTAGATACTACAGCCCAGTCAGCGATGATTGGGCTTTTTTATGGTATAGTTTTAGTGGCTTAATACATTGATTTATAGTTTGTATTGTTTTTAAGTAACTTTTAAATTACCTTTGAAGTGTTAAAATAAATTAATAGCACCATGAAAGAAAATAGAGATGTGAAGACTTGGTCACAAGTAAAAGATGAGGTGTTTGGTGTAGTTGGCGAACCGAAAAGAGATGAGATAGAGAGAGAAGTAGAGACTTTTAAAGTAGGATTATTGCTTAGAAAGGCAAGAGAAGAGAAAAAACTAACTCAAGCAGAACTAGCTAGTTTAGTGAATAAGAAGAGAGAATATATCTCTCGAGTAGAAAATAATGGAAGTAATATGACATTAAAGACGTTATATGATATTGTAGAAAAAGGATTAGGCGGAAAGGTGACAATATCCATTGAACTATAAATATACAGCCCAGTCAGCGATGATTGGGCTTTTTGTTTATTTTGATGAGGTAGATTCGATAACTATAAATCTACTCAGTAGAGAGATAGCTAACCCAAAAAAGGCTACTATAGCAAAGGCGGTCTTAAGAGAAGAGTGCTGTGCAATAAACCCTATAACTGGTGGCCCTAAAAAGAAACCGATAAAACCGATACTAGTAATTAACGTTAAGGCCTGCTGAGGTGGCATTGTTTTAGTATGTCCTGCTAAGTTATAACACATGGGTACTACTGCGGATACACCTAAACCTACAATCATAAAAGAGATAATAGTAGTATATACTCCAGGAAATAATACTGAGGCTCCTAATCCTATAAAAAGGAGGATACCACAGAAGAGTAAAGTTCTCTGCTCTCCAAATCGCCTTACTGTGAAGTCTGATATAAAACGACCACTAGCCATCGCAAACATATAAGCGGTCAGCCCATACCCGATAAGCTGTATAGGAGCATGCGTAACATGCTTCATATATTCACTTGACCAATCTGTCATCATTCCTTCTGCTACCATAGCGAAGAAAGCTAATAGCCCTAAAAGGACTAAGTTCTTATCAGGTAATTGAAAGCCTTTCTTTTCTGTTAGTATAGGATTATCACTAGTAGTGTCGTTCGTCTCAGGAATAAGGTATTTAAAAAGTAGAAGAGAAATAATAATCCCTACGGTAGAGTAATAGATAAAATGTTCTAAAGGTGGGACATAGCTACTGATCATTTCTGCGCCTAACCATGAAGCAACAAAGCCTCCTATACTCCAAGTGCCATGTAAAGAGCCTATGATTTGCCCTTTATATAGTTTAGAGACCTTAATAGCCTGTGTATTGATAGAAATATTAGTGATATTACTAATCGCTCCAAATAAGACTAAGTTTACTTTTAATTGCCATAATACCTCCCAATATCCAATACCTACTAACAGTACTAAATAAGTTAATAGAAAGAGTAGAGTTGCTTTTTTACTGCCTAATTTCTCTATTATTCTACCAGCTATAGGAAGAGTTATTAAAGTTCCTATAGAGATGTATAATAAGACAAATCCCCAAGCAGAGTCATTTACTCCGAAAGCTTCTTTAATAGTAGGAATACGCGATGCCCATGAGGCAGATATCCCTCCAAAGATGAAGAATAGTGCAGTAACGGCTATGCGGGCTAAGTGTTTTGACATAAGGTTTTAGATTGAAGGCAGTAAATGTATAAATAAAAAAACGGTCTGTTGTTTAGACAGACCGTTTAGGTGATTATTATTTTTTGATTGCTTTAGCAATGCTTTCTAAGTTTTGGTTGAAGTCCATCAGCTGACCTAATACTTGAGCCACTTGATTGTCTTTACCTGCCATACCTAATTTGTTTTGTTTAACAAAGATATCTTTAATATCCTCCCAACGTTTGCGCTCTACATCTGTCAGTCGGTTAGCTAGTTCTTTTAGTTTAAGTAAGTTTGCTTCTGTATCAGATGTCAAGGTCTGTGATTCGTTCTCATAGTGTGTTAAGATTAACTCATCTATTTCACTATCGTTCATCAGTGGAACTATCCTACTCATCATCTTATTCATATCACGGTAAGAACCTTGTAGCTTAAAGGCAGGCTCTGTTCTATAAGCATTGTCCATACTTGCACTTAAGATATATTGCTGATTTACCTTTAGTACAATATCTCTTACTGTGATTGATTTCTTTAATACAGCAGTAAACTCTTCTATCTCCTGCCCACTAAAGTTCCCTTCTAATGATAAAGATTCTTCTGATTTTGTTTCGATGTGGTTAATCAGTTTATAGAAATCATCTAAAGAGTTACTACTTAACTTTTGTAAATAGGTATTCTCAGCAATAGCGTTTTCTAATAAACTTAGCTTAAACAAATGCTCTGTACTACCAATCACATCTCCTAAGTTATAGGTGTCAGCACGGTTAGCTAACATATCAGGTATCTGAAACTTCTCTCCTGATTCTGTGTATGGGTTACCTGCCATAATGATACAGAATCGCTTACCTCTTAAGTCATAAGTCTTACTCTCTCCTTCGAAGATACCATCCATCTTACGCTGTCCATCGGCTAGAGATATAAACTTCTGTAGAAATTCAGAACTACAGTGCTGTATATCGTCTAAGTACAGCATTACGTTGTCCGCCATCTCAAAAGATAAGTTTATTTTCTTTAGTTCTTCTCTTGCACCAGAAGTCTTAGCTTCTGTAGGGTCAATAGAGGTAATAGAGTGTCCAATAGTAGGTCCGTTAATCTTAACGAAGTGAAGACCTAAAGCATTGGCTAAGTATTCCATTAGAGTAGTCTTACCATATCCAGGAGGCGATACTAATAATAACATTCCCATACGTGCTGTACGTTTGTTATCACCATAAACTCCTATCTGTTTGGCTAAGTTGTTTCCAATTAAAGGAAAGTAAACTTCATTAATCAGTTTATTACGAACAAAAGAAGTCAGTACACGAGGTTTCAGTTCGTTTACTTTTAATGATTTCTTGTATTCGCTTAGTAACATATCTTTAGTAGCAATAAAGTCTGTAAACATAGGGACACGCTCAGTCTCGAATACTTCAAGCTTGTGCATATATTCGTGATAGTCTAATGTATAAGTATCTTGTACTATTAAAGTGTGGTTTCCTTTTAAGTTGTTTAAGACTATAGTGTCAGTACTCTCTTTTAAAGTATAGTT
Organism: Myroides odoratimimus; assembly: GCF_001485415.1. Classification (GTDB taxonomy): domain Bacteria; phylum Bacteroidota; class Bacteroidia; order Flavobacteriales; family Flavobacteriaceae; genus Flavobacterium; species Flavobacterium odoratimimum. The sequence goes on from NZ_BCMQ01000007.1 coordinate 185,158, forward strand.
ATATTGCTTTTCAAATAACAATAAACAACATGCTTCATCAATATACTTTTTATATATAGCAGCTTTAGGTTCATTATCTATATAAGAATACAACCAGTTCTGTATTAAATAAAAAGCATCTAATGTAGATAAGGTAGTATCGTTAATATCATTCTCAAAGGTTACACTAGCATTCTTTTGTTGTAAGAAAGTAACAAACTGTTTCTTTAATAGAGAAGCTTGTTCTGCTTTTGTAAAGAATACTCCTGATGAGAACTCTTCAAAAATATAATGTGCTATGTCTTTCTTGTATGTTAATTCACGCAATGGAGATTGCCATTGTGTATATAACTCCTCTAATTGACTAATTATATATTGATAGTTAGTACTGTTAGGGAATACCTTTTGTACAGCGGCAGCACTATTGATATTCTTCAATAAAGATTCTCTTACTTCCGCTTCTAATTTATACCAGAATACTTGTGCCGAAACACGAACAGCAGGAGCATACGTCAATATTCCTAATTCTGCTTTTAGTTTCAGTAAGGCTTGTGTAATCTCTAATCCGTCAAAGTCGTGTACTCCTTTTAGATATCCTTCAGAGTAGTTCTGTTCTGTTCTAAACTTAACTGCTTCATTAATATCTAATGAAGGATTAGTACGTAGTTCTTGTATTATTTGATAAGCTAAGTACTCTGCTCTATATACTTCGTTGTTTTCAGAGATGATGTCTTGATTCCATATCTCCTTATAGGCATAGATCTTATCATTATGAATAGGATAAGTAAAGCTAGTACCTGTTAAGTGATAATACAGAATATCATTACGTCTAACGATAGTAAGGTCTAATGGCTGTTTGTTGACTAAGAATTTATGAGTACCTAAACTGATTACATTTTCTCCATCAGCGAATAGGTCTTGTTTATCTCTCAGTGTACGCAGTGCATCTTCTTGACTCGTCTTAACGCTGTTCTCTAAATTCTCAGCTTTAGATACATCTCCTAAGTCATTTAATTCAATAACTAATTGACGTACCTTATCGACCATAAGGTCAGTAGAGAAAAAAGCAAGTATCTCCTCTTTCGTTTTGAAAGAAGAAGACTTATTCTCTATATTTTTTAATATACGTAGACCTATCTGTTCTAACGAACTTGTACGTCTATTGATCTGTTCAACTAATTGAGTCTTGCGCGTATCAAAAGCTTTAGAAACTTCTTCTCGCTTATCGGCTATCTTTAAGATGAAATCATCGAAGTCAGCAAACTTACTCTCCAGTTCTTCTACTTGAACACTTACTTTAGAATGGTATTCGTCACATTTCTCAGGAGAATTAGATAATTCTAAGAAGTTGATAATACTTTGGTCAAGTAAGGTTAATTGAGCATGAAACTCAGCTATAGACTCATTCGTACGTAGAGAGTCTATCTTTCTCTTCAGTTGAGAGCGCACCTCATTAAGCGAAGCAAATATTACAGATATCTTCTCTATAATCTTTGTCGCTTGAGTAGTGTCTTCTATTTTTAAACTGTTCAGAATGTCTATCAGCAGTTCTAATTCAGCTGATATTGCTTTACAGTTTTCATCTATTGCATTAGCATCGATTACCTTGACTACCTCATTTACTTTAGCCTTTTGATCTACTACTTTTTGCTCATAAGGAACGAGTGCTTGTTCTTTTAGTAAGAAAGCGATTGTTTTATCAGATAGTGATTCATTGGTCTTACCCAATTGCTCTTGATAATTCTCTAAGATAGATAAGTCAACATATTTAGTCTGACGAGTACTGATGACTTCACCTAATAGCTTTCTGTTTTCAGCTAATAGATGTACTAATCCTTCCAGCGTATCACCTTTAGCATTCTTAACATTAAAGAGCTGTTTATCTACTTTTGCTTTTAAGTCAGTTAATAGACCAGCGGCTCTCTTGCGTTGCTCTTGTACTTTTTCAAACTCATCTATAGCAGTATTAGCAATACTTCTAATCTGTTCTAAAGGTTCGTCTAAGCTTTTAGTTTCTTTGGTTCTTATCCAGAAGTAGGAATCTATAATGTCATTTGCTTTCTTAGCTATATCACCATACAGTCCTTCATACGAATCTTCTTTATCGATGAGGTGGATGATCTCTTGACATTCAGCCATCGCTTTTACGATGTCCTTATTCCCTATTTTGTATAAGTGATTCTCTTTTTGTTCCTTATTCTCTATTAATGTAGCAGCATAAGGAGTTTCCCATATCTGTACTACGTGATGTCTTACTGCTTCATTCTCTGAGCGAAAGTAGATTAACTTACCATCGTTAAACAAAGTGAAACCACTACATACGATAGGAGTTTCTACTTGTTGTTTGATGATGTTATAAGACATCAAGGTATAGATATTGTTCTCTGCTTGATAGAATAGATATAAGTAGTCCTCCCCATTATGAGAAGGAATAGTTCTTACAAACTCTAAATTGTGAACACTGTTATCAAATATTTTATAATCTCCATTCTGTAAGTAGTATCCATTAGAGAATAAGATACCTTGTCCATCAGGAAGTAGAATACCTGTCTCGTTTAAAGCAGGTACATTGATAACTTGTTTTGTTCTATTATTAAAGATAAAAGCACGGAAATCCTCTTGGTAAGGTTTAATGCGTATAGCGATAAAGTTACCTAAGTCAGCGTAGAAGTAATCAGCATCATCTAACTGCTGATCGGCATTCTTTACAGGTTCAGAGTATATTCCTTGTCCATTATCTGTGTTGTCTTCTATTTTAAAAGTAATATCACCACCTACTGCTTCTATAAATACCTTGTCTTGTATAGATACGTGAGGGTGTACTCCTAAGCGTCTGTTCTCAAGATTAGTCTTAATCCAATTGAACTCAAACTGAGGACTCTTTACTACTTCGTGAATGCTACGGTCATCCTGATAAATCAATTGATTATCTTTGATTAACCACTTAAATGCTTTTAAGTTATCTGCATTCTTACTTGTTTGGAATACCATATAGAGGTAATTCTCTGTCTTCTTAAATCTGCTGAAGATAGAGTCTCTATAGTATTTATATAAGTTTTTATAATCACTGATGAAGTTCTCATCATAGATAAAATCTAAAGGTTGAGGTAAGAACTGATCATTTTCAAAGCGGTATATACTAAATACATCACTTAACTGAATATCAGTCTTTAGCCCAAAGTGTACGTTATAGGCAAAAATACAAGTTGTATCAAAGGCAATAATACCTCTAGCAGTACAGTTGTTTTCTGTCGTAATACGTTGATTAGCGATAAGTTTTAGATCAACAGAAGTAAAGATTTCTTTACGATCGTCATTCAGTGCATTTAATCGTTGGATTAAATCGCTCTTCTGACTTTGTAGTCTCTTCTGTATAATCTCATAAGTGTTAGAATCTAATGATTCTATATTTTGGTTTTCTAATTCAGCCATATATAAAGGATACTTTGTATTAGAACGATAAGACTAATACGTAGGTAAATTAAAAATAGAGTAGGGGTAAATAGGAGAAAAATCACTCTTCTCTACAGAGAAGAGTGATTAGTATACATTAAGATAACTTTCTATTCCCTATACCGAAACTCTGAACAGCATCAGCTATATTGCTAAGTAAGCCCATATTGTCCTCAGTTGCGTTTTGTTGCATCTTAAGTACTAATGATGCAATACTAAGATTCTTTAAATCTTCAGTTGTGATATTAAACTGACTTGCATAGTGCTTAATATTATTAAATAACTCACCTTGACTGATAGTAGAACCATCACCTAATAAAGCAAGTTTAATATCTTGAGCATTCTGACTCTTATCGATTAATTGGTCAAATCCTTTTGCACGACTTACTTGGTTGATAATGTTTTCGAAGAACATTGTTTCTCCACCTACGATATCAATCTTAGCAGTCTGAAGTGCAGAAGATAATACGTTAGCTTGTGATTGAGCAATATCTTTTTGGATTGTGATAGCAGCCAATTCCACTTCTTTTTCTTTCTGAAGTTGAAGTTTGAACTCTTCGTGTTCTTTACCAACACCATCCATTTGTTTCATAGCATTTGCTTTCTCTTTTAATCCTTCAGCATCAGCTATTGCTTTTTCTTTCATCACTTCAGCTTCCGCTAATCCTTCTTTTCTCTTCGCTTCTGCTTTCGCTTCGATACCAGCTGCCTCAGCAGTTGCTATACGTTGTATTTTAGCAGCATCTACGATACTTTGTTGTTCTACAGCCTCTGCTTTTGCTTTGATTACTTCTGCCTCAGCTAATCCGATAGTAGCATCTTCACGAGCTTTTGCATCTGCCAATATCTTACGTGCCTCAGCTTGTTTAATAGAAGCTTCTTTCTCTGCTTCTGCTTCGATCAGCATTTGTTGAGAGATTTGCTCTTGAGCAGATTTTTTAGCTTCTGCTTCTTTCACTGTTCTGATTAAGTTCTCTTCTGCTTGTCTACTTGCTTGAGTGATACCTACTTGTTTCTCTCTTTCTACAGCGCGAAGTGCTTCAACGTCTTTGATATTTTGTTGTTCTTCCACAACACCTTTTTCAAGCTGTACTCTTTCGCGAATAACATCTTGTATCGTCTTTTTTTCTTCCTCAACAGCACGCTCTTTATTAATCTGAGCTAGTGTTACGATACGTTCTCTTTCTGTTTGTTCTAACGCTCTGTCTTTTTCTACTCTTTCTGTTTCTACAGCATCAGTACGCTCTTTATTTTTAGCAGCGATGATTACTTGACGTAGTTTATTCTCTTCTAATACAGCCAGACTCTCTTCTGTAGAGATGCGTACACTCTCAGATTTAAGACGTTCTTCTTCGCGTACCTTTTGAATCTCAGCTTCTTCACGAGCGCGGATATTATCCACTTCTCTGCGTTGTTTCTCTTCTTTTTCTGATAACTGTCTTTCAAGTTCTAAGATAGCTTCACGAGCTTCTACGTCTTGCTTCTTGATTACCTTTTGCTCATCTCTACGGATAAGGTTAGCATTGATGTTTTGTAATGCAGTAAGTTCAGTAATCTTTTTAATACCTTCAGAGTCAAGAATGTTCTGAGGATCTAAGTAAGAGATATTTGTTTGTTCTAAGTAGTCGATAGCACAGTCATCTAAGATGTACCCGTTTAAGTCTCTACCTATGATATTAATAATCTCTTCTCTAAACTCTCTACGAGCTTCGTATAATTCGATAAATTCAAATTTCTTACCTACTGTTTTTAAAGCTTCAGAAAACTTCGCTTCGAATATATTTCTTAGCGTTTCTACATCACTTGCACGCTCACAACCTAATGTTTGTGCCACATTAATTACGTCTTCTATAGACTTGTTAACTCTAATAAAGAAAGCTACTTTAATATCTGCACGAATATTGTCTTTACAAATAAGACCTTCGTTTTGCATTCTATCGATTTGTAGTTTTTTTACAGAGATATCCATAATCTCCATTTTATGGAATACAGGGATCACATAAATACCTTTGTTAAAAGCTACTTTAGTCCCTCCAACCCCAGTTCTTACTATAGATTTACCTTGTGGTATCTTCTTATAGAAAGATGCAAGTATTGCAAAAAATAATAATACTAATAGAAAAAGTGCGCCTATAATAATAGCTATTAATGTCCCTAGACCAAACTCACCCATAGATTTTAGTGTTTATAGTTAATAATTAATGTATTCTTCTTACTTGGAAGATATTTTCTTTATCACATTTTTTAATGATAATGACTTTCTCTCCATATTTTATTTGGTTACCATCTGTACTCTGTACCAATATCTTGATTGGATCTTGATCGATGACTACCTCCATATTTCCTTGTTTATCTGCAGTGATACTTGATAACATAACACCTTCTTTTCCGATAAAGTCTATTGCCTTCTCACCGTGATAACCAGTGTTCTTTAAAAACTTAACTAGTGGAAGTGTAGCATAGTGTGTTAAGATAATCGCTATAAAAGAAAGTGGAATTAATATCACAACAGACCAAAAGCCTAGATTCACTACTTTAGGAATTGTAGTAGTTAATAATGTACCTGCCCAAGTAAAGAATTTAAAGATGGTTAATACAATCATGAAAGGGATCTTCCCTACATTCATAAACTCAAGTATCTGCATAAAGATACTTGGCTGACGTACATCTACATGATCTGCTACATCCACTTCTTTGTCATGAGTAATGTCTACATGACTTTGTTGTAAGTCAAAGTCTGTATCTACATCAGCATCAATGTCTATGTCAACATCTATTTCAGGATTGACATCCATATCAATATCAAAACCATCAAAACCTCCTAATAAAGCCGAGAATATCCAATAGATAAAGGTTATCCCCATTAATACACTCATAATAGCGTTCGGAAGTGGATTGAATAAATGATGAATTATTTCTGTCATTTATGAGTAAGGTATTATATTAATATGTGTTTAAAATTTACCAAATATAACTTAATTTTAAGAAAGTGTTCTGCTTTATTTTGACAATATTATAACATGAACGAACAATTTATCCTTTTAGGATACCTCTTTTGAGAAATAGGACTTGGATACATTTGTTTTTAAGATTTCAAATAGGATATAAAGAACTTTATGAGTAATTATTGCTCTACTTTATTAAAAGGAATATGTTGCATTAAAGGACATTGTAGTTCCAACTCCTCTAGTATAATCAGCGTGAATACCTCTGTATTGGCTTACTGGTGGGTAGTAGGTTTTATTGAATAGATTGTCTATACCAAGAGAGAGTGACCAATGGTCGTTAGGTTTATAATTAGCATTAAGGTTAAATAGATTAACTTCACTTATGGGACCTTGTCCGTTTTTATATTTTCCATTGTTATTTGGGCTGAAGTGTTTTCTATTTCCTGTATTTATCCAAAATAAGGATAGAGTAGCCTTATTGAATGGAGTATATGTAATAAATGCAGTTGCTTTATTAGGCGGTATTCTATCTTCTCCTAGATATTCTAAGATGCCTTTTTTATTCTCTGTTTTTCCTTCTATAGTGGTGAAAGTACCACCCATTTTTAAGCTCTTCATTACTCTAGCCTCTAAAGCTATTTCGAAACCTTTAATCTTTTCAGGTTCTCTACTAGGCATCAGATATCCTCCGACATCTATAAGGTTAATACCATATTTAGAAGTGCTGATATAATATGAGGTTTGTAGTGAGAAAATGCTGTATTTACTAGAGAAACCTATTTCGTAATTATTAGTAATCACAGGGGAAGTCTCTAAATTATTCAGCGTATTAGCATCTGCTCTTCTCAATATTTTTCCTACTTCATTGAGGGAAAAACCTTGTGAGTAACTGATAAATGGATTGAAGTAATCATATTTAGTGTATCGGATACCTGCGTTAAATACTGTTGCCCTATAAGTTAGTTTACCTCCATTGACAGCTATAGAGCCTTCGTTATTAGGGCCTGTTGATATAGTGGTGTAATCATTGATTTTTACATTCGAATTTTCATAACGAATCCCTCCTTTAAAGATAAAGTCATCTAATATATCTATCTTTAACTGTGCATAAGGGGCTATGCTTAGCATTTTCATTTGGGGAGTTAATATTCTACCATCTGTGAGGTCTTGCATAGTCATATCACTGAGTAGATCAAAACCATAAGTAATTTCAATAGGAGTATTATAAAGCGTAAAAGGAGTATTAAAGTTAGTTCTCATTCCTTTCTTTTTTGATATTATCCTAGTTTGACCTGGACCATACCAGACGGTTCCTTTCGGTACATAACGATTCATCGATTGAAAGGAAGTGATGTAAGCACTAATGTCTAATCGGGTATTAGCATAAAGTGCATCGTTAGTATAGGTCAGCATAGCATTGTGATTGTATGGTGTACCTACTGGTTTTCCACCTTCACTACCTCTTATGCCTATAGCAGGCTCTTGTCCATAACGTCCTGGTTTAGTTTTGTACTTCTCATCTTGTACGGTAGTGTAATAATTGTAGAGTAGTTGTAATGATGAGGAATCGTTGAGCTGATAAGATAGTTTTGTAAAGATGTTTCGCTCATAAGAATTAGACAGACCACCTAGTTGCCCTAGTGGTAAGCCTTCACCATCTCTTTGTAAGCCATTGTATTTAAGATGCCCACCTATAGCGTAGCTGAAGTTATTTATTCTACCAGAGAAGTACTGTCCTATTTGATAGTCTAAGGTTCCACTACTGTGATAAGGGTTAAAGGTAGTACCTATTTTAGTTTGCCCACTTAGTGGTTTGTTGCCTACATCTTTTCTAGTAATATAATTGATAATACCACCCGCAGATCCATTGCCATAGATAGACGTTGCTCCTTTTATTACTTCTATTTTTTCGATAACATAAGGATCTAGAGAACGTATACTCCGGGCTCCATTCATTAAAGGGAGAGATTGTGGAATACCATCTATTAAAACTAGAAGAGGTCTTCCTCTCAGTGTCTGCCCTGTATTGGCTACTTTATTAGTAGCTGTAGCGAGTCCAGGTACTGTATTACCTAAGATATAGCTGATATTACTATTAATATCACTCTGTGTTTCTATTTCTTGTTTGGTAAGTATCGTTACAGAAGAGGGGACTGTAGAGATGTGTTCTGGTTTTCGGCCAGCAGTAATGATAATTTCATTTATAGTCTCAGGATTAACAGTAAGTGTAATTGTAAAGTTGTTAATCGTATCTTTTTGTAACTCAAGTGTCATATAGTAATCAGCGTAATCAAAGGCTTTTAACCTTAAGTCAACAGTAGAGGAATAAGTGTCTGCTAGGGAGAATACACCAGTATCATCAGTGATACCTACATTTTGATTATTTATCTCTACAACTACATTAGGAACAGCATGACCAGAAGAGTTTTTTACTCGAAGATTTAAATGCTGTGCTTGTGAGAGTATTGATAATGAATAGAATAGTGTGATGTACAGTTTCTCTTTTCGGGAGGATAGTAATTTCATAGTGTATTTATTTAGAATTATTCTAAACAAATTTATACAAAAGCATCACTTTATTTAAAAAAATAGGCCGTAAAATGAAAGGGATATGTAGTTAAAGTTTTGAATAGTAGCTATTTAATTTTGATTATTTCACAGTTGTTATAAAATGAATAGGGCCACCTTTATAAGGCGACCCTACTGTTATAGTATATGGTATCAGTGATTAGCTCAATCCTTCAACCAATCCATCCACTAAGTCAATTCTTAGTGCTTGTGGTGATTTTGGCAATCCAGGCATACGCATAATATCTCCTGCTATAGCCACGATGAACTCAGAACCTCTATTGATCACTAAATCATTGATTACAATGTCAAAATCTTTAGCTACACCGTATGCTGTTGCGTCTGCAGAGAATGAATATTGTGTTTTGGCAATACATACTGGATATTGATCCATATCTGTGTTTTTTAGTTGGGCTAATTTCTTTTTAGCAGCAGAGGAGAACTCTACTTTATTAGCTCCATATATCTTCTTAGTGATATTCTCTATTTTTACAGCTATTGTTTCACTGTCTTGATAAGGGAACTGAAGAGGTTTACTTGGGTTGTTTGCTATTGTGTTTACAACTACTTCAGCTAGGGCTTTAGCGCCTTCACCACCTTCTACGAATGCATTGTTAATCGCAAATCCAATGTGGTTATCCTTACAGTATTGTTCTACGATTTGTAGTTCCTCTGCATCATCAGTTGCATATTTATTGAAAGCAACTACTATGCTTTGTCCATAAGATTTAATATTCTCTACATGCTTAGCTAAGTTCTCTAAGCCTTTGCGGATGCCATCTGTATTTTTAGCTTTAATATCTTCGATAGCTACACCACCGTGCATTTTTAATCCTTGTGCAGTAGCTACTACCACTGTCAGTTTTGGTTGTAAACCAGATTTACGACACTTGATATCAAAGAATTTTTCGGCACCTAAGTCTGCACCAAAACCTGCTTCAGTGATGACATAGTCTCCATAGCTCATAGCCATTTTAGTAGCGATAACAGAGTTACATCCATGTGCAATATTAGCGAATGGTCCACCGTGAATAAAGGCAGCAGTGTTTTCCGTAGTTTGTACTAAGTTAGGATTAAGTGCATCTTTTAATAGTACCGTAATAGCTCCAGCTACACCTAGATCTTTTACTGTAAACATACTTCCGTCATAGCGATATCCTAATAAGATATTTTCGATTCTGCGTCTAAGATCTTCTATGTCTGTCGCCAGACACATAATAGCCATAATCTCAGAGGCTGGAGTAATGTCAAATCCTGATTCTTGTGGTACTCCATTAGCACTACCTCTTAGCCCAGTGTTGATATAGCGCAAGCTACGGTCATTCACATCCAATACTCTTTTCCACAATATTTCTTTAATTCCGTTTTCATTAGCTCTATTCTGATAGATATAGTTATCAAATAAAGCGCTTATCGTATTATGAGCTGATGTGATAGCGTGAAAATCTCCTGTGAAGTGTAGGTTGATATTCTCCATAGGCAATACCTGAGCATATCCACCTCCTGCAGCTCCACCTTTCATCCCAAAGCATGGACCTAATGAAGGCTCGCGTAGAGCTACTACAGCTTTCTTACCTATTTTATTTAACCCCAACGCTAGACCTATAGACACAGTGGTCTTACCGATACCTGCTTTAGTAGGAGTGATTGAAGTAACTAATATTAAATTTGACTTATTGATGTTCTCTGTATTCATAGCATCTAGAGGAACCTTAGCCATATACTTTCCGTAAGGGATAAGCTCTTCTTCATTTACACCGATAGAGTGTGCTACATCTTGTATTCTCTTTAACTCACATTCACGAGCAATTTCGATATCTGTTTTCATTTATAATGATAGTTTGTGTTATTGAAGAGTAAAGATAAGGTTTTTTGTAAGGGCAATTATCGCTATTGTGCTTAATTAAAGAAGGGATAGGTATTATGGCGAATTGTGTAATGAAAACCAAGATATATAAGTCGAAACCATAATTCTAGGATTCAATTTTTAGAAGCAATCTAAAAAATTAAGTGTTTTGTTAAATTCATATCTGTGTAGTGCAAATGGTTTAATTACTGAAGTGTTTTATTGTTTTTTATATCTAAATAATAACATATATCTTTACAACTTTAATAATATATTGTTTTATAAATGAAGACTGAAGCACAATTAATAGAAAGAAGTGGTAATAAATGCGAACTATGTGAGGCAACTGGACATTTAAATGTATATGAAGTACCACCTGCAGCAGCTAATGAAGCAGATAGAGAAATCTATATTTGTGATACTTGTTTAGAGCAAGTAGAGAAGAAAGCTGAATTAGATGCTAATCACTGGCAATGTCTTACTACATCAATGTGGAGTGAATTTCCAGCTGTACAAGTAGTAGCTTGGCGTATGCTGAACCGTTTCCGTAACGAAAGTTGGGCAGCAGATAGTTTAGAGATGATGTATTTAGACGATGAACTTTTAGAGTTTGCTAAACTTACAGGAGATCATACAGGGGATGGAAGTGTAGATCTTCATAAAGACTGTAATGGTAATGTATTAGTAGGAGGAGATACTGTGACATTAATTAAAGATCTTGATGTAAAAGGATCTACTATTAATGCTAAGATTGGTACTGCTGTTAGAAATATCCGTTTAGTACACGATAATACAGAACAAATCGAAGGAAAGATAGATGGTCAACAAATCGTTATCTTAACCAAGTTCGTAAAGAAACAAGCATAATTAGCATATACTGATATAACAGCCTCTTTGTTTTAGACTTAGAGGCTTTTTTATTGGCTTTTGGTAGCGGTGAGTCCGTAGTGAGCCCGTTATGAGTCCGTAGTGACTCCGTTAATTCTCGATAAATAACGCAGTCATTACTTAGGTGTTATAGTAAGGTAATGCTGATATTGCAAAGGAAATAGGTACGGTACTAGATGAAACTAGAAGCCTGAGAGGGGCTTGGTAATTATGTTGAGAGTATATTTTAGTAGCATGAGAGGATTAGAATAAACTTAACCAAATAGGAACACTAAATTCTTCTAATAGATGTGCAAGTTTAGTTTCTTTATAAGTTTCTCTTGTGAGCCACTTGGCTTCCGCTATTTCTGAAGCTACTTCTAGCGTTTGATGATTGATTATAATATGATAGATATGAGCTTTCACTATAGTATTCTTTTCATTCACAGCTTCTGTACTATGTGTACCCAGTAGGGTTAGTTCATTTGTGTTTACTGTTAAGTTTAGCTCTTCTTTTAACTCTCTTACTAAGGCTTGTTCAGGAGTTTCTCCTTTTTCGATTTTACCACCTGCCATCATATAATAGGTAGACGTTTTTTTGCGTACAGTCAGTAATCGGTTATCTTGATCTGTTATTAATGCTGATGCTAAATATAGAATAGTAGGAGTTGTCATATTAGACAGTTTTTTAAAATGTAAAGATAGTATTATTAAAAATAACTGTTCAATCATGTTTTGCGAAACTTTATCTTGAGTAAAACAGTACAAAAAGGTTAATTAAAGAAGAATAAGTACTAAAATTAAATGGTTAATATTTAAATAATTAGTCGTCCATTTAGTAAAGTTTATTACTTTTACCAACGAAATAAATGAATTACATATATCAATCGACTTAAATGATAAAAAAAATATAAGTTTGTTGTGGAAATATGTTTTTCAATAAAAAAATATTTTATCTTTATTCTATCAAAGTAATTACTAATATAGAATAAGATTTAGTGTATTACATTAGTTTTAATTTTTAAAATCCGTAAGCCTGATAAGAGGCGAAAATGAACATCACAATGGTAAAAGAAGAATTTACTGCATTATTTAAAGGGTATAAAGTACCTAATGAAATTAAAAGTTTATTGGAATTTCAGACATCTGAGAATATTCCATCTTATTATTCTAACGCTATCTATTTAATAGACGAGGATCCAGGAATCATCGAATCTATTTCAGAAGAAGAAGAATTTGTAAATTCGTTTGTTCCTTTTGCAGAGGCTAATAGTACTGGTAGTATTTTTGCTTTTTGGGTACAGGATAAAGCGGTAAAAAGTTTGGATAACTGTCCTATCGTTGTTTTTGGTGATGAAGGTGGAGTTTTTATCGTTGCTAAGAATATCAAAGAGCTATTACAGATATCAGCTTATGATGTGGAAGCAGTTGTGTTTATGGAAGAATTCTATTTCCCTGATAAAGAGGAACTGATAGAAGAAGGAGAATTCGATGCTGCAGAGTTCAATAAAGAATTCTTAGATTGGCTTCGTACTGATGCGAAATTAAAACCAATTCTTACAATAGAAGCTATAGATGAAGTGATTGCAAATGCACAAGATCAATTTGCTGATGAGTTAGAGCAATTTATAGCAAAGTTTGCATAAGTATAAAAGAAATAAGATAAGTATAATGAAAAGAGAGGAATTTCCTCTCTTTTTTGTTATAGATATGTTAATAAAAATAACTATCTTGCTCAACAAAATAAAAAAATATGGAATTTAATCAATTTGAAAATCAAGTTACAGAACAACGTGAGAAGCCTAATAACTATATGGGGCTGTCTATTACTTCTACAGTATTAGGTATGTGTTCTTTCTGGTGTATTGGGTTAATATTAGGTATTATCGCTATCGTAATGTCTAGTCAGTCTACTAGTAAATATAATAATGGTGAGTATGAGGCTTCTGTTAAAGCAGCTAGTACAGCGAAGAAATTAGCTTTAGTAGCTATTTTATTATTTGTAATCGCTATTGGTAAAGCTGTTTTTGATATTGTGAATGCAGGAGGTATTAATGCATACTTCGAAACAATTATGGAGCAAGTGAGAGCAGCTCAAAATATGTAATAGACTATAATGAAGAATTGGATACTTAGAATCATATTTCTAATAATTCCTCTTTTTGGATTATATTATTACTATCAGTTTTTTGGGAGTGGTGATAATGGTGGTCTATCGTGTATGTTCTATCGTGAGACAGGATGGTTATGCCCTGGATGTGGAGGACAGCGTGCCTTGCATGCATTACTACATGGACATTTTAGAGAGGCTATAGAATATAATGTAATGATATTAGTATACTTTCCTCTACTTGCTTTTTTATATATAGCATTAGTGGAAGTGTATATTGTAAAGAATGATAAGTTTTTGCAGAAATATGCTATTCCGAATTGGTTTGCCTATTCTTTTCTAGCACTTATTATTGTATTCTTTATAGTCAGAAATATATGGTAAAGTAAAAAGCCCCTTAGTTAATCTAAGGGGCTTTTGTATTTATAAGAAGATTAGGTTCTTATTTATCTTTAAAAGTGCGTAGTTCATTTTTATATACATAGTATATACTACTTGTGATAGGGTCTATTTCGTATAGAGGTCTATTGTTATCAATAGCTATTTTATCTACTTCTTTACCGTCTTTCTTTCTCACTTTGACTAGTTGTGTAGTTTCTCCTTCAGTACCTCTAGCGAATACATAAGCGTATTCAGCAGTTTGTTTAAGAGCATTAAATCTACTTTGTACCAATGGAGTGATAGTACTATTCAGGTCATTCATAAGGGACTGTTGAGTATTTAGTGTTTTTTGTGCTTTAGCACGATCTTTCTCACTGAATACATAGTCTTTGCTTTCTATTACTTGACCATTAGCATTGCGATAAGATACAGAATAGGTCGCACTTGTTATGGCTTGGTTTTTAGCATTCATAGCCCCCATATAAGCATTACCAGCTATAGACGCTGATTTTAGTAAACGTCTTCCTGCTTCTCCTGGTTCTTTATACGTGTTGTGGTATATAACATTTCCATCTTGACCAACTCCGATAACATCGTTTTGCCCAATGATACAGATTACACCATCGATGACTTCTAGACTAGTAATTAAATTGTTGTTATATATAGTTAATAGATGTTGTCATTAAAACTGTATGGAGTAAAGTTTTATTATGTTTTTTTTAACAGAATTGATTCAAAAAAATGATTGTATTATTTTTTATCTAAAATTTTACTATTTATCGAATAAAAGAGACGAAATAATAGGCTCTTATAGTTACAGTTTTTTTTATTATATTGAAATATGTTTAAAAAAAGCTGTAGTTTGGAATATTATTGCTGAATATTTATTTATTCTTTTTTACTTTTACTTATTTGATATTGTTAATTATTGTCGTAGTTTTATATATTATTTAGATCAGTGTTGTGTTAAAGTGACTTTATTTGGCATTTTTTTGATTATATTTTTCTGTTTTAAAACAATGGCAAAATAAAAAATATAGAAGTTTAGTGCTCTGAGGTAAAAGTGTGAAAAAATAAAGTGATGTAGGGTATTGATATATTTTTAAGAGAAATTATTTTTAGGAAATAGGAGATTTTATTATTCGTTTTTTTAAAAAAAATAAGAAAAGGGAATGAAAGTTGTGGTGTGTAGTTTAGAACGATATGAGTTATCTATCTCTGATATAGAATAGAAGATTGGTTTAAAAAAGTAGAAGTTGATTAATTATAATTATAGTAACCATGAAAAAGGTATTTAGTTTAATGTTCGGTGTATTGTTAGCATTTCAAATGCAAGCTCAGACTAAAGGAGCTTCAAATACATCAAAGGATGAACCTCGTGTGATTATCCTTGCAACAGGAGGAACAATAGCAGGGTCAGGAGAGTCGGCAACGAAGGCAGCTTATACTGCAGGTAAAATTCCGATTGAGAATCTTCTAAATGCTGTACCTGAGATGCATAAGTTTGGCAAAGTTAAAGGGGAACAGATTGCTCAGATTGGTAGTCAAGATATGAATATTGAAACTTGGTTGAAATTAAGTAATCGTATTAATGAGATATTCGAGAAAGACGAGGCTGATGGAGTAGTGATCACTCATGGAACGGATACCCAAGAGGAGACTGCTTATTTTTTAGAATTGACTATTAATTCTAATAAGCCTGTGGTATTAGTGGGAGCGATGAGACCTGCGACAGCGATGAGTCAAGATGGGAATAGAAACTTATTAGATGCTGTGATGGTGGCTGCATCTCCTGAAAGTAAAGAAGCAGGGGTGGTGATTGCAATGAATGAAGCAGTATTTGCAGCTAGAGATGTCACAAAAACAGTGACAACTAATATGGCTACATTTCAATCTAGAAATTTTGGACCAATAGGATTGATCTTTGATGGGAAAGTGAGTTACTACTATAAAACATTGAGATCTCCAGAGAAGAAGTTTAATGTAAAGGGATTAACTAAACTTCCTCAGGTAGAAATCGTTTACGGTTATGCTGATGCTAGTCCTAGAGCAGTGACTGCTGCCAAAGAAGAAGGTGTAGCTGGTATAGTATACGCTGGTATGGGGAATGGTAACTTTAATGCTCCTGTAGGAGATGCTTTAATAGCAGCTGCAAAATCAGGTATTATAGTTTGTCGTTCAGCAAGAGCTGGAGCAGGTAGAGTGACTTTATTTAATGAGGTGGATGATAATGCGCTTGGTTTTGTGGTAGCAGATGATTTAAGTCCTCAGAAAGCTAGAATCTTATTAATGTTAGCACTTACTGAGACCAAAGATAGAGCTGTGATTCAAGATATGTTCTTCAAATATTAAAAGAGATAAGTTATAACCATTAATATAAGAGGAGCGCCTACTGAATGTATATACAGTGTAGCGCTCCTTTTATATAGAATCTATACTAAAGGTATAATTAAAATTTTGTGGCTATGTTACTATTACAGTTCTGCATCTTGATAGGAATGATTCTTATCGGATCGCAAATGAAAGGAATTGGTCTTGGTGTTATGGGAATGGTTGGCTTAAGTATATTCGTATTTGTATTCGGTATGCGTCCTGGCGACCCTCCTATAGATGTAATGCTTGTGATTATGGCAATTGTGTCTACAGCTGCTACACTTCAAGCCTGTGGTGGACTTGATTACTTAGTACAATTAGCGGAAAAAGTGATTCGAAGTAACCCTTCTAATATTGTGTTTATCGCACCATTTACGGTTTATTTCTTTTGCCTTTTTGCTGGTACAGCGCACTTACTATATTCTTTATTACCTATTATTTCTGAGGTAGCAGCTAAAAAGAGAATTAGACCTGAGCGCCCTTTAAGTATATCAGTTATCGCTTCTCACTTAGCTATAACAGGAAGTCCGATGAGTGCCGCGACAGCTGCTTTTGCAGGAGCTAGTATTTTAGCTTATCAAGGAGCTTTGATAGATATTATGAAGGTGTGTATACCAGCTTGTCTTATTGGTATTTTAATAGGTTGTTTATCTGTTCTTAAGAAAGGGAAAGAGTTAGAAGATGATCCTATATTTATTGAGAAGATGAGAGACCCTGAGTTTGCTAAAAGTCTTGATGCAGACGAGGTAGGAGAGAAAAAAGAGTTAAAAAAAGGAGCGAAGAGTTCTGTTGTTATATTTTCTATAGCAGTGTTATTAATTGTTCTAGCGGGTGCTTTTCCTCAATTACTTCCTGTGTTTGAACCTGGGGCTGTAAGCTTAGTGCTTAAGGCTAATGGAGAACTACAGATGGTAGCAGTGATAAGTATGATTACATTGACTGCGTCTGCTCTAATGATGATTACGACCAAGACAAGTGCTATAGCAGTGACAAAGGTTAGTCTCTTTAGTTCTATGGCTACTGCGGTAGTCTCTGTGTTTGGGGTAGTATGGATGAGCTCTACTTTTATGGCGCATAATGAGGTGGTGATAAAAGCATTTATGACCGATGTGGTTTCTGCATATCCGTGGACTTTTGCTATTGCTGTATTTATTTTAGGTGCCTTGATGTTTAGTCAAGCAGCTACAACTAAAACGATGATGCCTCTAGGGGTGTCTTTAGGATTGTCTAATCCAGCGTTGATTGCAATTTTCCCAGCAGTAAATGCGGATTTCGTATTACCAGGTTATCCAACATTGCTAGCAGCAATTAATTTTGATAGAACAGGAAGTACTAAAATCGGGAAGTTTGTAGTGAATCACAGTTTTATGATTCCAGGGTTAGTTGCTATAGGTGTTGCAGTAACAGCCGGTTTCTTATTAGGAGCTATATTATTATAAAAAATGAAGAATTAAATAAAAAAAATGAAAATGAAAAAGGCATTATTATTAATGACGATGTTTGTAAGTGCGGGAGCAATGGCTCAGGAACCGCAATCTTCTACAGACACAATAGTAAAACCTATTATCCCCGTCGAGAAAGTAGGATTGTTAAAAAATATAGACGTTCTATTTCATACTAGAGTAGGGTTTGAGAGTTATTTTGATAACGGAACTTTTACAAACTCTGAGTTTGATAATAATCAAGCACGTATTGAGATAAAGGGGAAAATACATGATCGAGTGTATTTTAGATTTAGGAATAGATATACTCAGAAATCTGAAATAGGAACTAAAGATCATATCGAAAGAGGGGTTGATATGGCATTTGTTGGAATTTACCTTGATCCTAAGACTAGATTAGACATTGGTAAGATGAGTACTGACTGGGGAGGATTTGAGTTTGATTTAAATCCAATCGAGATTTTACAGTATAATGATATATTGCAACATGCTGATAATTTCTTGACAGGAGTTGGGGTTACACATACTCTGGATAATGGGCATTCTTTTGGATTGCAAGTGCTAAATTCTAGAACACAGCATTTTGAAGACCAGTATCAGGATTTTGATATTACTAATATAGAAAAAGCAAAAATGCCTTTAGCTTTTGTTACGAATTGGAGAGGTAATTTCTTTGGTGGTAAGTTCCAAACAAATTATAGTTATAGTTACTTTCAAGAAGCCAAAAGTAAAGTGATGAACTATGTGTCCCTTGGTCATAAGTATCAAGATGATAAATTAACCATTATGTATGACTTCCAGTATAGCAAGGAAGATCTAGATCGTAAAGGGATGGTTAGTTATATGGTGAATAATACCTTAGCAGATGGTGTTAAAGGACATGTGAGTGAAAATGTAGCTTATATGGATAACTGGATTAAGGCAGATTACTTAGTTACTCCTAAGTTAAATTTATCATTAACATTGATGACTAGTAACGCTTATGGTAAGAATATAGAGAGTACTACAAGTGGTACAGATCGCTTGAGAACAAGTTATGGTTTTATACCAACAGTACAGTATATACCATTTAAGGATATTAATGTGAGGTTCTTTGTGTCTTATGTAGGAAGATATTACAATTACTCATCTTATGCTAAGAATAATTTAGGATTAGAAAATTATAATACAGGAAGATTGACAATAGGATTTGTTGCTCCTTTATTGATACTATAATAAATATGTCATAATAATAAGTATAAGCTCTAAGTCTACTGACTTAGAGCTTATCTTTTTTATAGGAGTAGCTCAATAGCGCCTTACTATATATACTAGAGCACAATATTAAATATATTTCGCCCTCTAGCGTTACGTATATATAGTATAGAGACGCCATAAGGTTATAACCTTTAAAAAAAGATAAAAAAACTTTTGCTCGTAAAAGGTAATATAATAGAGAGTTATGAAATACTTTTTAAAAACAT